>CAVPTR010000001.1:0-52792 GCA_963708595.1 uncultured Verrucomicrobiae bacterium
GCATGCCCATTTACGTTTACGAAACCATTCCCGCGAAAAAAGGCGCGAAGCCCAAACGCTATGAGATCAAGCAGAGCATCAAAGATGCAGCCTTTATCAGATCCTCAAACCGGAGAGCCCATCAAGCGCATCATCGCGGGAGGCGTTGGCGTGTTGACTTCGTCCCCAAGTGCTCACACTCACACGCCTTCCTGCGGATGCAGCACGGGCGGATGCAGAGGTTAGAATGTCTTGGCTAACCAGTGAAATTCAGGGAATCGCCTTATCGCGCCCGGACTCCTGGCGGTGCGGCCCTCCAGCGAATCTGTGAGCTGGTTCTCTGTGGCCTCCTGGTCGCCGGCTGCGCCACTAAGCTCGAAGCCCCCGACCAGCCAGGCCGGAATCGCGCATCCCCAGGCTGCCCAGCCGAAGAGACCCTTTATTGCAAGCGTTGTCTCCTGGTTTGGGTTCATACCCAACCTCCTTCCCCGCAAATCCAAACCTCCGCAGGCTCAAGTTCCCCGCCTCATCGGAGTCGTCAAAACGGTTAATAGGGAAGATCGATTCGTCCTGATTGATGCCACCACGTTCCAGGGCGCCGAAGCCGGCGACCTCCTGGTGTGCATCAGGGATGAAGAAGAAAGCCAATCCTCCGCATGAGCACATTGAAAATCCTCCCTTTCTCATCGCCGACATCGCCAGCGGATCCCCGTCCCCGGGCGATCGTCTCTTGGAGCCCTGAGCCCATCCTTCGATCCACGTTGACAAATACTGTTAGGTTTCTCTTAATTCTAATATGCTTAATAAAATATTGTGATTGAGCTGAAGAAACCTGAAGTACGGGCTGATGTCGAACGGCTCGCAGACATCATGATGACGCTTCAGCGTTGTCTGATGCTGCGCCTTTCCGAGGAACTCTCACGCGGGCAGGTTTCCTTTCCGCAGTTTTTCTTGCTTGGGCATATCGCGACCCATGCGTTCCTGTCGATGAGCGAAATCGCAGAGAAGATGAACCACTCTACCGCTGCGGCTACGGGTCTGGTGGATCGTTTGGAGAATCTTGGCTTCGTCCAGCGCCCCCATGCCGCGAGTCACCGGCGCAAGGTCCTCGTAAAATCACTGAAAAAGGAAGTGCGCTCGTGGACAAAATCCGGCAGGACATCGTGAACAATTTGTCGCAAATCATGGATCTGTTGCCTTTGGAAGAACAAAATGCTTGGCTGAGCATCTACGAAAAGGTGCATTCCTACTGCCTCAGTAAACAAAGCCCATGCTCCGAGTGAACACTTTCGAAGCCTGTCTGGTCTTTTTTGGTGGCGTTGTGGCTGTTTTGTCGATTCTCGCTCAGACAAACAGTAAGTTTCCGGTTTCGACCAATGCCCCTGAACCGGCGCCGACGCCACAAACGAGCCCGCTCCTCACGCCGCAAACCGTCCTGCCCACGCCGCCGCCACTGCCTGCGCTTTCTCCCTATCCGACGCCCCTTCCGGACGGTCCGATGCCCCGGGCCCTTCCGCCGATGCCTACGCCGGCCTCCATGCCAACGCCGCTGCCGGATGGCACGATGCCTCTGACTCCGCCTCCGATGCCAACGCCTGTACTTCAGGACGCGAATACGCTTTCTGAGCAGCTCAACCTTCCCCTGCCCAGCCCCACTCAGCTTTCGGAACCGTTGAAAAGAACGGGGGAAACCACGGACCTCAAGGACAGCGAGAAGCTGGCCACGCAGCAAAAGATGGTCATGGCCGATTTTGAAAAGTCGCTCGCCACTCTCATCGCCAAGCAGCGCAATCCCAAGGTGCCGAACATGACGCTTAACGACGCCGTTCAGATCGCCCTCAAGCAAAACCCCGACATCCTCAATGCCATCCAGCAAATTCGCTTGACCCGAGGCCAGCTCATCGAGGTGGCCGCCCAGGCGGTACCTCAACTGGTAATCAACTCGAGCTACAATAAGCAGCAGGAGGATCTTGTAACCAACGGGCGCAGTATTGGCGAATCCACTATCGAGATTCCAAATCCAAGCGGCGGCAGGCCCACGGTCATCTCACTTGGCGGCGGCGACGCCATCCAGAACCAAACCTGGAACATTCAATTTCAAGCGACCCAGCTCATTTTCGACGGCGGTGCGACCATTTCCGGCATCAAGGCCGGGAGCGCAGCCTACGATAGCGCCTTTTTCAGTCTGCGTTCGACCATCGACAACATAGTCTCTCAGGTAATTAATCAGTTCTATCAGGTCATCCTCAACCGGGCGCTGATTGTCGCCCAGGAGCAAAATGTGGCGCTGCTCCAGCAGCAGGTCAAAGACCAGCAGAACCGCTACGAGGCCGGCACCGTGCCGCGTTTCAACGTCCTGCAGGCCGAAGTTGCGCTTGCCAATGCCATGCCTCCGCTGATTCAGGCTCAGAATGCTTATCGCATTTCCACCTACCAGCTCGTGAGGCTTCTTGGGATGGATTATCCGAGGGGCCATCCGAGCGAGGTACCATTCAATGTCGTAGGCACGCTCGGTTACAGTCCGCGTAAGATCGATACTGACGACTCCATCCGCGTTGCGATTGCCCGCAATCCGTCGCTGAAGGCCCAGCGCCAGACAATCCTTGCCAACGCCTCCAACGTGAATGTGCAGATTGCCGGTTGGTTTCCCAGCATCAACGCCAATGCCGGCTATGAATTTACGAATAGCCTCGCTTCGCAGAATCTCTCGAACACGGTGAGCGGATGGTTCTTCGGAGCCACCAGCTCGTGGAACGTTTGGGATGGCGGCGCGACCTATGGCCGCGTGACGCAGGCCAAGGCCCAACTCATGCAGTCGAAGAACAATTACGACAACGGAATCCGCCAGGTCGTGCTCGATGTCCAGCAGGCTATTTCCAACCTCCAGCAGGCGCAGGAAACCATCGACAGCCAGACGGCCAGCGTCGTGCAAGCCACCGAGGCTCTCCGGCTCTCCAAAGAGCGCCTCGATGCCGGCGCGGGAACCCAGCTCGATGTCCTCAACGCGCAGGTGCAGCTGCTCACGGCCCAGAGCAATGTTCTCCAGGCGCGTTTTGACTACATCGCCGCAATGGCCAGCTACGAGCTGGCGCTCTCGCTTGACACTCAATACGTCGAGACATTCGAGGACCCGCTGGTGCGTCCGTTAAACCCGCAGGCGCTCAATAAGACAGAGCGCGCTCGATTCCAGAAGGTTACGAATCCCAGCAAACCGCAGGCCAAGCTTCCGCGTGCATTTGCGAAAGAGGATCCTGTCCAACCGATCTTGCAAGGAGCGCCGTCGCCCGCGCCAAAGCAAAAGAAAAAGAAGACATCCAGCGGATCGAGCAAGTAGGAAGATTTTTTTGTCCGCTTCGAGCGCGCCAACTTGCAACCGACCGACCGCCCCGTGCCGATCAGCGGCCGCGCCCTGCCAACGTGTCCGGTGGAATTTTTCCCCGCGCTCGACGCCTTGCCGTTCCTCCGCGCGGCGTTCATTCAACGCTGCCCAAGCATCGACGTCGCGGCGGATCGAGAGACGGCTCTGGGCCGTCTCTGGTCGGTCCACCGTGAAACGGCAAATTCGCTGGGATTCTCCGGTATGCCATTCACTCTTGCCGAGCAGATTCATGGCAACATGGTGGCGCAAGTCGATGCGCCTAATCCCGGCCCTGTCGCAGGCGCCGACGGTCTTGTCACGAATCGCCTCGGGCTGTGCCTTGCGATTTACGTCGCCGACTGCGCTGCTGTTTATCTTGCAGACAGGGAAGTCCAAGCAATCGGCCTCGTGCACGCAGGAAGGAAGGGCACGGAACTGGGGATCGTCACGAAAGCAATCGCCATGATGCGCAAGGCGTTCGGCACAGATCCTGCAAATCTTGTGGTGCAGGTAGCACCCTGCATCCGCCCTCCAAACTACGAGGTTGACTTCGCCGCGCAGATCGTTCGTCAAGCCCGCGAAGCCGGCGCGCGCGATATCTTTGACTGCGGCACCTGCACCGCCTCCAACCCGGAGAAATACTATTCCTACCGCCGGGACAGAGGCCGCACCGGACGCCTCCTTGCCTTGGCCGCAATCGCTCCGAATAAATACGGAATTAAGACCCGAAGTCCGTTGAACGACTAGTCAAAAAGGCGTTCGACACCGGCGATGGCTAGAACGAATCTCGAAATAAATTTCGGCATTTGCTCTAGACAAATCCGAAATCTCAATCGCCAGACCGCCAGTTCAGGCGTCGAGCTGTTCAAGAAGCGCGGGCAATTCCATAAGCCCCGCGATCGTGAAATCAGGTTCGACGGCCGCATGTTCTTCCGAGTCCACAACCTTTAACCAGATGGAACTGATGCCGGCATTGCGCGCTCCGGCGATATCCCTTTCCAAGCTGTTACCCACCATGACCGCTTCGCCCGGAGCAACCCCCAGGCGATCAGTAAGATGGAGAAAGATTTCCGGACGCGGCTTGCCGATGCCATACACGCCGGAAATGACCACCTCCTTGAAAAGACTCTCGAGACCGCTTGTCGTAATCTTCTCGCGCTGCAAGTCCGGCGCGCCATTGGTCAACATCCCAAGCGCATACCTTGCGGAAAGTCGCGTCAGCGTTTCGCGGGCGTCTGGCATAAGACGCTGCAACAACCGTCTCTCCCTGCTGAAAGCCTCAGCCAGATCCCGCGAACCTTCGGCGCTCTCAATCATCTGCTGGCGCAACGCATGATCAAAAACCTGTTCGCGGAAACTCAGCGCCCACTTCCTGAGTTGAGCTAGCTCTCCCTCCCCTTCGAACCTTCCCCATAAGCACTCGAAAGCACTGATTCCGAGATTGCGGCAGAACGCCTGGCATGGCCCTGCCTGCCAGAGAGCCTTCGCTTGCTCGGCCGCGTCACGGGCAAAGCGCTCCGCTTCAGCGCCGTGCCAGTCCCGAGCAGAACGAGCCACAGCTTGGAACGCCTCTCGCGACACCGCTTCGTCCACGATTAGCGTGTCGTCCAGATCTATCAGAACCGCTCTTAGTGCCATCTGCGGAGGAGAGTTTCATACCGCTCTGGGCTCAAGAGCAAAAATAGCGAACCTTCGTGGTAAACGGAAGATTTCACTTCGCCAGCCTCGCCTACGCGCAAACCATGGGAGAGCACATGAGTTTACTCCTTACCGCCGGTCAATACCGCAAAAAAGGATATTCGCTTCCTCTCCCTTTCGCTCGACCTTGTCGCCGTTAGAGAGTATTACCTTGATGAAGCTCGGAGTAGCCGCCTTCACCTTTTTTGGCAGGTTATAGTCACTGCCGTCGGTCACTTCTTTGGTGCCAGTTTTGGCCGGCTCGTAGGCGACCGTCACGACCTGATCTGTGTTGATGAACTTGTTCAGAGCAATCTCGATTAGGGGCATAGGATGGACATCGTCAGAGCCTACCTCCAGCGGATCAAGAACGAATTCTATCCCGCTAACGAGCGAGCATCTCCAGCAGCGCTTGTTGAAAGCCTTCAGCGGGATTATCCCGACTGCGTCGGGCTCTGCCAGCTACGCACTGACCGGCTTGCAGGATGTTCGCGAGGTCCAGAAGATCCTTGAAGGTGCCGCGCTTTCGATCCTGAATGAGATCAAGGATCTCCCCTAGACCATTGAGCCGGGATGGCTCGAGGAACTGGAGAAAGACGAGGTTGGCGGCAAATAAGACGCCTTCACTTTGTCCGCAATTTGTCGGCGACAACATCCACGATCAGCGGATCTCCTTTCAGCCGCTTAGACGCTGCTTCCTGATACTGTTTCACCCAAGTCTCGTATTCGTCCTGAGACGGCGGCCTCTTCATTGAATTGCGTGAATAATATGTGTCTCGCCGTTGGGGAGTTCAAATGTTTCCCGGTTGATCAGGGCATTGGAACGCAATCAGGTCAAGAGCTTGGCAAGGCCAATCGAAGTAGGCACCGGGAGAGATGGATTTGCAATAGGATGAAACTTAGTAACATTCCCTGTCCCCGATACTTTCCAGATACTTGAGATATTCTTGTTGTTCAAAGTTAGCAGGTTGCATCACTGAGGGTTCGCGCTCAATTCGCCGCTCCCAAACGCCGACATAAATAGCCCAAATGGCAATTGCTGTTAAAGCAGTGACAATCAGCTTCATAGCCCTTGCTACACCAAGTGCATTCATCGTCAAAAGAAAAGATGACGCCTTGGATTGATTTCCCCAGAATGGCAAGGGTAACATCGGTCAATTTCCCCGGTGGTGTCGTCTAGCGGACGTTCAAACTCGACGCGCAGTTTGTTGCCTCCAAACGGAGCAGGTCAACGTCCGGACCATGCAGTCCGCCATGACTCTCGCCTTGAAGCGTGGCGAGCTGATCGAGCGGGATCTCGTCGAGAAGCAAGCCGCCTATTTGTTCGTTGCGCTGCTCCAGAAAATTCTGGCAATCCCGCACAGCCACTGCCGCCGGTTGCTGAACATTTCCGATCCCAAGGAGATGAACCGGCTGCTCAAGCAGATGTCACTCTCGATGCTTGAAGAGCTGCGCCACCTTTCTGAGCGAGTCACCGATCCGAACTGGCTCGCCACCTTGGAAAAGGATGAGGCTGGCGGCAAGTAAGGAATGGGTGCGCGCCCAAGCAGCTTGAGGAAGGGACGCGGCGCAGCGGCTCTCCAAGCTCGAACGCCACTTTCGTTGGCAGTAGTATGGCGTCGTCGCGAACTCCATCCGTCACAAAAGCGTTTACGACTATTTCGCAATGGAAGAGCATGCGCCGCCATGCCAGACGAAGAAAAAGCGCGGAACGAGCGGTCGGTAGAAACGATCTTGGGTTCGCCGGTATTCATTGGGTCGGACGAACGCACCGACAAAGTTCGCGGTCACCTTATTTTCGCAGCTACGATTTCTCTTTTCGTGACGGTGGCAGATCTCCATTTCGGCAGCGATTCTTCATTCCTAGGCTTAGAGATTACTGGACTAACGGATCGCGTTGCCTACATTGCACTCCTGTTTTTTGTAGGCTATCAATTGGTTCATTACGTTTGGTGCGCGTGGGATACATTCCTTGAGTGGCGCTTGCGCATCACTGGCAAACGAACTGCCTTTATAACGACCGCACGATTCGCAAGCGAAGAGGGAGACTACCCGAGCGATCCACGGCAATCCACGTTGTATAATTGGTGGATAGAGAGCGCGAATAAGATTGGACACTTGCAAGAGGGCGTCACCGAGATTAACGACGCGTTACAGCGAGTCGAGCGTTCATTGGACGGCGTCAGAGATAGCTCGCTAGATCCGAATAGCGTAACCGTGATTAGATCGCAGCTTTCTCCGTTACAGAACACAGTCCAAAGACTTGCTCAGGCCTTCGAAGCGTGTAAGCAGACGATAGCTTCTGCACGCATTCCTGCTTCCTTGAAGCGATTCGATAATTGGTTCAAGCTCTTTTTAAGTAGCCAAAATCTTCGGTGGTTAATCTTCAACCTCCTCATTCCGATTTTGCTTTCTGTTGCCGCTATGATTCTGCTGGCAGCGAAGATTCGCTCTCCTGACATTCCGCTGACCTTTTTTTGAACGTCCTCCGCGGCGGACCTATTTTCAGATTTCGGGAAGTGTCTTCGCAGCACGGGAGCAAAACAAGCGATCGCTCCCCGCTATTTGCGGCGGCGAAAGCTTCTGGATACGTCACACCCACAAAGGCGAAGAGTCATTTGTCAGAAAGCCAGTGAGGCTTCCCATAGGTTTCAAGTTGCCACGCTTCATCGTAGCGCATGTTGTCAGCAATCTTCGGAATACCGATATCGGCGATCTTGGCTACTTGGAGCAAACAACGGTGCAGATGGGCGCGAAGCATTTCAAGTGCTGCAAAATACTGGTCACGCTGGTCCGGCAGGCGGCGGAGGCCCGCCGAATTTGGGTTATCGTCGAGACTGGACACCTTTACTGACTGTCGAAGGCGTTGTTCAAATGTGAGAAACTGGCGTATTGCCTCCAGCATGAACTCGACAAGGAGGTAAATAGGCGAGTCGGTCATCTTGGCCATCGCAACCTGCTTTTCGACGAGCTTCGAACGAATGTCCTGCAACGACTCAATTGCCTTCTCGATGCAGTCATCGCAGCACTCGCCTGAATTCAGCACACGGCGATCTGCCAAGCGGATCACAACCTCACGAGCTACTTCCCGCTCCAAATCGTCTGGTCGGACGTTGAGGGTCAGGAAGGGAAGGTTGATGGAGACACCGTCCACCTGAGTAGTCACCTTCTGGCGGGCTCGCTTCAGAAGCGACTGGAAGTCGAATCGAAATGGTGGTGGGAGGTTTCTTGGCATCAGCAGTAATAATGAGCCACGTTTTTCGACAACTCAAACGATCTCACACACGCTCAACTTGTTGTGAGTAAGTGTTGAGAGTCACGCTTGTTGTTTTTGTAAGTCGTTTCAGATCAAGAAAGTGGAGGTATGGGGATTATCCCGACTGCGTCGGGCTCTGCCAGTTTGGCTGCGCATTCACCATGGCGCTCACGCGCGGGCAGTCGAACACGCTCTCATCCCCTCAAAGGTCATTTGATCCCGCTACCGCGGGTTTGGTGGAGGTATGGGGATTCGAACCCCAGACCTTCTCATTGCGAACGAGACGCTCTACCAACTGAGCTATACCCCCAACATGATTGATTTCAGTGAGTTACATGATAATCGCCGGAGCAAAAACGCCACCTGTCTATACCAGTACAAACGGATGGAGCCAAAGGGCATCGAAGCGCCACCAAGCGCAGCACCAACTAACTTCTTTGAATTACTCCGAATGTCTCTCGTTTGAAACGTCATGAAATCAATGGCAACACTATGCTGCAAAGAAAATCCGCCGCAAGATCAAAGCCCACGCTCTCCGCTCGGAAACGGCATGCCATTACAGATAAAAAAAGCTCGCTGAGCGAAAACTGGGCGAGTGCCTGGTTTGAAGGGGAAGGCGAGCTTTCGACCTGCGAGCGTTCTTCCGGATAATGGGACAGGCCATCTGCCGCATATTCCTTGCCAGCTCTTCCTGTGTCCAAAAGAGGCGTACTCGCAGACTTTGATCTCCGGTCCTACAGATTCGTGTGTCGTTGTTCATATTCGGTCTGAACTATAGTGCGACGCGCGTAGCGCCCCGCACCACTCGCGGAGCAACGAGGAGCAGACGGCCTCCGAAACCCAGAGATCCTGGACTTATCCATCCTCTGCTAGATCAAGACTCTCGACCAGCGGTCCCCAAGAAAGGGCTTTTGCCTCGCAGGGCAAGCTCAGCCATGAGCGAGCTCGGGCAGTCAGACCACCCGCGCCGGCGAGAGGGGTCGAGTATTTCACCAATCGGTTTTTCTGGCTCAGCCCCCGGAGCAGATCGGCGTTGTGAAAGAGACGATCGCCAATTATCTTCAGGCGTTCGTCACACCGGAGATCACCCAAGTCTTTTGTCCTGGAGCGAACACATTCGCTTCGCCGACATCGACCGCGGAAAGATTATCGGCGTCTCTATGCCGCAAGAATTCCAGGTGGAGTGCCGCTACGTGAACACGTTCTTGAAGATGCTCTTCTATGCTTTAGCCCATCGGCGGAGCGGTGACCTGGTCAAACTGTAATACAGTAAAGGGCACATAGGGATAGGCATGCTCCGCGTATTTCCTCACAATTGTAGGGAATACCGCGCAGGGCAGCAAAAGACTTTCACATGGGGACAATGAAACAGCCACATCGGGCATCTGGCTTGACGATGGGGCAATGAGCGCGACGAGGTCAAGTTGTGTGATGCGACCGGGTGAGAAGAAGGTTGAGACCATCCCCCGCAGTAACCCAAGTTCAATCTCCGGAATGAACGCCACCGGGTTGATATAGGTATTAAGCCCCCTCCGCGGAAAGCCGAGCGTTACGGCAATCTCGCCCAGCAGCTTGCGCGATATTTTCAGGTCGCCAATGCTGCTGCAGAGAACGAACTTGTTTTCGATCAGGATCGTTACAGTCTTCTGAATCAAAACGCCTGGCAGAATGGCCTGCTTGTCCGCTGCGCTAAAGGATGGCTCGTGACGAATTACGCGTCTGTCAAGGTCAGTGACGCCTTCATTTCGTGTCACCTCAAAAAGGAGTTGAAGGCTCTCCGCCGCCATCGTTGCCACGCTGAGTCTTTGCACTCTTTGCGCCAGTGCCGCATTGTCAGTGAAGTCTTGTTGTAAACTCTCGCAGATATCAGAAACGGGCGGTAACGAGTTGACCAGGCGTTGAATGACAGCAAAATCCGGCTGATTCTGTGTGAAAAGACGCACGGGACCGCGGAGGCTGGGTCCCGTTTTGGTCTCGGTCCTTATCGTTGGAGACGTTATAAACAGAGCAATGAGATTCCGCAGACGCTCACTCAAGAGCATAGCTGTGATGCGGTAGAAGCGCACGGCAAAGTCCGCTTCGGCGGCAAGATGGGAAGAAACGGTCTCGCTTGAAACTGCCAGGACAACGTTGCCCTCCTCGAGGGCTATGACCGTTGCCGAAGCCGCATTGCCGGTAAGAAACGACATGTCACCGAGGATACCCCCTGGACCGACCGTCGAAAAACTCTCACTCGCCTCCGATCCAACGGAGAAGAGCCCGCTTAAGACGAAATAGATCTCTCGCAGGGTCTCTCCCTCAGAAATAAGTCTTTCATTCGACGACAGGCGTCTTTCTTTTCCATTGATCCGCAGCCACTCACGGTCTTCGGCTGTGAGGCCTTCCGTCAAATCGAGTGCGATGGACATGGGAATGGAGGCTATACAAGAGCTTTATGTTTCCGGGATTAACCGGAGCATTGCAACCTTCAATCGTAGATGGTGAGGAGATCGAGCTTAAAACATCTGGCAGGTCCACATGGGGCATTGGCAAAATGCGCCCTGTCTGCTGCCGACCGACTATCCTGCCGATGATGAGTTGGCGATGGTCACGGTCCTGCCACATGCTCTGCGGTCAAAGGCAATCGCTGGGAGTTGAGCCGCGAGGCTTGCGTTGCAAAGCGACGTCGCCTTCAAAAGGAACAAGTAGTTCTCGCACCCCCTTTAGATTGGGATGAAGATGGTTAGTCTCACGGTGAGATTCAGCAAGATTGCCAGCGGCCGCTTCATCAGTGGTTCGGCCTCCCCCAGCCGGGCCTGCAATAATTGGGCGAGGTTGTCGAGGTCTATGGCGACCTTGGGATGCTCGCTCCCGTAGCTTTTCTCATCGATAGAGAGCGCCCGCCTCATCAGCGGCTCGGACTCAGCGTATCGAGCCTGGCTGTAGAGCAATGACCCAGACTGCGCACAGATCAACGCCACACTGTCGTCCTCAAGTTTGAAACTCTCCGCGTTCTGGGTCAGTGCCTCGAGGTGCGGCCCCAGCCGGCCCCACATAGCTCAGCCAGCGACATCGAAGTCGGTGCTCGGCAACCTTTCGGAAAGCCACTGCAATGCAGAGCGAAAACTTGAGCCGCGCGTCTCGTTATCCTGCACTGCTCCGGTGCATTCGAGGATCAGTTTGTGCAGCCGGAGCAATTCCTCGTCGAGTTCATTGCCGTGCGATGCTCAGTGCTGAGCAGATGCGCGCGGAACTGACGGCAATTAGAGCCGGCACCGACCGTCCGTTCAACGTCAACTTCTTCTGCCACACGCCGCCAGTCCCAAATGCCGAGCGCGAAGCGATTTGGCGCAAGAGACTGGAGCCGTACTATCGCGAGCTCGGCATCGATCCGCACTCAGCCGTTGCTGCACCGCAGCGCGCGCCGTTCACCGCCGAGGCCGCCGACATCTTGGAAGACTTTCGCCCTCCTGTTGTTAGCTTTCATTTCGGGCTTCCTTCTCGCGACTTGGTTGCGCGTGTGCACAGTTGGGGCGCAAAAATTTTATCTTCCGCGACCACAATTGAGGAAGCGCTCTGGCTCGAAGCGCATGGGGCCGACGCAATCATCGCGCAAGGGCGAAGGCGGCTACTTGAGCGCTGAAAAGCTGGTCGGATCCATGAAGTAGTGATCGATATGATCCACCAGTTTCCCGTTCGCCTCCGATTCCGCCTTTACCTTCTGCCATTCCGGATCGGCTTGAAAAGCAGCCCAATTCTTCTCTGCTTCCTGCCGGCTGGGATGCTCCGGAATATAGATGAGCAGTTTTGAGAATCCGGCGCATCTTCGGGCGACCAATAACCAATACTCTTCATGTTGTGCCGTCTGAAGATCGTGTCGGTGTGATCACCAAAGCGAGCTTTGAGAGCATCCATTTTGCCCTCGTTGACGTGAGATAGGTCCACATGGCTTCGCCCTTGAAATAAGCACGATGGAGCGCGTCCCAAGGCGTGCTCATCTGGTGGCCGGCGTGTCGAACAGATCTTGAACTTGGTGTTCCATGTAGTCATTTCCTTTCAGTTTGGATGACATACTCATCTCCCTTCTTGCGACTTAGCCAAATTCGACCTCGCTGAGGTCAATCGAAACCACCAACGGATCCGGCGCCGCTTTCCCATCCGGCTGGCGTCCAAACACCCTTCGTTTGGTCGGCACCACAATTCCAGAGAACTCTTTGAATTCCGACACATAATGTGCGCTGGGAGTCCCTCCCGAAATATCAACGTCGTAGTCGTTGCGTTTGAGAAGGCCAGTTTGGTCGAAATAGAAAGTCTGCACGGCGCTGTGAGTAGCAATGCTTGACGGGAATGTGACCTTCAAGCGCCGCCAGACTTCACCGTTTTCCTGCCAGGGTTGGATTTCTTCCGTCTCAACACGGGGCAGGGCAAAGAGAAACGGCGTGTTCAGATATGTCCACATGGCGTATCCGGCGAAGTACGCCAGTTGCAAGTCATCCCAAGGCGTGTCGAGAGCGTGTCCCTTGAAAGACTCGCGGGGATTGAAACGTTCCTGCACGACCTGACCGTCACGCGTTTCAATGGCGATTCGGTCGGGTTGAAAAGAGGTGTGTTGATTCGGTTTTATGAATGGCCAATGTGAGGCCCACTCCTTGCGCAAATCAACGGTGACGTGAACATCGTTCAGAATTCCATCCTTGCCCTTCAGTCCCCACAAGACGCCACCCACCAAGAGGCGCGCGGAAACGGTCTTCAGTTGACGCCAGCGGGAGAGACCTCCATGGGCGTCCATCGCAAATTTCGCTAGATCATTCATATGTCGCGTTTATGCGTCTGCGCAGTTCGGTAAGTTCCGTTTCCGGAACATTCACATGAAACGGACGAATAGCGGTCTTGTCAGCAGCCTGCTCGCCGCCTCGTTGTGTAGCACTGGTTTGGCTCATGGTGTTTTCCGTTTGAATAGTCCGAGATTTTTCGGTTTGGGCGTGGCCGAGTGAGCTCAACAAGCCGAGGCCGACGGCGCATGATGTGACCAACGCGGCAAAATTGCGAGCGAGGGGATGAAACTTCGCCAGTGCCGCATGATTATCCTGGGCGTGCATCGGCGTGTTGATGATGCCGGGCGATACCGTGTTGAACCGGATGTTGTTTGCTGCATACTCCAGCGCCAATGCCTTACTCACAGCCGGCATCGGCGACTTCGACAGCACCGCCAAAAGTGCGGGCGCGGCGCGGCTCGGTTGATCGGCGAGAACCGCCGAGATGTTCACCACATGCCCCGAATTTTGCTTTTTCATCTGCGGAATCACCTGCTGCGTCATATAGAAGAAACTGGCGACGTTGGTATTCATCACCAGATTGTAGTCTTCTTCGGTGTAGTCGGTGAACGCCTTCGGCATGAAGATTCCGGCATTGTTGACCAGCAGATCAATACGGCCGAAATGCTTGAGGGCTGCTTCCAGTACCTTGACGGCGGTTTCCTTCTTGCTGACCTCTCCCTCCACGAGGACGAGACCGGGCGAAGGCTTGAGCTCCTTCGACTTGCTGATCGTACGGGAGGTGGCGACGTACACGCCAGCCGCGTTCGAGCAGCGCCTGTGTGATGCCCAGGCCAATTCCGCTGGAAGCGCCGGTGATGATAGCGACGGGTTGCTGGGTGGTGTTCACTTCTGGTCGAACTTGTGTCGTTTAAGGTGAAAAGAGACTTTGGGAGCAAATCTCCCCGCCATTTGTGCCACGTTTATGAGGAACTGGTTGCTCGTACGACGACAGGAAACCACGTCCGGCCATCCGTGAAAATGGAGTTTTACAATGCCAATGAATATTTTCGCGCGCTTGACCGGTCTCGGCGCAGGGTGGGGAAGCTAAAGGGGGTTCCTCCTCATAACGCTCTCGTCGGCCCATTAATCTCGTGCGCCGCATGCATCGCCTATCGGCTGAAGGCCGCCGTCGCATCCTTCACGAGGGTGACGTGGTAGCCGAGCTCCATGCCGAAACGGCCGGTCCCTAGCGGCAAAGAGTCCCGAACCAGAGTGAGGGTCCGTGATTTGCCCATTACCGGAGAGCTCTTACAGAGTTGGGCTTGGATTACAATAATAAGGGGCGACATGAAAGGCTGATGGGAGCTTGATTGGCGGACTGGATGGTCCACGGAGCAGCATAAAACGAGGGGTGTAGATTGTGTGATGAGAACACTACCGATATTGAAAAAGGAGTCGAGCTTCATCGGCACGTTACAGCGTCTTCTGTGTGCTCGACACGCAAGGAGCGGTTCTCGAAAGGGAACGCATCGATCACCTCTGTCCCGAGCGATTTGTTTCGCTAGTGCGGCGATGGCCTGGGTGTCGCGTGGTCTTTGAGGCTTGCATGAGCTGGCCCTGGCTGTTCGAGATCCTGGAAGAGGCGATGCCGCGAGATGACATCGTGTTGGGGCATCGACCAATACTTCGTTTGCGCCCCATCCACGCTTCCGAGCTATCGCCGTCCTCCGCCTCTCCACGGCTCGCTGACCCACTGACCAGACGGCCGTCCGCTCACCCCCCAGCACCCATCTGCGGGGTATGCTCTCCCGCTTTGGCGGAGTAGAGAATGAATTTGAAGGGGTCTGTGTTCTGATACTGTTCCATCAGTTTGAGATAAATAAGCCGCTTGAATTTAGCCCCTGATTCGCTTTGCGCGAAGCTGTCTCCGGACGATTCGAGCAGCGAAGCGGCCAATTCGTATTTGCCGTCGGCGACCATGTGTTGCAAGGCCCGGGCGAGCTGCTTCGCCGAAAGACCGAGATACTCCACCAGGATTTCTGCGCGGTCCGCCCGGCTCAAGTGTGAGATTCCCTGAAGGTCTGCCTGCCAATAGCCGACATTCTGGTCGTAAAGGCGGTCAATGACATGTTCGCGCATAAGCAGATACGGCAGATGAGCGTCGGGGTGGCCCGTAAGCAATTCCGGGGGGATGAGATTCGCTTGGTGAATTGCGGCGTTTTCATCACCACAGCGGATAGCGGCCGACATCTCCTCGCGCAGCCAGAACAAGTCCGCCTTGAGTTGCGCTAACATGGCTGGCGAGGCGAAATTTCGCGTGAGCGGCTCGTGGCCGTGCAATAGGAGCTTCGGTTTCTTTTCGAGCACAATGTCAATCGCGTCGAACAATCCCTGCAGATTGCCTTCCTCGACAAATGGCGCACCGAGATAAGGCATGATGAAATCGCCGACGAACAGGATTCCCTGCTCCGGCATCTCGATGAACATGGCGTCCCGGGTTTCTCCTCCGTCCACGGGAATCAGACCGAAGCGAGTTCTGCCTCAGCGATTTCCCAATGGCGCGCTCATCCGTCTATGCTTCGCGCCGCCACGACACCCCCGTGGCATGATAATGCTCCATTTCCTGAATCATCGGGATGTACGGTCGGATCAGTTCGAGAAACTTGGGAAATAGGTCTGATTTTCTGAATCCCTCGACGTGCCCTTCCGCAGAGTCCCAAAAGATGGTAAGAAGGTAATTTTGAGTATCCTTGTCAGATCGGATCAATTCATAGCCCTGGCAATTCGGCGAAGCCTGAAGCACAGCCGCAGCCTGACGATAGAGGCGCGGCAGGGTGCGATCAAAGTCTCGGGTGACCGTGACGTTCCTGAGCTTATGGCCAAGGATAGTCAGGGTGTTCTCGACGCCCTCGTGCACGTCGATCTCCTGCCATGGCGCCTGGTCAATGAATAAGACTTCACCGCGCGCACCAATTCCGAGATGCGCTCGGTGCTGTGGGTGATCGATTTGATCAAGTCGCGTGTAGTGACCTTCGCCGTGAGCCCAGTGGACCGCGTTTTCAAGATCTTGCGCCGGCACGGTCTGCTTCAAAGCTTCCAGCTCTTGCTGATCGACGCGGGCGTTCACTAGCGCCGGCGCCAGCTCCCAGGTCGTCCGCGACATTCTGCGAATCGAGCCAGCATTCGATCGCTTCCTCGCGGTCGCTTTGTTCGAGGGCATTGAGTTTCGGCTGAGATGCGGCGCAGTGCACGGCCTCCTGGGAGATCGCGACCAGTTGCTGCCACTGTTCGGCTTTGAGCGTTTCATTAAGCTCGCATGTATAGTCCTGAACCTTTTCCACGCTCTGGCGCAGATCGGCGGCGGCTCGGCGCGCAGCCGTCGCGGGATTGTTGAGTTCATGGGCTAGTCCCGCTGCCATCGCGCCAAGTTGGATGAGCTTCTCGCGCCTGCACCTAGACAGGACGAGTGCGGGATCGAAGGAAGGATTTGCTCATGTGAGTCATGTGAGCGGTTCGATGTCGGCTGGGGTCACCGCGATTGCGTTGATTTCGGTCGGCACGCCTCCGTCGAGCGCGGTCAGGATCGCGGAAGCAACCTTGTCGAGGGATACACCGATTCGCTTCATAAACGTATCCGCGTTTATCCCGCTCATCGCGCCGTATGCCTTCGCAGCACGCGCACCAATGGTCGTACCATCGATAGGCCGTGGCAGCACCGCAAGCATGCGGATGCCAAGCTTCTTCGCATCCGACACTTTCTGCGCGTAGGCGGCAAGAAACCATTGCATGCGCTTGGCCCCAGCGTAGCCGCCAGAGAGCGGCGAGCCGTCGATGGCCGCGCCGCTTGAAACGAGGACCACAGTCGAGCCCGGACGAAGCGGCAGCGTGAGTGCCTGCTTAACCAAAAGAAACGACGCCTTAACATCTCCGTTCCACGCCTCCGAGAACGATTCCCAGTCGAATTCGTCGACAGGGCCCATTTGTGGTGTTACCCCTGCGGCCAGCACTACGAGATCGGGCGTGACCTCGCGTAGGAGACGCTCCGCGAACCCGGGATCTGTCGCATCACCCTGGAGTGTCGCGAGCCCGTCACCCACCTCCGTCTTGAGCGCACGCAGCCTGTCCGCACCGCGCGCTACCGCGGTCACGCGTACCCCTTGGGAAATCAGTGCCTTGACCGTCGCCTTGCCAACGCCGGAACTGCCTCCGATGACCACTGCGCTCTTGCCTCGTAGAGATGTCATGCTGTCCTTCCCTTTATCTTTTTGATTGTTCATTTTTCCGATCATACTTCACTTTTCCTTTTTTTCTTTTTTATTGCCAGTAGGTGCGTTGGTGGTCTCTGCCATCGGCGAGACCTTGATCTTCCTGCGGGAATACCCGCTCGACAACGTCGCTCTAAACGGCGGTCTCCAATCCGAAAATCCACATGTCCTGGAGGCCGTAAAGAAAACGATGAACACCTGATCGGCACGCTCGGGCCGGGCGAAGCCCACCTGCCGGAGAGGAACACTTCTTCAACAAAGCCACAATGAATGAAGCCAAGTTCGGTGCGCTGGAGCAATACAGGACCGAGCTCACTTTTTGCCGACGCAGAACGCGCAGGGCTTGACTATGTGACGGAGCTCACGAAGGACAAAAAGGTTGATCCGGACACTTTTGCCCGCCTGTCACGCTATTACTCCGAACGCGCGATCTGCGAGATTGTCTGGCTTGTTGCCAGCGAGCATCTTTACAACATGACCAATATCGGTCTGAACATCCATTCGGATATGCTCTGTGAGATAAGCGGGAAGGAGAAGTAAAATGACAAACATGTTCAAGAGGATTCCATGGCAAGACGTATGCAAGTTCCTCGCAGGCGCCTTCTTCGTAAACGCGGGGATTCTTTTCTACCTCTACTTAGCTCGCGTTTCCGTACCGCTCTTGGGCACGAGCTTTATCTTTACGCCTGAGCTCAGCGGCGTTCGCTCCATTGTCCATGCCGTTCTCTTCGCGACATTCTTCTATCTCGGATTCATTCGAACGTGGAAGGGCCGTTAGAACATGGTTAGCGATCAAGACACCGGGAAGATTCAAGAGGTCGCCGCGCAACGCCTGCGCCGCGCGTACGAGGCCTTCAACGCGCACGACGTTGAGGCCGCGCTCGCCCTCATGCACTCTGATGTCGATTGGCCGAACGCGATCGAGGGTGGACGTGTCCGCGGCCACCACGGACTGCGTTCGTACTGGGCCGGTCAGTTCGCGGTAATCGATCCGCGCGTCGAGCCGCTTCGCTTCACGCTCCGCAGCGACGGCCGTATCGCCGTCGACGTGCACCAAGTCGTGCGCTCGCTCGACGGTAGCCCGATTCTCTGACGGAAGCGTAGTCCACGTCTACACGTTGCGCGACGGCCTTGTTGAGCGCATGGACATCGAAGAGGCTAAAAGCCCGTAGGCACGGCGGTGCGCCAGGAAGTGTCTCCGCTAAGCATGTGTGCCCAGCACGACTGTTGCACGAAAATTCGGCTGAGAGGGCCTGAGCCGCCAGTCCTCGGATTTAAATAAAAGCAAAGGAGATATCCTTAAGAAACTTGCATAACTAACCCTTTGGAACGTGACGCGTATTCGCAAGTTAGAGCGAGTCCTTCCCAGGCGCTCGCTGCTCCAGATTGAACCGCGTCCACCTTCCCCTTCACGCCGACGAATAAGTCAATTTGTTGCTCCGCTTATGAACTCGAACGCATGGATAGGAGTTTCGAAGCCGAAGTTAGAACTGTAACCGCGGAGGCCGCCGCCAAGCGGCTCAGCGAGTTCGAAGCCGGCCCTTGGGGCAGAAAGTATCCGATGATCGCCGAGAGCTGGCGCCGAAATTGGCAACAGATCACCCCCCTTTTTTACGGTTATCCGCCGGAGGTGCGAAATATCATCTACACCACCAATGCCATTGAAAGTTTGCATATGCAGCTTCGCAAGGTGCTTAAGAATCGGGGGCACTTCCCGAGCGACGAGGCGGCCACTAAGCTCATCTTTCTGGCCTTGCGAAAGATCACCAAATCGTGGCAAAATCCACCGCTGACTTGGAGGATGGCGGCCAACCAATTCAATTCGGGGAGAGATTTAACAAATGAGGCTTACGCCTTTGGAATGGGGGCTACGCGCCCCCATAACCCCGCGGCTCGGGGGGAACTGCTGGGCGCTACCGCGCCCTGGCAAAATCGGAGCCGAATGAAGAAAAATAGACCGGCCCTAAACACAAAACTTCGGATACTTCCGGGCGCGGCACCCGCAGATGGAGGTAGCGCACCGTGGTGCTGTAACCCACGTCGAGCCCGAGTTGCTCTTTGAGAAATCCATGGATTCGGATTGGCCAAGGGCCCAGTCAATAGCAGGTGGACCAGAGGCGTCGTGCGCGACGAGGATTGCTTGCTGAAGCCGCAGTTGGGTGATGACGGCATCCAGGTCACCGACTTGATTGGAAGCGGTATAAGGATAGCCAGGGGGTTTATCCGAAGCACCCCACCCAAGAAAATCAAAGGCAATGACCCGACGCGGTGGCGAGAGATAAGGAACCAGGCGGTCGTAGAGGGTGTACGTTGTCTGGGAAGCCATGCATCAGAATGATGGCCGGTTCCTCTCCCGGGTGTTCTCTGACGTAGATCCGGTGTTGATTCCGCTGTACGAAAGTCTCTTGGTAGACCATCATTCGCTCGGGAAGGGATGGCGCCTAGACTCTATGGCTGCAGGCCCAGTTTGACAGCGGACGCGCTGTCTTGAAAGAGGCGGTGTGTTCGCCGTTCATGTTTTCGCGGGTTGTCCGTGAGAGCCGCAGGAACGATCCTCGTTTTGGCGGGGAAGCGTTCTGAGTCATCAATGTGCAACGCGAACTGACAAACACACCCATGAAGAAAGAACTCTATATCGGACTCGATGTCCATAAGGGACTCAATCACCGTCGCGGTAGCTCAAGGCGGCCAAGAGGAGGAAGTGCGACTCTATGGAACGATCAGCAATGATCTTCACGCTATCGAGAAGCTGCTAACGCGACTTCGTAAAGCGCACGGAGCAAATCCGTGCATAGAGGTCTGCTACGAAGTAGGCCCGTGTGGATTCGTCATTGCGCGTCGGTTGCGCCGGCTCGGGGTGCCGTGCATTGTGGTAGCTTCCTCGAGGCCGGGGCATTGCCGCGCGATGGCTATTGCTTCCGCCTCCTCCGCGGCTTGAATGTGAAAGTATCCGCCGATCGCCTCCTTCGACTCGGCAGACGGACCGTCGCAGATGATGCGCCCGTTCTTGCCGGAAAAGAGCCGGCCTCGCTGCTGCAATGGATGGCCACCCTTGCACTTACCTTCCTGGATGAGGCGATCGAACCAGGCTGCCCAAATCGGAGACGATCTTTTGAAGTTGCGCCGGGGTGAGTCTCGCCTCCCAATCGTTGCCGCGAAAGAGAAGCAGGTAATCCGATTTTTCTGTTGGTGCGCTCACGGTATTTTTCTGGTTGCCGGTCTCGTTTAAGAATAGAATCAAGAGGTCAAAGGAACGAGTCCAGGGCGCGCCGTTCTAATTCGGTTTCATGTTCTCTTTGAACTTCGGCAACGCCGGATTCATGTAATCCCAAGGCTGCGCGTCCGAGGTGAAGATGTCGTATTGCGGACGAAACCAGCTCGGGTCGTCGAGACTCGCGGCGTTGATTCCGACAATTGGGCGATGGCCCCTCAGCATCTTGCCCTCCGTAATACGCGAGCCGCATTCGGGGCAAAAACCACGCTTGTGCTGAAAACCGGCGGCGCTTTGCTTGAAATGGTAGCGCGGCGAGCCTCGCGTCCAGCTTGAATGAATCCACCGGGACAACCACCACACAAGAACACGTGCCGCCCGACGCCCGCTGGCAATCGCGACAGTGGCATTGAAACATCTCCAGCGGCTCAGCAGTGAACGCATCGCAAACCGCGCCGCACGCGCATCGCCGGTAAATGGCAGCTTCATGCGCCTCCTTTCATCGCATCTCTTTTCGCGAACTGCGCGGCATTACGAGCCTTTAGCTTGCTCGATCTGTGCGCGTAGCCGCCCTTCCTGCTCGCGGAGTTCAGGTGTGAACTCAGCGCCGAAATCCTCGGTTTCGAACACCTGGCGAATCTCGATCTCCGCCTCCTCGCCCGGCATGGGGTTGGGACAGCGCACGCCTGCCTCTGAGTTCTTGCTGGCTTTGACTATTACCATGAATCTCATTTTCGTGTTTCCCTTCTTGGTTCGATTGATCAACGACCGGGATTCCGTTTGTGGATGCAGATGCTGTTGCTGTCCGGATCAAAGATCAACGCCATGCGGCAAACCGGCGTGGACAACGGCTCGATGCGGAACTTCACATCGTGCTTTTTCAAATGCGCGATGGCGGCGTCGAAATCCTCCACTTCGAGCGCGGCGCTACAGCCGTCAGGATTGGGTTTGAATCCAGGCGCGCAACCGATGGCCAGCGCATAAGGCCCAAATTCATACTCGGTCCATTGGCCGTGCTCAGTATCGGTCACGGTGGTTGGCTTCAGATTTAACACGCCTTCGTAAAAATCCCGAGCGCGCTTCATCTCAGTGACCGCGTAACAGCAAAATGCCAATTCGATGACTTTCATGTGATTCTCCGTTGTTTGTGGTGTCGCCCGTCGATCAGCGGATCATTTCATTTGTCCTCCGACTGCGCCACGATAACCATCTACGACAGGCCAAAGCGGTCGGCAACCATTCCGAAGCGCGGCGAAAAGGAGGTTGTGGCCGACGGCATCTGCCCCTGTCCGCCATCCGCCAACGCCGCGAAGCGCCGGTCGGCTTCGCTCTCGTTGGGCACAATCAGCGGCAGCGCAAAGCCTTGGAAACTCGGCTTCCCTTCGCAGCGTCCGTCGGATGCCATCACTTGTGTCTCGCCAATGCGAAAGTTGGCGTGCATCACCTTGTTTTGATCAATGCCGGGCATGCACATGGTCTGATCCGGACTGTCCTTGTAGCGGATCATGGCCGTAACTTCGGCGTCGAGCGCTTTGCGGTAGAATTCGAGGGCCTCTTCGTAGCGGCCATCGAAGAACAGATAGGGTTGAACGACGCGGTCGTCTTTGGTTGTGCTCATGACTTGTGGTGTCTCCTTTGGTTTTGATTACGTGACTATTTGTTAGGAGTCGCAAACCACCAGCGGTGACCTTCGGGATCGCGCGCTCCATATTCTCTCTGGCCGTAGGCTTGATCTTGCGGCTCGCTGTCGATCTGCACCCCCGCCGCGCGAGCGCGTTCGCAGTGCGCGTCCACATCGTCCACGAACACTACGAGGCCGCCGCTCGATTTAGTCGACGAATCCAGCTCGTGCTCAGCCGTCACGCGGTGCAGCCAGATTGTGGCTTGCCCGGCATGCACCTCCCCGTGCGTGGGCTGTCCGTCGGTGTTGCGTTCGACGCCGCCCGCCTCGAAACCGAACGCCTTCACGAGAAAATCGTGCGCCGCCGCTATGTCCTTATAGACAAGGAGCGGGATGATGCGCTTGATGGTGGGCATAAGTTTTCTCCTTATCTTCCCGGACTCTCATGTTGCGTGCTGTAAGTCAGACTGACCTTGCCCGAATTCAAGGGCTTCGCCCCCACTAGTTTCAACGCATGCCGCCTCTTCACGTCTTTGAACAACGCCTTGCCTCCACCGAGGATCAGCGGATTCACGAGGCCGGGCTCGCGGCCGGCACTAACCGCCCCGTCGGCTCCACGCCGCCGGCATCATCATACCTATCGTGGTGGCGGACCCAATCGGTCAAATCGTGACTGGGACCGATCTCGTTGCGGCCCTTCGGCGTAAGATCGAGGACAATGTAAGTGCCGAGCAACTCCTCGGCCCCGCGCCCGTAGGTGGAATAGGTGTGGAAGACGTCGCCGGCCTCATCCTTGTAAACACGCTGATGCCGGAAAGTTCATCGATCGAGGCATCTGTCATTCGGTAGTTGTAATACACCTTGTCCGTGGCGAGTTGTTCTTTCGTGAAGGAGACGTGGTAGTCGTAGTTGAAGTCGTTGCCGGTCGATGACACCCACTTGAAGCCTTCTCGACTTTACCCAAGGCAGAGCGCGGCGCTCGGCCGCCAATTGGTCGCGCAATCGCGTTTGCTCCTTTTCTTTGATGAGCAGTTCCTTGCGCGCCGCGATCCATTCGTCTCGCGACACGACCTTGTGGCCTGTAATTGCTGGCTCGATTGTCTTCATGGGTGATCTCCGTTGGCTGTGGTAATTGTTGTCTTCACAAGATGGTCGTTTGGCGGCGTCCAAATTCGACAACCGACGGGCGTGCGATCGCTTTTTTTCGCCGCCTCCCACTCAAGCTCCGCGCACAACGTGAATGTTGAAATGCGGATAGCCTACAACACCCCACAATCGCACCCAGAGCGCGAGAAACATTTCCGTGCCGCGCGAGTTGGTGATGTCGCCGAGGTCGATAATGTTGCCAGGCTTCCAGCCGAACCATTCGCAGAGCCGGTCAGTGACTTCGCGTTTCGCCGCCGCGTCATTGCCGCAGATGAACAGGTCGTGGTCGCCGGGCACGCGCGACGGCTCGATCATGATGTCGCAGTTCACGGTGTTGAGAGCCTTCACGACGCGCACGTCGGGAAACTCCCGCTGTACCTGTTCGCCGAGCGAGTCGGTGTTGCAGACAGTCAGCGAAGGCGGCATCCCGTGAGACGTGTCCAGCGGATTGCCGACATGAACGAGAATCTTGCCGCGCAAGTTGGCGGCGCCCGCCTGACGAAGCGCCGCCAGCGAGTTCGCGCCGTTGGTGCAGTCAAGGACGATTTCGCCAAACGCCGCGGCATCAGCGAACGTGCCGATCTGCCCTTTGCCACCGACGCTCCGAAGCCACTCCTGCCCACTGTGGCTGTTGGCGGTGCGCGAGCCCATCACGATCTGATGGCCGAGTTGAACGAGCTTGGTGGCAAGTGCATTGCCGACCATGCCTGTGCCGAGGATTGCGATTTTCATGGATGTTTGTGCTCTTTGGTTTGGTCTTAAGTCACCACGCGATGACTTTGCGGTCGCGTAGGATTTGTCTCCAGCGTGGCTCGCACAATTGCGAGCTTAACATCGAGTCCGGAGGCTTCTTCGTTGGTGATGATGCCGGCATTTTTAATCGGCACGTCGAGACGGTCAAAGTTCGATCGAGAAAGTCGCGCAACTCTGCAACACTCGGCGGCTCGGTGACGTTCAATGAGTGAAACTGTGCCGACAACTTCTGCGAAGCGAGTTTGCTGAGAGCGGCTGGTCCAGCTTCCGGTTTCCGCGCGGTCAGCACGACTTGCGCGCCGCGCTCCGCCAGTTGCCGGCAGATTTCAAAACCGATGCCGCGATTGCCGCCGGTGACAACGACGATTGGATTTTTGCCGCCGCTCATGCTCACTCCTTGCTGAAGTCTTTGCCCAATGCTTTCGCGAGCTGCACGGTGTCAGCGCACTGCTGAAGACGGGTAATGAAGCCATCGCGCAGCGTCCAGACGTGCGCGAACCGCGCTTTGAACGTCCTGCCCGTCGCCTTCGCCCGCGCCGAATATGTGCCGATGCCGATGACGTGACTGCCGGTTTCAAAAAATTCCAACGGCTCGGTGTTCCAATCCTCAAAATCAGAGAACAGGCGCGTGAAGAAATCGGACACTCCGGTGAGCCCAAGATAAACGTCGCTGTGGGGAAATCCTTCGACAACTTCCCAGCGCACGTTCGGCGCGAGCACCTGGCGAATCACTTCTGGGTTTCCGCGCGCTTCATACAGACGGCGCACGACGCCAATGTTTTGGTTTGGAGCTCTCACGGGTTGGGTCATTGCTGTGGCTTGAGATCGAGCGACGCGCTCTATGTGCTCATGCGTGATCCCTCATGTGCCTTTAGCTTGCGCAAACCGACAGTCGCGCGCACCCACACATCGGTATGAATCTCGTCTTGAGACGCTCTCCGCGATCCGAGTCGTGACCACGCGGCGTCGCAGGCTCCCTGCCCTGTGGGTTCCTTGAAAGTCTTGCAGTTCCACCAACTTCCTGACGGTATCGTCATTGACGCGCTCATCGTGATGCGCGTTACTAAGCCACATATTGATCAAGCTCCGCCCGGCAGGCGGCGCCGAAAGCAGTGAGTGGATGCGCCGACGTCTCTCGAAGCGTGGTTGAGATCTCTTCCTGGGTCATGTTTTTTGAATACAAATCGACAAGGTAGCGGCAACATTCTTCCGCCGCTTTCATAACGGGAGCGGATGCTACGAGATGCATGCGGCCAAAGAGCCCGTAGACGTTGGCAAAAGTCTCGGGGCGCTCCAGCGAATGGCCGAAGGCGTCGCCTGTCAAGCGGGAGACCTCGGCAATGAATTCCCCATAGAGCGTCTCGCGTCTTCGAAGCTCTGATTGGGCATGCTCCCTGATCTTCTGGCTTCGTTGTGTCATCCAGGTCGTTGCAATGGAGGCAGCTGCGCCAGCGAGTGAGCCGAGCACTGCGGCCATTCCTGTGATAAGCGCTGAATCCATTTCTAGCTTAACTTCGCATTGCTGTTTGGGAGGCCGATTTAGCCAAGTCCGCCGACACGCCGCCAGCGTATCTATCTAGGGTTCCGTTGACCGCCAAGCCGCTCTGCACGGCCACCATCGAAGCCTGATGATTGGCGCCAGATTTCAAAACAAAAGGCGCGATTGCTGCCGGCGACGACCATGATACGTTTGGGCGTGTTCATGCGTGTTTACTCAAGGTGTTTTCAGCCTGCGAGCAACCCGCCGCCGTCAACATCAACTACGACGCCGGTCATAAAACTGTTGCACATGAGTTCCAGGGCGAGTGAAGCGATGTCTTCAGGCCTGCCAACGCGTCCGACGAGAGAACGTTTCGCTGCGGCGGCAAACATCCCCACCCGTACGTCGTCGGGCATTCCCGCATACACAGGCGTGTCAGTTGTGCCAGGTGAAACCACGTTGACCCGAATTGGTGCAAGTTCGACGGCAAGGGCACGCCCCAACGCTTCAACCGCCGCGTTTATGGCAGCAAGACTTGCCAGGCCCGCCGAGGGGCGACGGCTCAAAATTCCCGAGAAGAATGTGATTGAGCCTTTTGGACGAAGCTGCGCGTAGCGAGCTGCCATGTATTGTCCCCAGAATTTGCTGTCCATCGAAGCCCGGGCGTCGGCAAGTGAGAGTTCGCGCAACGGGCCAGTCCGGACCGAACTAGCAGTGACAACGAGGTGATCAAATGAGCCGATCTGCGAAAACAATCTCTTCACCGACTGCTCGTCTGATACATCGACAGTGCTAGTAGCCACCTCCCCGGCAATCGCTTGACGCGCTTTGTCCAATTTGGCCTCTGAGCGCCCCGCAATGGTGACATCCGCGCCCGCGTCCACAGTCTCTTTGGCAATCGCCAATCCCATTCCGGAACTGCCGCCGATAATCACCACAGATTGGCCTTCGATCCTCATAGCTGCAAGCTAATCGCGTTCGGCCCGCCAGTGCCAATGCTTCGTTAGTGCCCAATCCATGCTTTTAAGCTATTGTCGCCTATGGAACTGCGCCACATGCGCTACTTTGTAGCCGTAGCCGAAGAAAGAAATTTCACGCGCGCGGCGGCGCGTTTGCATCTGGCTCAACCTTCTCTCAGCCGGCAGATTCGTGACCTCGAAGATGAACTCGGCGTGTCGCTTTTGCACCGGGGTAAAGGTGGCATCACTCTCACGGCGGCCGGTAACGAGTACCTTGCACAAGCCCGCAAAGTGCTTGCGGATTCAGCCGCGGCGGTCCAAGTCACGCAAGCGGTCGGGCGCTCAGAACACCTGCAACTGTTGATTGGCACCGTCGAGCCGTTAATGTCCAGCGGCCTCTTGGCAAAAATTCTGAAAAACTTCTCGAGCTCCCGGCCGGAAGTTCGAGTTGAACTGCGTGAGGTTTTCTCAGTGGAACAACATCGCCTCATCGCCGCCCACGAACTCGATGCAGGCTTCGTTTATCGGCCTCCAGAGGATAGTTCGATCTACGACAGCTTCATCGTCTTGGAAAACCGTCACGTCGCCGCTGTTCCGGCTGATCATCATTTAGAGCGTAAGAGCAAACTTTTTCTGCGCGATCTGGCGGGAGAATCGTTTGTTCAATTCTCACGCCATCTCTGGCCTGAACGGATTGATGCGATAGCTAAGAAATGTGTCGCAGCCGGTTTCAACATGCGCGTTGTGCAAGAAGCGCAACGATTGCACACCTTGTTGGAGTTCGTGGCCCAGGGCTTTGGCGTTGCCATTATGCCCGACCCCCTTTGCCAGCCGTCCGACCGCGTCGTGTTCAAGAAACTGGAAGACTTCGATTTAGCCGCAAACCTTCAGCTGATATGGCTGCGTGACAATGATTCCGCCTTGTTAAAGGAATTTACCGCAACCACACGTCAGTTGACCACCAAACTTCGGCTTTTTCGCACTGAATCGGCTGCATAGTGGCTCAGAGTCCAAAATCTAGGCCCTTCTCGACGATTTAATTTTCCGTTGGAAAGTTGCAGGAACCATTTTCCCGCCAATCAGATCGCACCTACTAGGGTTGGCGTGGACACCCCATCCTCGATACGTTGGGCCTTGACACGCGCGTGGGCTAGAGCCTCGGGTCGGGGTCAATCCCAACGACCTCGGCCTCTGGGTTCGGGCGCTTGACCAGGATCGCCAATTTTCCTGTTCCGCAACCGATTTCAAGGATCCTCTGTCCCGCACCGATCGTTCCTTGATCGATAAGCTTTCGGGGGCCGCCTCGATATCCAGTAGCTTGCTGAATGGGTCATACAAAGGGAAAGAAGTAGCCTAATCCCGCGGAGGCACATACGCCCACTGAGGAAAGTCGCTTCAGGAGCGAGCCACGGGAAGCCAAATAACGGAATCCATAGACGACACGCCGCACCAAGGACTAGCGACTATACCCAAGTCTATACCGGCGTCGAAAATTCGGGCATTTTAGGTCCTCATGCGTCTAAGCGGTCACAGTCAGAAACCGCATTAACTAAAAGGATTTGTCCCGCTTTGTCCGCATAAGACCTTTTGAGTCCTCAAACGCCCAAACTTTTTGCGAACGAGACGCTCTACCAACTGAGCTATACCCAACCGAACCAAAGTGACGGCGAGTGGGTCGACGTCCACCGAGAACTACGACGAGACTTTCATGCGGCTCTATTGCGCGGCACTTACTGGCCTCTGCGCGCAAAACAAGGAGCTACTCGAAAGCGGCGGCGAGCAATGATTTGTGTGGCGATCGTCTGCGGTGGTGGTTAGTGCAAGGCTTGTGAAACCATGATTTCGGTGTTCCGGTCGTATGGCTGCGTCGGGGTGCCGTTCACGATGACTGTTGCTCGTTCCCAAGGTCGTTGCCGTTCGAGGAATTCAAACTCCTGGGCAGCCCATTCGTGCCAGAAGTTCCTCGCGTCCTCGGTGCCACCGTCTCGAGCAATGCCTCGGCGTTCGGCTTCGTCGAGGTCGGACTGAACCCACAATGAGCTGTCGATCAAAGGCATTACCTCGGTTCTGCTGGCGCCGACCCCTTCGACGACGACTAGGTCGAGACCCGCGGCAACCTCGATCGCTCCGGGCCTTTCGTGTTTCTGCCAGCCGGGTGGCCGGTAGCTCACGGCTTTGCCGTTCCGCAATGGCTTCAAGATGTTCTCAACCAAGAGATCGTTCCAGTCGAAGAAGGAGTGATGCCAAGCGACATCGTCGGTGTGAACCAGCCCGGAGGCTGGCACCGACTTGTGAAGCAAGTTTGCGACGGTGGACTTCCCGCTTCCGGAACGGCCATCCACGGCCATAATCCAAGGTCGGTCATGACGCTTTCGATCAGCGTCGAAAACCAGATGGACAACGTCACTGATCGGCGTTACTCGCCATGGACCCGCCGACGGCTCCCCGGGGCCGAGCTTCATGTCCGCGTCAAAATCCCTTTCCTTGTCGGTTCGCTGAGAGGCCAATTGATTGTGTCATTTTCGGATGTTATGCCGGTCGGGGTCATCCGAACGTTTGTTGGCGACGATGGGCAATGTGCATGGAGGCTGACTCCAACGTCAAGCGTGAATGAGAGAATCCTTCGGTGAAACAAAGGTTCTCCTGCGCATCGGAAGGTTGAGTGCGATGCGGGCGATTGAGAACAACGAGACTCCCGATACAGCCTCCCGTGCTTTGGTGGTCGCGAAGGAAGCCATCCAGCTATTCAGAAGCGACAGGCTACTTTGATGGAAAGCTCTTGGGCGGAAGCGTTCGGAATGATGTCGGAGAAGTCATCGCGGGCTTCAGTGGCCACACTTGGGGAGGTTGCTGCGAGATCTCACACCTCTGGGTCGATGCGGATCACCGAGGTGGAGGATTAGGAACGGCACTCATCGACGCGGCCGAAGCGGAGGCCCTTCGTCGCGGTTGCGTGCAAGTGGTTCTCACGACGCATAGCTTCCAAGCTCCGGAGTTCTATGAGCGTCTCGGCTACGAGCGAAAGTACGCCATCAGAGGTCGGCCAAAGGGCCATTCGAACATTGTCTTCGTCAAGTTGCTTCGCACCTAACCCTTCCATCGAGCGGACATGCCCCGGCAAGCTGGGTCCCGCCGCTCATGTCAAACGTTAGCGAGCAGGCGAGCCAATCCCGGGTGGCCCAGCCGTCAAGCAAAGCGCTTACGGAAGGTCAAAAACTGGTCAAAAAGACACATTTTCCGCCTTTGGGGCGATATGAGGACCGGTTAATCTCAACTGGGAACAATGTGGGCGATGTCACAGGCGTATTGTAAGTAATTGCAAACTCAGTGCTTAAACAGTGATTGCTTGCTTGTGCTACTTTTCTGCTCCATTGCTCCCCAACACGCGAATACTCACCGATGAACCAGCCCGCTCAAACTGTCGAACAAATACAGACACGCTGTTGCATTGCTGGCGGCGGACCGGCGGGAATGATGCTTGGCTTTTTGCTCGCGCGCGCCGGCGTGGAAGTGATCGTTTTGGAAAAGCACAAGGATTTCCTGCGCGATTTTCGCGGCGACACCATCCATCCCTCGACATTGGAGCTAATGCACGAACTCGGTTTGCTCGAAGAGTTCCTGCGCCAGCCGCATCAGGAGGTGCGGCAGATTCACGTGCACTTCGGCGCCGAAAAAGCGACTATCGCGGATTTTTCGCATCTGCCGACGCACTGCAAATTCATCGCCTTCATGCCGCAATGGGATTTTTTGAATTTCATTTCCAAACATGCGCGGCTCTGCGCGTCTTTTCGTCTGCGAACGGAAGTCGAGGTGACCGACTTGCTTTTTGAAAATGAGCGGATCGTCGGCGTGCGGGCAACAACGCCGCAGGGCGAACTCGAAGTGCACGCTGATCTCGTGGTCGGCGCAGACGGACGCAGTTCGACGGTGCGCGAACGCGCAGACTTGGAAGTGATGGATCTCGGCGCGCCGATTGATGTGCTCTGGTTCGGTCTCTCCAAACGCCCTGGCGACCCGGAGCAAGCCTTCGGTTATGTGGGTGCAGGCCAGTTTATGGTGCTGCTCGACCGCGGCGATTACTGGCAATGCGGCTTCGTGATTCGCAAAGGCGGATTCGAGCCAAAACGGCAGCGCGGGTTGGGAGAGCTTCGTGCGGATGTTTCGCGATGCGCACCGTTCCTGCATGATCGCGTCGCGGAATTAAAAGACTGGAAAGGGGTGAAATTGCTCACAGTCAAAGTGGACCGGCTGCGGCGATGGTATCGCGAGGGGCTGCTGTGCATCGGCGACTCCGCGCACGCGATGTCGCCGGTGGGCGGTGTCGGCATCAACCTCGCGATTCAGGACGCCGTCGCGACGGCAAATATTTTGGGGCAAACGCTGCGCGAAGCTCGTGCCGAACTAGATGATTTGCGCGCGGTCCAGCACCGCCGCGAGCGGCCCGCGCACCTCACACAGCGTGCGCAGATTTTTATGCACAAGCATTTCCTTGAGCGTATCTTCAATGCAACCGAGCAAATGTCTCCACCCCTGCCCGCGCGGCTGCTGGAAGAATTTCCACTGCTGCGACGAATCACGGCACGGATGGTGGGAATCGGTTTCCGTCCAGAGCATGTGCTCCCCACGAAAACATAGCAGGCGCCCGTTCGTTGCCACGCAGCGCCCAGAGCGATCCCTTCAGATCGGCTCCCTGGCGGGCCAGTTCTTTACGCACCTCATCGAGAGCTTGGCCAGCCATTTGCATGAGATGAAAGCGATCAAAGACGATCTCGGCCTGCGGACCCGCAACGTGCGCTGCCGGCTTGCCAATGCCTTGCGCATGGCCGCAAGCTCAGAAGCGCGTTGCTAACAGACTGTTGAAAAACTCGCCAGTTGCCTCGACAATGGACGAATCCCGCACCGGCTGGTTCATCGAGTCAATTGTCTCGGCCGCGCTCATCGTGCTCGTTGTGCGAAGCCGCCGGACCTTTTACCGGAGCGGCCCAGTCGACTTCACATATGCGCCACGTTTGCAATTGTAGGCATCGCCGTGCTGGTGCCCTATTTGCCATTCTCCAGAGTATTGGGCTTTCATCGATGCCGGCGCTTTTCTATCCGATCATCAGACTCATCGTTGGGCTTTAGGTTGTAGCCGTCGAGGTCGCAAAGCATCTATCTTATCGCCGTGCCAGGAATTCGAGGTCCTAAGAGGACGCCCGAATCGTCATGAGTGAAAAGACTCCCGCGGCTTTCCACCCTGTGCCTTCAACACGGCTGGGGCTGAGGCGCTTCCGGAATTGGTTGATCGGTCTGCTGCTGCTGTCGGGACTGATCGTCGTGGTCACCCACTGGGTCCAGATCGAACAATTCATCGAGCTCGCGCGTCAAGCGCGGCCGCTATGGCTTCTCCTGGGTTTATTCTTGCAGATTGGCACCTACTTCAGCGCCGCAGCCACATGGCAGCTGGCATTGCAGCATGCTGGTACGCGCTCTTCGTTCCTTTCTCTGGTCCGGCTGGCCGTCGCCAAGCTCTTTTCGGATCAGGCCATGCCTAGCGGAGGAATGAGCGGCGCGGCGTTCCTCGTTGCGGCGCTTCACCAGCATGGTCCTCCATCTGCCTGGCAACCTTGCTGGCCAGCATCGTGACTTCCTATGCGGCGTCACTGGTCGCCGCGATCGCCAGCATCGCCCTGTTAGGGCTTTACCATGAGCTTCGCGCCTGGATCTTGATCATCGCCGGATTGTTCTGTCTTGCCGCGACGGCGATCCCGGCCGGCGCCATTTGGCTGCAGCATTGGGGAAAACACTCCCCGAATTTCTTCCGGCGGATTCCCATGCTCAGTGACTTTCAGCGGGTTCTCGCTGCTGCTCCCGCGGATTTGCTACGCAGCCCCTTGCTGATGACAGGAATGACCCTGTTTCAAGCGGCCGTTATTCTGCTCGACGCCGCGACTCTCTGGATTATGCTGCTGGCGGTCGGCCAGCAGGCCTCATTCTGGGTAGCGCTTCCGAGCTTCGTGCTGGCCTCCATGGCTGCCATGATCGGGCCGATTCCCTTGGGACTGGGAACGTTCGAAACGACATGCGTGGCGGTGCTCAGCATCCTTGGCGTTCCAATCAGTGCCGCGCTCGCGGCCACCCTGCTGCTGCGGGGTCTTTCGGTCTGGCTTCCAATGCTACCAGGCGTGTGGCTGGCAAGACGGGAATTGAGTCAGCATGCAAGCCGATGAACTGGTCGCGATAGAGGCCGCCAGCGTCATGTTCAACATCGGATCGACGTGGAAAAGTTCATCGCGCGCGCACGCCGCCTTCTCGATCAAATGGAGTATCCCGACAATGGCGAAGAGCACATTTTGCGAAGCGATACACGGCAGGTTGCCGTGATGGCGCTCAAAGATGCGACTGCATGAAAAGCTCCGCGAGTTCTGTCGCGAGGACGAAGTTCGTGCGGAAGTGCGTGCTACGGCATCACTCACGAATGTGGAGTTGATTGCGGCGCTTTTGTACGGTCAGCCGCAACGCATGTGTGAACCGCATCGTGTGCTCACGCTCGCTTGTGCTATCGCGCAGATCCACGTTAGAATCTGCCCAAAAAAAGGAGAACAATGATGCCCTTACATGTCAGCGAAGAAATCCGGGGAAACGTGCTTGAAGTTCACGTGACCGGAAAGCTGGGGCGCGAGGATTACGAAAAATTTGTTCCCGACACGGAGCGACTGATCCAGCAATACGGGAAAATCCGCGTCCTAATGGTGATGCGCGATTTTCACGGCTGGGATGCGCGCTCTCTGTGGGAGGACATCAAGTGGGACGTGAAGCATTTCAACCAGATCGAGCGCGTGGCCATGGTCGGAGACAAGAAATGGCAGGAATGGATGGCGGCTTTCTGCAAGCCGTTCACGACAGGGAAGGTGCGCTATTTCGCTCACGAGAAGCTCGATGAGGCTCGCACTTGGGTGACGGGCGATTGAAACATCCCGGCTGCTGACAAGCCCCGCGTGATCGGCTCGGAGGAAGCATCGTTTTGGGCTACCGAAGGGACGGTACGAAATCCCACTCAGTTCCGCGTCGGGTCCGAGCAGGTAGAGGATCCATCTGTGGTGCCCAAACGGCTCTCGAGCTTCCGTCGGATGAGCGGCAGTGATTTTATCCGCCGCAAGCGTTCAACGAATGATCGCGCTCGTGAAGCACGAGGTGAATCAGCAGGACATGTTCATGTTGCACGAACTGCAGCCGTCATCCGCGCCGACGACCGGGGGAGCCGCTGGTCGCGGTCGGAAGACGAATCGGCGTGACCACTACCTACACGACGGTCGCGGAACGCTTTGAGGACACGGTCAACTTCATGATTGTCGATGGGTCCACGGAGGTGTGGCATTTCCCGAACCTGATGAAGAACATGCACCCGATGGACCTTCACCTGGTGCAGTTTCGGGCCATCCAGCGCGACCTCTACGACGTGAGCGGGTTTGATGACGAGACGTTGGAACGAAGATGCCGTGCGATTCAAGAAGCACGATTTCCGGCCGGCCTTTATAGCGTTCGATCCTCTCCGTGACGACGAGTGGCTCGACGTGCATCTATAAGATCTGGAGTTTGCTAACTAACTTGGTATGTCAGCCTAGCTTGATTTGCGACGCTACGAGTAAGACATGTCGCAAGCCGGTAGCCGATCAATGTGGCTAGCCTACGGTAACCAAACTATTTAGGCGTCAATGGTCGACATGTCGGAGTAACGCGGGCCTGCGGCTTGACCGATGCTACTTAATACGTTCAAGTCTTCAGCACTTAGTTTGATTTCACTAGCGCCGGCATTCTGCTCAAGATATTTGCGGCGTTTGGTGCCGGGGATCGCGGTGATATCGCCGCCTAGTGCGAGCACCCACGCCAGTGCCACTTGCGCGGCTTTTGCTTGATGACGCTTCGCAATATTTTCGATCGTCTCAACCGCTTTAAGGTTCTTGTCGAGATTCTCACCTTTAAAACGCGGAAAGCGTTGTTTGCGTGAATCAGCTTCGCTCAATTCGCCGCCTGTCTTGATTGTGCCGCTCTTTGAGGAACTCGAGGCGAAGATCACCCAAATTGCTTCTTTTCCGTCTTCGATCCGTGAGAGGCCTTCGGCTATGCTACCCGAAGCGCCGCGCACCCACCTGCGAACAATTTCTTCGAATTTCTGAAACTCGGGCGGCCCCAATCCGTGAGTACTTAGGTGTAGTGCGATCTCGTTATTGCAGGCCGAGGTCTTTGATTCAAAAAGGAAGAAAAGAGCATAAACATTAAAACCCTGCGTTTGAACACTAGGAGGAGAATGAACGACATTTCGCCGCTGAACATGAATGAGCCGATCTTCGACGTTGCCCAGTTGGCGCATGTCGAACTACTGACGCCCGACCTCGAGGGCACGCTGCATTTCTTTAAGGACCTGCTCGGCGTGCCGGAGACCGAGCGGAGGGCCCGTTCGGTCTATCTCCGCGGCTATGAGGAGCAATACCATCATTCGCTGAAGGTGACCGCAGCGCCACGCGCCGGACTAGGACATGTCGCGTGGCGTGCCCGAAGCCCACAGGCCCTGGAGCGGCGGGTCGCAGCCATCGAGGCAACCGGGCTCGGGCGAGGCTGGATCGATGGCGACGTGGGACATGGCCGCGCCTACCGGTTTGACACCCCTGAGGGTCACCCGATGGAACTGCTCTGGGACGTGGACTACGTCACCGCGTCAGCTGGGAACGAGACGCCCTTGCGCAATCGTCCGCAAAAGCGCCCGCGGAAGGGGGTGCCAGTTCGCCGCATTGACCATCTCAACCTGCTGGCAGCAAACCCCGGCGCGGTTCGTGATTTCATGGTCGATATTCTCGGCTTCCGAGAACGTGAGCGGGTCGTCAGCGACGACGACGGATCGGTTGTGGCGAGCTTTCTGAGCGTTACTAACCTTTCGCACGATATCGCGATCGTGCCGGAGCCGACGGATATGCGCGGGCGGCTTCACCATGTCTGCTTCCACTATACCTCCATTCAGCACCTCTTCGATGTGGCGGAACTGGCAAAGGAAGCCGGCATCGCGACCGAACACGGACCCGCCCGGCATGGCATCGGCGGGGGGTCGTTTCTCTACATGCTGGAGCCGGGTGGCAATCGCATCGAGCTCATGGGCGATCCCGGCTACATGATTTTCGATCCGGCCTGGAAGACCGTGGTTTGGAAGGGATCGGAGGTTCCCGCTGTCGGCGCTATCTGGACCGGCTCGCCGTTGCCGGATTCGTTCTGGAATTATGGGACGCCGGTGACCGAGGAGCGGCTGGCTACCCCCGAAGCGGCCGCTGCTTGATCAAAAGCATCCTCGCGGTCCGTGCCTCGTGGCCTTATCCATTGCCTCAGAATATTCGCGAATGTTCTCTTTTTTAGGTGAGATTGCGAGCGCGTTCGCTGGCATCGTGGGGGTCGAAGCCGTGGCATGGTGCGGATCGACAGCAATGCAGAAGGCGGATTTTTTGTCCGACTACGATTTATACGTGTACTGGCGAACGCCCGTGGCACTCGAAGCCCGTAAGAAGATCATCGCAAGTCGTTCCTCCGAATACCGACTCGACAACACCTTTTGGGAATTGGACGACGAGTGGATTGAACCAGAAGGCCTGCGGTTCAATGTTATGTACCGATCATGTCGGGAGGCCGAAGAAGAGGTCCATCGGCGTCTTGTCCAGCACGTTGCTTCTCTTGGATACACGACTGCCTACTGTTTCAGCCTGAGGCAGAGCAATAATCTGGCGGACTCCAATGATTGGTTGGCAGATCTGCAGCGTCAGACTCGAGGACCTTATCCGGATGGCCTTCTCCGAGCAATTCTTCGAAAGAATCGGGCCGTCCTTGGGAATGGTATGCAATCTTGCTATCTCCGGCAAATCAACTCGGCGATCGTCCGTCAGGATCCGGTTAGCGTCAACCACCGCGTAGCCGCTTGGCTGTCGAGCTATTTCGACATCCTCTTTGCGATGAACGGTCAGTTCCACCCCGGGGAAAAGCGGCTGCTCATCTATGCGGAAGAGTTGGCGCATCTTCCCAGGAGCGCTCTGCTCGATGTCCGACAGCTGTGTGTCTTTGCTGGCCGCCTAGAGACCTCGATAACGTCCCACTTGGAAAAGATGCTGGAACGGCTCGATGAGAAGCTAGCAGAGTTTGGTCCGTTCCCTTCGAATGACGGGGTAAGTCTAGTTTGAGACCGAGGCAACTTTGATTTGATCGAGAAAGAAAGCAGAAGGCAATAGCCGTCATTTGGCCAGTCACAATCTGAAATGCAGAAGAAAGATCTGCTCCAGATATCAACTTCTCTCCGGACGGTTAGAGCGAGCAATCACAGCTTGGTAAACTGGCGGCATTCTGAGTTCGCAATTTGTTCCAAGCGGCGCCGGCGTTCGGATCCGACGGATGTTGGGGCATTTCGTCCGGGGTGAAAAGCTGTCTGAGGCCCAGCACCTCGAGCCGGCTTTGGAAGGCAGCCAGTGATTTTCATCGTCGCCACTGTTGCCACAGCCGAAGATCAAGACGCAGAACTGAGCTGCGCTCTTTGTCTGCGATATCCGCGAGCGCCAGTCGGCTCGTGACAACGCAAAGGCCCCTATTGAAGGCTGCGATTTTGCGCAGGAACTCTTTGAGAGAGCACTCGCGCAACCTCCCTTCTTGCGGCCCACGCGGGTATTGGAGCGTCTCCAGTCCGTCCAATACCAGCAATGCTCGACGATGCGCGATCAGGTTGGCCAATCTTTCACCTCTCTCCAACGCGGTTCCGATCCGTGGATCTGGATCTCCAAACCAGGCCAAAGCGGCATAAAAAAAATCTTCTGCGGAGAAAGTGTCGGACCTACTGCTCGGCTTGAAGGACCACGCAAAAACGAATTGCGCAGAACGATAACGCTCTGCAGCCATCCGATCGAGCCAATGGTTAACGAGGGTGGTCTTCCCGACACCGGCTTGGGCAACAATGGTTACGGCATTCACATCCGGGTTTCCCCATGCGTCATTGAGAAAGGCGACATCATTCTCTCGATCGAAAATATCGCTTCCCGTAGCGGGTAATCTCTCGATCGAAATCCTTTCAGGATCAGTACTTGTGCACGGCTTGAGTGCGACCATACAAGAATCGGCAGCGGCCGTCCGCTGCGAGAGCTCATATGTGGCTGTACCCAATGTGTCGATAGCGCTTCCAATCGTTGACATCGCCTTTAGAAGTTCTGCCGGGGTCTGAAAACGTCGCCTTGGATCCTTATCGAGGAGCATTTCGATGAGACAAACGACCGGTTTCGGAACGCCTTGGAGTTGTTCAAGCGGTAACGGCACATGCTGATGTTGATACATCACCTCGGCAGGAGAACCCCTGAAGAGCTCATGGCCTGTCACCATCTCAAAGAACACCACGCCCAGCGAGTATAGGTCGGATCGAATATCCACTCCGACTCCTACAAACTGCTCTGGGCTGGCGAATTCCGGCGTCCCTGTGAACGCCCCGGGCGTTGAAACCGTGTTTTGAGAACCGGATTCATCGACCGCCTTGGCCAAGCCGAGATCGATAATCTTGGCTGTCACAGCGCCCTCGTCCTCAAAGCTCACCATGATATTGCTCGGTTTGATGTCCCGGTGAACGAGCTTTTGTTTGTGCACCGCAGCCAAACCGGCGGCGACTTGCATCGTAATTTCCACGGCGCACTTTACTTCAAGCGGTCCTGAGCGCTTGATGAGGTTGTCGAGAGTTTCCCCTGCCACAAACTCCATCGCATAGAAGTAATCGCGCCCCTTCCTCCCAAGGTGGAAGACCGAGGCGACGTTTGGATGACGGACGCTCGCAGCCGCACGCGCTTCCCGTAAAAACCGAAGCCGCGCGTTCTCGTCACCAAGATATTTTTCCCTGATGACTTTTAGAGTTACGGGATAGCGCAAATCGACGTCGAAGGCTTTGTAAGTGACGCCCATCGCACCGCGACCCAATTCGATCGGTTGGCCGTCTTTGTCCGTCACCAACTCGTAATGTCCTAAGCGTTGCACTGCGCCTTTCGAAGTCGAATTGGTCGCGCCCTCAGAAAAAGACTCGCTGGGCTCGACTCCGCCAGCAAGAGCCCTTCGCAGCATGCAAACGGGACAAAATTCATTCTCTTCAGTGGCGGAGAAATTTGCGCCGCAGACCTTGCAGGTACGTAATTCACGAGCGATCAAATCCTCCTGTCTCTCTCGGGACTCGGCATTCATGGCACGATCGATCCTTCGGCGACTACTAAAGCTTCGCAAAGTTCATGAATCTCGGCGTCGACGTCGCTGGGGTTTGAGACCGTGCGCTCAATCTCCTCGCGCACCAGCAACGCGTATTGTTTGCGCAAGCGATGTATCAGGGCCTTTACCGCCCCTACACTGACCTGCAGCGTTGCCGCCGCTTCTTCGTACGAGGGTGGAGCTTTGCTATTTTCAACATCCAAAAAGGCCTTTAGTACCTCGACTGTCGCCGCCTTTTTTGGGGTCGCGTATTCCCGGCGTAAGCGGTTCATTGCCTCGCCCAGCAATGCTACGGCCCAGCGGGCGGCAAATACCTTCTCCGGCGTCAGCGTATCAATCGGTTCCAATCTATAGCGGTCTTCGGCATTTTGTAAATCCAGAGGGATAAACTCCACTCCTCCGCCTCGTTTCAGACAGCGCGCCCGCTCTGCCTCGGTCGAAAGGTAGTTTTGCAATGACCCGAGCAAAAACGATCGGAACTTGCCCTTGAGCGGATCTGCACGTCCGAGCGTCTTATGCTCGAGCAAGTGCAAAAAAAAACCCTGTGTCAGATCCTGGGTTTCCTCCGGAGCGTGACCGCGGCGCCGCACATACGCGTAAAGCGGATACCAGTAGATCCTGTAGAGCTCACCAAGCGCCTCCTGGCAACCCGGTGCCTTACTCTGGGCTGAGAGCAACACCATGCTCCACCGAGTGGTATGAAACCGGTGCTGGTCGTCCCCTAGCGAGGTCTGGTTTGCCTTCAATTGTTAACACCCAAAAATAAACAGGCGCGAGGTTATCACGTTCAAACCAAATTTGGAATCAAACCTTCCGCTTAAACAGATTCGTCCGAAATTGGCATGAAACCTCGGCTCTCGCAGTCGCTTAGCGATTATCAGGCATCAGATCTCGCTCGTGCCGAGTTCTCCGGCCACCTGCTTATTGAGCAGCCCTTTGACGACCAGCCGCATGACTTTGCGCTCGCGCGGTAGCAATGGATAGCGGGCATGTAATCCGGCCGATTGAAGCTTCTCGTCGACCTCTCCCCGTTGGGCTGGGAACACATCAGCCTTACCGGCAATTACGTCTGGCATTCCAACAAGCGCGTGGCCAAAGGTCGGTTTCGACCCTTACCAAACATCAAAGATTCGATGACACACCTGTTTACGCCCCAAGCGGGAGCTTAAGTGCTTTATTTTCCGTTTCGTGCACGGACCCAGAAAACGGAATATTACGTACTTTTAGCACTCCAATTAACGTGAGCATCAGAAGGAAACGACACCATGGAGACACCCGGACGTCGCCAATTTCCAGTGGTGCCATAGCGGCTTTCGAATGTTGTGTCCCGAGTGGAAGTGTCTCGGCTTTGACGATCGACCACATCTACTTTTTTATCCCCGGGAAATAGAACAGCTTTCATAATAGCATTCCTTGCTTTTTAAGGTTTTCGGTCAGATGTGGCCAGTACTCGAAAAAGCCCGTGTTTGACTTCCGGGCGCACTTTTGTCACTCTGCGCCGATAGAAACGCACGCTTTCGGCTTCAGACTCCCGGCCAACGCCACGGAGGGCCAAAAGCGATTTTCTATCAGTCAGTAGGAGAAAGCAATGAAATTGAGAATTTTCACAGTGCCGTTCTTAATGGCACTACTAATCGCCACGGCCTCTGCACAATACAAACGCACCGATTTAGTCTCGAATCAGCCGGGAGTAGCGCCTACTACTGACCCACATCTTGTCAACGCCTGGGGTCTCGTTGCACTCCCCACCAGCCCCTACTGGGTCAGCGACAATGGCACCGGATTCTCCACCCTCTACACTTCAACTGGTGAGCAAATTCCACTCTTCGTAACCATACCGCCTGCGCCATCCCAGCCCGCGAGGACCCTTGGCACGCCAACCGGTATCGTCGGAAATATCAGCACCAATCCGACCGACTTCACGATCACGGAAGACGGCGCGTCGGCACCATCGGTTTTTATCTTCGCGACGCTAGACGGTACGATCAGCGGTTGGAATCCGACGATTGGCGGCGCGACTGGCGACAGTCATGCCACTCTCGCGGTTGATCGATCGAGCGCGGGTGCGGTCTACACGGGCTTGGCAATCGCAACCAACCAAGATGGCCAGACGTTCCTGTATGCCGCCGATGGTGGCCCGAACCGCAGAGTTGACATCTTCGATGGCTCTTTCAATCTGGTGAAGTCCTTTGGCGACCGTGCTATCCCGAGAAGTTTTACCCCTTACGGAATTCAGACCGTAAATGGCAACATTTGGGTGACGTTCACCTCTCTGAAGAAAGCGCAGGGTGGCTTCGTGGACGTTTTTGATACAGAAGGTAAGTTGGTGAAGCACTTCGCCGTCCATGGCCCTCTCCATTCGCCCTGGGGCATTGCGCTGGCTCCAGCGAATTTCGGCCCGATGAGTAATGCGATTCTGATTAGCAACAACATTTCCAGAGGCCGGATCAACGCGTTCAATCCGAAGACGGGTCGATTTCTTGGCCCACTTCGCGACGCTAAGGGCAAGGCTATTGAGGTCGACAATATTTGGGCACTGCAGTTTGGCCAGGGTGCCATCCCGAACAACGGTGCGCTCAACCAACTCTTCTTTACAGCGGGCCCGAACAAGTATGCAAACGGCCTATTTGGAATGATCACGGTTGGACAATGACCCGCGCCTGGGACGCATACTCTGAAGGTCAACAAAGGCGGCGGAAGCGGACGCCATGTTGCGGGCGCCATTGTCAAAGTGACCGCCGATAAGCCGTCGGCCGGAAAGCAGTTTGCGCGTTGGAGTGGTGACACTGAGACCCTTGTGAATCCGTCCCTGCCCACCACCACGACGGCGACGATGCTCTAGTTTTGGTATCAGGTATGGTCGTGCAATGCAGTCGTGAAGTGTCTACTGTGAATGCGTCTACCCTGCCCAAATTTTGTTTTGCGCTGCTTGTATTTATCCTCGGCTTAGCGGGACACGAGTTCGCGAAGTCCAGCCCGCCTGTCAGCCAGGCCACGCTCGAGCTCGATCGCCCCGCGTGCAAAATCGACTTCACCCTGGGTGCCGTGTTGCACACCGTCCATGGAACGTTTGAGGTAAAGGAGGGGATGCTTCGACTGGACCTTGCCTCCGGCAAAATTACTGGCCGGATCGTGGTCGATCTGAAGAGCGGGAACACAGGCAATGATGAACGTGATCGCAGCATGCATCGTGACGTTCTGGAAAGTGCGCGGTTCCCGGAGGCGGTTTTCTCGCCGGACCGTCTCACCGGTCAACTGGCGTTGGCGGGTCAGAGCGAGGTAGGTGTTCATGGGGTCCTGCGAATTCATGGCCAGGATCATGACGTCACCTTACCCGCGAAGATATCCGTCGAGAACGGTCGCCTCACCGCGACTTCGCATTTGTCGATCCCCTACGTCAAGTGGGGCATGAAAGACCCGAGCACCTTCCTTCTCCATGTGAACGACACGGTCGAGGTCGAGATGCGTGTCGCGGGAACGATTCGTCAGGAATCAGGGGTAAACCCAACACTCGTGTCACCAGCCGCAAAGTAGGCACGGTCAGTTGCGGTACAAAGACACCTGAGCGCGCGAGGAAGAGTGAAAGCCTGGGGCGGAGGCGTCATTTGGCCTCATCAAACCTTCTCAGCCAGCCAGTCTGAAGATCACGAAGGAGGAAGTTGATACTGTCCGGGTCGAACTGATCCTCCGTATCATTGACCTTGCCAGGTGAACGCGTTTGCCGATGCCTTTTGCGAGGTTTTCTCGTGCGCTGCAGAGAACATATAGCACCAAGCGCCTCCGGAATCTTCCGGCGGACAAGGCTGCGCTCCAACAATGCAAACGGGGTATGCTCGCGCTGTGTCAAATGCGAGGATTTTCTCTAGACGGATGTCATGCTCCCAGTTGTCGCCGAGATCATACACGTATTCGAACCCTTCGTGAGGTTGGAAGCGAAAGTCCGAGAGTCTAACCTTATCGGGATTATCGGCGAAGCTGATGCCGCCTTCGTAAGCGACACCATACTCCTTTCCGTGAATGATAAACTGGTGCAGATGGCAATTTGCCCAACCCATGACGACCTGCACGGTTTCGTGAAGTGTCCTGATGGTCGCGCCACCCGGAACCAAGACGCGTTCGAGCCCCATGCCGTACCTCGGGATCCATCTCGTTGTGCCATTGCTTGAGCCACGGGAGCAGGTCGGCGAGAAGCTTCAATCGGCCGAATTACATGACCGCTATCAATTGCTACCGCGCGAGCGCAAAGTGATGCGGCTGGTCATCAAAGGGCTGCTCAATAAGCAGGTGGCCGGAGAACTCGGCACGAGCGAGATCTGATGGCTGATAATCGCTAGGCGACTGCGCCAGGCGAGGTTTCATGCCAAGCTCGGACGAATCTTTGAACATCCGAAATTTCGTCCCTGCTTGCACACCTAGCTCGATTCAGTAATATGCTGTGGTATAACGTTTTAATCCAATGTGCGTTTGTTGGCACGAAAGCTGAGCTCTGTAACAGTTATATGAAAACAAAGATCTTAGCTGGTTTACTTGTAGCCGCGGCCCTGGCCGTCGCGCCGGGTGTTGCTTTGGCCGGCGGCGGAGGAGAGGGCGGATTTCATGGTGGTGGCGGCTTTCACGGCGGCGGCGGCTTTCACGGCGGCGATGGCTTTCATGGCGGCTTTGCGAACCACGGTTTTGTATCGGACCGATCATTCAATTTTGGGCGTGGGTTTCGTCATGATCATGCCCGCTTCTTGGATCATCATTTTGTGTTCGGTAACCCCTGGCCCGGGTATTACGACCCGCACTATCTCGGGTCCTATGATTACGACTATCCCTACGAGGATTATACCGCTCAGGATTACAGTGACGTGATGCCCGCGGAATCAGTGAACCTCGCGGTCCAGCGGGCGCTAGCTCAACTGGGCTATTATCATGGCCCAGTCGACGGTGTAGTCAATCCGCAAACGGAAAAGGCCATCCGCTGGTTTCAGTCCGTTAATAGCCTACCGGTTACCGGCCAGATCGATTCCGCCACCCTGAAAGCGCTGCGAATCGGCTGATGGCCGAGTCGGCAACGTCTACGCTCGCTGCCGCAGCCCTGAACCGCGAATCCGATCTCGTTGCAAATCGCAAAACCTTCTCGAATATGAAAACGGGCGTCAGCGATCCTCTGTCCAATCGGCTCCAGTTACGCGCCGAAGCGAGAAAATTTGATCACTCGAGAGACGTCTCCGACGACAATCTCCGCAATCTTAAACGCGTTCCTGCACTCAGCCCGGATCTGTTGTTTGGATTATTGCCATCCATTTGCAGAAACATCCGCGGCAAGCTAAATTTTCTCGTTAAAATAGCAGGTTTGGCGTGTTTGTTCGTTGGTGCGAGCTTAGCGAGAGCGGAAGGACAGTCGATTTTTATCCCGTCGCCGCCCGTGAGTTCTATTTCCACGAAAACACAAGGGTCACCCAGCAGTTCAGTCGATCTGAATCAGGCAGCCATGAGCCAGATCATCAATCAACTCAATCAGCGCCAGTTCCAACTCAGTGTCACCGCCGCGCAAGCACGTACCGCGCAGCGCTCTGTGTTCGTGCCTCAAAGGATAACCATCAAACGTACGAAGTAGAGCGCAGAGCGAGAAGACGCTTTGAGAAATCTGCTTGTGGCACTCTTAGAGCTCATTGCTGTTATCCTCCCAAACCTATCGCCCCGTGAAGAAACTTAGCGTTGCTATCACTGTCCTCATATGCCTCTCATTATCTTTGGGTTGTGCGCGCAAGCGAAGCAATGCCTCTGCGGGCGCACCGGAAGTGCTCGTGACAGAAGTCACACGAAAGGACGTGCCGATCGTTAAAGAGTGGGTGGCCACACTGGATGGTTTTGTCAATGCCGCCATCAGTGCGCGCGTGTCGGGTTACCTCATTTCACAGGATTACAAAGAAGGAACCGCCGTGAAAAAGGGTGATCTGCTTTTCCAGATCGACCCGCGGCCATTCGAAGAGGCGTCGGCTCAGGCAAAAGCGACACTGGCAAAAGCGCAGGCCACGCAACTTAAGGCAGATCAAGATGAAAAACGAGCTCTAGAGCTTTTTAATAAACAAGTAACCAGTCAGCAAGAAAGGGATGCTGCGCTCCAAGCTGCTGCTGCTGCCAAAGGAGATACCGAAGCCGATCAAGCAGCCGTTAACTCAGCGGAACTCAACCTTGAATACACCAAGGTTACTGCGCCCATAGATGGCATCGCTGGTTTCGTTACCGCGCAGGTGGGCGACCTTGTCGGCCCCAGCACCGGTCCGCTGACAACAATCTCTCAGGTCGATCCGATCAAGGCGATCGGTACCGGCAGCGAGCAGGCTTACACGGAGTTTGCGACGCGCTATTCGGATCCTAAGAAACAGGAACAATATATAAAAAGTGTGGAGTTCGAGTTGGTTCTAGCCAACGGATCGATCTATCCGCAAAAAGGAAAATTTTACGCCCTCGATCGCAACGTTAATGTACAAACTGGGTCAATCCGCTTCGAAACGACGTTTCCAAATCCGGGAAATATTCTGCGTCCCGGTCAATTTGCCCGCATCCGCGCAACTACCGAGACAAGGAAAGACGCGCTCCTTGTCCCGCAGGAAGCCGTTACAGATTTGCAGGGCAATTATCAGGTTGCCGTCATCGGCAGTGATAACAAGGCGAGTATCCGCCCGGTGAAAGTCGGCGACCGCTTCGGTGCGATGTGGGAAATCAAAGAAGGCGTTGAACCGGGTGAAAAGGTGGTCGTGCAAGGCATTCAAAAGGTTCGAGAGGGCGCTCCTGTAGTGGCAGAGCGCTGGACGCCGCCGGCACAAACGCCCGCACTTGCCGAAACCGACAAGCCTAACCATCCCTAATTTCAAGTGTCCAAGTTCTTCATCAATCGCCCGATCGTCGCGATCGTTATCGCGATTTTGATGACGATTATCGGCGGCGTTTGCATTCTCGGACTGCCGATCGCGCAGTTCCCGAACATTGTTCCGCCGGAAATTCAGGTGCGGACGCATTACACCGGCGCGGATGCGCAAACGATCGAGCAATCAGTGGCCGCGCCGATCGAGCAGCAGATGAGCGGCGTGGACAACATGAACTATATGTACTCGGTCAACGCCAACAACGGCGACATGACGTTACGCGTAAATTTCGACGTCGCGACTGATCCGAACATCGACCAGATCCTTTCGCAGCTCCGCGTTTCGCAAGCCACCTCCCAGTTACCGGTCGATGTCAATAACTACGGCGTAACCGTGCAGAAATCGACTTCGGCTCCGCTGATGCTTGTCGCGCTCTACTCACCGAAACAGACCTACGACGGAATCTTTCTCGCCAACTACGCCTACATCAATCTCGACGACCAACTCACGCGCGTGCCCGGCATTTCTAACGTGCAGGTGTTTGGCGCGGGACAGTACGCGATGCAGATGTGGGTCAAACCAGACCAATTGGCCAAGCTTGGCATCACCGTCCCGGAAATTGTCACCGCCATCAAAAACCAGAACAACGTGAATCCCGGCCGGGCAGATCGGAAGTGAGCCGATTCCGAAAGGGCAGAAGTTTACCTACACCGTACGCGCACAGGGACGATTGCAATCGCCGGAGGAATTTGCGGACATCGTGATTCGAGCCAATCCCGATGGCTCGTTTGTCCGGGTGAAGGATGTCGCGCGAATCGATCTCGGCGCCCAAACTTATAATCTCAAGGGCCGACTTAACGGAAAACCTTCCGCGATTCTCGCGCTCTATCAGCTTCCCGGCACTAACGCGATCCAGGCGGCCGAGGGAGTGAAGAAATTGATGGCGGAGGTAAAGCAGCGCTTTCCGGCCGACATGGACTACGCGATCTCGCTCGACCAAACACGCGCGGTGACTGAAGGCATGAACGAAATCGTCAAGACACTGTTCGCGGCGCTCGTGCTGGTCATCATTGTCGTGTTTATCTTCCTGCAAGGCTGGCGCGCCACCCTCATTCCACTATGCGCAGTGCCGGTCTCGCTTATCGGCACATTCATGTTATTTCCACTCTTCGGATTTTCGATCAACACGCTTTCTCTTTTTGGCCTCGTGCTGGCGATTGGTCTCGTCGTCGATGATGCCATCGTCGTTGTCGAAGCAGTCGAGCGTCACATCGAAGAAGGCATGTCGCCCCGCGACGCTACCCTTCAGGCAATGCAAGAGGTCTCGGGTCCTGTCATCGGCATAGCTCTCGTGCTTTCGGCCGTTTTTGTGCCGACGGTTTTCATTCCCGGTATTACCGGCAGACTTTATCAACAGTTCGCGCTCACGATTGCGATTTCGGTAATTTTGTCTGCCTTCAACGCGCTTTCCTTAAGTCCGGCACTTTGCACACTCTTGCTTCGGCCGAGAAAAAAAGCACGGGGTCCGCTTGGTTGGTTTTACGATCAATTCAATCGCATTTTTGGCAGCGCAACAAAGGGTTATGTCAGCCTGTCGCGGCTGGCCATTCACAAGAGCTTCTTCAGTCTTGCCATGCTGCTGGTCTTCGCCGTTGCCGCCGGCTTCTTCGGTTCGAAACTTCCGGCCAGCTTTCTACCAGAAGAAGACCAGGGCTACGTTTACATCGCACTCCAATTACCCGATGCCGCGTCGCTCGAGCGCACTGATGAAGTTTGTAAGAAAATCGAGGACATCCTCAGTAAGACGCCAGGAGTCAAGTATACGACAAGTGTGATTGGCTTCAGTCTTCTTAGTTATGTTCAGGCTACTTACAACGGGTTCTTCTTTGTTACCCTGGATGAGTGGAGCAAGCGCAAGAAACCGGAGGAGCAATATGAGGCGATCAAAGCGCGCCTGAACAAAGAACTTGCTACAATCAGCGAGGGAATCTCTTTTTCCTTTCCACCGCCCGCGATTCCCGGCATTGGCGCTTCGGGCGGATTTACGTTCGTTTTGGAGGATCGGGCAGGCAAAGACATCGAATTCCTCTCCAAAAACTTGAAAACATTTTTGGAAGCCGCGAGCAAGCGTCCTGAGATCGCCGGACTTAGTCCCACCTTCTTGCCCACTGTGCCACAGGTCTTCGTGAAGGTGGATCGCGACAAAGTGCTGAAGCAAGGTGTCGATCTCGCACAGGTCTATCAAACGCTTCAGACCTTCATGGGCGGATTTTTTGTGAACTACTTCAACCGTTTCGGACGCCAATGGCAGGTCTATGTCGAGGCGGAAGGCGATTACCGAACCGACGCGAAAAACGTCGGCCAGTTTTATGTGCGCAATGGTAACAATGAGATGGTGCCGCTCGACGCGATCACGACCATTGAGCAGATCTCCGGTCCGGAATTTACGATGCGCTATAACGAATATCGTTCCGCACAGATCAACGGTGCAGCTGCGCCTGGTTATAGCTCCGCACAAGCCACAAAAGCGCTCGAAGAAACTTTCCGGCAAACAATGCCGCCTGAGATGGGTTACGACTACCTCGGAATGTCGTTCCAGGAAAAGAAGGCGCAGGAAGGCGTGCCTGCCTCGGTTGTTTTTGGCATGTCACTGCTCTTTGTCTTCCTGATTCTCGCCGCACTTTATGAAAGTTGGTCGTTGCCTTTCAGTGTGCTTCTTGGGACTCCGGTTGCCGTCTTTGGCGCTTTCGCAGCCTTGTTTCTGCGCCAGATGCAGAACAACGTTTATGCGCAGATCGGTCTCGTCATGCTGATCGGACTAGCCGCGAAGAACGCCATTCTCATTGTCGAATTCGCGAAACTCGAATACGAAAAAGGCAGGCCGCTTCTCGATGCTGCACTCGAAGGCGCGCGGCTTCGCTTGAGACCAATCTTGATGACCTCCTTTGCCTTCATCCTCGGTTGCGTGCCTCTCTGGCTCGCTTCCGGCTCCGGCGCCGTCGCGCGCCGCGTGATGGGCACAACCGTCATAGGCGGAATGCTCGCGGCCAGTTTTCTCGCGATCTTTTTGATCCCGGTAACGTTCTACGTCGTGGAAAAAGTATCTACTCGCCGCAAACGCGAAGAGTCTACGCCATCGTCTTGATGATATTCGACATCCAACCGAAAGCCTCCGTTAAACGTTTAAGGCGTTTCGCCCGGCTGTCCAGCGACAGTAATTTCTCCCCATCCAGCGACAGTTATAATTTGGGTCGTTTACGATCGGCGGCCGATATTCTTTCCGGCCGTGCTACTTCTTCTTTCGCCGGATATTGATGGTCATGATGGTGTTCCACGAGCCATCCGGTCCCAGCATCGAAGAGGTAAAGACTTTGTGGTCGGGGCTTTTCAACTCCGTCACTTCTCTGAATTTGGAAGGCGCTTGCGGACTGGGAACGGGGCCTTCCGTTTCCCATGTTAGAATATTTCCCGTGACATCGAACGTGCCCTCAAACTGCCAGATGTGGCTGGTCATGCTATCGATCACCGTTCCAATGTATTTTTTCTTCGCGGGGTCGTAGCCGATGGTCAGGATTTGCTCGTAGGGAAAATCAGGCACGGTGCTCTTGATTTGCGCGACGAACCAGAACCCGCCGATCAAGCGGGAGCTTTCGACTCCCTTGAGTTTCGTCGGTGGCTGTCCCGGGGCCATGAATGCCTCGCCTTCCGACTCCCATTCGCCGACAAACTTTTGAAGCAGTTCGTGTTCTTTGACAGGTCCGGGCATTTCCTTGCAGGCGGACGTGTTCTGGGTGGGTGGTTCTTCTGTAACAGTGCTCATATTTATTTCGTTCTTATTAATGGTTTCGCCGGTTCGGCAGTTCAAAGAGATGACGAACGGCCGGAGACGCACAGGACATTGTCGTGCGATTTTTTTGGCGAGGTTGGCGCTAACCTCCGTCAGAACCCCAAAGCTTGCGCTTTGCTTTACGTTCCAAGGCGCGTGAGATGGGGAATCGAACCTCGCGCACAAATTCCCGCTCTTGTTGGGAGCGGGATGTTAGAGCAAAAGCCACCGGATTTTATGCTTTGCTCACGCCTTCGTAAATTGTTCGTTCACGAAGTCCCAATTTATCAAGTTCCACCAGGCCGCGACATAATCCGGACGCCGGTTCTGATACTTCAGGTAGTAGGCGTGCTCCCACACGTCCAGGCCAAGAAGCGGCACGTGGCCATCCGTGACCGGCGAATCCTGGTTGGCCGTGGAGAAAATTTCGAGCTTTCCATCCTTTGCCGCGAGCCACGCCCAGCCGCTGCCAAAACGCGTTACTGCAGCGTCGTTGAATTGCTTTTGGAACTCGTCGAATGATTTGAACTCGTTTTCAACGGCCTTGGCGACCCCGCCCGATGGTTTTCCTCCGCCCTTCGGCGACATCATCTGCCAAAACAAGGAGTGATTGACATGCCCGCCCACATTGTTGCGCAGGCCAGTGCGGATAGCTTCCGGGGCCTTGCTGAGACTCTTGAGCAAGTCCTCCGGCGAAAGCTTGGCCAACTCGGGCTGGTCGGCAAGAAGCTTGTTGGCATTATCCACATAAGCCTTGTGATGCTTATCATGATGAATCTGCATGGTGAGCGTGTCGATTCGAGGCTCCAACGCTTCATAGGGATAAGGAAGCGGCGGCAACTTGTAGGGGCCGGTCGGCGCTGGGGGGTTGGTCGTCTGAGCCAGAGCGGACACTAGCGGGCCGCCAAACCACACCGCGGCAAGAGAACCCATGCCAAGGCGAAAGGCTTCGCGGCGGGTGTAACGAAAGTTGGAATCTGAAGACTTCATGGCTGACAGGCTACGAATTCTCGATACCGATGCAACCCGATGAAGAGCAGGAAGCCAAGCGCGATTATGAGGCCATCCGCCGCATGCCACGGAAGGGTCGCACGTATGCCTCCATCGCGAGCTGGCCTCGATCACTGCGACTGAGTCGGCCCGAGCAGGACTGTGAAGAGCGAGGGAGCTTTCTACGGATGTTAAATCGGCAATCATCAATTGGCTTTGGTCGTGCCATGCAGGTATCCGCCGGAACTTCGGCGTGACCTTGGCGATTTGAGAGACGTCATTGGCGTTGATTTTATCCGCCTTCTCGGCCAGGAGCTTTTCGTTCGCATCGTAGGCCGGCGTACATGCACGTCGCCCGGAGCGACATACCCGATGACGGTTCAATCAACGGGTCCCTTTCTTCATGGCCTGGCGGTTCGGGGGTGGCTGGATCGATGGCAGATTTGGTAATTTTCATGGGGTTGTTCTTTTTTCGGATTCGATTTCTCGGCTCAGTTCTTGTGCCAACAAACGCGCCTTCTTAACCAGTCTGATCCACAGTATCTTACGGAATTGTGTCGGGCCCGGGGGGCCGGGACGAGATTTCGGACACGCCAAATAAACGCCTTGTCTGCTTAAATCACATATGATACTGATTGCTCGTCATCATTATGAAAGTGCTTGTTGGCATTGTTATCTTGTCAATCGCTTCCCTCGTCGGCGCACGGGCAGAGCTTAACGTCGCGTCGCTTTCGACTATCACTACCGACATCGCGCGCAACGTTGGCGGCGACGCGGTGAACGTCATACCCATCATCAAGCCAGGCGTTGATCCGCATGAGTTCCAGCCCTCTCCCTTGGACGTTAAGCAGATCGAAAGCGCTAACCTCGTCTTGATCACCGGCAAAGGCATGGAAGGCTATCTCACGAAACTGGAAGAGGCGGTCGGCAACAAAGCCAAATTCGTCGATACTGGAAGTGCGATTCTTTCTTTGAAGCTTGAGGAAGAGGGGAAAACACTTGAAGACCCGCATTGGTGGCACAGCATCGAGAATATGAAGAAGGCAACCGTGGTGGTGAAGAAGCATTTCGTCGACGCCGATCCGGCCAACAAAGCGGCGTACGAGAAAAACGCGGCCGCTTACCTCGCCATGCTCACTGATCTGGAAAAGTGGGCAAGGCAGGAAGTTTCCAAGCTGCCGCGCGAGAAACGCAAGCTCGTGACTTCTCATGACGCGTTTCAATATTTCGCGCGGGACTTTGGTTTCACGATTTATGCCATTGAAGGCGTGAGCACCGACGATCAGCCGTCTTCCAAGAAAATTACCGACCTGATCAAGACGATTCGGGACGAAGGCGTAAAAGCGGTATTTTTCGAGAGCATCGAGAATCCCAAGGTGGTGGGTGAAATCACCAAGGAAACCGGGGCCAAGGTGGGCGGCGAGCTTTACGCCGACGGGTTGGGCGACAAAGACGCATCAACCTACCCGGACATGGTTCGCTATAACATCACCGCCATCGTCGAGAGCCTGAAATAGATCCCCGCGTGATATCGCGTGACAAGGCGTTCATAGCTGCAATTCCGCTCAGCTCTGTTGATTCCTTACTATGAGGCTGCCGGAAAAGGGCACCGCAGATCGTCGCGCTTCCGAATACTGAGAGGGAATTATCAGAGTGTTGATCTCGTTCCCTCACTCTCTTATCGTTTCACACGTGGAAAGAAGCACGCGACAGAAGCGGGCCATTGAGGCCGTGCTTGAGAAGCACAAGAATCCGCTGACCGCCCCGGAGATTCAGCGCCTCGCGGTTAGGGAAGTTCCGGGTCTTGGAATAGCAACGGTCTATCGTTCGTTGAAGGCCCTAACTAAGCATGGCCGCGTGGTTGCCGTGGAAATTCCCGGCCAAATGCCACGTTACGAACGGGCTAATAAAAGCCATCATCATCACTTTCTTTGCCGCGTGTGCGGCGGAGTCTTTGAACTCGAAAAATGTCTCGCCGGTATTAAGACGATGGCGCCTCCGCGATTTCGAGTCGAAGATCATGACATCGTTCTGTATGGCTCCTGCGAGGCCTGCCTGCGAAAAGAAAAGAGCGCCCACAAATCGCTGTTGAAATGAAAATTAGCCAGTGAATTCCACCTGCGGCCTTCCTGCCACTCTTATCCGTTCGGTCCCAGGCGCGAACCCTCCCCGCATCAAGGCAAGAGCGGGCGAACCGGTCTTACAGGGATGCAGGCTTTAACGGCCTTCCCGCAGATTCAACCCACTTGACAAAACCCTCTGGGCCGCCCGGCAGATAGCCGACGTTACGAGCCGCCTCTTCACCTTGGGAATTTAGCAAGACCAAGGTCGGGAAGCCCTCAATCCCGAATTTCTCCGCGAGTTCCTGATTCTGCTTTTTCAGCTCCGCGCTTTGCTCCTTGCCGCGCGGGAAGTCCAACTCCGCAGATGGCCAGCCCATCCAGATG
>CAVPTR010000002.1:0-255131 GCA_963708595.1 uncultured Verrucomicrobiae bacterium
ATTGGCTCTGCGCCGTTGAATATGAGGCGAACAGATGAGAGGTCTAGCCCTTCGACCGGACCGTCGTCGAGCCCTTTCAGATAGTGCCGGTATCCGAAGTTTGGCGAGCACAGCATGGTCGCGCGCTTGCGCATGGCTAAAGTGAGCCACAACAGCGGACGCCGTATAAAGAGCTCCGTGGACATCAAGTTGACCTGCAGGCGGTTTGCGAACATGTAGATGTGAGAGCCGATAAGACCCATGTCGTGTGTAAGGGGCATCCACGATAGACTCACATCCTCCTCGTTAAACCCTGCTCGTTCGGTGACGCCAAGCGCGTTAGCGATGATGTTGCGGTGGGTCAGCACAACGCCCTTGGGCTCGCTCGTCGAGCCTGAAGAGAACTGGATTAAAGCCACATCGCCCGGCTGGGCGCGATAGACATTGCCTGCACTCGATGTATTGTCAAGGTGGTCGACCAGTAACGCTCGGTTTCTTAGCATCTCGTCCAACGCCGCTTGCTCTTTTGCCTGCGTGGCGAAGGTTTCCAGGCGCTCGAGCGAGCGGCGATCCGCGTAAATGAAGGGCTTTCCGAGCTTGCGTGCGATGCGCAGGAGTTTGAGGCGATGATCGTCGCTGATACCCGGCGCCACGGGAACGGGAACGATGTCCGCCCAAAATGGCGGCCCAGAAAGCGTCGATTAATTTCTCATTGCCGGCAAGGAAAAGAATCAGCTTGTCGCCGGGCCTTGCGCCGAGCTTCTGCAGTGAATGCAGCACACCGAGCGCGCGCTCATACAGCTCTCCAAACGCGACATCTGCGCTCGTTTTGCTCGCCCTCCACGTAAGTGATACTGCGCGGGGCGTTGCGATTGGATTCTATGAGGTCGGTAAGCGTCGTGGCACTGAACATCAGAGGCGTTCCATTCTCATGTGCAGAGGTTTACGATCAGAAATCGCTCTTCGGGCCGTTGCGGAACTTGCCCTCGAGACTGGCTGAGAAATGAAGTTCATAAGCAGATGATGGTAGAAGAGGGCCAGAGAGGTCAAGGCCGATGGGGGGGATCGACATGCCAGCTAAAAACTGGCGACGTCTCGCATGCAGGACCAATGCACGGATCCGTCTTCGGCCCGTAAAAATCCCTGTCATCGCCATCATCTTTTTGATCTCTTGGGTTCATATGCTATCTCTCTTTTCGGTCATGGTTCAATATTTCAGTTGTTGTTGGCTTAATTCCAACCGCTTACCATGCTCGCTCCTTTTCGCCGAATGCATGCTGCCTAGCCAATGAAAATCCTCCACGTCGCCCACGCCCTTCCGAGCAAGAAAGGTCACGAACCAGGATCTCATCGAAGAGATGCTGCGTCGTAATCGGGCGCGGTTTTCCGACAACGAGCTCAAGGAACTCCAGCAACGAATGCAGCTCTCGTTTCGCTTCTCGGGAACGGAAGTTCGTTACCACCGTGCTGAAGGCGAGAAGGCCTTTACCATTGGAATGCGCGCGGGCCAACTCGCTTTGAAGCGCAGCGGCGTGTCGCCTGCCGATGTCGATCTCCTCATTTATGCGGGCGTCGGGCGCGGCTGGCTCGAGCCCGCGATGGCCAACATTTTTCAGGCGGAGCTCGGCCTGACGCGCGCGACCTGCTTTGACGTACTCGATGCGTGCGCCTCGTGGATTCGGAGTCTGCAACTCGCCAAGGCGCTTATTACCGCGGGCACCTACCGCACCGTGATGATTCTGAACTGCGAGTTCAACTTTCGGGAATACGCCAACTTCGACATCGATCGCATGGAAGACCTCGAGCATGCCTTTTCGGCCTTCACCATCGGTGAAGCGGCAACTGCGACGCTATTGGTCGGCGAATCCGACCGCGACGACTTCGTCTTGAGCTTCAGGACCTCCGGCGACAAGTGGAGCCTTTGCCACATTCCGCTTTCCCACGCTGACGACTTCGTTTCGACCCCGGTTACCAACCAGTGCAAGCCGATGTCTTTCTACACCTCGCCGCGCGAGCTTATGGCCGTGGCGACCTCGATGCTGGGCACGCACTTCAACGAAACGCCCGCACTGCGTGACCGCAACTACGACATGTTGATCGGACACGAGGTGAGCCTTCCGACGACCCGCATGGTCACGAAGCTGTTGAACATCGACCCCGGCATCGTTTTCTCGACCCACTCACGCTTCGGCAACACGGTTTCCGCCTCGTTGCCGCTCAACATCTGCGTCGCAGAAGAGGAGGGCCGGCTTAAGCGCGGTATGCAGGTCTTGCTCGCGATGGGCAGCGCGGGTGTGACCTCAGCGTTCTGCGCCTTTCGGTATTAAACAACCTGTTGGACTTGGGATGACGCCGGAATTTGACTCATGAAAAATCTTCCTCTCGGACGCCCGAGTCCGACAGCCTGCTAGCGGCTGGAATGCCTGTGCGTCTCGAGCCGTTTCGCCACCTCTTTCCATTCGAGAGTCGTTTTCACGATCGCGCCGGGCTGCGCCAGCACTATGTAGATGAAGGGCACGGCGCGCCTGTGGTCATGTTGCACGGCAATCCCACATGGTCTTTCATGTACCGGGCTCTGATTGCCGACCTGCGCACTTCATACCGGGTCATCGCGCCCGACCACATCGGGTGTGGTCTTTCTGACAAGCCTGACGACACCCGATACTCCTACACTCTCGAGCAACGCGTTCGCGACCTGACAGCCTTGCTCGAAAGCGCGGGTGTCACCCGCGACATCACACTTGCCGTCCATGACTGGGGAGGGCTCATTGGCTTGGCGTGGGCCGTGCGTTACCCTGACAGGGTGAAACGGCTCGTGATACTGAATACGGCGGCGTTTCCGATCCCGGTGACAACGCGGCTACCTCTCTCAATTCGCGTCTGCCGCGACACCGCGCTGGGAGCATTCTTCGTCCGTCGCTTTAACGCCTTCTCAGCGGTGGCCAGTCACCTTGCGCCGCAACACCGGCTCGCCGCCGAGGTTCGGCGCGCCTACACCGCCCCCTACGATAGTTGGGCCAATCGCATCGCGACGCTCCGCTTCGTACAGGATATTCCCCTCGGGCCACAGCACCCATCATTCGAAGTGGTCCATCAGACCGCGGCGGGTTTGGAGTCGCTCCGTTCACGGCCCATGATGATTTGCTGGGGCGAGCGGGACTTCGTGTTCGATCGTCACTTTCTCGACGAGTGGACCCGGCGGTTCCCCTCGGCCGAGGTGTATCGTTTTCCCGATGCGGGCCACTATGTGCTGGAAGACGCGGCTGATCGCATCGTGCCGCTCGTTCGTTCGTTTCTCGCTGCGCACCCGTTGGAGGAGTCCGTATGAGCGGCGTGGGCAGCCATCAGGCGAGCGATCTCTCCTCCTTCTTGCGCGCGGCCGCGGTCGATCGCCCTGCGCAACCGGCCTACATCTTTGCCGATGGGGCGATTCGCTTCGATGAACTCGACCAGCAAAGCGACCTGTGCGCGCGAGGGTTGGCCGCCCTGGGCATCGAGCGGGGCGATCGCGTCGCACTGCTGGTTCGGCCAAGCCGGCCGCTCTTCGTGCTTACCTTCGGGCTCCTGCGGCGCAGAGCGGTTCCGGTACTCATCGACCCCGGCATCGGCCGCGTGCACCTCGCGCGGTGCCTCGCAGAGGCGGGGCCCAGCGCCTTCATCGGAGTCTCCGCGGCGCACGCGGCGCGCGTTCTGCTGGGCTGGGCGAAAGACTCCGTCCGCACCCTCGTGACCGTAGGAGCCCGGTGGTTCTGGCGCGGCGCTTCCTTTGACGACGTGATGAAAGCCGGTGCGCAGGCAAATCTACGGCCCTTTCCATCACCCGGCCCAAGCGAACTCGCTGCCATCGCATTTACCTCGGGGAGCACAGGACCACCGAAGGGAGCGATGTATGCGCATCAAACCCTCGCGGCCCAAGCACTGTTGTTGCGTGACCACTTCGGCATTCGTCCCGGAGAGCGCGATCTGGCGACCTTTCCGCTTTTCGCATTCTTCGATCCTGTATGGCAGGCGACAGCCGTCATTCCGCGAATGGACTTCACTCGGCCTGGTTCGGTGAATCCTTCCTGCATCATCGGGCCGGTGATCGAGCAGGGAGTCACCCACGCCTTTGGCTCACCGGCGCTGCTCGATCGGGTGGGCCGATGGGGTGTAGAGCGGGGTGTGAAGTTGCCCACTTTGAAGCGAGTGCTGTCGGCTGGTGCACCAGTGTCGGGCCGAGTGCTCGAACGGTTTGCCCAACTTTTGGGGCCCGATGCCGAGATCCACACGCCCTACGGCGCCACCGAAGCGCTCCCGATCTGCTCCATCTCTCTGAAGGAGCTTCGCGAAGAAGCTGGCGATGGCACGGCACACGGGCGCGGAGTCTGCGTCGGGCGACCGCTGCCTCAGGTGAGGATTGAAGTGATGCGAATCACCGATGCGCCCATCGAAAATTGGTCCGATGCGTTGCGCGTGCCACGAGACGAAGTGGGCGAGTTGGTGGTGTGGGGCCCCAACGTCTCGAGGGAGTATTGGAACCGGCCCGAGGCAACTCGGCTGGCCAAAATACTTTCCGCGGCTGGCGAAGTCGGGCATCGCACCGGAGACGTTGGCTCGATTGACGCGCTGGGGCGGGTCTGGTTCTGCGGCCGCAAGTCACACCGGGTGGTGACCCAGTCAGAAACGCTCTTCAGCGTTGCATGTGAGGGCGTATTCAACCAGCACCAGCGGGTGCGTCGAACGGCCCTCGTTGGAATGGGAGCGGCTCCTCACCAGCGGCCCGCGCTGTGTGTCGAGGTGGAAAACGACGGAGCGGTCGATCCCCCCCAGATCAGGCGCGACCTGCTGGCCCTCGGCGCTGCATGCCCGTTGACGCGCAACGTCGAGACGATTCTCTTTCACCACCGATTTCCCGTCGATATTAGACACAACGCGAAGATTTTTCGCGAGCGCCTCGCTGTTTGGGCAAGCAAGCAGGTTCCATGAGAGCCCTCGTCACCGGCGGAGGCGGCTTTCTGGGCAGCGCCATCATCGAACAGCTCTTGGCGCGCGGAGACCAAGTGAAGAGCTTCGCCCGGGGCGCCTACCCGGTCCTTTCGGCGCGCGGGGTCGAGGTCGTCCAAGGCGATCTCGCCAACGCAGATGCGCTGCTCCGAGCCGTGCGGGGGTGTGAGGTGGTGTTTCACGTGGCGGCGAAGGCAGGGCTCTGGGGGCGTGCTGTCGACTTCTTCAACGCCAATGTGCTGGGCACCGACAACGTTATTCGGGCTTGCCAACAAGCGGGCATTGCTCGGCTCGTCTACACAAGCTCGCCCAGCGTCGTCTTCGACGGGCGTGATATGGAAGGGGTCAACGAATCGGTACCGGTACGCCTCGAGGTACCGCGCGCACTACCCGCGCACAAAGGCGCTCGCCGAGCGGCGGTTGCTGGCCGCCAACTCGAGCGCGCTGGCGACCGTCGCATTGCGCCCGCACCTGCTCTGGGGCCCGCACGATACGCAGCTCACCAAGTCGATTCTCGCTCAGGGCCGCGCGGGAACACTCGCGCGAATTGGTAACCGAGACCCACTTGTCGACTTCACCTACATCGACAACGCTGCGTGGGCGCACTTGCTTGCGGCCGACAAACTGGCGCTCGGAGCGCCCGTCTCGGGAAGACCGTTCTTCATTTCGCAAGGTGAGCCTGTGCCGCTGTGGACTTTTGTCGATCGCCTCCTGGCAGCCGGCTCGCTTCCACCGGTGCAACGCATGATTTCAGCTCGCGTGGCGTATGGCGCTGGGATGCTGCTCGAACTCGCCTATCGGTTCTTGCCGCTCAGAGGAGAGCCGAGGCTCACGCGTTTTTTGGTCGAAGAGCTCTGTACCGCCCATTGGTTTGATATTGGCGGCGCGCGTCGGGAACTTGGGTATGCACCCATCGTCTCCATCGAAGAAGGCCTCGGCCGCTTGCGTGCTTCACTCAGTGCCGCTTAGAGAATTCACGCGCTAACCATGGATCCGATTCTGGTCTCTTCGGCCGTGCGCCTCCTGGCTCTCATCGCCGCAGCTCTGCTCGCGCCCTCGATTATCAAGCGCACGGCGCTTGCCGGTGGCGGACGAAGTCCCACCCGATCCGCGCCGATTCCATTCCCGCAACATCCTGATTCCGCGCGACGGAAAAAAACCCCAGACTTCGCCAAGGCACAAGCTCTGGACGCGTCGAACGAAGTCCGATAAATTCGGCGCGTGTCAGCGGTTGCCGCTATGAGCCCCCCTTCTCGGCACACTATCCTGAAAAAATATCACGGTGCACAGATCCAGCGCTGGCTCTTCGGTGCCTGGACGGCACTCGTTTTCGCGTTCCTTTACATCCCGATCGTTCTCCTCATCATCTTTTCCTTCAACAGCTCGCGTCTCAACATTCGCTGGGAAGGGTTTTCGTTCAAGTGGTATGGGGCGCTCCTTGAAAACAACATTCTTCTTACGGCATTCAAGAACAGCCTTATCGTCGCGTCAGCGACGACGGTTCTCGCGACGCTGCTTGGCACCATCGGGGCCTGGATGCTTTACCGCTATCGATTCCCGTTCCAGCGCGCTATCGGTCTTCTGATCTTCATCCCCATGGTGATGCCCGAAGTGCTCATGGGGGTCAGCCTGCTTGCTGAATTCGTCCATCTTCTCAAACTCCCCCTCGGATACGTGACGCTCATCATTGCTCACACCACGTTCTGTTTTCCGTTTGTGCTGGTCGGCATCCAAGCCCGGCTTCAGGGCTTGGATCCCTTCCTCGAAGAGGCTGCCATGGATCTGGGCGCCACTCCCGCACAGGCTTTCCGGCTCGTCATTGTGCCCTACCTCATGCCGTCGATCATTTCCGGCGCATTAATGTCCTTCACCCTTTCACTGGATGAATACATCGTCTCGGTCTTTACGGCGGGCTCCCAATCGCAGACACTTCCGCTTAAGGTCTACGGAATGGCAAAGGTCGGTCTCAACCCTCAACTTAACGCGTTGAGCACGATTTTTGTCATCGCCACGATTCTTCTCGTCTTGTTCAGTGAGCTCTTGACCCGTCGAAAAACTCCATGAAAGAAATCGCCCATCCCTTGATGTTGGCCGTCCTTGCAGCGGTGGCGCTCGTCGGCTGTGGAAAAGCGCCCGAGGCCACCCCGGCAAGCCAAGGCACATCGGCTTCACCGAGCACCACCCCCGCGCCTCAGCAGGCAGCTGCTGAGCCGCTTGGCGATCCCGAGAAGGAGCTCAATATCTTCTGCTGGTCGGAGTATGTGCCGCAGGAAATCATAGATAGCTTCACCAAGGAAACAGGAATTAAGGTTTCGGTGGAAAACTATGCTTCGAACGAGGAAATGCTCGCCAAGCTTCTAGCCGGCGGAGGGACCTACGACCTTATCCAGCCCAGTGAATACGTGATTGAAGGCTTAATAAAGGAAAACCTCCTCACTCCGATTGATCACGCGGCCATTCCGAATATTAAGAATGTTGCCCCGGAATTCACGAGCATGTCCTTCGATCCGGGTAATAAATTCTCCATCCCCTACATGGCCGGAGCGGTGGGCATTGTCGTAAACACTGATCTCGTCCAGGATGAAATCAAGAGCTACAACGACGTCTTCCAAAGCAAGTTCAGCAAGAACATCGTCGTCCTCGACGATGCGCGCGAAATCGTCGCCTGGGGCTTTGACACCCTTGGCATCCCCATCAACGAGGTCTCCGATGAAAATCTCGAGAAGGTAAGGCCCGTCCTCGCCAAATGGCTGCCGCTTGTGAAGGTCTTCGATTCGGATAGCCCCAAGACCGCCCTTCTGAACGGAGATGTCGCCCTCGGGATTATCTGGGGCGGCGAAGGGGCCATTCTGATCAATGAAGACAAGAAATTCAAATGGATCGTGCCCGCAGAAGGCGCGCATCTGTTTGTGGACAATCTCGCCATCCCGAAGACGGCCGCACACGTGAAGAATGCACAGCTCTTCATGAACTTTGTCCTACGTCCAGATATCAGCGCAAAAATTTCGGAAGCCTTTCCGTACTTGAACCCGAACGCAGCGGCACGCGAACTCCTGACCCCCGCGCAACGCAGCAATCCCGCAAGCTATCCGACGGCGGATGAGCTGGCGACTATGCAAACCTTCAAGGATGTCGGTGAACAGGCCACCAAGATTGACGAACTCGTGACTTCCCAAAAGGCGCAATAAGATGGCGGCCGTAGCGGCAACGGCAGCAGTGCGAGCTGACGCCGCCTATAAGCGGACGCCGGGCCTTCCGGCGTGGCTTGTCCTCTCGCCCCTCCTCGTCTGGCTGATCGTCTTTGTAGTCGTGCCGACGATTATGCTCATCCTGTTGAGCTTCGGGGAGCAAAAGGGCCTCGGAACGATCCATTTTACCCTGACGCTCGATAACTACGCACGAGCCTTCAACTGGACGTGGCTGAAGGTCTTTCTCATCTCAGTCTGGTATGCTCTTCTGACCACAATTCTCTGCGTGGCCATCGGCTACCCTGCAGCCTACTTTATCGGGCGCTCGCCCGAAAAAATGCGAAACAATCTCCTCATGCTCGTCATGATCCCTTTCTGGACGAGCTTTCTTATCCGCACCTACGCGTGGATCACAATCTTGAGCAAAGAGGGTCTGGTCAACGCATTCCTCGTCTCCGCAAAGATCATCCCGGAGCCAATTACAATTCTTTACACACCTTTCGCTTCGGTTCTGGGATTGGTTTACAATTATCTTCCGTTCATGATACTGCCCATATATGCAAGCGTGGAGCGTCTTGATAATGCCATGATCGAGGCTGCCTACGATCTCGGGGCTGGACCCGTGCGCGCCTTCTCACAAGTGATCATTCCACTCACCCGGCCCGGCATCGTGGCCGGGGCACTGCTTGTCTTCGTGCCATCAATCGCCATGTTCGCCATCACGAATCTCATGGGCGGCGGCGACCCTCCCACCATCGGCGAGGTCATCTACAAACAATTCACCTCCGGCCGCAATCAGCCCTTTGGAGCCGCCTTGGGCTGTTTGCTGCTTCTCATTTTCTTTATTTCGCTCTGGCTCACCAGGCGCCAGCGCGAGGAATAAGACATGCTTTCCCTATTAACAGCTTACGCGCGGTAGTTCGCGCGACAGACGGATCATCGAATCCAAGACACCCATGCGAAAAACCAAAATCATCTGCACTCTCGGCCCCGCCACCGATTCACCCGAAAAGCTCCGCGCTCTAGTCATGGCTGGCGCCAACATCTTCCGCCTCAATATGAGCCACGCGCCGCACGATTGGGTGCGCACCGTGGTGAAGAATATTCGCACCATCTCCTCCGAACTCGGTGTCGTCACGGGCATCCTCCTGGACACCCAGGGCCCTGCCATCCGCACCGGCGACTTGAAGACGAAGCTCAATCTTCGACCAGGCGATATTTTCGACTTCACTGTACGCGGTGAGCAGAGCGAGGACGTGCACTCGGTCGATGTCAACTACGAGGGTCTTGTCGATGATATTTCGGTTGGAGACGTCGTGCTCGTTGATAATGGCGTCATCCACATGAAAGTTCTGTCCAAGGATTACCACCGCATCCGGTGTCAGGTCCTGACGGAGGGCGTTCTCGGTTCCAGACGCCACATCAATCTTCCAGGCGTCAAAGTCAACCTGCCGCCGCTCACTGCGAAGGACTTGGCCGATATCGAGCTTGGGGTCTCCGTCGGCGTCGACTACGTCGCGCTGAGCTTTTGTCGCCAGGCCGCGGACATCGAGGCTCTCAAACGCGTTCTCGCGGAACATGGCAGCCAGGCGCGCGTCATTGCAAAAATTGAAGATCAGCACGCCGTGAGTGTCCTCGATGATATCATCGAGAAATGCGACGCGATCATGGTTGCCCGCGGCGATCTCGGGATCGAGTGTCCCATGGAAGAGCTTCCAATCATCCAGCGACGCACCGTCATGAGATGCATTCAGAAGGGCCGGCAGGTTATCGTTGCAACGCACATGCTTGAATCGATGATCGAGAACCCCCTGCCGACTCGCGCGGAGATCACCGATGTGGCAAACGCCGTCTTCGAACAGGCGGACGCCATCATGCTCAGCGGCGAGACAACCGTCGGCAAGTATCCGATCGAATGCGTGCAAGTCTTTGATCGTGTGGCGCGCCGCTTTGAACAGATCGGTGGCGCAGGTTTTCACGAGGAGGCCGAGACACTAAGCATCCGTCACAAGGCGGTCCGGTCTGCGGTTGAGCTCGCGAATTCTATTCCGGAGTCGAAGATCGTCGTCTTTACCCGGCGTGGCTTCATGGCCGATCATTTCAGCCAGCTTCGGCCCAAAGAGGCACCCATCTACGCCTTCACGCCAAGCGAAGAGGTCGCGCGCCGTCTTACACTGAATTGGGCGACCGTTCCCGTTGTGATGGCTTTTGACCTCGACCCCGAACATACCATTGCTGAGGCTCAGAAGCTCCTGCTAGACAGAGGAATGGTTCAGATTGGCACTCAGCTTGTCATTCTCACTGATGTCCTGACCGGAAGCGAACGCTTCGATTCGATTCAGATCCGCCGAGTCGTGTAAATTTGAGAAAGCCTGGATTCTCGGAGGCAAACCGGATCGCAAAGGGCGCCAGTATGATCCTGAAACGGCCGCATCCCGCGCGACACGTAGTCTTTGAATGAAAGCCATTACTCTCTTTTACGACGCCGATTGCGGGATCTGCACAGCATGCGTCGATTGGCTCATTCGACAGGCCGAATCCGCTGGGGCAAAGCTGGTCGTGATCGCCTATCAGGACGACAAACAAGTCGAAAAATACGCAGTAATCGATAGGCGGCACGCCGATTTGGGAATTCAAACTTTGGATTCCAATGGTCACGTGCGCCGCGATGCTTCAGCGGTTGCGAGTTGTCTTCGCGTTCTTCCGCGTTGGCGATTGCTGGGGATCTGCATGGATTGGCCGCTGATCAAAACCGCATTTCAGGCAGGATACCGGCTTGTGGCGAATAACAGGAAAACGCTTTCACGCTGGTTTGGCCTGCAGGCCTGCCGAGTATCAGGGGCTGCGCGGAAGAGCGACGCGGTCATTTCGAAATGACCGATCCAAGACTCGGTCAAATCGCTCGCCAGGAGAGCCACTTCTTCAGCAAGCGCTCTGGGGCGCTTGGAACCCCATAGCCGTTGAGCCGCGCAAGAAGATATCCTGCCACGCAGCCACCAAAATGCGCCGCGTGCCCAATCCATGGCTCGAATCCGATCAGGAGAAACAGGAGCGACGATCCCACCAAGCCCCAACCCAGATACTTTGCGCGGAACTTCAAGGGGATGACGAAAAACAGGAGCACCACGATTTGTGTTTCCGGAAACATCGTGGCAAAGGCGAGGATGACACCGCACACCGCCCCAGACGCGCCAAGCAAGGGAAGGGTTCCTCCTTCCCAGAGGATTTGGGCGAGGCCGCCTGCCACTGCGGAGGCCGCATAAAGAGCGAGAAACCGGCCTGTTCCCATTACGCGTTCCACGATCCGTCCGGCGAACCAAAGTGCAGCCATATTGAAAAGAAGATGCCAGATGCTCGCATGCAAAAATGCGTATGTGATGAGCTGCCACAATCGGCCTTCCTCCATACCCGCCGCGCTCAAAGCGTAAAGATCCTGCAAATGGTTCTCAAAATCGGGCCTTAACAATTGATAGGCAAAAATTGCGGCGTTAATTGCGATGAGCACCACTACCGCACTGATCGGCCTGCGCTTTCCCGTCATCGGGGAATCCTATGTGGATTTGTTTCCCGTGTCCAATGTGCGCGGGACAAGAACGTTGAGTTTGCCAATTGAAAAACCGAATTCGTATGGCAACGTGCCGGTTAACTCCCCGTCAATCTCCACCGGCACCTGTTCGCGGCTCGTAAGCCGGAGGCCGCGGCTCTGAAAGTACTCCACGTCCGGAAGTGCCGGGTGGTTGCCAAAGACAATCGCTTGGAAGTAACGGATCAAATCCCAATGACTCTGATTCTGAAAGACCAGAACGTCGAGAAGACCATCGTCAAGCCGCGCGTTCTTGAAAAGCACGAAGGGACCGCCATACAAACGGCCATTTCCAACCAACACGAAGCTGCCTTCGCGCGAAGCGCCATCCACCGGCTCGATGCGAATTTTCGGCGGCTGCCGCGCCGCCACCTGAGCCAGCGTGAGAAGGTAGCTCATCGGTCCAAGCGCGTTCTTGGAGTCCGGTGTTGTGTGGCGCACCACCTCCGCATCGAGCCCCACTCCAGCAAGCTGCACAAAGTATTCCTGGTTGGCTCTGGGAAGATCGACCTGACGGACACAACCGTCTTCAATCACCTGCCAGGCCTTCGCCAGATTGTTTTGGGGAATTCCCAGCTCGGTTGCGAAGACATTCATCGTGCCGACGGGCAGAATTCCAAAATTAACGTGCGCACCCGCCATCCCATTGACCACTTCGTTGATCGTTCCGTCGCCGCCCGCGGCCACAATTGTGTCATACCCTTGCGCCACCGCCCGCGTAGCCAGGGCCCCTGCGTCGCCGGGGGACCCGGTACTTCTCACGATAACCTGGTGCGAAAGCGATGCAATCTTGTCGCGCAACGCCTTGGCGCGCTCACCCCGAGCGGCGGGGTTCAAAATGACGAGAATTTTTGGACTCTTGTTCACGCTTCACATTCCGGAAAAGTTTCGTAGCTTCCCCGCGTGCCCACATTTGCCAAGCGATTTCTTTTCATTGCGGCCGGCGTCCTCGCGGCAGCCGCAATCGTCCTTCTTTGCATCAATCTGTACCTGCAATCTGACGGCGTACAACAGCGCATCCGCGACGCGGCGATCCGATCGCTTGGAGCCGAGGTCAAAATCCGAAGCTCTATGTACACGCCCTGGAGCGGACTTGTGCTTCGTGGGATCAGTGTCCCTGATCCAACGAATGCGAATCTTAACGTTGCTGAAGCTGTTGCTTTACGAATTCGATTTTCCCTCTTCCCGCTTCTGAACAGGCGTTTCGTCATCACGGAATGCACACTTTTCGAACCGAAATTGATTGTTCGCCAGCTCGAAAACGGCGACTGGATCATTCCCCTGCCCCAGTACCGGACGCAAGTTGCCGAAGCCGCGAGGGAACCTTCGCTCGCCACCGGGAAGGGAGCAACTTTCAAAGCGGAACTCCAGAATTTCCGGCTTCGCGGTGGAAATGTCGTTTTCCTCAACGCAAAGAATCGTGCGATAGTCACCCTGGAGAGGACAGATATTAGCGGTCAAATCACCCTCGACGGTTCTGCGGCAGGGATTTTCGAGATTGGAAGAGCGGATTTGTTCAGCTCGCTCAAGCCGCGCAAGATTGGCGGCCCATTTACCTGGAATGGCAAGGTGCTCGACCTCTCGGAAATTCAGGGATCACTGGCGGGAGGAAAACTCATCGGCAAGTATCGGGTAGAGAGTAGCGAAGAGCCCTCATTTGTCCTGGGTCTCCAACTCACTGATATTCTTTTGAGAAAGCTCGTCGAGGAGGCGCAACTCGAACCAGGCAAGACGGAAGGCGTTCTCCAAGGCTCGATCGAACTCGCAGGCGATCCGCGCAATAGCGACTCCATAACCGGGGCGGGCCACTTCGAGCTGGTTTCTGCGAAACTCAAGCCCGTAGATTTTCTCATCAAGCTAGGCGAGTTGCTTCAAATCGACGAACTTCAATTGCTTAAATTGAGTGACGCGAGGCTCGACATGACCATCCGTGATGAGCGCGTCCATGTGGATGATATCATCCTAAGATCGGACAATCTCATCCTGCGCGGCAAGGGGCCCGTCCGCTTCAATGGAAAAATGAGCCTTGATGCGCAATTGCTCTTCAATCTCAAGCTTCAGAACCAACTCAGGGGTGTGCTTGGGAAGAACTTAGTCGATTCGGAAGATCCGGAGTACCGCCAGATCCCCTTCACTGTGACGGGCAGGATTGACAACCCGAAAACCGACCTTCTTGACAAGCTGATCGGTGCCAAGGTCGGTCAGGACGTTGGCGGAATGCTGATGAATATTTTGCGCTCCAGCGTGCCGCAGAAGTCCGAAGACAAGAAGGAAGAGAAGCCCCCGGGAAATTGATCCCATGCGCGTCATAGCCGGCGAAGCTCGCGGCCTGCCGCTAAATACACCGTCGCCGGGTGTCCGGCCTACAATGGATCGCGTCCGGGAAGCGATCTTTTCCAGCCTTGGCGACGCCGTACCCGGAGCCCGGGTGCTTGACCTCTTTGCCGGCTCCGGTGCGATCGGAATCGAGGCGCTCAGCCGCGGGGCAGCTTCGGTGGTCTTCGTGGATTCCAGCCCGCGCTGCGCATCGTGCGTGCGTGAGAACCTTCGCCGCGCCCGGCTGAAGGCTTCCGTGCAAGTCATGGACGCGCTCAAGTTTCTCGAGCTCTACGCCGAGGGAAACTTCGACTTGATCTTCGCGGATCCTCCCTACGCCAAATCTTCTACCGATCGCGATTTCGCCACGGAGTTGCTCCAACTTCCGGCGTTGGTTGGCGCGCTCGGCTCGAGCGGCACGTTCGTTCTTGAGCGCCTTGCCGGAAGCAAAGAACCAGAAGCCAGCGTTCTTTCGCTTGTGCGCGTCCGCCGCTACGGCGAGAGTGAGATCGCGTATTACGTCCCTGCCTAATGACGGTGGTCCGCATCCTCTATAATCTCGCCTTCCCGTTCGTCTTGCTAGCGCTCTTGCCGGGATTCCTCTTCCGAATGCTCAAGCGCGGAAAGTATCGTCACAAATTCGGGCAGCGATTCGCTATCTATTCGCCGCGCGTTCGTCAGAAGCTCTCGCGCGGCGGATGGACTTGGGTGCATGCGGTGAGTGTCGGAGAGGTATTGATCGCCTTGAAACTCATTCGTGAAATGAAGAACCGCGATCCCCAGCTTCCTGTCGTGCTTTCCACGACCACTTCGACCGGGTTCGCTCTGGCAAGCAGGGAAACAGGCGAACACCTCGAAACGATTTATAACCCGATCGATTTTTTCTGGATCGCCAGGCGTGCCGTCCGGCTGATTCGGCCGCGGCGCCTTATTCTCGTCGAAGCTGAAGTGTGGCCCAACCTCACGGCCGAGGCAAAAGCCCGGGGCGCCACCCTGGCGCTCGTCAACGCACGGCTCTCCAGGCGCTCGGAGTCCCGTTACCGGATGGTCCGTCCGCTTGCATCGACGATATTTAACCAACTCCATCTCCTTTGTGTTCAGGAACCCGCCGATGCAAAGCGTTGGGAATCTTTGGGCGTCGATGCGCGGAAGATCCTCTGCACGGGCAGCATAAAGTTTGACGACCGAGGGGATGACAACCGCGAGCGCCGGAATTTCCGCCAGACTCTTGCCGAACTCGGCGTCGGCGAATCCGCTCCCGTGATTCTGGCGGGAAGCACCCATTCCGGGGAGGAAGGTCTGATCGGCGAGATTGTGATCCGGCTGAAAAAAGATTTCCCGAGCATTTTTTACGTCGTGGTCCCACGGCACGCAGAGCGCTGGAGGGAAGTGCGCGAACAATTGGATCGGCTCGGGCTCCGGGTGGCGCTCCGCAATGGCGAACAACGCGTCCCCGAGAACCCCGATACTCTTCTCGTGAATACCACAGGCGAACTTCGCGATTGGTATGACCAGGCAACGGCGGTTTTCGTCGGCAAGAGCCTGACTGCTCACGGGGGGCAGAATCCGGCTGAAGCCGTTGCAGCGGGGAAGGCCGTGGTTTTCGGACCGAACATGGAGAATTTTTCTTCATTGGCTGCTCAGCTCGTGCGAGAAGGCGGTGCCTCGCAAGTCGCCGACGCCACAGAACTCGAACAGAAGTTCCGCGAACTGCTCTTGCATCCTGAGAAACGCGCCGAGCTTTCAGCCAATGCCGCGCGGTGCCTCGAGGGCCATCGTGGCGCTACAGCGCGAACATGCCGGGCGCTGGAGGAATTCGAATCGCTTCGTGGATATTGCCGGAACTCGCAAGATGTCACTGAAAGGGCGCGAGCACCACGCCGGTAATAGATCTGTGTGTTGCGAAACTATGGCGCAGGGTATGACAGGTCGCGTTCTTCTTCAGCCCGCTTCCCCAGAGCCCCATGCGCAACGCGTTCTGCACCGCCCACACGCTCATGGCCTGGCTGGACTCTTCCATTGCGCGGGAAAGCGAGCGCGTGCGCTCCTTCCATCCGCGTCCGACGCCGGGGAAAAGCCACCGCCCGTTTCAGTGAAAGCTCCAATACCGGCGCAGCCGCTCGCTCATCTCGGGGGCGATCGGCACCTCGCGCATCCGGCCGCCTTTGCCCTTCCACGATGCGGATCACCTGCGATCCGCATCAATGTGAGCGGCTTCAAAGCCACCGCCTCGCCAACCCACAACCCGCAATGATGAATAGGAATGATATACAGCGACGCCACGCGAGCAAAATCCACAAAAGATTTCCAACAAGTAAGCGCTGCACTATGAATTCAAGATGAAGCCAAATTCACGGCTGCTTTGTCCAAGAGCGACTTATTTTGGACAGCAGTGTCCTCCCATTGATCGAGGCGGTCCAGCGAACCATTGAATCGATCGCTACGGGAGCCATCAGGAACCAAGCTTTTTCTTCAGGATCTCCCCGGCGAGTTGAGGGTTGGCTTTACCCTTGGAGAGTTTCATCACCTGCCCTTTGAGAAAGTTCAGGGCGGCGACCTTGCCGGCTCTGAAATCCGCCGCCGGACCGGGATTCGCCCGGATGACCTCATCAGCCAACGCCTCTATAGCACCCGTGTCACTGACTTGTTCAAGCCCTCTTTCCTTTACGATTTCGGTGGCTGGCCGGCCGCTCGCAAACATCTCGGCGAAGACCTCTTTGCCCTGTTTGGAGTTGATCTGTCCATCCTCAATAAGGTTTACCAGTTCATCGAACGCCGCGGGGGTGATCGCACATTCAGCAATCGTTTTGTTTGCCGCGGAGAGAGCGCTCTGGAGGTCGTTAAGAATCCAATTGGCGACGCTCTTCGGCTTCTTGGCGCCCGCTGCGGCGGCTTCAAAATAGCCCGCAGTAGACAGATCGCTGGCGAGCACCGCCGCATCGTAATCGGTCACGCCAAAATCAGCGACGTAGCGGGCGCGCTTTTCCCAAGGCAGCTCTGGCTTCCGCAGGCGCGCAGCTTCAAGGATCGAAGCGGTCTTGACCGGCAACAAATCGGGATCAGGAAAATAGCGATAGTCGTGTGCGCTTTCCTTGATCCGCATCAACTGGGTTTCGCCACGCCCGTCGTCCCAGCGACGAGTCTCCTGCTCAAGCGTACCTCCGGTTTCAAGAACCTCGATCTGGCGGCGAATCTCAAAATCCAGCGCGCGGCGAACACCAGAGATCGAATTGAGATTTTTGAGCTCGATCTTTGTGCCCCACTTTTCTGATCCCGAAGGCCGAACGGAAACGTTGACGTCGCAGCGCAGATTGCCTTTTTCCATGTCCGCGTCGCTGATTCCCCCATAAATGACCACCTGTTGAAGCACGGCAAGATACGCAAACGCCTCTTCGGGACCGGCAATATCGGGCTCGCTAACGATCTCGAGCAGAGGAGTGCCTGCACGGTTGAAATCAACGCCCGTCGAGTTCTCCATGTGAAAGCTCTTAGCGACGTCTTCTTCGAGATGAATACGCACTAGAGGGATCTTCTTATCCTTCGTCGCTATGGATTTTTGGGCATCCTTGGGGTACGCGAGATCGTGAAGCGGGACGGCCCCTCCAACGCAGAACGGCAGGTCATACTGGCTGATCTGATAGTTCTTGGGCATGTCCGGATAAAAGTAATTCTTGCGATCGAATTTGCAGACCTCTGGGATCTCGCAACCGAGCATCAACCCCGCCAGCGCCGTGAGACGCAACGCCTCCTCGTTCATGACGGGCAGCGCACCGGGAAACCCAAGGCATACAGGACAGACTTTGGTGTTTGGCTCGGCGCCATGCTCGACCGCACAGGAACAAAACATCTTTGTCTGTGTCTTTAGCTGCACATGAACTTCGAGACCAATTGTGGCGATGTATTTCGGCATGAGAATCACTTGCGTTTTTTAGGCGAAGGCGTCTGAGAGGGTGAAGGAGAAGGTGGAGAGGATTCCAGTGCGAATTTCAACGCTGCCCGCAGATCGATCTTCTTGAGTTGCCCGGCCAACACCGGATCTGCAACTGCGGCGGCGACGGCCTTGTTGTCAAGAAGAAGAAGGATGTTCTTTTTTTTTGTGGCCCGGATAACACCGGGATCGTTCATGAGATCGACAATCCGCGGATTTTGAAGGATTCCCTGAATTCCGGGATATTCGAGAAAACGCTGCATGGTCTGCTGATTGCTTGTCACGTTTCCTATCAGGAGCAGGAGTTCGTAGAAGTCTGGTGGAAGAGCATCGACCGACTCGAGGAAACGCCCGGCAGAGCCGAGTTCGAGCGATTCCTTAAGCGTCAGGAGCCCGTTTGCTACCCTCGGTTGGGCCGGACGAGGTCTGTTCGTTTTGGTCTCGACCCGTGATTCCGCGAACGTGCCAAGACTGCGAACGATTGAAACGCCTCCCCAAAGAATGGCCAGTCCAAGCAAGAGGCCAAAGAAGGCCCCTCCCGCACCCCAGAGAATCCGAAACAAGCCGGAACCTTGATGCTCGGTCCGTTTGAAGAGCACAGCCCCCAGAATCCAAATCGCGGCAAACAAGAAGATTCCAAGTCCACCCCCTACGACAATGCCGGCGAGAACCCCGGGCAATTGGTCAAATCCGCCGAAAGGCATCGCTGCAAGTTTCGCGGCAAGCAAACCAAGCGACGCGGAAACCAGCACGGCAGCGAGGTGCATCCCGCTCCGGATAACGCCGGCTCGCCAACCGCGCCAGGTCTCCCACAGCAAGAAAAGGAGAGCCGCGAAGAAGAGCGCCGTCTGCCAGAGTGGCGAGCCGTGCTGCATGGAGCTTATCGCGGCAAGCAATCCTGCGCGCGCTGGCGCAGCGCATGATCGCAAAACACAAGGGCTGCCATGGCCTCGACCATTGGCACAGCGCGCGGAAGCACGCAGGGATCATGCCGGCCCCGTGCGGCAAGTTCGGCATTCTCGCCGGACACGGTCACGGTTTGCTGCGGCTTCGCGATAGTAGCGGTGGGCTTGAAAGCAATGCGGAAAACCACCGGCTCCCCATTGCTGATCCCGCCCTGAATTCCGCCTGAGAGGTTGGTCACAGTGCGAACGCGCAGCGCCTCCATCCGGAAAGCATCGTTGTGCTCCGAACCTTTGAGCCGGGCGCCGGCAAAACCCGAGCCGATTTCAAAGCCTTTCGTCGCGGGCAGGCTGAGCATGGCCTTCGCAAGATCTGCCTCGAGCTTGTCGAAAACCGGCTCGCCAAGTCCGGGAGGCGCTCCGCGAACTACGCCTTCAATCAGGCCGCCTAAAGAGTCTCCTTCGCTTCGCACCTGCTTGATCCGCTCGATCATCGCGGAAGCCGCCGCAGCATCCGGGCATCGCACCACATTGGCCTCGATCTCCTGGAAAGTCACCGTTTCCGGATTCACGTTCGACTCGATGTGGTGAATCGCGATAACGTAGGCCAGAATTTCAAGATCGGGAAAAAGGGTCTTCAAGACCTTCTTTGCCACAGCACCAGCCGCAACCCGTCCGACGGTTTCTCGCGCTGATGCGCGCCCGCCGCCTTGCCAGTTGCGTATACCATATTTTGCCTGATAGGAAAAGTCAGCATGGGACGGTCGGAATGTCGTTTCCATCTCTCTGTAAGCCTCCGGCCGCGCGTCGGTATTTCGCACCAAGATCGAAATCGGAGTGCCCAGCGTGCATCCCTGGAAAACCCCTGAGAGAATCTGGCAGGTATCTTCCTCCTTGCGTTGGGTGACAATGTCGCTTTGACCCGGACGTCTCCGATCGAGTTCAGGCTGGATATCCTCCACCGAAAGCGGAAGCCGCGGAGGACATCCATCAATCACCACCCCAACTCCGCCTCCATGAGATTCGCCCCATGTCGCGATGCGAAAAACTTCTCCAAAAAAACTTGCCATGTCTCACCAGAAATACGGTCTCCCCGCCAGCGGTGACAGGAGAAAAATCATGCTGTCCGCGGAGGCGCGCCGGTTAGAAACCAATTCCATAACATCAGGGCCGCTACAAGCAGAAGCCGGAATTCCTCGTTTTCAGCAACCCGAATCGCAAGTGTCCCCAGGTGGAGTCGAACCACCATCTGAGCTTTAGGAGAGCCCTGCTCTATCCACTTGAGCTATGAGGACACTAGGCTGCTAGGGTACAGGCGGCGCCTGAAGTCGTCAACGCATCGAGTCGAAAAACGACCCCGCCGTCTTTCGACAGAGCGATACCGTCGGAGTTGCCCAGGGCAGTCGCGCGAGCCGAGCGCGACAAGAACCCAAACGTACGCTTGCGGAGCTCACGACGTGAAGGAATCACCCCAGCACCGCGACGCACTCGATTTCGACATCAAAACCCAAAAGTTGCGCGCCAATGGTCGCGCGGGCAGGTTTCGATTCGCCGAAGTAGCGCACATATACCTCGTTCATTTCCCGAAAATTCTCGGCCGTGAGATTTGAAAGATACACCCGGCAACTCACCACGTCGGCCAGGGAGACGCCGCCCGCGGCAAGAACATTCTTGATGTTTTCGAGAACCAATTCGGTCTGCCGCGAGATGCTGCCACGATCGATCTTTCCTGTCGCGGGGTCAAAGGGTGTCATCCCCGAAACAAAGAGAAACTTCCCCTCCGCCATCACTCCGAGCGAATAGGGGCCAAGAGCGGGCGGAGAACCGGGAAACGCGGCGACGGGATTCTTCACGATCTTCTCTTATCGCTGCCTGTCAAAAGCGCAACCTCGCGCGCGCCAAGCATACGCCATTGCCCCGGCTCGAGCGTCGCCAATTCGAGCCTCCCAATGCGCGTGCGAAGGAGTCGCTTCACCTCGTAGCCGAGCTTGAAGAACATCGAGCGAATCTGCCGCTTAATTCCCTGACGAAGAGTGATCTTTACCAACGCTGGCGCGGCCACCTGGACTCGCTCTGCCTTCGCCCGTCCGCCTTCAATTCTGAATCCTCGCAGGAGCCGCGACGTATGCAGCGCATCAAACGGTCTGTCGAGAAGGACTTCATATTCCTTATCAACCTCGTGCCCTGGATGTGTCAGGCGTTGAGACAGCGCGCCGTCGTTGGTGAGAAGAATCAATCCCTCGCTGTCCTTATCGAGCCTGCCGACATGAAAGAGCCGCCCAAAATGCGCCGGCACAAGGTCGAAGACTGTCGAGCGTTTCCGTTCATCGGAGCGTGTGCAGAGAATGCCTTTTGGCTTGTGCAGGAGGATGTAAACAGGCGGCGAGAGACGGGGCTGCGGTTTTCCGGCGACGCGCACGTCGTCGCCTGGTTGCACGATCGTTGCGAGATTCCGGATGAAATGACCGTTGATCGAAATCTTGCCGTCCTTGATCAGCGCTTCACAGGCGCGCCGCGATCCAAAGCCGGCAGCGGCAAGAAAACGATTCAACCGCATTTCGGAACGCGAGCGGTGAGCGACAAGAAACAAATCCGACCGCGCGCCGGCGAGGCTCGACTTGTCACGGCCCTGCTTAATCCTCGGGCTTTGTCTTGGGCAGGCCAATCACGCGCTGGCCGTTCTTGAACTGGCCGCGCTTTTTCATCACCTCGACCCGCTCAAAGCGCTTTAGAACGCTGCGCTTGGCTTTGATGGCGCCTTTGCCCTTCAGGCTGGGATGTTGACTCATAGGGGCGCAAAATCTGGACGAAATCCTTCGAAAAGCAACTGAAATTCAGCGGTTGTTGTCCGGTGGTAAGGCGTCCTATAGGCGGCATTTGGTTACGCGGTGCAACAAACCGAGTTGATCGTGCACGATTGACTCGTGGTGATCAGCGGGTTTCAGCGAGCGGATACATGCGGAACGGCGCTTCCAGGAAGTGCCAGAAGGTCAACGGTTCCGGAACGCCGCTCTCATCCCACTGGCCGGGCCGGCAGTAAAGAAATGCGATCAGCGAGCGATGCTGCGCGATCGAAAGTCTCTCGATCTTCAGGAGAAAGCGGGAGGGCATCTGTCGATGAAGCAGGCGCACCGGCACTTCGTACAGCCCGCACGTCGCGATGCTCAGCTTTAATTCTGAGCCGGCGAGTGTCTCGGGCTCGCAGCTGACGATGATGTCTTCGTCGGAGATCTCCTGAACCGTCACCGGCACAGCGATTCCGCGTCGACGGATCGCAGCCGGCAGCTGCTGCTTAAACCGGATGGAAGTCGTTCGCTGCGGCACATCGAACGACGCCTGCAAACTCAGCCAGAGCAGCATCATCGAATAGGCCGACCAGCCGATCGCGAGCGCGAAGATGCCCCTGCTCGGATACCACTCCGTAGTGGCAGCAGCATTGATCACGGCCGGCACATAAAGCCCGAGCAGCACGATCAGCGGCACTCCAACAAATGCATTCAGCGTGAGCCGCGTTCGCACGTCGCCTTTTTTGGATACCTTGAATGGTTTGCCAAACGGCTTCAACAGCGTGCCGATCACCGTCAGTGTCATCGGAAAGCAGAGCATCGTCTCGTACACCTCCGACCAGAACGCCGAGCGATGTCCGCCGGTCAGCCAGGAAAGCGAGAGCGCCTGGCATACCCAGTACGGCAGGAGGAAAACGAGCAGCAGCTCGGCCGAAGTGTGCAGCGGCACGATCCCGAAAAAGAAATAGAGCAGCGGCAACAGCAGACAGAAAAACCGGCTCACAAACGGAAGATAATGCATCGGCCCGCACAAGTGGGTCAGCCGCTGGGCAAGCGTCAGACCGGGCACGGTGATCGGATTCGTCGAGGCAAAGAATGATTGCAGCGTGCCCCGTGCCCATCGCAGCCGCTGGCCGACGAATTCACTTGTAAACTCCGCCGCCGTACCGGCAGAGAGGAGCTCATTAAGGTAATAGCATTTGTATCCGCGCGATTGGAGCTTGATGGAAGTCGCCCAATCCTCGCTCAACGTCTCGCCTGGAAAGCCGTCGATTTCTTCCACCGCTTTGCGCCGCACGACAAAGCTGGTGCCGTGGCAGAGCGTCGCGCAGAACGTATCACGGCCCGGCTGCGCGGCGCGGAAAAACACCTGCTGCTCTTCGGTGATGATGCCGGGCAGGCCAAGGTTCCGGCTCACCGCATCGACACTGTAGAAGTTCTGCGGCGTCTGCACGAGACCGACCTTGGGGTCACTGAAAAAGCCAACGGTGCGCTCGAGAAAATCCTGTGTCGGGATGAAATCTGCGTCGAACACCGCAATCAACTCGCCGCGGCTCGACGGCAGGGCGGCGTTCATGTTACCCGCCTTGGCGTCGCGGTTGTCAGACCGGTCGCGGTAGTGGCAGCCCAGTTCTTGCGCCAGCGCTCGCATTTGCGGTCGCCGCTGATCGTCGAGCAGGTAAATCTGCTTCCGCGGATAGCGCAGCGCCTGGCACCCGAGGATCGTCCGGCGCAGCATATCGACCGGTTCACTGTGGCTGGGCAGAAAGATATCCACATCAGGCAGGTAGCGACCTGCGGTGACCAACCCGGAGAGCTTTGTCGCGTCGGGCGAACGGTTGGTCGGCCAGAACATCTGAAAATTGGCCGAGAGCGACTTGAGGTAGATGAGCACTTCCGCGAGGAAAAAGAGCACGCTGAAAATAGCCGCGGTGAGTGTCGAGAGATTGAGCGTGGCGAATAGTCGAAACGCCATGTAAGCCGTGTAAAGCGCGACGAGCAGGACGATTACTGCGGCGCGCGTGACACGGGCGGGCCGCGGATTGAGCAACATCACGCCGTAAACCAAGGCGCCACAAACAACGGCAGGAAGCAGCACGCGCACGAGCGGCGTTGAGGTATTGACAATGCTAAACTGCGCGCCGAGCCACATCCAGCCATGCACGGCTCCGGCCAACAATTCACCCGCCGGCGCGCTCAATAGAATACACACCATCCCGGTCGCTCCGGCGAGGAGCAGCAGGCACAATTCGAGGCTGTGCAGCTTCCGGATGCGACTCATTCTTCAGTGTCTGCCTTGGCCGTCGTGCGTGCGGGCTGCGCAAACGCCTGCTCCCATTTCTCCTTGAGAACATCGCCCACCGTCCGCTGCCCATTTCCTTTCACAAATTTCACCCTGACACTGCGCCCGACCCCGAAAAATTCGACGGCGCCAAACGGCCGCTCCCAATCGAGATCCACCCGCACCGCGATCTGCCGCTTTGCCATCTCGGGCGGTGGGATAGCCACTGTAGTGTCGTAAGCCATTCGTCCCACGCCCGCGCGTATCGACTGCAAGTGCCCGCGCCACGACGCGGTGCTGTCGAGCGAGCGAATCATCGCCGGCAGTCCCGGTTTGAGCTCCTTAGCGTGCCGTTCCGCGAAGAACGCATCGACCCATATTCGCGAGGGATTGATCACCTCCATCACGAGGGTGTTGGAGTTCGCCTGCTCCCCGCTCTTGCCCGTGATCGACCAGATCAAGCCGTCCGTGGGCATCGTCACTACGGATGCCTTCTGCAGCTTCATCTGCGATTCCATTTCCTGCGCTCGCTTCGCCGTGCGTGCGAGCTGTTCGGTTTTGACGTCCACCAGCTGTCGAAGCGTCACACACCTGGTCTCGGCGAGTTGCTTTTCCACTCGCGCGATCACCTGCGCTTTGTAAAGCCGGCGGGCGCGTTCCTGTTCCACACCGGCCACTTCCAGCTCGCGCCGCGCCGATGCGAGTTCGGCCCGCAGCGATTCGACCAGCGTCTGCAGGGTGTTGAATTGGGCGACCGTCTCACGATCTCCAAAGCGCGGATTTTCAATTTTGAAAAGCGGCTTGCCCTTCGGAAGGAGAATGCCGGGCCGCACGTCATCGATCTCGAGCACGCCAGTGATGGGAGTGCGGATTTCAATGATTTCCGCGTTGATGACCGCCTGCTCACTTTCGAGCGAGGTCAGGATGTTCCGCAGCCACATCGCGGCGGCGATCAGAACAAGCACGAGAATCGTGACCCGCAGAATGCGAAACAGGCTGCCTCGGATCGCGTGGTTCATTCAGAGCTTCCTTTTTGCGTCGGGCGTTGAGGCTGAGCCGCAGTTTCCGCCGGCGTGCTCGCGCTGGTTGATTCCGAGGGGTTGGCTGGAGGTGGAGAGTCGACCGGTCGGGAAAGGATGAGGTAGATGATCACCGCGATTGCCGCGCCGATGAGCACCTCGGCGAGGAAAAACTCCCGGGCGGGCCTCTGCGCCGCCGGCTCGCGTGCGGCTGACATCTTCTTCAATTCCGGCATTGTGGTGGGGCTCGGGTTGATAAGCTTAATCGGCGCGATTTGCGGTACTTCTGTTTTGACCGCTGCCACACACTGTTCGATCTCCTCGACCAGATGGGTGGGAGAGATCGGCCGTTTCGCCGGGTCTTTCTCCAGCATGTGCGCCAGCAGACTCACCACGCAGCGCGGGAGACCCGGCAGCTCATCGAACGGCGGCGAGCTCTGCAAATGTTTCGCCATCACCTGTGCCATTGGTCCTCGGAAGGGCCGGCGTCCCGTGAGCAGAAACCAAAGTGTCACGCCGAGCGAATAAATATCCGACGCGATATCGACGGTCTGCTCGTTGAGTTGTTCGGGGCTGGCGTAATCCGGCGTGCCGACGAATCCGGAGAGGGTGATCAATTCCAGCCCTTCGCCTTGCCCGTTAGGATTACTTTTCGTCAGACCGAAGTCGATAATCTTGATCGCCCCGTCCTGCGCGATCATCAGGTTCGACGGCTTGACGTCCCTGTGCACGAGGTTCATTTTTTTGACCGCGACGAGCGCCTGCGCCACTTGGAGCGCCACGTTGAGGGCTTCAGTCACGGCCAGCGGGCCGTCGCGATTGACCTTCGCATCCAGCGTCTCGCCCTCGATGAATTCGCGAGCGTAAAAGCATGTGCCGTCCTCCTCACCCAGGCGGTAAATCATTGCGACATTCGGATGCCGCAGCAGTGCCGCTGCGCGAGCTTCCCGCAGGAACCGCTTCCGCGCTTGTTCATCCTCGAGAAACTCCTGCCGGATCACCTTCAAAACCACAGGCACCTGCAGATCGAGATCGAGCGCCTTGTAGCTGGAACTCGTCTTCCCTTGGCCCAAACGAAACATCGAGCCATCTTCACGGCACATCACGTCATATCGGTCAAACTTCATGAACAGTAAGCGGCGCAGGCAGTGGAATTATTCGAAGTTCCTTCAACATAGGCGTGTGGCTTGCCGGTCGCAAGGAAGCATAAAATTTGCCGGAGGACGCTGAACTATAAAGCGATGGCTTGACGAATCAATCGGGGCGCCGCCTGAGCTGCTTCAGCGCTGTTCCCTTATTCCCAGAGAATGTTGTCGAGGTAGAAAACCACCGGTTGATCCCGGCTGGCCACCGTCCAGACAAAACCAGTTTTTATGCGTGTTAGGTCCTGATTGGTGATTGGAATTTCATAGCGCTGCCATTCTTTGCGGAGCACGACTTTTTCGAGCCGGCCTTTTCCAGTGTCCGGAAACTTTTTATTGTGGGGAAGAATTCCAAACTCGAAGACCACCTCTTCACCGCCTTGCTCGCCTCGTGCAAAGAAGGTCAGTTTCTTCGCGCGAGTTAGGTCGTAACCGCCGGCGCGGTCACCCCAGTCGTTTGGCGGGTTCTGCCAGGCTACGCCACCCCAACCCTTGTTCGCGTTAAACGTGCAGCGCAGGCACGTCTTTCCAGATTGCGGTCGCTCTGCCCATGCAGGGTCAAGTTGAATTGCTTTTGTGTCCCCCATCCAGCCGGACGGAATGTAGCCCGACGGCTCGGCTGCTTCCGAATACACCGTGAGCGGCAGCGCGGCAGGGTGGCCCTTCGAGGCCGCTGCCGGGCCGTTCACCCGCACAGGAACATTTGCCGTTGCCGCTCCGCCATGATTGTCCCGCACGGCAACAAACAGCCTGTAGAGTCCAGCTTCGCTCGGCAGTCGAACCTGCGCCCCGCGGAGATCACCACGAATGATCGCCTCATCGAAAACCGGAGGCTCTTCTTCTTTGTCGCCCCCGATCCCAAACTCCTCCGGATCCCGCTGAAATAGCCAGTCAGCTCGCAGGGGGTCGTTCTCGGAATCGGAGGCGGTCAATGTCGCCTCGATTATCGTGCCGGCGTTACCCGAAGCCCCCTCGGAGATTTCGAGCATCGCGATCACAGGAGAACGATTCACAGGCGGTTTTCCAGTCCACAGCTCGCTTATTGCATCGGCTGCTCCTAGACGCGAACCGTCTCGCAGTAGCATCGAAAACCATGTCGAAGTGACCTCCTGTTTCTGCCCCCAATAGAACACGTAGGACCCGAGACAGACGCCCGGGTGTTCGAGCACGGCGCCTTGGTAGGCGCGGCGATAAATATCGGCTTTTTCGGTGCTGGTCGGTTCAGGAAAGGCGCCGATCGGATCCTTTTTTAACTCCCAGATTCCGGGTGGACCAAACTCCGTCAGGATGTAAGGCTTCGTGCCGCCGAGACTGCTGTAACGCGCGCCGAGCGTGGGTGCGCCACCGTAGCTGTTGATGCCGACGATGTCGATCGCCGGACAGAGGCGATGGATATTCTTCACCTTTTCGCCCCCGATCTCGGCGATCACCGTCATGGTCGGATGAGCTGGGTCGATATGCTTCACCATCGCGGCAAGGTCGTTGATTGCGGTCCAGACCGCGCCGTTTTTGCCCTGCGGATCTTCCATTTCGTTCCCGAGGGCCCAGAGGAGCAGCGCCGGGTGATCCTTGTATTTGGTCACCGTCGCGTGAAGCCGCTCGCGCTGCTGCGCGAGGGCGTCGGCATTACCCCAATCGAACCCTTGTCGCAGCTGACCGACCCAGAATCCGGCGCAAACCGTAAGCCCCAGCGCCTGAGCCGCATCGAGTGATTCGCCGAGCTTTTCGTCGCCCCAGAGACGGATTGAATTCCCACCCGCCGCGGCGACCGAGTCGAGTCGGCGCTCATCAGCGCCAGCGCCTCGGATGAAATACGGCTGCCCATTGCGCAAAAGCTGAAAACGGCCGGATTGGCCGGCAACTCGCACCTCGGACGGTTCGGCCCAAGCGTAGTGACAACACCCCAGCAGCGCTGGAACGAAGACAAAGTGCACGCCGATGGAGAGTCCTTTCGCAGCCATGATCTCTTATTATTCGGCATCCGGCGCAAATGCGAGGGTATCGGCAACCAACAACGGCCATCCCACAGGCATTGACTCGCGCTCGATCAAATGATAAAGGGCCAGGGCATGTGTTCCACCGATTCACTACGAATTCTATGAGCATGAAACGTATGGGTGACAGGGTTGCATTCGAACACTACCGCGTGCTGCAGCGCGATGACGGCTCTCTCTGGGAACTCGGGAGTGGTGCCATGGGCGTCACTTACAAGGCTCTGGATACGGATCTGCAATGTCCGGTTGCTTTGAAAGTGATCAACGCGGATCGCATGGCCGATGAAGTCAACCGAGATCGGTTCCTGCGGGAAGCTCGCGCGGCGGCGGGGCTGCGACACAGCAACGTTGCTTCGGTTTATCACCTTGCAAAGGACGAGGAGCAGTTCTTCTACGCAATGGAGTTCATTGACGGCCAGACGACCGAGGCGAACGTGGCACGGTTCGGTCCGATGTCCCTTCGCCCCGCTTTGCGCATCGCGTGGCAGGTCTCCAAAGCGCTCGCCGCCGCGGCAAGGCAGCAGCTTGTGCATCGTGACATCAAGCCAGCGAACATCATGATCGTGGCCGATTCGGAAGAAGAGGATTGGCCATTTGTGAAGCTCATCGATTTTGGCCTTGTTCGGTCGGTGCTGCGAAGCCACGATTCTGCCAGCGCAACCCGGTCGGGCTTTCTGGGTACCGCACAGTTTGCCAGTCCGGAGCAGATCGAGGAGAGCGAGGTGGACGAAAGATCGGATATATACTCTCTTGGCTGCACCCTCTGGTATCTCCTCACGGGTGAACCGCCATTTACCGGCTCGCTCGCCAGCGTTTTCGCGCAGCACCTCGGTAGCGAGCCCCCATGGGAAAAGCTTAAGCCGTTTCCGAAACGAATTCGTCGCCTCCTCAGGCGGATGTTGCGGAAAGAGGCCTCGCAACGCCCGGCCAGCGCGGTGGAGTTGCGACGGGAAATCGAACAGTGCCTCGATGATGTCGAACGGCGGGAGGCTCTTGCAGCCAGGATAACACGGCCTTTCAACATCGGTCGCCAATGGCTGACCGCATCATCGCGGTCTCGCGCCGCTGTGATCTGCGGCGTCTCCGTGATCGGCCTGATGCTTGCCTTTGCCTATAATGGGAACAATGACCTTCCCCCAGAGCCCGCACCTGCGGTGCAAACGAGCGCTGTCGTGCCGGCACAGGACTCCGCCAATTCGAACGAATGGTTTGCCAGAATAAACCCCGGCTTGTCCTATCTCGGTAGCTCGGATGAACCTCTCTGGTCCTTGGCTTTGGCGCGCCGCGTATCCTTTGCTGGAACGGCGGCGCCTGTAATCCGCGCAAAAAGCTGGCTTTCGGAGGACAGCGTCTGGAATGCAGAAGCCGTAGAGCCATTCGCTATAAAGAATGACTCCCGAAGCGGGGAAGAAGACACATTTTCAACGGCCATAGCGTTGGATAAATCCTTCTCAGTCAGTGACAGGGAAAAGGACAAAGTGGCGATTCGGGACAAGGACGAAGTCAAGAAAACGGCGAAACGCTCTGTAAAGAAACCGCAGCGGCGCGTCACGAGCAGGGATAGAGATCGCGGATTCAGTCCGTTGCGGGAAATTCAGCGAGCTCGTGAAAAAATTACGAGAGAGATCCGCCGCATCCTCTGAGGGCTCGGCTGGTGCCGGCGGCTGGATCTCAGGCAAGAGCTCGAAAAATTCTCGGCCTGTCCGAGCGTTTCCTTCGAGGCGCAGCCTGCAAATTGCCTGAGCGGCTTGGTCACGAAGGAAACTACACGAGACCCAGTTTCATTCGTCCCTCTTCGCTGATCATGGACTGATTCCAGGGCGGATCCCAAACCAACTCGACCTCCGCGTCGTCCACTCCTTCAATAGCGAGGATCTTCTGTCTGGCGTCTGCGGCAATCGCAGGACCCATCCCGCAGCCAGGCGCTGTCAGTGTCATGCGCACCAACACCGAGTTGCCGCCGGATTCCTTTCTATCCACCCGGCAGTCATAGATGAGGCCGAGATCAACCACGTTAACGGGGATTTCCGGATCGAACACCGTCTTGAGTTGCGACCAAACGGCATCTTCTGCCGGTCCCTCGTGCTTCTTGCTCTCTTCGCTTGACGATAGCGCATCCAGACCCAGCGCGTCGCCATCCCTGAGTTCGATGCGGGCAAGTCCGCCGGGCGTCGCCACGGTGTATGTGCCACCCAGCGATTGAGTTATGATCACATTCATTCCCTCCGGCAGGATAATAGGATGTCCGCTGGGAATCTGGATCGCGTCGCAATCGCGAGTCAGGGAGATTTCTCGATGGTCGCTCATGGCTGAAGCTTGATTTTTACGTTTTTGGGTGAAGACAGCTGGTCGAGCAATGTTGGGGCGAGAGCAGGCTGAGAGCCCTCTTCCCCGGTAAGAGCGTTCTTCAGGGCGCCTTCGACAAGCTGCGCGCAATGGATTTTCATGGGAGGAAGCGGGCCGAGCGGAGAGGCCAACTCTTCTCCCGACAAAGCCAAAGCCTCGGCCGGCGTCTTGCCGCGGATGAGTTCGGTCGCCACACTCGCCACCGCGATGGCTGTCTGGCAGCCGAAGGCTTGAAACGTCGCTTTATCGATGACTTTTCGGCCATTATCCTCCTTGAACTTGACCCACATGCGCAACATGTCTCCGCAATTTTCGCTGCCGACGGTTCCCACCGCGTCTGCGCCGGACATCTCGCCGAGATTCTGCGGATCTTGCACCGCAGCCTGAATTCGTGCCTCGAGATCTTCGCTCATTCGAGAGAGTATCGCGGTAGAGTGGGATCGACCTGAGCGCTCCAGGCATCGATTCCGCCGCGAAGGCATCTTATGTTAGTGAAACCATGGCCCGCCAAATACGCCGCCGCGTCGAGAGATCGCGAGCCCTGATGGTCGATGATGACAAGCAAGTCATCCTTCGGTCGCGTCGCGAGCATCTTCTGCATCAGCGCTTGATCAAGAAGCTGCGCGCCCTCGAGATGCACGGCCTCGTATTCCTCTCGCGTACGGATATCGAGAATCTCAACCCCATTTGCCTCGAGCAAATCCTTGACCTCCCGCGGTGTGATCATCAGGCGCTCATCCTCCTCCCAGGCCGAGCGCACGTTCTCCAGCACGTCTTCGGGATCAAGACCCCCATTCCGGCTGCAAACGTCGGCGAGAGTCTCGTCAGGCCGGAATCCGCAACTGGCGCACCCGCCGATGTGGTAATTTCGAAAGAGGGCGCGCTGAGCGCCCGGATAGGCTTCAAGCAGTTCAGCCATTGTCATGTCCGCTGTGGATATCATCTCCGTCAGATTACTTGCATGCCGCGCCGATTTCAACTATGGGCTCGCCGCCGCCGCTTCGAGAATTATTATGATGGTATGAAATTCCGCGCTCTAGGCGAAGCTCGTTGGATTCTCGGAGTCCTTGCGGTTTGCTGGTTGGCCTCGCTGGCTTGGCTCCCCGCGGTCTCGCTTGCCTTCGCCGCGTTGCTCCTATTCTCACTCTACTTTTTTCGGGATCCCGAGCGCCAGCCGCCGCCCGATGAAATGCTTGCTGTCGCCCCTGCGGACGGGCTCGTCGTCGAGGTGAAGGAGGCAGGGGAAAGCCAGTTTATCAACCAGCGTGTGAAACGCGTTGCGATCTTCCTATCCGTCTTCGACGTCCATGTGAACCGGGCGCCCATTGCAGGGGAGATTACGCATTCTGAGCCGATGACCGGCCGGTTCCTTGATGCGCGGAATCCGGCCTCTGCACAGGTCAATGCGCGCCGTACATGGGCCATTCGGGGAAGGGGTGTCACGATCGTCGTCCGCCAGATCACCGGCGCCATTGCACGTAGAATCTGCGCGTGGAAACAGGTCGGCGATGCGGTGGAGAGAGGCGAACGATTCGGGATGATCCGGTTCGGTTCCCGCACCGAGGTGGACCTTCCTTTTGAAAGCGAAATCCTCGTCAAACCCGGAGAAAAAGTCCGCGGAGGGGAAACACCCATCGCCCGACTCAGCGCAAAACAGGCATGAACTCTCACGAAGAGCCCAAAATCTACCTTCTGCCGAACTTAATGACGGCAGGAAACCTTTTTTGTGGTTTCGCCGCCGTTCTTCGCATTATTGAAGCGGCCCTAGTCATTCAGCAGGGAGGATCAGCGGTTGTGCTCTATCATCAGGCGCTCACCTTCATTCTTGGGGCCTGTGTGTTTGACCTGCTCGACGGCCGGCTGGCCCGGCTCGGCGGAAGTGAAAGTCCCTTCGGACGAGAATTCGACTCGCTCGCGGATGTGGTGTCCTTCGGAATAGCGCCGGCTCTGTTGGTCTATCAGATCGTGTTGCGCGACTTCTACCGAACAGGCTGGCTGATCGCCTTCGTTTATCTGCTGTGCGGTACGCTTCGACTGGCGCGATTTAACTGTTATGCCAACGCGAAGAACGGCAAGCCCGCAGAGGAATTCATCGGGTTCCCGATCCCGGCCGCAGCCGGGCTCATTGCATCGCTTACCCTTTTCATGCTCTGGCTGGAAGAGGGCGCCAAGGAGATCGGAGTCTGGAAATTCGCGCTGGCTGCCTTGATGCTGTTCCTTTCCTTCATGATGTTCAGCCGGGTCCGTTATCCAAGCTTTAAGGGTCTCGGCTGGCGGACTCAACGATCCATTCCGCGCTTCCTGCTGATCATCGTCGCTCTCGTTTTCAGCGCGATGTTCTACGAATGGATGCCCGCGTTGCTCTTCGTGACATTTCTACTTTATGGCTTCGTGAGGCCTTTCATTTCGAAGGCGCTGCGCCGCGAAATCGAGGAAGAAGAAGACGATCAGGAGACCGAAGGGTCGGCCAAATAGCTCCCTCAAAAGAAGATAGGGATGATGAGGATCGCAACGATATTCACAACCTTGATCATGGGATTGATCGCTGGACCGCTGGTATCCTTGTAGGGGTCGCCCACGGTGTCGCCGGTCACCGCGGCTTTGTGAGCCTCGGATCCCTTGCCGCCATGGTGTCCCTCTTCGACGTATTTCTTGGCGTTGTCCCACGCTCCTCCGCTGGAGGTCATGGAAATGCCCATAAACAGGCCGGTGACAATGCTTCCGACCAAGACACCGCCGAGAATCTTCATGCCATCAGGGATTGCCGCGACTGCAACTACGGCCGCCACCGGAAGTAGGGCGGGTACGATCATTTCCTTTAGCGCGGCCTTGGTAACGATGTCCACGCAAGTGCCGTATTCCGGCGTGTCCGTGCCCTTCAGGATTCCCGGATGCCGCTTGAGTTGGCGGCGCACTTCAGTGACGACGGCACCCGCGGCACGGCCGACAGCATTCATGCTGAATGCCGAAAAGAGATACGGTAAAAGTCCGCCAAGAAAAAGACCGATGATGATTTTTGGGTCCTTGAGCGAAAACGACAACGCCTGCTCGATTTGGGCGGGATCAAGACGCAACTTGCTCGCAGGGCTTTCGAGATGGTACTTGAGATCAACGTAGTAGGAGCCGAAGAGGACCACGGCGGCAAGGCCCGCGCTGGCGATGGCGTAGCCCTTGGTTACAGCTTTCATGGTATTGCCGACCGCGTCCAACTCATCGGTGATCGCCCGCACTGATTTGGGAAGCCCGCTCATGACCGCAATGCCTCCAGCATTGTCCGTGATCGGGCCAAATGCATCAAGAGAGATGATAATTCCGGACATTGCCAGCATGGCCATTACCGCCACAGCGATGCCGTAAAGCCCGGCAGCACTGTGGCTTAGCCAGATCGAGGCAGCGATGCAAATCACTGGCAGAGCCGTTGCGTGCAGGCCAACAGCCAACCCGGCAATGATATTCGTTGCATGACCGGTCACACTTGCAGCGGCAATTTTGCGGACCGGCGAATGGGCAGTGGAAGTGTAGTAGTGCGTAATAAAGACCGCCGCACCGGTCATCAGGAGCCCAAGCACTGACGCCAGATAAATGCCGCTAGCAGAATATATCTTCTCCGTGCCACTAAGAACATCCCGTGCCACTAAGCCGTCTATGAAGAGCAACTTGGTTAACGGGAAGAAAATCACCGCCGAGATCAGCGCACTGACCACAACTCCACCCATCAGTGCATTCGCCGGTTTCGCTTTCGAAATATTGACAAACACGATGCCGATGATCGAGGCGATGATGGCCACGCCCCCAAGCAAGAAAGGATAAACAACCGGCGCACCGAGACCCGCGGTGAGCGCGCCGACGAGCACCGTACCAATGAGGGCAACCGCGTAGGTTTCGAAAACATCCGCGGCCATGCCGGCGCAATCACCGACATTATCGCCCACATTATCGGCAATGGTTGCCGGGTTGCGCGGATCGTCCTCATCGAGATTCGACTCAACCTTCCCAACCAAGTCCGCTCCGACATCCGCAGCCTTCGTGTAAATTCCACCGCCCAAGCGCGCGAAGACCGAAATGAGCGATGCGCCCAAAGCCACGCCAACGAGGCTCGCAATCGCCCTGTCCGGGCTCACCTTGGACATCACTAGCCAAAAGATACCGACGGACAGAAGCGCCAAGCCGACGACCAGCAAGCCCGTCACGGCACCGCCATTGAAGGCAGCTTTAAGAGCTTTCTTTCGATTCAGGGCCGCCCCTTGTGCCGTGCGAACATTTGCCACCACCGCAACTCGCATTCCGATGTAACCCGCCGAAAGCGAGCAGATTGCTCCCAGCAAAAATCCTATCGCCGTCGAAAGATCGCGGAGCGCCGCCAGCAGGACGAAAATGACAATCGCAATTGCGCCAATCGTTAAAATTTGGCGCTTCAAGTAGGCTTTGGCGCCTTCCTGAATCGCGCCTGCAATCTGCCGCATGCGGTCGTTGCCCGCCGGAGAACGGAGAACCTTTCTGATAAGAAACGCAGCCGCCCCGAGGCCAACGAGGGCACATAGCAGGGCGAATGGTATGCCTTGGGAAAGAAGAAATCCGGATAACACGGGGCTCGGTATTGAAAGGGCCGCAGAGTTTAGTGAAACATCGCCCCGAAGCAACGATGTTTTGTGTTTCCGCCGTTATGGAGTGCTTTCTAGCCTTCCGCTGGCCGTTGACGCAGAGGAACAGCGAGGTGCAATGCGTTGATGTGCGCGATGAACGGTACGTTCTGAATATGAATGGCCCATGGGCCGACGCAGTTCCTTCAACGAAAAAAATCGTTTACCTCAATAAACTTAGCCGGCGACGAGGGAGAGTATCGCTTTCTGCGTGTGTAGTCGATTCTCCGCTTGACGGAAGATTGTGGCTGCGTGCTCTTCGAAAACCTCCTCCGTAATTTCCTTGCCGCGATAAGCGGGGAGGCAGTGCAGCACAAGCGCGCCGGGCGCCGCCGACAGCAGAGCGTGGTTGATCTGATAATTTCGAAACTGCGCCAACCGAAAAGCTGTTTCGTCCTCCTTGCCCATGCTCACCCAAACATCCGTGTAAAGCACATCGGCGTCGCGTGCCGCTTCGAGCGGATCCGCTAATACCTTCACGTTTCCAGAGATTGCATCGGATTCAATTTGAGACGGACGAAACTTCTCGGGTGTCGCTACCCGCAATTCGAAACCGCAGCGAACCGCGGCCCACATCCACGAACGCGCCACGTTGCAATCCCCATCGCCGATGAAGGCTATCCGCAATTCCTCAAGCGAATGGCCGCTCTCCCTGATAGTAAACAAATCGGAGAGGATCTGGCACGGATGTTCTTCGTCCGTCAATGCGTTGATGGTCGGAATGTCGCTGAACTGGGCGAACTCCTCGACATCGCGCTGAGCGAAGGTGCGGATTACCGCACCATGAAGCATGCGACCCATCACCCTCGCGGTGTCCTTGATCGGTTCGCCGCGCCCAAGCTGAATATCGTCGGCCGCAAGAAACATCACATCGCCACCTAGTTCTCGGATGCCCACTTCGAACGAAATACGTGTTCGCGTCGAGGACTTCGAAAACATCAAAGCCCAGCATTTGCGGCGAAGGGGGTGCTCCGCATGGCGGCCTCGCTCGGCCTTCATTTTCCCAGTCAAGGAGACGATACGTTCGATATCCGCGCGACTCAACGATTCGATTGAGAGGAGATGCTTCATGGATGATCGTGAAAAACGGGGAGTCTAGCACAAAAACCCCGACGCCGCCTAAGAGAGTGTTGAAAAACCCTCCTGCAGCGAGCGCTCGATTTTTTCCAGTGCCTCATCAACTTCAGCTCGCGTCACATTCAATGGAGGGAGGAGGCGGATGACACGTTCACCCGCGGGAATTGCCAGCAGTCCGCCGGCCATGAGTTTTTTGACGAAGGGAATCGCGACATTCATTTCGCCCGCATCTGCCAACTCGAAACCGATCATCAAACCGATGGCGCGCACCTCGCTCACACGCGGGCTGTTCAGCGCCCGGAGTCCGTCGCGGAGCTTGGCGCCCTGCACGGTGGCGTTCTGGCGAAAGCCTTCGCGCTCGATAATCTCGAGGACCTTTAGCGCGGCAGCGCAGCAAACAGGATTTCCTCCATAAGTCGTACCGTGAGTGCCCGGTCCAAGCAGATCGCAAAGACCACGCGATGAAGCCGCCCAGAATGCACCCAGCGGGAATCCATTGGCGATCCCCTTGGCCCAGCTCACCCCATCCGGCATGATGCTTGATTCAAGGCTTCTCCAACCGCACCAGTCGCCTGTTCGTCCGAGACCGCATTGAATTTCATCGAAGAGCAAGAGAAGATCATGCTCGTCGCAGATGCGGCGCAGCCCACGAAGGAATTCCCCCGTGGCGATATGAATTCCCCCCTCCCCCTGCACAGGCTCCACGAGAATCGCCGCGGTCTTGGGGCCAATGGCGGTCGACACGGCATTCAAATCCCGATAGGGCAGATGGACGAACCCTTCCAAGAGCGGTGCAAATCCCTTCTTGATCTTTTCCTGAGCCGTGGCGGAAATCCCGGCCATGGTGCGTCCATGAAAGGAATTCTGAAAGGTGAGGATCTCATAGCGCCCGGATTGATTGCCGAATTTGCGAGTCAGCTTGATCAGCCCTTCGTTGGCCTCCGCGCCACTATTGCAAAAGAAAACTTTGCCAGCGCCAGTTAGTTCAACGAGACGGCGGGCGAGTTCGGCTTGCGGCGCAGTGCGATAGAGATTCGAAGTATGGACAAGCGTTGAAGCCTGTTCCACCACGGCCTTCGTCACTTCGGGATGCGCGTGACCGAGTGAGCACACGGCAATCCCCGCGCCGAAGTCGAGATATTCCCTGCCCTCGAAATCCCACACGCGGCAGCCTGAGCCTCGCGCGATATCGAGATCAAATCGCCCGTAGGTTGGCATCACGTAGTCAGCGTAAAGAGAGGAGAGTCTAGTCATTGGGAGCTTGTTCCGCGAAGCACGGCATAGCAAAGCTGGCTGTCAATGCAAAGCGGCTCCGGAGAGCTTCCGTTGAGCGGGTCAGTCGAATTCGCTAAGGATCTGGCCAAGGCAATTGAAAAAAATTGGGGCGGGCAAGCGGATCAAGCCGCCTCGCCGTAGGAACCTTCCACGCGTTCGGCCACGTCGCGGTATCCGTAATCCACCTCGTAGATCTGCTTCATGCACTCGATGGATTTTTCCTCCTGACTCATCTTCTCATAAACCAGCCCAAGATTATACACGATGTCCTTTTTGACGCTATCCATCTGGAGCAACTCACTGGCGGCGCTGGAAAGAATGTTGGCCGCAAGGTCGAACATCCCTCGTTGTGTGTAGCATCTCCCAAGCAAGTTCATCGCGCGAAGGCGAACGTTCGGATTCTGCCGCGCTCTCTGAAGTTCGGAAATGGCATCCTTGTAATTTCCAAGATTGACAAGAATTTCTCCGAGTTCGAAGCGAAGCTGAAGATCGGTCGGGTTGCGTTCAACGCGTTTTTTCCCATCATCCAGAAGAAGTTGGGCACGTTGACTCCTTAGCTCTTCAAGCTGCGCGCTGTATTGCGCGGCGTCTTCGGAGCCCGGAGTCGTGGCGATAAATTGCTCTAGGTTCGCAATGGAACTGTCGAACTGCCTGATACGAAGATCCGAAGCTCTGCGAACGAGAGCGAAGTCGGTATTCTCCGAAAGTTGGGCGGCATAGCTAAACCACGTCACCGCGTTCTCCAGGTCGTTTTTTTCTTCATAGAGTTCAGCGATGCGGCGGGCGGTATCCAAATTTTGCGGATCCTGAGTGTATTTCTCCGAGAGATCTCCCAGCAGGCGATCGATAACGTCCTCGCTGCGGTAGACCCTTCCCTGTTGTTCCAGCGCCACGGCCTGATCCTTGTCTTTGATTAAATCGCGATAGGTGGCTTCCTCGCGGTCCCAACCGCCTCTCTGCATCGAGGCAGCGGCCGCAGCATCCTTGCCACCTTTCACGGCCGAAAGATCGTTCGGGTTGATTTCGAGGATCTTCCCATAAACGTCCCCGGCTTTCGCCGGCTGTTCGTTTTCCATGTAGAGCTTGGCAAGCTCATGCATGGTTCTGGTGTCCTTCGGATGCCCTCCGACGATTGTTTCCAGCGCGAAAAGTGCGACCTCAGGCATCTTGGCCCCGAGGGCGGCCTCTTTCAGCAGCTGATTGGCGTGGGAGCTGTACGGGTCTACTCCAAGCATTTTCTCGATGGCGTCGAAGGCCGCCACTGGATCCTTTTTCACTTGGCTCTGCAGCTTTATTGAGGAAAAGGACGCGCCGGAAAGACTGCCAAGGACGCTCTTTCTTCCCCCAAGCTTCGCCACCGCCGCCCTGCGCGCTAGCTGGCGAGCGAGCAGGAATTCGGGATGGTTCTTGAGGACGGCCTGGAGAAGCTGGATGGCATAGCCATAGTTTCGAAGCTCCATGGCGCTCATTGCCTTCAGCCAGGCCGCTCTTTGGCTCTCTGGCAGGTCTTTTTCGGATTTTACGCCCATAGCATAAGATGAGCTATCGGAGAATTGCTTCAATGTCCTTTCCTGACAGACACGCCATATCGCCCATTTGCTTTAGTGGTTCGGAGCAGGTGTTCCTTTCACCGGGCGGTTCGTACTCGCGCCGGCCTGCATTCCCTTGGAAGGCGAAGGACTTCCGGAGACCGGAGTTGGCGTTGCTGCTGCCTCTGTGGTCACAGGCGGTGCGCTTTCTTGTCTGGAAAGCACAGAACCTACAAAGTAAAGGAGCGCGCTCCACTCGGTCTTTGCTCCCTCGGAGAACTTCGCCGGACCATGCTCGAAGAGAACAACAAATCCAAAGGTAAAGACCGCGAGCAAAACCAGCCGGAAAACGAAAGAAAGTAAAATCCTCATGGCAAAAAGCCCGGATCAATCTCAAAACCACACCGCAATGACGCACCTGAGGGAATGGTTTGAATGCCGATCTTTTGTTCGAAAGGTCTGGGAGGATTGCTGTCCGGCAATCCCCAACAGGGTTCGACACAAACAAAGGTCTCCATGTCGGTCCAGAGAGTAAGAAACGGAACTTCTGAAAAGTCGAACCTGATCCGATGGCCGCGATTCGCGTCCTCGAGGACAAATACGCGGCGGGGAACTGCCTCCAGACCAATCAGGTAAGAATCCGCCAGCTTCGCTTTGTCAAAGGGCATCTCTCCCCCGCCGAAACGGATTTCCCCCTCGCGCCCGTCAAGAAAATTTCCCGGTGCGTAATAACGCCGATAAGTCCCCTGGGGAAAGAGCACCTTGCAGTCGCTGACCGATGACACCGCAAAACCCGGGTGTAGCCCGAAACTCACATGCGCGTCGAGGCCGGGCTCTTCGTTCGTGAAGAGAAATTCCACGCGCAGGCCGTTCTCCGAAACGGCATACCTCAACTCCAAAGAAACCTTAAGCGGATAGGCATCCGGTGGAATCCGGCTCACGGGAACTCGATATACCAAGGCCCGCTCCGTCACCTCGGGCGGATCGAACACGAAATGCCTCAGAAATCCATGATTGCCGCCGCGAATCACCGAACCACGATAGATCGACTGTTCCTTCCAAAGCCGATGCAAGAAGTAGCCCATCACGGTGGCATGATTCGCCCAGCCTGAGGCTGGCGCGCTTGTCTCACCGTCTCGATAAAGAAAACCCCGCCAGTTTCCCGCAGAATCGCGTCTCGCAAGGGAAATCAATTCCGCGCCCATGCGGTTTACCATTATGCGAAGGCCGGATGTTTCGAGAATATCCATCGTCACACCATTCTTTGGGAGGATCTGGTAGGCAGCCATGCCTACCATGAGAGCAGATTTCTTGCGGCAATTCAAACTCTCCCTCCATATTCGCGCATGCGCCACGACGATCGGCTCCGTGATCGAATGAAGACCCTCGGCGTTCGCACCGAGGATCTGCAGGAAGGCTTTTCACGATCGGGAGGCCCCGGCGGCCAGAACGTCAACAAAGTCAGCTCCGCTGCCACAATCCGTCACCTCCCCACCGGCCTCGCTGTCACCGCTTCGGATAGCCGCTCGCAATCAGTCAACCGCCATCTTGCACTAAGCCGACTGCTTGATTTGTTCGAAAAGCAGAAGAGCGACAGCCGCAGAGCTCGCCTCGCTGCCCTTTCGAAGGCTCGTCGCCAATCTCCTCGCCGCTCCCGTGGCACCAAAGCGACTCTCGTCGAAACCAAACGCCACCGCGGAGAAACGAAAAGGCTCCGCGGCAAAATTCATCCGCCAAGTCTTCCTGACTGACGTCGGAGCCACTTGGAGCCTTGGTTTCCGAGAATTGAGGGAAAAACAGGCTTGAAACATGGCTGGGTCGAGCAACCGCTACAGCGCGACGTACAAACTTTGATCCTTAGCCTTAATGGCGTTGCTCCGTCAGGTATCCGCGGTCGAAGAAGCGCAAGTTCCGCGGGAAAATTGCCTTTTACGGCGAGCTGTTCCCGCGTAGATTCAGCCGCGTCATGGATCTGCTCGCTTGCGATCTTCCAGGAATCCCGAAATTTCGCAGTGGCAAAGTGCGCGAGGTCTTTGACCTTGGCGAAAACCTCCTGCTCGTGGCGACGGATCGTATCTCTGCCTTCGACTGCATCCTGCCCAACGCGATTCCCCACAAAGGCGAAGTCCTCACGCAGATCTCCGCATTCTGGTTCGACAAGCTCGACTTCGTCCCAAACCATCTCGTCACCGCGCATTTTCGCCTCCTCCCCGAAAACCTCAAGCCCTTCAAGGAGCAACTCGCGGGTCGTTCAATGATCGTCAAGAAAGCGGCTCCACTTCCGGTCGAGTGCGTCGCGCGCGGATATCTTGCCGGCTCCGGCTGGAAGGAATATCAGGAAAAGGGAACCGTCTGTGGACAGCGGCTTCCGACGGGGCTTCGGCAGAGCGATCGCCTTCCCGAGACAATTTTCACGCCCGCGACGAAAGCCGATAGGGGTCATGACGAGAACATTACCTGGCGTGAGTGCCGTGCCCTCCTCGGCGACGATATCGCCCTGCAAGTTCGCAAGTGGACCATCGATCTCTACGAACACGGCCGCGCTTATGCCGCTCAACGCGGCATAATCGTTGCCGATACCAAGTTTGAGTTCGGAGTGCTCAACGACGAAGTGATGTTGATCGACGAATGTCTCACGCCGGATTCCTCCCGTTTCTGGCCCGAGAGCGAGTACGCCCCGGATTGCAGCCCGCCAAGCTTCGACAAGCAATTCGTGCGCGATTATCTGGAAGCCGTGAAGTGGAGCAAACAGCCGCCCGCCCCGGCGTTGCCTGCCGAGATCATCGCACGCACCTCGGAGAAATACCTTGAGGCATACGATCGCCTCACCGGTCTCAAGCTCGTTCGAAGCTAGCAGCCTCTCGGATTTGAAATCGAACTCCATCTCCCTGGATAGATCGCGGTTGAGAAACAAAGTTTCCCTGACTGACAGGCTCCATATTTTTTGCCTTCGACGGAAACGCGGAGGTTGCGCTCCATTCCGGCAGCGGGCGGATCAAAGGGGCGCTCGCTACGCGCAGGATCTATTGAAGGCAATTCGACGCGGATCTCAAAGTCCGCCAGATTGCTAGAGCGTGGACAAATTCATTGACCAATTTCTGCTGTATCTTGCCACAGAGCGCGGTCTCTCCGTCAACTACCAACTCTCCACCCGGCGCTCACTTGAAACCTTCGCAGAATGGCTCACACGTCAGACTCGAATCTCGAGACCCGATGAGGTTGAACCTGGACACTTCGCAAACTACCTCGCCTGGCGAAAGCGCTCCGGCCTCGCTGCAGCCTCGATCAAACTCGAAGCCGTCGCGCTGCGAATCTTCTTCAGGTTCTTGCTCGCCCGAAAGATTCTCACCAGCAACCCCGCCGAAAATCTTTCCATCCCGCGCGTCGAAAAATACCTGCCGGAAACGCTCAATGCCTCCGCGATCAGGCGCCTGCTTGAAAGCGTGGGCGGAGCGGACCCGCTCGGCCTTCGCGACCGCGCCATGCTAGAGCTCCTCTACGCAAGCGGTCTCCGCATCTCAGAGCTCTGCAATGTGCGACTCGAAGGTCTGGACCTCACGGAAGGCATGATCCGCGTCACCGGCAAGGGCAACAAGACCCGTCTCGTGCCCGTGGGATCCGAGGCGCGCGGAGCCATTGGCCGCTACCTCGAACTCGAGCGACCCAAACTTGTATCAAGACGCAGCGGAGCCGAAATCTTCCTGTCCGTGCGCGGCAGGAAGTTGACGCCGCAACGGGTGTGGCAGCTTATCAAACGCTATGCCGCGCGCGCAGGTCTTGAAGCCAATGTCTATCCTCACCTGCTCCGGCACAGCTTTGCCACCCACCTGCTCGCTGGAGGAGCCGACCTTCGCATTATCCAGGAAATGCTTGGCCACGCAGACATTTCGACCACGCAAATCTACACGCACGTGGATTCTTCCCACCTGAAGTCCGTACACAAAAAATTTCACCCCCGGGCATAGAGCGAATGTCTAAATCCCGTGGCCGCGACGCTTCGGAAACGGGACTCCCTTGAGCCAAAGTCCGGCCCGACGCGCGAAGTCATAGGCGGCTTCGTTTTCGCCTGCCCAGTCTAACGCCGGAACGAAAGAAGAATTCGGAGGATATACCAGAAGAGGAGTGCTACCGAGGCAAACAGGGATAGGGATGCTGCCACGTATTGATCCGTCCTGTAGTCCCGAAAGATGCTGGAGGTGTTATAAAGAATGGCCGCCGCTGCAAATACGACCATCGCACCAGCGAAGAAGATGCCGAGGTTTAAGCCGAATACGATGCTCGCAACAATGACACCAAGAGCTACAAAGCCTCCGATAACGAGCACGCCGCGCAAGAAAGAGAAGTCGATCCGGGTCGTGACGACGACACCGGTCAATCCGAGAAAGAGGCCGCCCGTGATCATGGCTGCCATCGGAATAACCTCCGGCGAGCTGTAAAACGCCGCCACATAGAGCAACGGGATGAAGATGACGGCTTGAGCCACGACATAGAGAGCCAATCCTGCATACTGCATTGCCATGCTGGCGCCTGATCGGGCCCAACTTTCGGCCAGCCAGGAAACTCCCATGAACAACCCGAGAACGATCAACCAGGAAAATTTCCCGCCAACCATGAGATTCATCATGGCGGGAGCGATCGGAGAAGTGAGAAATACCGCTTCCAAAGCCGCAAAGGCCAAAATGGCAGCGGCCAAATGCATGTATGTCCATCGAATGAACTGACTGCGCTCGATCGGCCCGGCTTCCGCTGCAGTGAGGTAAGGATTGCTATACGCGTTGTTATTCATAAGCAGTATTTGACCCAATGTTTGGGCGCAAAACAGTGGATTGTCAAGAATGCGGGCTTGTCGTCGCAAAGCCATATGCATTGGCTCACGCAATGTCCAATGCCTGATCCTGCACATCGGGCAGAAAGTCTGCATCAGCTTGCGTGATGCCCATTGACGGCGGAAAGCGGGTTGAGATCTCCTGGCATTTTCCAGGCCAGTGAAAGCCATGCCAAGTCAGAAGACGCAGGGTGTTATTCCTGAAATCGCCCCATTTTTCGGAATTTTTCGTAACGGCGATGAAGAAGCTTGTCGGCCGTAGTCCTTTCGAGGTCCCGCAGAGCGTTGACAATGGCCTCTCTAAGGTTATTTGCAGTTTGAACTGGGTCGTGATGCGCGCCGCCGAGTGGCTCCGGAATAACCCCGTCGATGACCCCGAGTTGGAGAAGTGCGGAAGCGTTCAGCTTGAGCGCTTCGGCAGCCTCAGGGGCGTGTTTGCGATGTCTCCACAGAATGGCGGCACACCCTTCGGGACTGATCACAGAGTAATACGCATTCTCAAGCATAAGGACGCGATCGGCAACCCCGATTCCGAGCGCCCCGCCAGATCCCCCTTCCCCAATAACCACGGCCACGATGGGCGTTCGCAAGACCATCATCTCGCGGAGATTCACAGCGATCGACTCGGCAATATGACGCTCCTCAGCGCCGACCCCAGGATAGGCCCCGGGAGTATCGATGAGAGTGACCACCGGAAGCCTGAACTTCTCTCCCAGTCGCATCAGGCGAAGGGCTTTGCGGTAACCTTCCGGATGCGGACTGCCAAAATTGCGAAGAAGATTCTCCTTCACGTCACGGCCCTTTTGCTGGCCGATGACCACACATTTCATGCCGTCGATTCTTGCCAGTCCGCCTGGCATGGAGGCGTCGTCGCCGAAACGCCGGTCTCCCTTCAGTTCGACAAAATCGGTGAAGGCCTGCTCAATGTAGTCCAGAAAAAACGGGCGTGCGATATGCCGAGCGATCTGCACGCGCTGCCATGCGGTAAGATTCGCGTAAGTCTCTTTCTTGGTTGCGTCGATTTTTTCCTGCATTGCGCGCACCTCGGGATCGAGATCGAGATCTTTACCATGAACGTGGCGCTTGATTTCCTCGAGCTTCTGCTGGAGCTCCGCGATGGGCTTCTCAAAATCGAGGATTTGTGAATTCATGGAAGAGTGCGGTTTACTGAATGGTGACGGGAGTTCCGCGGGAGACGAGCAGAAAAATTTCCTCGATGTCCGGCTGGGCGACAATGATTCCAGGAGGCGGAGTGGCTCCGGTGCCTTCAGGAAGGCCCCTGATGACGAGGCCGGCGGAGCCAAGCATGACCCAACGCTCGCTGTCAGAATAATTCTTGTCCCCGAATGCCACCCGATTCGAGCCTTGGAGGGCGATCTTGTCCACTACCTTGGTCTGAGCGGAGGTCGAAACGCGCGGGGTCTTCAAGGCGACGGTGCGATACTCCTTGAAAAACTCGCCTCGATTGAGAAGCGTGACGGTGCCGGCCTTGCGATCCACGACGATACTCATGTCGAGTTGTGGAATTACGAGTTGCTGACCGATTTTAAGATTGATCGTCTGAAGGTGGTTTACGCGAAAAATCAACTCCGCGTTGCTCTTAAATTTCGATGCGATCTTGACGAGAGAATCTCCCTTGTTGACAGCATACGACGTTTTATCGGGCGAGGGAACGGGAGATAGCACTTGATTTGTATTGATGCCGCCGAGCGCCGCCTTTGCTTCGGCGATTTTCGGAGAGTCGGGGTAGTTGCGAATGAACTCCGTCCATGCGGCGCGCGCACCATCAACGCCACCCGACCGTTGGAGAGCCGCGGCCTTCTCAAAGGCCGGCAGGGTGTAGTCGGGCACCGTGGCAGACCCTTGCGCGGAAGTCGCCTTATCCTCCATGTCGAGCCTCTTCGGTTTCCAGTAAAGCTCGTAGGCAAAAAAAGCAGATCCGCCAAGAATCAACCCGACCAGCGCGAGGATGATGAGCGTTCGCACTATTGCCATATCCCAAAGGAATTCCTGTCGGCAACCATTAGAGCGGCCCGCTCAACGTTTGAAAACGATGAAATGCAGTCAGATCAAACCACGCCGCTTCCATTCATCGAGATTCTCACCCGACGAGCGCTGAATCAAATCCATGGTGAATTTTAAGAGGCAAACCTCCCAGGCCTCATCGACGCCGGCAATCAGCGCTGCCGTGGGGTCGCTCCTGCAGTCCAAATCCTCTTTCAATTGTCCAAGCACGGCCTCCATCGAATCGCGCACAATGCTTTGTTCGAGATCGGATTTACGAAGCTGGAAACCATAGCGCAGGATTCGGAAAGAATGGGAATGTTGCTCGACCCAGTCCGCATACTCGCGCGCCAAGCCACCAAAGCCATCGAGCAGGAGCCTGCTGAAATGATGGGGCGACATGATACGAGGCCGCTCCGCTTCAATTCGTCCGCCGCGGATGCGCACGGCGTTCACCTCGTCCATAAGTTCGCTGACGAGGAGGAAGCTGAAGCTTGTCGATCCGAAGGTTTCAATGGTACGTTGCGGCTGGATCACGACCCTGGTGTTCTCCATGGCGTAATGGAAATCGTGCTCCTCGATCATCGACAAGATAATACGGGTGCTTCGGTTATGCGCAACAGAAGTCTCGGGATTTGACAACAGAGTGTTTTCTGCTTTCTAGCTCAACGTGATGAGATATTTTTCCGCCTTCCTCCTCGCCGTTCTCTTCTGTTCGGGCTGCCAGACCATTCCCTTGCAGACAAAGTACGATCCGATCGGGTACAGGCCGAAAAACCCGGCAAAGGTTGTCATTAAGGTATCCTTGCAAGAGCGAATGGTATACGTCATGGAAGGGAGCAGGCCGCTGCTCGTCACTGCTACCGCAATCGGACTGCCAAGCAAACCGACGCCCAGGGGGCGTTTCCGCGTGACAAACAAAATCGCGAGCAAGCGGTCCGGCACCTATGGCTTTTGGGTCAAAGGGGATACGATCGTCGCGGGCAAGAGCTCAAAAGCCCCGGGCGCCGGATACCGCTATGTCGGCTTCCCCATGCAATACTGGGTGGAATGGATGCCGGCGTACGGCTTCCATTGCGGTTCTGTGTGGCCGGTCCCGCGGACACACGGCTGCCTGCGCCTGCATCAAAACGCCGCGCGCGAATTTTTCCAACTCGCCCGCATCGGCACTCCCGTGTACATTGCTCAAACGCAACCCGAGGATGCCACCCTCGGCAAGAGCCCTCCGCGCCCAAGCGACTACAACGATCCCGATCCCCCAAAGAGTATCCTTATTTCCTCACGTGCCTTCAAGGACGATCCGACCCAAAATCTGAGAGAACAACCCTGAGCACACCTTCTGTCAATTCGCCTCGCGTAAACCTGCGCACGCCGGACGTCATGTCACGCGTGCAAGCGGAGGTTGAGAGCCACTACCGAAGCACTCTCGTGGAGCGCATCCGCGGCCAGGGAGGGGTGCTTCAACAGGGCGGAACGGTCATCCGATTGGCCAAGCAATTCGGATTCTGCTACGGAGTCGAGCGCGCGATTGACCTCGCTTATGCGGCGCGCAAGGTCTTCCCCGATCGACGCATTTCGCTCCTTGGCGAGATCATACACAACCCGGAAGTGAATGCCCAGCTCGCCGCTATGGGCATCCGGTATCTCCCCGCGCATCCGGGCGATGCGCAGATCAAAGAGCTTGCTGCCGAGGATGTTGTGATCGTCCCCGCATTCGGCGCTGAGGTTGCCACAGTCGACGCCATCAGGATGCGCGGATGCCAGATAGTGGACACCACCTGCGGCGATGTGATGAGCGTGTGGAAACGCGTGCGTCAAAACGCCTCCGAGCAGGTTACAAGCATTATCCATGGAAAATCGACCCATGAGGAGACGATGGCTACCGCTTCTCGCGCCCTCGGCCGCGACGGTAATGGGCACTACCTCGTCGTTCTTGACCTCGATCAGACGAATATCGTCTGTGACTACATCCGCGATGGCGGAGACGGGGCCGACTTTCTCGCCAGATTCAAAGACGCGCACTCGCCGGGTTTCGATCCAGACATTAATCTTCAGCGCGTCGGCGTCGCGAATCAAACGACCATGCTCCGCAGCGAGACTGAGGAAATCCAACGCCGCATTCGCACTGCGATCGCGGCCCGCGACGGCCACACGGCGAACTTCCGTTTTTTCGACACGATTTGTGGCGCGACGCAGGAGCGGCAGGATGCCCTCTTCAAACTCTTGGACGAATCGCTCGATCTTCTTGTCGTCGTTGGAGGATACAACAGTTCCAACACGACGCACCTCGCAGAAATCGGCGAAAAGAAGCTTCCGACCTGGTTCATCCGGAACGCCAGCTGCATGGTTTCGGCGCGTGAAATCCGCCATTTTGACATCCATAGGAAGGAAGAAGTCACAACCACGGATTGGCTGCCGTCGAAGGCCCCGCTCTCTGTTGGGATTACCGCCGGCGCGAGCTGTCCAAACAACTTGATCGAGGAAACCATCAATCGCGTACTGGCGCTGCGGAACGAACCGCGCTTCGAGGGTGTGTGAGGCGTGGGGTTCACACCGCAAGTTCCGAAAGCAATTGGTCTTTCACCTTGGAGAAGCTGAGGCGCTTAAGCGCAAGCTCGCGTGATTCTTCAACGGTCTCCGCGTAGTAATTGTCATCGGCAAGAAGTCTTTCCGCCACCTTGATGGCCGACTCGACCGGCATGCTCATCCCGCACAGACTGGGAAACGCGAGCGTGTCCACCGATCCATCCCCGCCCACACAGGGCAGCCTGCAGAGCAGCGCATCTCCCGCAACCTGACCCGGGACGGCGCTGCGGTCGAGCTGAAAAACAATCCTATGCTGAGCTAGGAGACAGAGATACGCCGTGTAGGGAAGCTTTCCGGAGATGATGCGCAGATCGCGAGAAATCGAGCGCAGCAAGCGCGATCCAGTCCAACCTTCCGTGTTGATCACGGTGACCGGGTGCCCCAATTTCAGGACACTGCTGATGGCAAGAAAATGATTCCTCGAAGCAATGCCGAACTCACGTGTACCGATGAAGATGCCCGTCTTTGGCGAATCGGAACGGAAAAATCCCACGCCGGCTCCTCAACAGGATATGGCGTCGGAACGAACCCGCCGCGACCGCATCGCGCTGCTTCGTAAAACGGAACAAGTTCCGTTGTGCTGGAAATGAAGCCGTCGACCTCGCTGCAGATTGCGCAAAATCTTTGGTAGAGGCCGGGCTTCGCAAGCATGCGCGCGACCTGATGCAACCCGGATTCCTTCCACGAAATTACGACACGTTTGCCGCGCTTTCGCAGCTTGCGCACGGCGCGCAGGGCGTGGTTGAGCCCATCCTTTCGAAGCAGCACCATCACGCGGCGAACGGTATCTGGCACCTCCTGGGATTTCCGATAAAAGCCACCCTGGCAGCAAGCGGCGTAGGCGTGATAATTGACCGGAGGATGGCCGGAGTCGGACGGCAGACCTGCGCCCTGCGCAAAGATCCGTATCCTGTCCCGCCCGGCGGGATTGAGAACTGCGAAGGCCGACTCCAAATCAGCTGTCAGGCTGCGCCACCCGCCTTGTGCCTGTCCCAAAGAGCGTTCATCTCCCCGGGCGATGTTTGCTCGATTTTTCCTCCACGGGCCGCAATCTCCACCTCGATAGCTCGAAAACGCCCAACAAACTTTCGCGTGGCGCCAGCAAGCGACGTCTCGGCGTCCACGCCCAGCTTGCGCGCAAGATTGACCACGCTGAAGAAAAGATCCCCAAGTTCCTCCTCGATGTTGTTCTTCGTCCCGCAGGATATCGCCTCGCGCAGTTCCTCGATCTCCTCCTGCACCTTCTCCAAGACCTGCGAGGCATCATCCCAGTCAAAGCCGACTCGGGCCGCCTTTTTCTGCGCATTCTGCGCGCGAAGAAGGGCTGGAAATGCCGACGGCAAACCATCCATCACAGAGAATTCTCTCCCTTTTTCCTCGCGTTTGATCTGCTCCCATTGCCGGAGCACCTGCGCGGATTCTGCAGCTCTCGAATCTCCGAAAACATGCGGATGGCGCCGGATCAGCTTCTCGCAAATCCCCTCGACAACCTCCTCAAAACTGAAGGCCTTTCGTTCGCCTGCCATGTGCGCGTGCATGACCACGTGGAGAAGCAAATCGCCCAGTTCCTCGCGCAGATTTCCGTCATCCGCCTTCTCGATGGCTTCGATGGCCTCGTAGCATTCCTCGATGAGCGCCGCACGCAGGCTGTCATGCGTCTGCTCCCGATCCCATGGGCAACCTCCAGGCGAACGAAGCCGGGCGACGATTTCCCTCAAACGGGATACGTCGCCCATATCATGCGCGCCAGAGCGTGCTCCGGGTTGTGCTAAACTCGCCGACTTCTTCCGAAGAAATTCGCGAGACGTAAATTATAAGCCCAATTACCAAAAGAATCGTTCCAAAAAAGATGATGCAGGCAGTCCAGGAAGGCAGCGACTGGACGGCGAGCGCACGGTAAAATGCGCCGATAGAATCGATTGGCTCCTGGGCATGAACGAAGATTTTCATCGTCCAGGCCACGATGATGATTCCGAAGATGAATACGTAGTTGCGCTTCAACCGGCGGCCGACCGCCTCGAGCTTGCTGATCTTAAAGGAAGGCAGGATGAGATCCTCGCAGACCAGTCGCCGCCATTCTCCAACAAGCAGGTTCGGACTCTGCGAGATCATCGGCACAAAAAAATGGGCCTCAACCATCCGCACCCGGCCGCGAAACGCATCATAAAAGCGGTAGCGCCGCGCTTCAATCCAAAGCAGCATCCAGACGTACGCAAGGTTGAAGAAGAAAACGATATGCGGGACGCCCTTGAAGGAGAACGCCACGGTAATTATCGATGTCGTGCTGGTGATCGCCCATGTCGTCGTCACGTCAAGACGCTGCCGCCAGGCCATGATGCGCCCGAGTTCGCCGCGATAAAAATGGATCATCGCGTTGACGTAGCACGCGTCCTTCAAGTTGGGCAACGGCATGCCCGAGGTATCGGTGGGCACCGGCCTGCTGGGCGACTCCGTCGCGGGCTTGCCGGGCGAGTCCGTCGCAGACTCGCTGGGCGAGTCCGTCGCCGGCTTGCTGGGCGACTCCGTCGTCAATCTCGACGCTCCTTCTCGAGGAGAGCAGCTCTGACCCGTTCTAGCTTTTCCCGCTCACCCCGCGTGAGACTGCCGATTCCCTGTCTCGCTATTTTCTCCAAGATTGGGTCAATGGAATCGTAGAGCTCAACTTCCTTTTCGGGTTCCCGGCGGACCGGCTTACTGCGGCGCTCCGGGCGTTTGAGCGGGAGCGCGGAGACAGAAGGCAAGGAAAAAGAGCGTACCCCTTCGCGCATCATCCACGCCGCGGACACTCCGCATTCCCACCAGAGGATCGAGAGGCTGATCCATTGTCGATAAGCCAGGAGTTGAAGCGTGTAAATTCCGAGAAGAGCGACTGCGGTCCAGCGCGCCTGGATCCCGAAGAAAATCTCCGCTCCAGGGTAGATCATCGCGAACGCCAGAAAGATCGCAAAGTGCACCGCATCGGAGCCAAAATAGCTGCCGCTCTCAACTCCGAAAAAGCTGAGAACCGAAAGCAAAACCGGAATCGCCAAGACCAAGACCGCATATAGCCAGGCAAAGGCTCTCCGACCGATGAATTTTTCCACATCGCGGCCAAAGAAGGCTAACAGTACAAGTTGAATGAGCGTGAAAATCTCCGGCCTGTTGACAAAGGCGTACGTCACAAATTGCCAGAGATGAAGCTTGCCAATGGCCGACTGTGGCGAAAATGCGAGGATCTGGAAAAACCACTCCGCGCCCGAGGCAAGCGCCACGGCCGTGAAAACCATCATCACCCCATGCGCAAACGCAATCGCCGTGGAAAGATAAACCGGAACCCTGCCAACCCAGGTGAGCGGCTCGCACTGCTCAAAGTTCCGGTTTGCTATCATGGATCTCCTCTACTCTACTTCCGGCCACCCCGTGAAACAAGAACTTCTCTCGCCGGCCTCAAAAATCAACAGGCAATTTCCTACAACTTCTTCAAGCATAGGTTGCAACAGCATATGCAAACTACGCTCTGCATGAAAATTTCTTCGAGAGTCGGGTTGGACCGGCGATCGTCAACGCGAAGCATCCGATTTCAGTCGGACGCGCTCACCGAGCAAGCGCGAAAAAAGGCGCCCTCGGCGCAAGCGGGCGGGTTCGTTCGCGAAGATTAGAGATTTCGCGAATAGGTGCCACCGTGGCAATGAATTACAGGAAGCAACTCGCGTGCGATGCGCTTTTGCGTTGTCAGAAAGCGCCTTATTCGCGACGTTGCGACCGTGCTCGACCTCCGCGATGTCACGCTTTCTATTCGACAAAACGGCGAATTCAAGCCTTTGCTCGCCGGTGTTTCCGCGATATTTCCCCGCGGCCACTTCGGTGCGATCCTCGGACCCTCGGGTTGCGGCAAGACCACGCTACTGAAGGTTATCACCGGAATCGCCGACGGGAAAGAAGAGGGCGAGATCTACTGGGACGGACGGGACCTCATCAATCATGATTTCTCGCCGTCCGAAATCGGTTACGTCCCGCAATTCAGCATCACGCACGAAGACTTGACCGCAGGGGAGAGCGTCTCCTACTCCATCAAGCTGCGCGTCCGCGGAATGAGCGGTGATGCTCTTAATGAGGCCACGATTCGCATTCTGGACGAAGTGAATATGACGGAATATGCAACACGGCTTGTCCGTGTGCTATCCGGGGGACAAAAACGCCGTCTCGCTCTCGCGATGGAACTCGCCAGCAAACCGGCAATGCTTCTTTGCGACGAAGTCACAAGCGGTCTCGATCCACAGTCCGAGGACGAAATTGTCACGCTCCTTCATGGTTTGTCACGGTCAGATGGGCGGACGGTTATTTCCGTCACTCACAGTCTAAGGCATCTAGGATTCTACGACTCCGTGCTCGTGCTCTACCAAGGGATCGTCGCCTACCAAGGGCCTCCGGAGTTTCTCACCCATTACTTTCGTTGCGAAGATCCGCAAGACCTTTACGGTCAGCTTGTCCGGCGCGACGCGGCCGAATGGGCGCAATCCTGGAAAAAACATTGCCACCCCTTCGAAGAGGCTATGTCGGGACGAGTACCGGACCATCTTGAGAGCCTGAACTTCGAAAGCCCTCCGGACGACGCAGGAATAGAGTTCGAGGCACCGCCCGAGCCTGAACGCGTCAAATCGCTCCCCCAACCGGGTGCATTCAGCCAGTTCCAAACCCTAACAGCACGAAGGTTCCGAATTTTCTCGCGCAACAGGACACAGCTTTTTCTTCAGCTTGGCCTGATTATCGGCTTTCCCATTTTGGTCGCCATCTTCGCCTTAAACGGCCTGCCCGCCGTCCAAAACCTTTCCATGGGAATGGATCTGAACGTCGTAAGACAACTTCAAGAGAGTATGAGCTTTCTCGTGCAAGCCAGCAAGATTGGCAGTCTTGTTTCCGGGATCGTGATGTTCCAAGTCGTTCTTCTTACCCTCATGGGGGCAAACAACTCGGGACGCGAGATCGCTGCAGAACGTCTTGTTTTTGAGAAGGAAAAGCTCTCCGGTCTCAGGCCATTGAGCTATGTGGCCAGCAAGGCGGCTTTTCTCACGGCGCTGGTGGTCACCCAATCTTTATGGATGGGGCTTTTTATCCACGTCGTCTGCAGCTTCCCAGGCGAACTCGGCAGTCAACTCCTCTTCCTCTTGCTTGCAAATGCCGCGATGACCTCCGTCTGCCTTGCGATCTCCAGCATGATGGGAACGGCCGAGCAGGCTTCGCTGGTCTCGATCTACCTGGTCGGCTTCCAACTTCCGCTCTCCGGTGCGGTCCTCGCGCTTCCGGAATGGGTCGGCGTCCTCGCTCGTCCCTTCATCGCGGCATACTGGAGCTGGTCGGGCATACTGCAAACGCTGAGGGGCGAGCGCTACTACGACATCGTGCAAACCGTCATCCAAACTCAGCTTTCCCCGGCACCGCTGTGCCTTTGGGTTCTTGGATCACACGTCATCCTGGGGCTTTTCGCCGCCTGGCTCGGTTGCCAGCATAGCCGCCTCCGTTGATTTTTTCGCGCGAAAGGCGTTGACAAGGCCCGCCGATTGCATTTCCTTTGCCCATCATTCGATTCGGCGCGCACGTGCGGTGCCGCACTTTCCATCGAATCCACAAAGTCTCCATTCTCAACCAACCCGAATGCCGGTATTGGGAGCCGCGAAGGGCCACCTGATACAGGCGCTTGGATTTCCATAATCATACACCCTCATGGCCGGCCACAGCAAATGGTCGAAAGTCAAGCGTTTCAAGGGAGCCTTGGACGCCAAGCGCGGCAGGCTCTTCTCGAAGCTCTCCAAAGAAATCACCGTCGCCGCGAAACTCGGCGGAGGCAATCCCTCCGTGAATCCCCGTCTACGCGCTGCGATCCAGGCCGCTCGAGCCCAAAGCATGCCGAACGATAACGTTGAGCGTGCCATCAAGAAAGGCACCGGTGAACTCGGCGCACAGAGGGTGGAGGAAATTATCTACGAAGGCTATGCGCCTGGCGGCGTTGCCTTGATCGTCGAAGCCGCCACCGACAACAAGAACCGGACGGCTGCGGACATGCGTTCCATTTTCACGAAAAACAACGGAAATCTCGGTGGCTCCGGAAGCGTGTCCTTCATGTTCCATCGCAAAGGTCAGATCACCATCCCGCTTTCTTCCGCAAGCGAGAATCGGTTATTCGAGCTCGTCGCCGACGCAGGCGCTGAAGATCTCACCAATGATGGGGAACACCACATCATCACCACTCCCCCCGACCAGCTCTATGCCGTTTCCGAAACTCTGAGGAAGGCTTCTCTCGAACCCGACTCCCAAAGACTCATCTACATCCCTGAAACTTCCGTCGCCGTCGAAGACCCAACAACCGCCGCCCAAGTTCTCCGGCTTTGTGACGCTCTCGACGATTGCGACGATGTCCTCAACGTCCACGCCAACTTTGAAATTCCCGACGACATCCTCGCCGAGGCGCAGGAGACCTGAATTTGCCATGACTGAAGAAAATACGAACCTTGAAGCGGTGGGAACTCAACCCGCCACCAAGCGCCGCGGGCGCAAGACCGCCGGGGCGAACACCACCCGGAAACGGACCGCGCGAGAAACAAGTCCCTCCGATAATGGAGCCGAACCGCCGGCTGAAGAGGCATTGAGTGTGGAGACACCACCCCTCGCCGTCGAGTCCGCAGTGACCGCAGCGGGCGGACCACCCCCTGTTGAGGTGACTCCCCAGCCCGAAGCTCCATCCCAGCCGCCTCCTCCCCCAGCTCCACCGACCTACGCCGAGGGTGTCGTAGAGGTGTCTGGCAAAGGTTTCGGCTTCCTTCGCGAGCCACGCCGCAATTTCTCACAGTCCAACAACGATGTCTTCGTCACTCCTGAGGTCGTCCGCAAGCATGCTTTGCGAGACGGCATGTGGATCAAAGGCGAGACGCGTCGCGGCAGCCGCGGTCCGCAGCTTTTCAGACTTGTCGAAATTGAGGGTCAGGAACCGGACAACTACCAAAATCTTCCTATCTTCGAGGAACTGACCACGATTAGTCCAAATAAACGCATCCGTCTCGAAACGGTTCCCGATCGCTACACCACGCGTGTGATGGACCTGATGACGCCCATCGGCAAGGGCCAGCGCGGCTTGATCGTCGCGCCTCCGCGCACCGGAAAAACTACTCTTCTTCAACACATTGCTGACGCCGTGGTGAAGAACCATCAGGAGATGAAGCTGATCATCCTGCTCGTCGATGAGCGGCCCGAGGAAGTCACAGAGATCCGCCGTTCCGTCCCTACCGCCGAGCTCATGGCCAGCTCCAACGATTCGGATATCAAGACCCACACCCGCATCGCCCAGCTCGCTGCCGAACGCGCCAAGCGGCTCGTCGAAATGGGACAGGACGTGTTTGTCCTCATGGACTCGCTCACCCGTATCGGTCGCGCCTTCAATAACGCTCAGGGTAGCGGCGGACGCACAATGTCCGGCGGCGTGGACTCGCGCGCGCTTGAGACCCCGCGCAAGATCTTCGCCGCTGCGCGAAACACCGAAGAGGCCGGATCGCTCACGATCATGGCCACCGCGCTCATCGAAACCAACAGCCGAATGGACGAATTGATTTTCCAAGAATTCAAGGGCACCGGCAACATGGAGCTCGTCCTTGATCGCAAGATCAGCGACCAGCGCATTTACCCTGCCGTCGACATCTTCCTGTCCGGAACCCGGCGCGAGGAACTCCTGCTCCCGGCCGAAGATTTGCATAAAATCAGCGTCATCCGCCGCGGTCTCGCTGGACACAAGCCCATTGAGGCCATCGAGCGCTTGCTTTTTTTCATCCGCAAATACCCGACCAACGCGGAATTGCTCAAGAATATTCCGGGCTGAGAAGCAGGCCCCGTCTGCGGTGAAGCGGACTACTAATGCACCTCACGAAGATGCCTGAGCACGGCATGGGCAGACCCGTCATCGAGAGCCAGTCTCGACTTTCCAAGAGCGGTAACCAGATCATCTGAGATCCCGCCGACAACGAGCGCACAGGCAGCGTTGAGGACGACGATGTCGCGCTTCGGGCCGCGCTCGCTTCCAAGCAAGAGATCCTCAAGCAATTCCGCGTTCCGGCTTGCGTCGCTACCGCGAAGGTCCTCGATGACCGCTGGGGCAAATCCTAAGTTCTCCGGTTGGATAGAGAAACGCCGTATTCCACCAGGTTCGAATGCATGAACCTCCGACGGGCCGAGTGTGGAGACCTCGTCGAGGCCCCCGGTTCCGTGAACCGCCCACGCGCGCCTGCGGCCGAGCAGGCCATAGGTTTCCGCATAGACCGGAAGCAACTTCTGGTCGAAAACACCTGCGAGCTGAAAATCCGGACGGGCTGGGTTGAGCAGCGGACCGAGCAGGTTAAAGATTGTAGCGCTTCCTTCTTCCGCCAGCGCTTTCCTAACAGGCGCCACGGCTTTGAATGTCGGATGGTATAGCGGCGCAAAAAGAAAACAGCATCCCGCGGCAGCCAAGGCTGCTTCAGGCGGCAAGTCGACCCGAATACCTAGGGCCTCGAGAACGTCGGCGCCGCCGCATTTCGAAGTGATCCCCCGGTTTCCATGCTTGACGACTCGCGCGCCGCAGGCCGTGGCCACGAACATGACGGCGGTGGAAATATTGAAAAGCCCTGCCCTGTCCCCCCCGGTGCCGCATACATCAAGCAGCCCATCGCCCAACCCTAGACGAACGCCACGGGCCAAGAGCACGTCGACGAACGAGGCAATTTCGGCAGGCGTCTCGCCTTTGGAATGAAGGGCTCGAAGAAAGTCCGCCCGGACGGCGAGCGCAACGTCCTCGTCGAAAAGATGATCGCACGCCACCGAAATATCATCCCCGGTAAGGTCACCGCCCATACGCAGCCTGTTAGTGAGATTTGCAAGCACGTTTCTAACCACAATGAGAATGATCGCGCCAAAGAGCAAGAGCGTGCGAACGGTCGTCGTGCCGCGCCCGCTTCGAGCACTCGCTTCACCGGCGAGTGCGGCCGGTCACGCGCGAGCGAGGAATTCGAGAAATTCCTTTGCGCTCCACTGGCCAGTAACCTGGGGTTTGTCCAACCAACCGTAATTGAGCGCCGAGCCCGCTTTCGCAAAGAGCAAGCGCGAAGCACGACCCAGTGCACCCATGCCCATGACCGCCACGGGTTCGGATGCCTCCTCCAAAAGCACAAGCAAACGGGCAACCTCGGCGGGAGTCTCGGTCTTTGCAGCAATCTTCACAATATCCGCACCTGCCCGGCGCGCCCTCGCGTTAATCCCGCGCAGCCTGGCAAGAGATGGCGTAGCCTCGAAGTCATGGAAGGAGACAATCAGGGCTTTCTTCTCGTGCCGGACGGCCTCCAGCACATTGCGCAAGCGTCTCAGAGAACGCACTTCAATATCGACGGCCGCGGCTGCAGGGAGGAGTGCAAGATAGTGAGCAACCCGCTCCTCCTCGCTAATCGGCTTCGCACCGCCTTCGTCGAAACGGCGCACCGTGAGGATGGCTGGAACTGAAAGGGCAGCGATTTGTTGGAGCGAAGGGGGATTCCGCAGCGCGTCCACCCTCACCTCGACGGCATCAAGCCCCGGATTCCCGGCCTCCGCGAAGCCACCCGCAGTATGAATGACGCCGACCAAACTCGAACGCTGGAGATGAATTCGCTTTTCCATTTGACGCAGCTTCGGGATGCTAACATAGGGGTCCGGGCGTTCCGCAAGAGGCGAGAGCCATGATCGCACGAAAAAAGGGAATTAGCGTTCAACTCAACCAATCGATCGAGGAGATCCGCTTTTCCTCAAGCCAACGCCTCGAAATTCAGGCGGTTGAAATCGTGGATCTGGACCATCTCGACACCGAGGCTCTCGTCGATGCCATCCACCACCATAACGTCGGCGGGGTGATTCTGACATTCAGCGCATCGAACTGGATCTCTTTCCCTGGATCTGCTCATTCTCCTCAGAACGATTCCGGCAGTAGTGGCAGGTGCCGGAAAAAGATAACTGATCCGCCACATGAACCGAACTGCCGGGTGCACCGCACCTTTTAGTTGTTTACTCCAATTAGCGATTCATATAAGCTTAAAAAGACATGCTCTTCCTTAAGTCTCCTTCCCAGATCATTGTAGCAGCTCTCGTCGCAATAGATATCTCCGCCTTTGCCCAGGTGCCAAACACTGACTACAAGGTTCTTAAGGTCGAACCGAACTTTCAGGAATCCCCTACCTATTCGGGTCCGCGCTATGACAAGCGCGGCGCGAGAGCCAAGTCGTGGCTCGAAATCGAAGTGAGCTTTGAATGGCAGACGCGGCTAAGGGATCCGAAGTACACAGACGAGTTGACATTCAACTATTACATCCTGCTCAAGAACAGATCCCCGCAATATCCGCAGGGGACGCTTCTGGTTGGTTCGGTCACTCATACGAGCATTCCTCAAGGAAACGATATGCATTCGGTCGTTTACATCAGCCCGCGAACCTTAGAACGCTTCTTTGAGGGTAATGTCCCTGGCAACGCCGAGCAGGCCTTGGTGGATGTGGGTGTGACCATCTCCAAGCAGGGCCAGCAAGTCGCCGCGACCAGCTGGAAGAGCAAATCGGGAGATTGGTGGCCGCAGTTTCAACAGACTCCCGGATTTGTCCTCAACAAGAATGAGACGCCCTTTGCATCGCTCGCGTGGGACTACTACGAGGCGATCAAGCCCAAAACCGCAGGTCAGTGAGGCGGAGTTTCTGTTCTTGAGCCCAGCCTGATGGCCGCACAGTCACGTATCATTGCCCTCAACCTCGGCATGCAGGCCATCACGCTTGCCGAATTTCGCGCCAACTCGCGCGGTGCCCTCACGCTCAATGCGTTTCGGCAGGAGGAGCTCATCGTCGATCCCGCCGCAGATGCCACGCGGCCTGCGCAGATTGGAGCGGCCGTCGCAGAGCTTCGCAAAGCGCTGGTTGTCGCCGCCAAGGAGCGTGCGAATATCTGCTTGCCTTCGCAGTCAGTATTCACCCGCTTCGTGAAATTGCCGGGCGAGACTCCAAGCGAGGTGGACTCGATCATCGGCTTCGAGGCCCAGCAGAATGTTCCCTTCCCAATTGATGAGGTCATTTGGGACTATCAGATCATGGGCGAGTCCAAGGAAAACATATGGGATGTTGCCCTCGTCGCCATCAAGGCGGACCAACTCGATGAGATCAACGCTTCCGTCAACAAGGGTGGTCTCAAGAGTTTCGCGATAGACGTCGCGCCGATGGCACTCTCCAACGCCTTTCGTTACAATTACAGCGATCTCAGCGGGTGTTCCCTCCTCATCGACATCGGCGCTCGCACGACAAACCTCGTCTTCATTGAGGACAAGCGCGTGTTCAGTCGCAGCATACCCGTGGGCGGCAGCACCATAAGCGCCGCCATCTCTAAGGAATTCAAACAGGAAATCACAGTCGGTGAAAAACTAAAAATTGAAAAGGGACTCGTGGGTCTCGGTGGAAACTATGCCGAGCCCGAGGATCCCATCGAAGCGAAGATCGCCAAGATTGTACGCAGCACGATGACTCGTCTTCATGCTGAGATTGCCCGATCGATCTCATTTTACCGGCAGAATCAGTCGGGTAGCGCTCCCGTTCGCGCCTTTCTGTGCGGCGGCACGATCGGTCTGCCGTACATGGTGGAGTTTTTCAGCGAAAAGCTGCAGATGCCTATCGAACATTTCAACTCGCTACGGAATGTCACCGTCGCGAGCCAGGAAGTTGCCGCTCAGCTTGGCGGCAAGGCCCACATCCTGGGCGAGGTGGTCGGCTGTGCGCTACGATTTCTGGGGAACGCGCCGATCGAAATCAACCTCCGCCCGCATAGCCTCGTTCGCGAGCAGAATCTCGCCAAACGCAAGCCCTTTCTCATCCTAGCGGCCAGCTGCCTCCTTTTAATACCGGCCGCATGGTGGTTGTACTTTAGCCGCGGCACCTCCATCACCCAGAAGATGCTCGATAGCGTCAACGCCGATGCTGCAAAATTGGAAGCGGTCGCCAAACGGTTCGATAGCCTGGGAGCAGAGACCAGGAAGCTTCAGGAAGAAGCCGAACCGATAATCGTTGCCATTAGAGACCGTGCTTCCTGGGCCGAAATTCTTGAAGAACTCGGCGCCAAATTGCCTCCACGCTTCATCTGGGTGACGGACATCAAAGCTCTTTCCGAAGGGAAGCCCTACGTGCAGAGCGCAGGCCCTCCTCCTTTGTCGCCGGCTCAGAGATCGGACGCCCCAAAGCAAGCCGGCACTGCGCCGCGGCAATCAACCGAAGGGCAGCCGAAGATCGATGCCCTGGAGGTTAGTGGCCTTTACCTTGCCAACCCTCCGAACGAAAAGGAGGCTCGGATCATCGATGAATTCGTCGACCAGCTCCAAAAATCGGAGGTCTTTAAGATCGAGGAAAAGGATAAAGCCAAGGTAGTCATTCAGCGCACAACGCCCGACGGCCAAAGCTGGGCATACAGCTACACGATTGTCCTGCCGCTGCGAAATCCAATTTACCTGCCATGAGTTGGCTCAAAGAAAACTCATTCCTTGCCGGACTTGCGGCAACGATCATTGTTGTCGGCGGCGCTTTGGTTTTCCTGATGATGCGGTCGATGACTCAATATCAAGAAGCTTTGGATGCCTACACGCAGGCCGTCCGAAAACTTCACGTTCTCCAGAATCGGTCTCCATTTCCTAATGCAGAGAACTTCGAAAAAACCCGTGCGCTCGAAGAGCAATACAAGTCGGAACTGGATTCCTTGCGCGCTCAGTTGGCAAAAATGCGGGCGCCGGCCGGTCCGGACGTCCAGCCTCAGAAATTCCAGGATGACCTTCGCACCGCGGTCAACCAGATCACGGAAAAAGCGGGAGCGGCAGGTGTCGAGTTGCCGAAAGGTTTCTACCTTGGCTTCAGCCAGTATGCTAACAGTCTTCCCAACGAGCATGCCGCGCCTGCCCTGGCGCGGCAACTCAGCATCATAGAGAAAATCGTCACAAACCTGATCGACTTCAAGGTTCAGTCCATTGACAGCCTCAATCGCGTCCCTCTGCCCGAAGAATCTGTCACCGTCCCCCAAAAGGCCGGAGAGCCTCAGCAGCGCGGCCGGCAGCCCGAAGCAAAGCCAGGCGCTTTCAAACGCCAGCCCTTTGATCTGGCTTTCACCGCCGAACAGGGCAAGTTGCGCGTTGCCTTCAATTCCCTGCTCGATTCCGATCAGTTTCTTATCGTTCGCAATCTTACCCTTCAAAACACAGCGCGCGTGGGTCCTCCAGTCTCTGCCCGAAGCGGCGCGGGCGCAGCTCTGCCGAGGCTTCCGGCCAGCGATCCGACCGCTCAAGCGGAACCGTCTGTGGGCGGCGCGAGCAGCTTGCAAGACCGCCCGACCGCCGCCAGCGAGCTGAACGTGATTCTCGGGCGCGAACTGGTCAAGGCCTCGATGCGCATCGAAATCATCGACTTTTCCCCGCTCTCGGATCCCGGAAAGTAATCTGTCATGGACTGGCTGAGGAGAAACTTTGACAAAGCCATCCTGATGATCGCCGGCATTGCGCTTCTGGCCAGCTGCGGGTTGATCATTAACAGCGTCCTATCCTTTCCTAATCATTTCACCGGGCGGAACGGTCCCAAGGCCCCGGACAATGCCATCAAAACCCTCCCGACAGGCACTCTGACTGCGGCATCGGAAAAGGTCAAGTCGCCCCAGAATTGGCTTGGGCATGATGGCTCGCTTCTCGTTTCGCGTCCCTACGTCCTGGTGGATGGCGCACTCATTGATCCCCTCGAAGGTAACAAGAATCTCCACGAACCCATAAAGAACTCCTGGCTGATCAAGCACGATCTGTCCTATTGGGAAAGCACCATCAAAGAACAGGATCCCGACGGAGACCGCTTCAGCAATCTTGAAGAATACCTTGGCGGCACCGATCCGCGCGATAAGAATTCGCTTCCCCCCTTCTACACAAAGCTCCGGCTCTTGCGATTCATTTCAAAGCCGTTCCGCCTCATTTTCACAGGAAGCCCAGATGATGGCCAGACGTTCACGATCAACGCTAGAGATCGCGGCGGACGAACCCGGTTCCTGGAAAAGGGCCAGATGATCGAAGGAACTCCTTATAAAGTCATTTCGTACGAAAAGAAAATGGAGCTGAAGAACGAAATTGAAATCGATATTTCCACCCTTTCGATCGAAAACACCCAGACCGGTCAAAAGATCGTGCTTGTTGCCAACAGGGAAGCCAATGACCCCACATCATACGGGGAATTTCTTTACCTCTACGACAACTCAAAATTCACAGTCAAAAAGGACGACGAGTTTGCGTTGCCGCCCGAGACAGACAGAAAGTACAAACTCATTGACATATCGGAGAAGGAAGCCGTAATACAGGACCAGCAAACCCGGGAGCAACACGAGATTCCTCCCGCACAATGAGAGTGAGAGCCGCTGCCTAACATCTGACGATGCGTGTCTTAACTAACCGCATCTGCGAGCAGATTGGGAGAAAACTACTCGTCCCTCAAGAATCCCCCAAATTACCCCTTTTCCACTCCAAATCTGCCCTAAAAATGAAGTCGCAAGTCCTCGCCGCAATGACCGCTGCTTCTCTCGCCCTTAGCACAGCCTTTAGCCCTGCGCAACAGGCCAGTGTCCAAGGTGCTGCCGAACGCGAGATTCGCAGGCAGGAAGTCATGGCCGATTACGCTCAAAAGGCAGTAAACAACGGGACCGAAGCCATGATGAATCAGGATTACGAAAGCGCCTTTGCCTACTTTAAGAGCGCTGTCGATGTCCTGCCCAGTAGCGGACCGGCGACACAATCGGTTCGCGAGGCGGCGTTGGATGGCTTCTGCCGCGCTGCCGTCAAGCTGGCTGAGCAGCGGATTTCCGAAGGGCGTTACCAGGACGCTACGACGACCGTGACGGTGGTGCTGGAGGAACGCTATGCACCCAACTACGGTCCGGCGCTCGCTCTCGAACGAAAACTAAAGGATCCCACCCGATTCAATAAGGCGCTCACTCCCGGATTCATTGCCAATATCGAGGAGGTGAAGCAACTCTTGCTCGAGGCCGATGGCTTCTACGCGTCGGGTCGCTTTGATCTCGCCTTCAAGCGGTACGAGCAGGTTCTCAACATCGATAAATATAACATCGCCGCGCGGCGCGGCATGGAACGTGTAAATGTCGCCCGCCAAAAATACGCAACGTCCGCCTACAACGAAGCCCGCGGCGATATGCTGCGTCAGGTCGACAAGAGCTGGGAACTGCCAGTCCGCCGCTTTGAAGTCGGCGCGTCAACCATCATTGAACAGCCGCAGATCGACACGCGCGGCACGTCATTGATCAATCGCAAGCTCGATGAGATTGTCATCCCCCGCATTGACTTTCGGGATGCCACGATTCGCGAGGCTTTGGATTTCCTCAAACAGCGTGCCGTCACGCTCGACACCACCGAGCAGGATCCTTCGCGCAGGGGTATCAACATTGTGCTTAAAGCTCCTGCCGATTCGCCGGAAGCCAATGCCCGAATCACCCTGTCACTGAACGATATTCCACTCCGTGCCGCCATCGACTACGTCGCAAAAGCCGCGAATCTCAAACTAAAGATCGAGCCCTACGCGGTCGCCGTTGTTCCTCAGTCCGAACCTACCGATATCCTGATCACAAAGGAATACAAAGTTCCTCCCGGCTTCATTACCTCCCTGCCGGCCGGTCAGACGACCACTCTGCCGGGCCCGGGGGGCCAGCCCGTCGCTCCCGGATCGCAACCCGCTATTCAAGCCCGCTCGGGCGCGAGGGAGTTCCTGGAAGCTCAAGGCGTCACGTTCCCTCAAGGTGCCAGCGCAAACTTCATCGCGAGCACAAGCAGGCTGATCATCAAAAATACTCAGGCCAATCTCGACCTGATCGACACACTGGTGGAAACGCAAATGACGGCTCCCCCCAGCCAGGTGGAGATCGAGTCAAAGTTCCTCGAGGTGACTCAGAACAACCTCAAGGAAATGGGTTTCGATTGGTTGCTTGGACAATTCTCCATGCCGTTCGGCACCGGCATTTTCGGCGGCGGTGGCACCCAGGGCGCGGCACAAAACATCAACGCCAATTCGTTCCCATTCCAGAATCCGGGGGTAACAGGCGTCCCAATTGGCGCCACAGGCACCACAGCAGGTCCTCTGACAGCAGGCAATCGTTCCGGTACCACAGCCATTAGCGTGAACGCGGTCGATGCCTTGCTTTTCGGCACCCCCTTAGGCCCTGCTCCTGCTCTCCTTTCTGTCGCCGGGATCTTTACCAATCCCCAGTTTCAAGTCGTTCTCCGCGCCCTGAATCAGCAAAAAGGTGTTGATCTCGTGAGCGCCCCGAAGGTCACCACCAAGAGCGGTCAGCGAGCCACGATCCAAATTGTCCGGGAATTCCGCTACCCGACCGAATATGATCTTCCTCAGGTCACGCAGACACCGGGATCAATTTACACCCCGGCAACTCCCACAACGCCAACGTCGTTTGAAACAAAACCCGTCGGGATCACCCTTGAAGTTGAACCAACGGTCGGACCCGATGGCTACACAATTGATCTCATTCTCTCACCCCGTGTGGTCGAATTTGACGGCTTTATTAACTATGGGAGCCCAATCAACACCGTAGTGACAACCGTTCCGGGAACAATTGGCGGAATCACGGTTCCCACACTCAGCGCTACCTTTTTGGTCACGGAGAATGTGATCAATAAGCCGGTCTTTTCCACTCGAGAAGTTACTACCGAAGTTACCGTGTACGACGGCCAGACAGTCGTCATCGGCGGCCTGATGCGTGAGGACATTCAGAAGACTGAGGACAAGGTACCCATCCTGGGGGATATCCCTCTCGCAGGCAGGCTCTTTCGCACAACGGCCGACCAGCACATCAAGCGAAATCTTATTATGTTTGTCACGGCGAGTTTGCTGGACCCGGCTGGCCAGCCGCTGATCAAGATTGATGAAGAAAAGGAGATCGTGCCTGAGCCGAGTGCCGCGGCCATCGAGGAGGAAATCATTCCGGGGGATGCCAGCTCGATACCGCAGCCTCAATAGCCACCTTCCCTGCCTATGAAATTCTTTGTAACCATTGTTCCGCACAAACTCTTCCTCATGGCCCTTGCGTTGGCCTGCCTCGGATCCCAAGCCCCCGTGACAGCCCAGAATCTCGAAACAATGTCCGACAGGGAAATCGTCCGTCGTCAGGAGAATCTGCTCGTCGCGGAAAAGCTCATCTCCGCCGGAGACAAGGCGGCTAGGGAAAGGGATTACGAAACCGCGTACACCAATTACCTCGACGCGCTGGAGGCGATTCCTGCCGGCGCCGTAGCAAGAGAGCTGCGCGCAAAAACCGTTTCGAAGTTCACGAAGACCGCGCTCCGCTATGCGGAAAAACTCATTGCCGACGGCCGCTACAGTGACGCAGAGCGCGTCGCCAAGACCGTTCTGCTGCCAGAATACGATCCGTCAAATAAGGCTGCCGTCCAGCTGCTTTCCAATCTTGAACAGCCCGACTATTATAACAAGACGGTCACGCCGCAATTCGCTGCGGACCGCGAGGAGGTAACCAAGCTGCTCTACGAAGCCGATGGCTTCTTTCAGGCAGGCCGCTTCGATCTGGCGATCAAACGGTATGAACAGGTTCTAAACATCGACCGATACAACATCGCCGCCCGCAGGGGCATGGAGCAGGTGAATCTCGAAAAGTCGAGGTATTACGGCAGCGCCTACAATGAAACCCGCAGCCGAATGCTTTGGATGGTCGATCAATCCTGGGAGCGCCCCGTTCAGCGTTTTCAAGGAGGACGCTCCACGACGACGGAAACCCAGGCGCGCGGAGGCATCCGCGGGACCGAAGCCACGATGGCAAAGCTCAATCGCATCATTATTCCGAAAATCGACCTCCGCGACACGACCGTGCGAGAGGCGGTGGAATTTCTCAAGCAGCGCAGCCGGGAACTTGACTCCTCGACGGAGGATCCTCAGGAAAAAAGGGGAGTCAACATCTTCCTCAAACTGATTCCTTCGTCCTTGGCGCCACCCTCGACAGACTTGAACGCGCTTCCCCCTGTTGAAGGCGCCGCCGAGCTTGCTCCGGTCGGCGGGAGTGCCGATACCAAGGTCACACTTTCCTTGACCAACGTCCCCTTGATTGAGGCTTTGCGTTACCTGACAGAACTCGCTGGACTCAAATACAAGATCGAGCCCTACGCTGTTTCAATTGTTCCCATCACAGAAAATACGACGGATCTGGTGACCAAGAAGTATCGGGTTCCGCCCGGATTCATTCCCGCCTCGACAGCCCCAGGCACGGAAATTACCCCATCACCGGGAGCCGCGCGCATCGATGTCACGGAGAGCCGCATCGGGAGTCGCACCAACGCGCTGGAATACTTGCAGTCCCAAGGTGTCAGTTTCCCAAGCGGAGCGTTCGCTCAATACGTCCCAGCCAGTAGCGAGCTGATTGTTCGCAATACGCCGGATGCGATCGATCTGATCGACTCCCTGGTGGACGCCGCTGTAGGCGTTCAACCCACGCAGGTGGAAATCGAATCAAAATTCCTGGAAATCACCCAAAACAATATCAAGGAGCTCGGCTTTGACTGGCTCCTCGGGCCACTTTCTATCAAGCCAGGAACTTTCGCTGCCGGCGGAACGCAGGGTTTTGGAACCGATTTAAGCCCGACTTCTCCCAACCCGGCAAATTTCCCCTTCGCACCTGGTGGCACACCAATTGGTCAGAATCCGGTCACCGGGGGATTGAGATCGGGCTTCGGATCGGGTCCTAACGCGGCCCTTACTGCAAATAGCATCGACTCCTTGCTGATACCCCCGGCGTTCGGCGTTGCGCCGGGCATCTTCGGTATCGCCGGCATTTTCACCAATCCTCAATTCCAGGTCGTCATCCGCGCTCTAAACCAGAAGAAGGGTGTCGATTTGATGTCGGCTCCGAAGGTCACGACCAAGAGCGGACGCAAAGCCATCGTGCGCGTGGCAAGGGAGTTTCCATACCCGACCGAATTCAACCCCCCCGAACCTCCCCCTCCCTCTACAGGCGGCACGACGGGCACTATCGTTTTGACCCCTGGAACCTTCACAAGCCTTGGCGTCGTCACCCCTTCGACGCCCACCGCGTTTGAGACGAGAAACGTCGGCGTGACGCTTGAAGTTGAACCGATCATTGGTCCTGATGGATATACCATCGATCTTAACCTCTCGCCCGAGGTCGTCGAATTCGATGGTTTTATCAACTATGGTTCCCCAATTTTCGGACCACTGTTTGTTCCGATTCCCTCTCCCGGTCTTATCCAAAGCCAGATTCTCACTGATAACGTGATCAATCAGCCGATATTTTCCACGCGCAAAGTCACAACCAGCGTAAGCATTTGGGATGGTCAGACTGTGGCCTTGGGAGGATTGGTTCGTGAGGATGTCCAGAAGGTGCAGGACAAGGTGCCGATTTTGGGTGATATTCCGCTCGCCGGACGTCTTTTCCGTTCCAACGTCGATCAGAAGATCAAGCGCAACCTCATCATCTTCGTCACAGCACGTTTGATGGATGCGGAGGGGCGACCCGTGCGCTTGGATGAAGATATGGAGGAAGTTGTCGAACCCTTGGGTCTTCCCCAGGAGCTTCCGCCTCCGACCTTCGAGAGGTTTGGTAAATAAATCCCTTTGATGCACGGGAGATAACCCCAAACGGCGCGAAGCGAAAATCCGCTTTTCGAAGCATCGCGCGTCTGGCGGATCTCTCCCGGCCGAAGGCGATGTCATTTTGCTTCCTATGCCTATTCTCGGAATAACAGGGGGGATCGCTTCCGGAAAATCGACTTTCCGCACACTTCTCTTGCAATACATCCAGGCGGAATCCTTCGATGCCGATGCCTGCGTAAGCGAACTGCTTGACAAGGATGAGTCCGTAAGGAAACAGGTCCTCGAGAAAATCCATCCCGCCGCCTACGGAGCGGGAGGCAGGCCGAATCGCGCGCTGCTGCGGGAAATCATTTACCAGGATGCCGGCAAGAAACAAACGCTCGAGGCGATCCTGCATCCGATCGTCCGCGAACGCTGGTTGGAAAAGGCCAAAGAAGCCGCGATTGCCAAAAAAAAATTCGTGGTCGATATTCCGCTTCTCTTTGAAACTCACGCCGAGTCGCTCTTCGATCGAATAATCACGGTGGGCTGCGCGACGGAAACACAGCTTGCCCGGCTAAGAGGGCGCCCGGGCATGACACCCGAAATCTCAAAAAAAATCATTGCCTCACAGATGCCTATCGGTGTCAAAGTCTCCAGGTCACATCACGTGATCTGGAATGACGGGGCGCTCGACGCCCTCACCGCGCAAACCGAGCTCATTTCCCGCTATTTGCATGACCGATACGGTTGAAAATCCCCCTCCGACAAGCGCTGTCCCGCAGCCGTTGTCGCTGAACGATCTTCAGCAATTGAGCCTGGAAAAGCTCGCGAGCCGGAGCACGGAACTTGGCATGCGGCTGCGTGCCGAGACCTCCCGCCATCACATGGTGCTCGATCAAGCGCGATTTCATCTCGCCCAGGGAGGTGCGGTGTTCGCAACGGGCTTTCTCGAGCTCACGACCGACCACGGCTTTCTTCGATGGCCAGCTTCCAATCTGAAGCCGGGACCCGACGATGTGAGCATCCCTGCCTCCTTGTTTCGTGCTCTCGAACTCCGCCCAGGCGTGATCCTCCGATGCGCCTTGCGGCTTCCTCAAGATCGCGAGCGCGGCCTGGTTGCCGACTCCATCCTCGAAATTGAAGGAATTCCCGCCTCTCGATGGCAAACGCCGCCGGAATTCGAAAAACTTACTCCGCTCTTCCCGAACCGGCGAATCTTCTTAGAGGCGGCACAGAGCTCATCGATCAGTGCTCGCGCTGTCGATCTGATTGCGCCGCTGGGCATGGGTCAGCGCGGGCTAATCGTGGCGCCGCCGCGCGCCGGAAAGACCCTGATGCTCAAAGCGCTTGCCAGCGCGGTCCGCGCCAACCATCCGGAGATCGTCCTAATGCTGTTGCTGGTGGATGAACGCCCGGAAGAGGTGACCGATCTGCGCAGCGATCTGGATTGTGAAATCTACAGCTCGACTTTTGACGAATCGGTAAGCCGTCATGTGCAGGTTTGCGAAGCCGTGTCAGAGCGGGCCAAGCGTCTCGTGGAATTAGGAAAGGATGTCGTGATCTTCCTTGACTCCATTACGCGCATGTCGCGTGGCTACAATAACCTGCAGCCTAACAAGGGCCGCATTATGAGTGGAGGTGTGGACTCCAGGGCGCTCGCTCGGCCCCGGAAGTTCTTCGGATCCGCTCGTAACGTCGAGGAAGGAGGGAGCCTCACGATTCTCGCCACGGCGCTTATCGAGACTCAAAGCCGGATGGACGATTTGATCTTCGAGGAATTCAAGGGCACAGGCAACATGGAGGTGCACCTCGATCGCTCCATTGCCGAACAGCGCATTTATCCGGCCATTCACATCGTAAAATCGGGCACCCGCCGCGAGGAATTGCTCTACCATCCCGATGAATATGAGCGAATCGTCCTGCTTCGACGCCAACTCTCGGAACTTCCCGCGGCGGAGGCCATGGAAGTGCTGGCAACAAATCTTCAAAACACCAGATCGAATGCCGAGCTTCTCCTGACGGGTCTGCGTGGGCTCTAGGAGCTTCCGAGAGGCCTTAGTATGCCGCGCAGACGGAACCTCCCCCTTTGGTTCTAATGAGCGCAAGCCGCGGCCGCTGGCAGTCTGCCTACGATTCACCCAAGGAAGCAAAGTGCCGGACGATTTCCAGGCCAAGTTGGATCGTAACGCGAGGTCGAAAAGCCTGGTTCGCCACGGCGTTCACAAGCGAGGGACGACCAATCCGCTGTGACCTTCCGTGACATCGCCCAGCGCCGCCTGGCAAACCAGCACATCGTCTCGGCTGCGTTTGACACGCCGGCTGATGAGGTCAAGTGGTTGGTCGCCGTGCAGGCCCAGGACTATGCGAACGCGAAATGGTCGCTCGGATTGCGCTTGCACGGCGCGGTTGACGGCGACATTGAACAAGCCTTCACCGCTGGCGCGATCCTTCGCACACATTTGATGCGGCCAACATGGCATTTCGTCACGCCGGCTGACATCCGATGGCTGCTGGCCCTCACTGCGCCGCGCGTTCTTTCGGCCAACGCCTACATGGATCACAAGCTGGGATTGGATCAGGCGGTCTTCAAGCGGAGCAAAGCCGCGTTGGTCAGAGCATTGCAAGGCGGCAAACAACTGACTCGCGAGGAACTGCGCGATGTGTTTCAGAAATCCGGCATTGCAACGAACGAGGGACAGCGAATTGGCTACATCATGATGCATGCGGAACTGGACGGAACGATCTGCAGCGGCCCGAGGCGCGGCAAACAATTCACTTATGCGCTGCTGGAAGAGCGCGTCCCACGCGCCCCAGCGCTGACTCGCGATGAAGCCTTAGTTGAACTCGCCGGACGCTATTTTATGAGTCGTGGCCCGGCGACCGTTCATGATTTTGCGAAGTGGTCGGGATTGGCCGTCACCGACGCCCGGAGAGGCCTCGAAGAGGTCAAAGCTCGGCTTCGGCACGAGTTTGTTGGCGGGCATACCTATTGGTTTCCCGAATCGAAGCCCTGCGAAAAGGTTCCCTCCCCGACTGCAATCCTGTTGTCGGTCTACGACGAATACATTTCAGGCTACAAAGACCGCAGCGCCATCGTTGACGCAAAGCATGGAGAGAAATTGATCGCGATGGGCAACGCGCTGAATTACGTGATCGTCGTTAGCGGCCAGATCGTGGGCACATGGAAACGCACGTTCAGCAAAAGCGCAGTTGTCATCGAGATAAACCTCTTTAATCCGTTGACGCAGCCAGAGAACCGGGCCGTCGTGTCGGCGGCTAATCAATATGGCCGGTATGTCGGCTTGCCGGTGGAGTTGCAGTATTCTGGCGCGCAAATGCTAAGATAGAGAGGTCGAATCCCGTATTTTCACCGCCGGCGAGCGTTCAAAGCTTAGCTATGCCTCTTCTCAAATTTGAACAGTCGGGCCGAATGCTCTTGTGGCAAGGTAATTCTTGCCTTCCCGCTCGACCAGGCGAGCTTGGGAGGCAGCGCTTGTGGGTAGATGCATTCGAAGGTTTGCTTTCTCACTCCGGCCGGCAAGGAAATTGCCGCGCTGCGGCTTCTTCCATCCAGTCGCCAAATGGCAACGTAACCGATGCGTCCGCAATCAAGCCCAAAGGCCGTCCAGCCGGCACCAAAGCGCGGCAATCCAAACGGCCAGAAGGGAAGGCCTTTCGGAATGTCGGGACGTATCCGTTTATACAAGGCAATACCTTCTCTTACCAACTCCAAGCTCGCAGAGGAAAGCTCGTGAAGGCGGCCGCTCTGGTGAACGCGCAGGAGCAGCGCGCTGACCATGTTAAAAATCGTCTCCTCCTCGTCCGCGTCCTTCAAAGGGTAACTCCAGACCGCCGCTTGCTCCGGCGTGACGGCCGACGCGCAGGCCGCCGCAATGATCGCATTGAGGCGATAGTCGGTCTGATCCGAAACGGATTGAATGCTGTGAACCGAAAGCTGCGCATAGTCCATTCTTAAGCCGCCGCTGGAACAATTTTCGATAACGAGCTCCGGGTGGGCATCAAAGACACCCCTAACCCAGTCGAGATAAGCCCGATTATGCGCGAGCAACCCATCCCCTGGAGAATCGGACGCGTAGTCTGTTCCCGGCCCGGCGTTGATGTTGTAGTCCATCTTAAGATAGCCGATGCCGAATTCCCGAATCAGTCGTTCGACGACCTGATCCGCATGTGCACGCACCTCTCGATTGCGAAAGTCGAGCTGATAGCGGCCGTGGTCGATCACCCGTTTTCCGTCGCGCAAGAAAAACCAGTCGTCGGGCACTTCACGCGCCAGCGGACAATTGATACCCATTACCTCGATCTCCAGCCAAAGCCCAGGTATCATTCCTTTTCCGCGAATCCGTTGGATGACTTCCTCAAAACCGAAGGGGAAGCGCGTCACCGAAGGTTGCCAGGCGCCGACCGATTCCCACCATGTTTCGCCAATCTCCGCATACCAACCGGCGTCGATGACGAAATACTCCGCGCCAACTTCTGCCGCTTTGTCGATGACGGGAATCAAGGATTCCGCAGTGGGATTTCCCCACAGACAGTTCATGTAATCGTTGAAAATTACCGGCAGAGATTCCATGTCCGTGTGCCTGCGCCGCAATAGTCTCCTTGTGCCCGTCAGCGTTCGGAGAGCGGCTTCCAGGCCCCCATGGACACGGGTGAAAGTCACGGGCACCGATTCGAATTTCTCACCAGGCGCGAGTCTCTTGCTCCAATGACCTTCTCGATATGTGGGTCCGGAGGCGCGCAGAAAAAGCTCGTGAGCCACATCACTGACCTCCCAATGCCAGGAGCCGTTGTGCTCGATTTGCCAGCAGATGGTCGTCCCCGTCTCAGGATTTTCCAAGGCGCCGATGGGTAGATGCTCGAGTGTCGACCATGTTCCCTGATTGGAAATCGAAATGCGACTGAGAGAGAAGCCGCTCCCCTCCTCGTTGCGATAAGCGGCGCTCAGTCCAAAGTCCCGCGGACTGCCGGAGCGCCATTGACATTCCGCGCACCAGGAATTGTCGGCAACGTGAAGGCGCATCTTATCCTGCCACGAGCCGGCGCCGCCGAGCGAAAGGCCGAAGAGCGCCAGGGAACTCACGAACTCGATCCGGACCTCGTCGGAGCCAGCGTTCTCAACGACCGTCCACGTCCGGCAAGCCGGCAAATTCCCCAAGAACTGAAAATAAGAATTCACGACCAACCCCCCACCAGTTTGCCGGATCTCCCAAAACGGTCCGAGGGCGGCACGCGAGCGCACGTGGCTCAGATAGCGCAGCATACCGCCGGGATTGGTTCCCGTGTATTTGTTGCCGTGGTGATCATCCTGGTTGAACCCAGCAGCCTGTATTTCGACGAGACGCGCCCAACGCCTCTTTCCATCCGAAAGTTTCGATGCGCCGATAAGAAGCTTCACCGGTTCGTCACGGGCAATGTCCAGCCTCAGACTCAGATTACTAGTTCCAATTTTGAAGGCACTATGACGCGGCATGAAGGATTGGATTTTGGCAGAAGGGCTCGGTAGTCTCTTTGCGCGACATCTGCACGAAAATTCTCATCCCGAAGCCGAATGGTGCACTCTTTTCCGTTATGCGTCTCACCGTCTACCAACTCGAACACAGCCCCTATTGCATCCCGATCACGCGCGCGCTCGGAGCTCTTGGACTGCCGTTCGTAACACGAAACGTTTCCAACGCCGACCGGAGGGAAATTATCGAAATTACCAATGGAGCGTACTATCAGGTGCCCGTTCTCTGTCATGACGGGAGGGTCATTTTTGAATCGTCGCCCTCCTCGATTGACGTGGCGCGATATGTGGACCGATCGTTTGCCGGCGGACGGCTGTTCCCTCCCGCCTGGGAAGGTCTGCAGCGCATCGTGATCCCTTATATCGAAGACAACGTCGAGAGCGTAACCTTCAAGCTCGTAGACCCGCTGTATCTCCGCGCAATTGAAGATCCCGTCGAACGCGCGATGGTGCGACGCCACAAGGAACGAAAATTCGGTCCCGGATGCGAGGAACGCTGGGAACAGGAACGCTCCGCCCTGCAGACCGAAGCCGAGCGACTCCTCTCACCATTCGACCTGGCCCTGGCACACAGGCCATTTCTTTTCGGCGATAAGCCCATTTTCAGCGATTTTGCGCTCTTCGGAGTAGTAGGAAATCTAACGTATCGCGAATACAACTCCCTTCCCGGCCACCTAACGAAACTGGCAGGTTGGTTTGAAAGAATGCGAACGTTTGAGTACGAGCCAAGTGCTGAGAACTGACCCGCAAATTCATCTTCGTGTCTCGCCGGAGTTCTCGTCCTCAATCTCCAAGTTAAGGAATCATACCTTAACCGCAAAGACGTCATCGCCCCTAACATCCAGGCAAAATTCTGCAAGAAGGCGAGCAAGCGCCTCGAGATCTGCGAGATCGATGACCTCAACCGGCGAGTGCATGTAACGGTTCGGCAGGCCGATGCAGACCGTCGGAATGCCGCCCCGCTGCACGAAGATCGCATCGGCATCCGTCCCCGTGAAGCGCGGATTCACTTTGAATTGGATCGGAATTGCCTTCTCCGCCGAAATCTTGCGTAACCGTTCGACGAGCACGGGATGGTTCGCACTGCCGATGCTAATGACCGGGCCACCCCCTAGTTTGACGTCGCCGTGCTTGGGCTTTGAACAGATCGGGATGTCCGTCGCGTGCGTTACATCCACCACCAGCGCCACATCAGGGCGCACCCGGTAGCCCGCCATCGTCGCGCCGTAGAGACCGTTCTCTTCCTGGATCGTTGAAACCGCAACGACGCTTGCGCTCAATCTCTCGCGCTCCATGGCAAGGTGTCGAAGGGCCTCCGCCGCGGACCACGTGCCGATCCGGTTGTCGCACCCGCGCGCAGCAATTCGATCGCCGGCCAGCCTCAGGACGTTGGTGTCCTTGGTCACCGCATCGCCAACGCGCACTAGTTTCTCAGCCTCCTCCCTTGATCGCACGCCGATGTCGATAAAAACTTCATGAAATTCGGGGACTTTCTTGCGATCGTCTGGCTCCTGAAGGTGAATCGCAAGGTGCCCAGTCACGCCCGGAACCGGGCCGGCGAAGCCGTGCACAATCACCCTGCGGCCGCGAAGCATGGCCCGGTCGACACCTCCGATGCCCTCGAAATACAAGAACCCGTCGTCGCTGATGTGCGAAATCATCAAACCGAGCTCGTCCGAGTGGCCGGCAAGTAGGATTTTCGGCGATCCTTGCGGATTGAGCGTGGCGAAGACATTCCCGTAAGAGTCACTCTCGGTCTTGTCCGCGAATTGCTCGGCGTAGGCGGTCCAAACTCGCTGCCCGCGAACTTCGAAGCCCGAAGGCGAAGGAGTCTCCAAGAGCCGCATCAGAAAATCGAAAGAAATATCACGCATAAAGGACGATCTTTGCGGAAAAAATTCTTCTGAAAAGCCGGTATTTCCCGCGTTTATCCATTTCGCCGATCAATCTGTAGAGAGCGTCCCGTGAATGTTTAAACGAGAAATCACGCTGCTTGCCCACCTAAGTATCATAACGAAATCACTTTACAGCGATAGGACGTGGAAAACGATAAACCACAATATATTGTGTTCGTTGAAAATTAAGCCACTATATATAGATTTCTATTGACTCTATCCCCTTAGTCTTGCACTGTCTTAAACACCGTCGGAAGACAGGGGAAGGAGCACGGATTAAGCACCGGCGGCACGCCCCCGCAAGAGAGAAACAACTGACAAAATGACAACCACTACGATTACGCTTGGAGACCGTCAATTTGACCTCGATCGCAACAAGGCGGAGGCGGCATACGCAGCAAAGCGCGTAATCAATGGCCGGCAAACGATGTTCTTCAACATCCTCCCTTTGAAATATCAATGGGCCTACGGACTTTACAAGACGATGAAGGCCAACCACTGGGAGCCCGAGGACATCCAGATGCAAAAGGACTGTGAGCAATGGCGGGACCTCACGGGCATTGCGGACATCGAGCGCTGGATCATCAAAATGGGGATAGGCTACTTTTCCGCGGCAGAAGGCATCGTCGGCGACAATATCCTTCACGTCGTGCGTGAGGTTGTCACCGCACCTGAGCTCAAGCTTGTCCTGGGTCGCCACGCTCATGAGGAAAACATCCATGCCGACAGCCTCGTCTATATGATCAGCTCGCTCGGAATCAATCCGCACGAATGCGAGGCGATGTTCGAGGACATCGCGACAATCAAAGAAAAAACCGATTTCGTAGTAAACAACAGCCGCAAGCTGCGCCGCGACATCGATCTCACGCGGACCGAAAACAAGCAGGCTCTTGCAAAGAACATCTTTCTATTCGGCCAGTGTATGGAAGGCACGCAATTCTATGGCCTTTTTGGCATGGTGCTGGCCCTCTACAGGCAGAACAAATTCCCAGGCATCGGCCAGATGTTTCGCTACACCCTGCGCGATGAATCAAACCACATTGAACTCTTTCGCAAACTTTTCATCGAGCTCGTCGACGAAAATCCGGATGTTTGGACAGAAGATTTCCGGGAAGATCTGCGCGCCACGATGGCCGAAGCTGTGCGTCTCGAGAAGCGGTTCATTAAGGATTGCCTGCCCGTTCATGCCGTAGGCCTCACTACGGATGAGTTTCTCGCCTACATCGACTACATCGGTGACCGCCGCCTCGAAGGTGTCGGCCTGCAGCCTCTCAACGGCTCCAGCGCAAATCCCCTCCCGTGGCTCGCCGAGTTGATGGATATGAAAAAAGAAGCGAATTTCTTCGAATCGAAAGTTACCGAATATCAAAAAAAATCCTCCCTCGCCCCTGTGTCGGACGACGAACTTTAGACGCATTTAAGATGTTTAGCGACAGATGCTTTTCCGTATACGCCACGTTTTGTAAAGGCTGACAAATCTCGAACCTGAAAACTCCCCATGCTCCGCCATATCTCTCTCGCAGAAGACCTCGCGCTAAAGCGCCTGGCCACCACGCCGCTTGATCAGAAGCCCGGCTTCGCATGGCGCGAAGCACTCGGCGACGCCTCCTTTGAGACCGCGCTTCCCGAGATTATCGTTACGCGCGCTACCGGAGACGAACGGCAGTTCAACCTCGCCGATGTTGCCGACGAAATCGGCGCCGCTCTCACGGACCTGCTCCTCTCGCGCGAGGAAAAGGATATCTTTAACGAGGAGAATCGCGCGTTCGTTGCGAACGTCGCCCATTCTGTCGCCACACGCCTCCTGGACCACAGCCGGGAGGGCCATGGCCTCAAGCTTTCGGAATACGACCTTTCCCTGCTCATTGAAAAGGCTCTCATCGAGAATGACGCGCATGATGTTGCCAAGAGCCTCGTCTTTAAGCGGTCCGCAAAAGGCTCCAGACATGCCGGCGAGATTGCGAGCGATCCAGCGGCCTCGGCGCCTATCGCCGTTCGCCTGATCCGCCGCAACGGCACCGTCGTGCCTTGGAACGAAAGCAAGATTGAAATTGCGTGCCGCAAGGCGTTTCTCACCACTAAGGAAGACGCTGAAAGCGCCATAAAGATCGCTCGCGCGGTAACCGCCCGCATCCGCCGCGGCGATCGGGCCTTCGTTCACATCGAGGATGTGCAGGACATGGTTCAGGAGGAATTGATGCGGCAGGGATTCTACAAGGTGGCCGAAAGCTACATCCTTTACCGGGCCCAGCGCACCCGCATGCGCGAAGAAGCCGCGCAACCTGCACCGGATGCCGAGCAGGACTCCCTTGTGGTCGTCCGCGGCAAGGACGGCCAGAGCGTGTTTTGGGACGGCAGCGAGCTCAAGCGCCGCATCCGATTCGCCATCATTGGTCTGGATCTCTGCTTTGAGGAACACCGCATCGAACGGGAGCTTCGCCGCTCCATCGGCGCCGAAATCAGCGAGGAGGGCCTGCGCAGCACGATCATCCTGAATGCCAGGTCTCTGATCGAAAAGGATGCCGACTTTGCTAAGTTCGCCGCGCGCATCCTCCTCTCTTACATTTACGAGGAGGTCCTCGACTGGAGCATCATGCGCGACGGCATAGAGGGCCTCAAGGAAGCCCACCGCAAGGCGTTCAAGAGTTACCTTCGGCACGGCGTCGCTATCGAGCGACTCAGCCCGAAGCTCCTCCAATACGATATTGAGAAGCTGGCTGATGCGCTCGACCCTTCCGCCGACCTCGACTTCGAATACCTCGGCATCCAAACCCTCTACGATCGCTATCTGATCGTCGATAAAACCCGCCAGCGTGCCCGCCGGATCGAAACGCCACAGTTTTTCTGGTTGCGCGTGGCCATGGGCCTCTTTGTGCAAGAGGCAAAGGACCGGGAAGAGTGGGTCATCCGCCTTTACAATCTCTACAAATCGCGCCGATTCTGCTCGAGCACGCCGACCCTCTTCAACTCGGGCACCCCGCACAGCCAACTCTCGAGCTGCTACCTCTACAAGGTGGATGACAATATCGAGAGTATTATGCTTCGCGGTATCGCCGAAAATGCCTTCCTCTCCAAATGGGCGGGCGGACTCGGCGGCTCATGGACCGCAGTGCGCGGAACCGGGAGCTACATCAAGGGCACAAACGGAGAAAGCCAAGGTGTTATTCCCTTTCTCAAGCTCCACAACGACCAGCTTGTCGCCGTCAACCAGGGCGGCAAACGCCGGGGCTCCGGCTGCGCTTACGTGGAGACCTGGCATAACGACATCGAAGACTTCCTTAAGCTTCGCATCAACACGGGCGACGAACGACGCCGCACCCACGATCTCAACACCGCAAACTGGGTTCCCGACCTGTTCATGAAGCGCATGGAAGCCCGCGAGAACTGGACGCTCTTTCGCTCGAACGAAGTCCCTGATCTCCATGACGCCTACGGACGCAAATTCGAGGAGCGCTACACCCACTACGAGCGGCTCGCCAAGGAAGGAAAAATCTACGGACGTGTAATCCCTGCGATCGATCTTTGGAAGGAAATGCTCAAGGCGCTCTTCGAAACCGGCCACCCATGGCTCACCTTCAAGGATCCGTGCAACCTGCGCTCGCCGCAAGACCATGCGGGTGTCATCCACTCTTCGAATCTGTGCACCGAAATTACCCTCAATAGCAGCGAGGAAGAAACCGCGGTCTGCAATCTGGGCTCGATCATCCTGGACACGCACGTCCACGACGACGGCTCGCTCGATTTCGAAACTCTTCGCGAGACCATTACCGTGGCCGTTCGCGCGCTCGACAACGTCATCGACATCAACTTCTACCCGACCGAAGCCGCCAGACGGGCAAACATGCGCCACCGGCCAGTCGGTCTCGGCGTCATGGGCCTGCAGAATGCCCTCTTCAAAAAAGGGGTCGGTTTCGCCAGCCAGCAAGCTATTGAATTCAACGATGAGTTCATGGAAGCGGTCGCTTATTGTGCCTACAGTGCCTCCAGTGATCTTGCCGCCGAACGCGGCACCTATTCCAGCTATCGTGGCTCGAAATGGGACCGCGGTCTGCTTCCGCAGGATACCATTGAGATTCTCGAGAAGGAACGCGGCATCAAGATTGACGTGCCTCGCGGGGGCCGCATGGACTGGAATCCCGTCCGGGACAAGATCAGAAAGCATGGCATGCGCAACTCCAACGTACTTGCCATTGCCCCGACCGCGACCATTTCAAATATCACGGGCACCACGCCCTGCATTGAGCCGAATTACAAGAACCTCTACGTGAAGTCCAACCTCTCCGGCGATTTCATCGTGCTCAACCGGGAATTGGTCCTTGACCTCAAAAGGGAGGGACTTTGGAACGAGGAAATGGTCGATCAGCTCAAATATTTCGACGGTGAGTTGAAGGATATTGAAACCATCCCCGAGCGTCTAAAGCAAAAGCACGCGACAGTCTTCTCTGTCGGTTACAACGCCATCATCGACGCTGCCGCGCGCCGCCAGAAGTGGATCGACCAATCCCAATCGGTGAATCTCTTCCTCGCGCAGCCTGAAATGAAGACGCTCAGCCACATGTATCGCCGCGCATGGCATGTCGGACTCAAAACGACATACTATCTCCGGACGCTCCAGGCCTCGAACATCGAAAAGTCCACAGTCTCCGTGAAAAAGGAAGTAGGCGGCATCGCCGGTGGTAAGCGAGAACATACAGCCGAGGAGCAACTCGCCTGTTCGATCGATGCCAGGCGCAACGGGGCGGAATGCGAAGCTTGCCAGTAGCAAGGACCTTTTGACTCCCGCCCGGGTTGGCTACTGTCGATAAAGGTGTCCGTCGCCGCGGCGACGATTCGATTCTTCGCGCCGCAGGTATATTGTGCTGTCATCAGATGTTCAATCAATGAGTATGCATTTTGACTCCATCCCCGAAGCTATCGCCGATATCCGAAAGGGACGCATGGTCATCGTCACTGATGACGCGGACCGTGAAAACGAGGGCGATCTCGTCATGGCAGCTTCGAAGGTCACCAACGCTACGGTCAATTTCATGGCGAAGCATGGCCGGGGACTAATTTGCGCGCCGATCACCGAGGAGCGTGCCCGGCAACTGGGGCTGCAACGCATGGTCGCCCACAACCGCGAAATGCATAAGACGGATTTCACCGTATCTGTCGACGCCGCAAGGGGCATCACGACAGGCATCAGCGCCAAGGATCGCGCATCGACGATCAAGGTGCTTGCTGGCTCGGCATCGCTCTCGACAGATCTTCTACAGCCCGGCCACGTGTTCCCCCTGCAAGGGAAACCTGGCGGCGTCTTGCGGCGCGCTGGTCACACGGAGGCGTCTATCGACCTGGCCCGTCTGGCTGGCCTCGATCCCTCCGCCGTAGTCTGCGAAATCCTTAATGAGGACGGCTCAATGGCCCGGCTGCCCCAACTGCTCAAGTTCAAGAAAAAGCACGGGCTGAAAATCTGCTGCATTCAGGACCTGATCGCCTATCGCCGCAAACAGGAAAAGCTGGTCGAGCGCGAACAAACGGTCTCCTTGCCGACCGACTACGGAAAATTCGAACTGCACCTCTACCGTTCGACCGTGGATGAACGGCACCATCTTGCACTCGTTAAGGGCAATATCGATCCGAACCAACCGACCCTGGTTCGCGTCCATAGCGAGTGTCTGACAGGCGACGTCTTCGCTTCGAAGCGCTGCGATTGCGGTTCGCAATTGCACCAAGCCCTTACCCAAATCGAACAAGCCGGCGCGGGCGTTCTTGTTTATATGCGGCAGGAAGGCCGCGGAATCGGCCTGGCACCCAAAATCCATGCTTACAAGCTTCAGGAAGAGGGACTGGATACCGTTGAAGCTAACGAAAAGCTCGGATTTCCCGTAGACCTCCGCGACTACGGTCTTGGGGCGCAGATCCTTGTGGACCTCGGTGTAAGGAAGATTCGCCTGCTCACGAACAATCCACGCAAGGTCGTCGGCCTCGAAGGTTATGAGCTGGAGATTGTGGAGCAAATTCCAATTCGCTCGACGGCCAATCCTCATAATGCAACATACCTTGCCACGAAAAAGGCAAAGCTGGGCCACCTTCTCTGACGCGGAGGCTCTGCCTCGATTTGCCAAGAAGAAGGAACTCGCCAAGGTCGAACTGGGTTTATTTGATTGCGCTCAGCGTGCCGTGAGTCTGCGCATGAAGCTCTAGGCCGAATCTTTCGCGTCCCGTGAAAGATTGAGATGCCTGAGGGTCCGAAAGGGACCCGACCATTGGACATTGAACTTGAGAGTGCGCACTTTTGCGCCAACATCTCTTGAGATGTCCAAGACTCCGTCCATCCGCCCGCGAATAACAACAAGAGCGAGCCTTTCCTTTGCCATCGTAGCCAGCCAATACAATAACACCTATGTTCAGCCCTTGGTAGATTCTGCCACTGCGGAAATCAACGAACTTGAGCCAGGAGCGCGCGTTTCCGTCGTCCGGGTTCCGGGTTCTTTCGAGATTCCCCTGGCTGTCAAGCTGGTCGCCACCCAGGGAAAATTCGATGTCATTCTCGCGCTTGGAGTTGTTTTGCAGGGTGAAACGGCGCACGCCGAACTCATTGCGCGGAGCGTCACTGGTGCCCTCATGAATTTAGCCCTGGAGTTCAGCGTTCCCGTCATTCACGAAGTTTTGCTTCTCAAGAACGAGGAACAGGCAAAGGAGCGATGCCTTGGGGCGAAACTCAACCGCGGGATCGAAGCGGCCCGCGCAGCCGTGTCCATAGCGCGGACGGTAAAGCAGTTGTCTTCGAAGGCGAATTAGCATCATGGGTGTCCGACGCGAGGGCCGCGAAGCGGCTGTTCAATACCTCTACCTTCGCGATCTAAACGGGGACAGCGATTTGCCCGCCTACTACAAATTTCGCGGCCTCAGCCCGAGCGCGCGCCGATTCTGCGACACTCTCGTCCAGGGGACCGTCGAACACCAGCAAACCATCGACGAGGCGATCCGCAAGAACACTCAAAACTACGAACTCGCTCGGATCTCTGTGGTCGATCGCAATGTGCTGCGAGTCGCGATCTACGAGATGCTCCACTGCAACGAAATTCCGCCGGTAGTTTCCATCAACGAGGCTATTGAGATCGCAAAGAAATACAGCACTGAGGAATCTGGCCGCTTTGTGAACGGGGTCCTCGACCAGATTCGCGGCGCCCTAAACCGGCCTGCGCGGACGGTGAAACAGGCAATCGACGATCAGCGATGATTGCCTCGCCCCCTGCAAGATCCCCATGCCAAGTCACGCTTCACCTCTCACTGGTCACCGCTAGGAGCCTATGCCGCTTGGGTTCCTGAAAAATCTTGTCTCGAAGTTCACCGCGCAACCAGTGGATTGGGACGAGTTGGAGGAAACGCTCCTGCGCGCCGACCTCGGAGTGCCGATGACCCTGCGCATTCTTGATGCGCTGCGTGAGCGCGGAGCCGAGGTTGATGCCGAAACCGCCGCCGAGGTTTGCCGAAGGGAAATCTTGGAAGTCCTGCCCTTCGCTGCATCGCTCATTGGACCCCTGCCCGCGAAACCGAAAGCCATCCTCGTGGTGGGAGTCAATGGCACCGGGAAGACAACTTCTGCCGCAAAGATGGCCCACTGGTTCAAGACGAACCGCTACACCAGCCTTCTGGTGGCTGCGGACACCTTTCGCGCTGCAGCAATCGAACAATTGGAAACATGGGGCGAACGCGCCGGAGTGGAAGTCCTCAGCGGTCAGTATGGAGGCGACTCCGCGGCCCTTTGTTACGACGCCTGGTCGAGCGCCTATCGCCGCAACATCGAGTTCCTCATTTGCGACACGGCAGGACGTTTACATACCAAGGGCAACCTCATGCAAGAGCTTGCCAAGGTGAAACGCACGCTCTCGAAGCACGACTCCGACGCGCCTCACGAACGCTTGCTTGTCGTCGACGCAACAACAGGTTCGAACGCCCTCGTCCAGGCAAAGGAATTCCACCAATCGATCGGGCTCACAGGGATCGTTCTCACCAAGCTCGACGGAAGCGGCAAGGGTGGCGTGGCTGTGGCAATTCAGCACGAACTCGGAATCCCCACCCGCTTCATCGGAACCGGGGAAAAGCTTGAAGATTTCGCAGTTTTCGACAGGGAGATCTTCGTAAATCAAATGCTCTAAAGTATGGCCCGCGAGCGGCGCGGATAAACGCAGATGGCAATGCGGTCCGGCCATCATCCGTCTAATCCGCGCCATCCGCGGTTAGACTGGAGAGGTGCGAGCCTCAATAGCCTCGGTAGTGCAAACTCAGCAACCGGTAGCTGTCGGGACCGTTCTCTGCCGTGTAATAGTAGAGGACCAATATCGTAGTGTCCTGCGTCCACTGATAGCCGATGAGAGTTTCCAGCACGTCTCCGTCGCGCGTCTTCTGCCTGGCCACGACACGGCCTGTTCCGTATTTGCCTTCGATATTGCGACGCGTCTGATCAAAGAAGCTTCCGTAACGGGTGGAATCCCATGTCGAATCGCCGTAGTGCAGCTCGATTTCGTTGAGCGAATCGTTCTCGAAGTAAAAAAGAGCGCGCTGCAACAGGCGTTGAGGAATCCCCTCGACAATAAGGCATTGACGGTTCCGAAGCTGCTTGCGATCCACCACCCGTGCTTGCACGCGTTTCAGGCTGTCCTCCAGGCGCTGCGCGGCTTCTCCCCACTGAAAATTGAACGGGACCTTGATCTCGTCAACCGCACGAGCCCTCGTCGTGAAAAACGCGCAGGCAACAGCCAAAGAGAAAAGCAATTTTTTGAAAGTCACTTAAGGAAGTTCAACCTCTCCCGCGTCGATCTCGACGATGTTTCCCAAGCCCCTGATACCGTACTCCGCAACCACTGCGTCGTCCCCGGCATACACGGTCAGGAGTCCCTTTCCCGATCCGAGCAGGAGCGCGACCCGACGCACATTAGGCTGGTTCGCCAGAAAGGCAAGTCGGAGGCCGGATCGCGTCTGGAGCCAAAGACCGGCGTGATCGAAAGCAACTCGAACCGCGAGCGTAGGTGCCGACGGCGTCAATCCGCCGGTCGCAAGCGTGATAATCACGTGATCGGTCTGGGAAGTAGCCCCTGCATCCGCCACAAGTCTGCCGTCAACGATCCCAAACTTGCGACAGTCTTGGATGGTCTTCTCGAAGGCGATCGCCCAATCACCCGGCGCATCGGGGTTGTCCTTAACCAGGGAGAGCACGCGCAGTCGCTGGGCGGAGCCACTTGTTTCAAGAACCGCGATTTCCTCGATCGCCGTGGAGGCACAAACCTTGACAGGCGAAAATTCGTCGCGGTACGCGCGGAGGAATTCGCCCTCTTTATCAAACTGGCCTGTAAAGGGTCTGCCATTTTCAGCATCTGTGGCAGTCACCCAGAATGTTCCCTCCATTCCAAAAGAAAGGCTAGACACGGTAGCGACAAGAGGCAGTTTCCTCCATTGAGCGTCTGTCAACTCCCAAACCTCGCTCCCACTCGATGAAGCCCCTAGTATCCGTTCTCCCTTGATCGCCAACGCACCGAAGGCGACAGGCGTTTTCTCCTCGCTGACGCGATCGAGCCCCGGCAGCGTGATTCTTGCGATATTCTCCGCCGCGCCAAGAAGGAGCACGTCGTCGCTCGCGTTCATGAATGCCGCGCGAGCAAGACTCTCCGGTTGCGTCTTGACTGTCGTCCCATCGTCCATTCTCAGCAGGTGGATGCTTCCCGCAAGCAAGACTGCTGCATAGTGATCGCTTGCCGCGAGCATACGGCTTGTGACCGATGATGAGAGCCTTGCGCTCGCGAATTCAGCCAGCGGAAATCTTGCGCCAGAGCCCTGTCCCGGAAGCAAGGGCTCGTTCGCCGGAGAAAAAGCGTTCAAGGAATTTGTCCAGAGAAATCCTCGCAATTGGTCGAATCGGAAAGCAACGGACTGGTTGCTGTCCAAAACTTCCGCGAGAACGACAAAGCCCCCGGGCAGTTTGCGAAAATCTTCGATGCGCGTGATCCGAGGGGATTTCTCATCAGCGATCCAGTCGTTGAAGTGATATGCGACACCTTCTGCCTTCAAAGAGTCGCCAACGAGATAACCGCGAACTTGGTATTTTCCAGCGGTCAACGGTTTTCCATCGTCGTCCTTTCCGTCCCAAGTCATAATGAGACCGTTGAGACCCACCGAGAAGTCCGTCTCCGCAGCGCCCACGCAGAGCGTGCGCACTAGCTTTCCCGCAGAGTCAAACACGCCGAAACTGATGCGGCCCTCCGTCTCCGGCAAGGCGAAGGCGAATCGCTGCTCTTTCTCGGACGAAAAGGCAGGTAGCAAACCCGCGAGAAGTGCGAGCAGGATTTTCCTCAAGCGTAATAATGCCAATTCAAATTCGGGAAAACATTGTCCCTTTCTTCACAGGCGGCAAGCAGCGCGTTGTCCTGGCGGTCATCCCGTGCCAGTTCATAGAGCTTGAGGAAGCGCAGGAGATGATTACGCGTGCGCTTCTCGGCATACTCCCGGGCCGTGCCGGTTTTCATGAGAAAAGCCCAGTCGCTCGACTGCGCCAGAAGAAGCTCACGGGCCATCTGTTTGAGGAGCCGATCGAAATACTTCGAACGGGTATTTGCGAATTTGCCCGCCATCTCAGTCATTCTCGCCGCCCCAGCGTGAAGGTGTGGATAGATCCATGAGTTGCAGGGATCGAGCCAGACCTCCGAATAGCCCTTATTCCCCCAACTCGATGGCGAGGGACTAACCATCTGCAGAGTGGGATGATTGAACAGGTAACTCGAAGGAGTCGTGAGTTGAAAAACCTTCTGGTCATGCGCGGCCTTGCGCAAAAAGAGATCGAGAAATTCCGGACCTTCAAACCACCAATGACCAAAGAGCTCTGCGTCGAAGGGGCTTAGCACGATCGGCTCAACCGGGAGCATTTCGCCCAGTTGCTCGATCTGCTCGACCCGGCTCAGAAGAAAGTGATTCGCATGGGAATCCGCCGCTCCCATAGCCCAGTCGCGCCGGTAGTATTCCTTCTTCTCGCTGCCCGTGATTCGATGATACTTGATGCCGGAGTAGCGGCGGTGACCGACGTCCGGGTAGACCGCGGCCAGGTAGTCCTCCGGCAGCTCTTTCGCGATATCCCGATAGAACTCCCGGTATGCCGGATCTCCCGGATATCCCTCCCGAGCGCTCCAAACCTGCTTGCTGGATTCCCTATCTCTGCCAAAGACCGCCGGACCGGCAGGTGTGTAATAGGGGGAGAAAATCGCGAAACGCGGCCGAGGCTCGCCGAACATCAATCCGTGAGCATCTACAACAAACCACCGCAGATTTGCCTCCTGCAATATCTTGCCCACTGCGGGAACATAGCCGCACTCAGGAAGCCAGATGCCCATCGGATCTCGCCCGAAACATTCTCGATAGTCATCGCGGCCGATCAGAATTTGAGCCCTCATCGCCTCGGGACAGGTACTCCATGAGCGGAAGAAAGCCGTGCGTCGCCGCGCAGGTGATAATTTCCAGCATGCCATCCTCCTGGAGCTGCGCAAAGGCGCCTACCACGTCACGCTGGATCTCGTTCAAATAAAAATCCCGAGCGGAGACAAAGCGCTCGGAATAAAACCGCGCCAGCTCGTTCAGGTGCGCGTCGCCTGCTGTCCGCTCAACCTCGCGCCTGGACAGCTCGACGCCACGATCAAGATACCGCTCCGTGCGATGCTGAAGAAGCGGATCCCGCAGCATGGCGCAAAGCGTTGGAGTCATCGTCAGAGCCAGACGAACTGGGACGCGCTCGGACGCGAGTCGCCGGAAAATCCGAAGCAAAGGAATGTAGGTCTCAGCGACAGCCTCGAAGAGCCAATCCTCCTCATGAAACTCCTCGTGTTCGGGATGCCGAACAAATGGGAGATGAGCGTGGAGGAGAAGAGCCAGTGAACCCGAAAACTTGGTCACAATGCGGAAACCTAGCGACGCCTGAGCATTCGGACAAGATGATTTACTGTTGCCGTGCAAAGCATGTTCGAGCCATCCTTGCCCACGTGAATCTACGGCTGCTCATTTTCTACGCAGGCGCCCTCATCCTTCCAATTCACTCGCATGACGAGACAAAGGAGGACGTGGAACAGTGTCTTGTGGATGACGCGGTCATGGATCTCAAAGACAAGAAATTCGATGCTTGCGCGGATGAAATTCCCCGGGAATGGTCCGGCATGGTATTACGCGCAAGCGGACTCTCGGATTATGGATGGCAACAAACCAGAAGCGCGTCAGTTGCTTGGAAGCGCTCAAGTCATTTTCCCGGGCAAGACCTCTCTCTGTGACGAGACTTTTGAAGACCTCGGCTGGCCAACGCAATAGTCCTCGCGGAGCGATCGGATCCGGGCAGAAGAAAACCCCCCTGAGCTCAAAGGGTCGCGTGCTCGTCACAGGCGCCGCCGGCTTTATCGGAAGCGCTCTCGTTCATGCACTGAACGCGCGTGGCATCACCCGGATCGTCGTCAGCGATCATCTCGGCAATGACGAAAAATGGCGCAATCTTGCCCCGCTTGCCTTCGAAGACTTTGTCCCACCAAGCAAACTTCTGGAGGACCTCAAACAAAATGCGGCCGCCCATGGCAAGTTCCAGGCGTGCTTCCACCTTGGCGCCTGTTCGTCCACCACGGTCACGGACGCAGCATACGTCATGGAAAACAACTTCGGGTACACAAAGGAGCTTTGTCGATGGGCACTCGCCGCGGGAACTCGATTCATGTATGCTTCATCAGCTGCTACTTACGGTGACGGTTCGGCGGGCATGGATGACAAGAGCGAAAACCTTCGCGCGTTTCGTCCCCTCAATCTTTACGGATACTCGAAGCATCTCTTCGATCTTTACGCCCAGAACGAAGCCATTCTGTCGAAGATCGTGGGCCTCAAGTATTTCAACGTTTTCGGTCCCAACGAATACCACAAGGAGGAGATGCGAAGTCTCGTGTGCAAGGCCTATGATCAAATCGTCACCACGGGAAAGATCCGCCTCTTCAAAAGCTACAGGCCTGAATACGCTGACGGCGCGCAGATGCGGGATTTCGTCTATGTAAAGGACGCTGTCGCCATGACCCTTCACCTGGCCGAGACCCCGGCCGCCGCAGGCCTCTACAACATCGGCGCAGGATTAGCCCGCACTTGGAACGACCTCGCAAATGCTCTCTTCAGCGCCTTGAACATTCCGTCCAACATCGAGTTCATCGAAATGCCGAAAAGCATCAAGAACCAATACCAGTATTATACCTGTGCCGACATTTCGAAACTGCGTTCGACGAACTACGAAGCTCCCACGACCTCGCTCGAAGCTGCCGTGAGGGACTACGCGGTCAACTATCTAAAACCGGGACGACGCCTGGGCGACGAGATCGGCTCTTGAACGTTGGGGGAGCGCATCGCGTCCCGCGTCTCGCGGGACACCACAACAAATTAGAGGGAGACAGCGAATCCTCGGCGGGACGCCGAGGGCTGCACGCGGGACGCGCCGCAGTGAGTCGCGTTCCGCGCCAACGTGGTCTCGCGATGCGCTCCCCTTTCTACATCCTCCCCTCCATGATCCCTTCAACAAGCCGTGCGGCCAGCGGCTCGGTACTCGTATCGAGCTCGCTCAATGCCGCTCTGAGATTCGAAAGCGAACGCATCTCTTTCGCTGCAAGGACCTGGCGAACGAGCCCCGAGATCTTGTCCCGCTCCTCGGGCGGGACTTCGCCGCCTAGCCGCTGTAGTGCCAACTCGACGGCAGGCAACATTTCGTCTGCCTTCAAACACGCCTCAGCAAACGCGCGCTCATCCATATCCTCGAAAGCATGATCCAGCGAATCGGAGAGCATTTTCTCGACAGCTTCGTCGCTCACCTCGACCGCGCTCTGCATTTTCACCTTTGTGTCGCGTCCGGTCGCCATATCACGCGCGAGTACGCTCAGCAGCCCGTCGGAATCGATTTCGAACTGCACTCCCACTCGCGCCTGCCCACGCGCAGCGAGAGCAAAAGGAATCTTGAATTCCCCCAGCTTCCAGTTGTCCCTTGCCATCTCGCGCTCCCCTTGCAACACGGTGATCCTCATGGAGGCTTGATTCGCGGCGGCATTCGTAAACATCTCACCGGCCTTGCAGGGAATCGTCGTATTGCGCGGAATGAGCACATTCATGAGTCCGCCGAAGGTTTCAATTCCGAGCGAGAGCGGGGTAACGTCCAGCAGCGTGATATTCTGCACCGCTCCGTCGAGAATCCCCGCTTGTATGGCAGCACCCAGCGCCACCACCTCGTCGGGATGCTGACCCGTGTTGGGCTCCCTGCCAAAGACCTCGCGCACAAACTCCCGCACCAGAGGCATCCGAGTTGCCCCACCCGCGAGAATCACCTCATCCAAATCTTCCGGCTTCAACCCCGCGTCTTGCAGCGACCGAAGGCAATGCTTTCGCGTTCGCTCGATGATTGGGCGACAGATGGACTCGAAAGCGGTTTTCGGAATTGACAACTCGGAGTTCTCAGGTCCGGAGAGCTTTCGCTTGACGGATTCCGCCTCTGCTCGCGTTAAGCCGAACCTTCCCGCGATGGCCGCGTCGAGGTCATCTCCGCCAAGCTGGGTGTCGCCATTCGTCGCCAGCACCTCAAAGACCCCGCCGTTCATTTCCAACACGGACACGTCAAAAGTTCCTCCCCCAAGATCTGTACACTGCAACCTTGGCCTTATCGACAAGCCGGTCCAATCCATACGCCAGTGCAGCCGCCGTCGGCTCGGCCAATAGGCGCTCAACCGTGAAGCCCGCAAATTCGCCGGCCCGTTTCGTTGCCGCCCGCTGCGCGTCATTAAAATAGGCGGGAACCGTAATCACTGCCCGATCGACGATGCATCCGAGCGCCCGCTCCGCATCTGCCTTCAGCTTCTTCAAAATCAACGCGGAAACTTCTTCGGGCGAAACCGTCCTCCCGCCGGCGCGCAGCCGAGCGGGCTCGCCTCGCGTCCCAACGATATTCCGATCTGCCTCGCTCTCGCCCACTCGCCTCCCCATCAGACGCTTCACTGAAAAGATGGCATCCTTTCCGTAGCGCAAGGCCTCGTAGCCAACCACCGGTTCTCCTTCCTTAGGTAAATACACCACTGAGGGCGTCAGCCTGCGTCCAGCCGGATCGGCAAACAACACCGGAAATCCGGAGTCCATCGCGCCGATGACCGAGTTCGTTGTGCCAAGATCAATACCGACAATCATCAAGCCATTCTCCAAGCTCGGGGAACAATTTCACGCAGAAAAGGCGAACGCATCGCGAGGCCGCGTTGACGCGCCACGTGAGCCGCGCAGGTCATCGCGTGACCGCGCGCGGGAACGCGACTCACTGCGGGGCGTCCCGCGTGCAGCCTTCGGCGTCCCCGCCGAAGGCATGATGGACCGACGCCGTTGTCAACAGATCGAGGTGTCCCCCCGGGATGCGGGATAGTGCACGCGGGAGGCATGCGCTCCCTTTCATCCGTTCGCCAAGCGGAATTCCCATTCGGACAACTCGGACTTCCATCGCGAAACAAACGTAAACGCCGACGCAAGCGCGGCCAACTCGTCAGGAGCAACTTCCGGCCAGCGAACGTCGAGATTCTCAAGCCGCTTTGCCAATTGATCCCGCGTGTGTTGGACGGACTCCAATGCTTCCCGGATCTGCCGAAGAGCGGCCGCAATTTCCGGCGAAAGCAAGGCGCGAGCAAGAGCAGTGGTGGTGTTCTCCGAGCGCGAAAAAATAGCTCTTGCCGTCTGGACTGCGCTTCCCACCCTCATAAAAAGCTCCGCGTGAGGCGCGGAATCACTTTGACTCCCGGGGCCGGAAAATTCCAATTCCATGAGATGCCTCAATCGGGCCGCTGGCTCGCGCAGAGTCTTATAGGCGTCCTGCAACAGATGAAATTTCTCGTCATTGCCACCCGACACGTCCGGATGCCGTGTCTCTGCGAGCCGCAAGTATCTTTCCTTAAGCGCTGTCTCGTCAATTAGCGGCCTGCGCTCCAGACCAAATAGCGAAAACGCATCCTGCATTTTTTTTGCTCCGCAAGAAAATAAGATAAGCCAGCCGCAGGCTGGTTTATGCAGAAAAGCTCTCTCCGCAGGAGCAGTGCGCCACGGCGTTCGGATTCGAGACCTTAAACCCGCCCTTCTGGAGATCATCGCTGAAATCCAGTTCCGATCCACTCACGAACAACGCGCTTTTCGGATCGACAACTACACGTACCTGGTTCGACTGCACAACGATGTCACGATTCGCAGGCCCATCCACGAGATCCATCTTGTACTGCAATCCTGAGCATCCGCCGCCGATCACCGATACACGCAAGGCACCGTGCGCGCGACCCTGCCGCTCAAGCAGTGCACGCAACTTCGCACTCGCAGCATCCAACACGCGAATCAGCTTCTCGTTGCCAATCTTGTAGTTGACCGGAGTGGTCTCCATTGCCCTCAAAATATGGCCATTCGGAAAAGGCGCAAGCCCAGTAGGGGCTCTAACAAAAATCGCGCCTATTTGGCTGCCCCGCGAACCGCGAAGCTACTCCTCTATTCGGGTTGGTCGCTTTCCTCATCCTGACGAAGCTTTCTTGCTTCCTCTCTGAGTTTGCGAGCATTCTCCCGGAGCTGCTGCGCATCGTCAAAGACCTTCTGCTGAGCGGGCGTAAGAAGGGGACGGATCTGCTTGCGCGCTTCGTCCCTCACGGCTTGCATTTTCGCCCTCTGTTCCTCTCGGATCGCTTTGAATTTCGGCCTGCTGGCCTCCATGACCTCCCTGACTTTTTCTTTCTGTTCGTCAGTGAGATTCAACAAACGATCCAGCATTTGCACATCCCCACCATGATCACGGTGACGTGCCCAATGACGCCCAGGACGATTAAACCTGTCGCGGGGACCGCCAAATTGATCGCTGCCACAGAATTTCTGCGAATCTCCCGAAGGCGGAGGAGCTTTGGCGGTCGCGGATTCCTGCGGAGAGGAGGTTGGGTTAGGGTCAGCGGCAGCAAGCTGCGAAATGATAAGAGCCGCGGCGCCCATGATGCCGGCTAGCGAAAGAAGTCTCGTGTGTTTCATCGGTAGAATTTTTGAACTTACCGGATGCAACAACGCGAATTGCGGGCGGTTGCAAATTTTTTAAAGGCCAAAGGTTCGCACGCCCCGAAACAGCATGGGCCAGCGCGGAATGAGCGGGATCAGTGCAAAATTTGCGGCGGCTTGCGTAGGGCCTGAGCTTGACCTTTGAGCCGCCCGGACAGAGCTTGATGCATGCTCATCTCCCAAGCCCTAAACGAAAAAATCAACGAACAAATCGGGTACGAGTTCGCAGCAAGCATTCAATATACAGCCATCGCGTCGCACTTTGACGCCGAATCGTTACCCTTTCTCGCTCGGCACTTTTACAAACAAGCGGCCGAGGAACATGAGCACGCAATGAAGTTCATTAAGTTTCTCATCGATGCCGGAGCGCGCGTCGAAATTCCCGCCATCACCAAACCCGTCGCCCGCTTCCCCTTTGCTGAGGACGCCGTGAAACTCTCCCTCGAGCAGGAGATTAAGGTCACGGATCTCATCAACACGCTAATGGATACCGCGTTCAAGGAAAACAATCATATCGCCTCAACGTTCCTGCAATGGTTCGTCATAGAGCAACTCGAAGAGGTGAGCTCCATGGACCAACTCTTGAAAATTGTCCAACGCGCCGGCGAAGGACGCTTGCTTCTCGTCGAGCAATACCTTGCAGGCTACAAGGCTGCAGGCGCCATCTCGGACAAGGACGACGATAACTAGCATCATTCCGGAGGGCTCGATTCCCGTTTCAAAGATTTTCCTAATTTCATCCGACCGTCTGCTCAATGCCGAAAAACTGCAGGTGATTGATGGCTGGTAGAAACACGTCCCTCAACCATCAACTCTCAACCATCAGCTTTCCCAAATGAGCCACCAATCCTCCGCCACCACCGCTCGCGACGTCGAAGTCACCCGCATTCCGAGCGGTGAAAAAATCACCCTTCCTGCCGGCACCCAAGTCGTCATCACCCAGGCATTGGGAGGCTCCTTCACTATCCTCGTTCCGAGTCAGGCCGGCCTTTATCGCATCGAGGGACAGGATGCCGATTCGATCGGCGAGGAACCCTCTCCGGGCTTGGAAAAACCCGCTGATGGGAATCTTGAAAAGGCCGCATGGGACCAGCTCAAGACCTGCTACGATCCTGAAATTCCCGTCAATATCGTCGATCTGGGCCTCGTTTACGCGCTCGATATCAAGTCCCACGAGGGAGGCGGCTACGATGTCACCGTCCAGATGACCCTCACCGCGCCCGGCTGCGGGATGGGTCCGATCATTGCCAGCGAAGCGCGCCAGAAGATCTTGACCATCGATGGCGTGGCGGACGCGAATGTTGACCTCGTTTGGGACCCGCCCTGGACTCCCGATCGAATCAGCGAGGAAGGCAAACAAAAGCTGGGAATGGTTTAGTATCGCATCAAGAGCTCTTTATGGCACCGAGCCAAAACGTAATTTTCAAACCTTAACCATCCCTCCCCCCAATGATCTTTCTCGGAATCGACTGCGGCACACAAAGCACAAAAACCATCGCTCTCGACTGGGAGAGCGGAGAAATTCTCGCCTCCGCACAGAAAGCGTACGGCTTCGTCCCGAACCTGCCACCCGGCGCCATGGAACAGGATCCCAAGGGATTGGATCGACGCCGCGGAGCAATCCCTTGGCGAAGTCATCACCAAGCTTGGAGCACGCAAGGAAGAGATTCGCGGCATCGGTATCAGTGGCCAGCAGCACGGGCTTGTCGTTCTCGACCAGGAAGACCAGATCGTTCGCCCGGCAAAATTGTGGAACGATACAACGACGAGCGCTCAGTGCGACCAAATCACCGACCACTTCGGCGGCCCAGCTGAAGTCATCGCGCTCGTCGGAAACACGATGCGCACAGGCTATACCGCCCCAAAGATCCTTTGGCTGCGCCAGAACGAGCCTGAGAACTGGAAGAGAACGCAAAGTGTCCTGCTTCCTCATGACTACCTGAATTTTTGGCTCACTGGCGTCAAGAGGATGGAGTTCGGCGATGCTTCCGGCACCGCGCTGCTCGACGTAGAAAAACGCCAGTGGTCAACGAAGGTTGTCGACTACATCGCAGAAGATCTTTCCGGAAAGTTACCCCCGCTCATATCCTCCAAGCTCTCCCACGGAAACTTGCGCGAGGAGCTGTGCAGGAAATGGGGCCTTACCAAGGCCCCATCGGTCAGCGCCGGCGGCGGTGACAACATGATGGCCGCCATCGGAACCGGTAACATCCAGCCCGGCGTGGTGACCGCGAGCCTCGGAACATCGGGAACGCTCTTCGCCTTCTCCGCCGTTCCAATCATCGATGCGCAGGGCGAAGTGGCCGCATTCTGCGACAGCACGGACAACTGGCTGCCGTTAATCTGCACATTGAACCTCACGCTCATCACCGAGCATATTCGCAAGTCTTTTGGCTGGGACTACGCTCAGCTTGAAGAACAGATCCGCGCCGTCCCCGTCGGTTGCGATGGCCTTCTCCTGCTCCCCTACCTGACAGGAGAACGCACGCCGGACCTGCCGAACGGCACCGGCGTTTTTCATGGACTTACGCTCGCGAATTTTACCCCTTCGCATATGGCCCGCGCGGCTTTCGAAGGCGTAACTTTGGGCCTCGGCTACGGACTCGCGCGCTTCCGCGAACTCGGCATGCATCCCGCCGAGATCCGGCTTACCGGAGGTGGCAGCAATAGCCGGATATGGCGCCAAATGTGCGCAGACGTTTTCGGTGTGCCCACAGTGTGCCTCCAAAGCGGAGAAGGAGCCGGGCTCGGTGGGGCCATTCAGGCGGGGTGGGCTTGGAACAATGAACAGAGATCGGGTGCCACGTTGGCGGAAATCTGCGGCCGGCTCGTGCAGGTGGACGAAACCTCGCGCAATGAACCTGATGTCAGTAAAAACACGGTATACTCCGACGCTTTGAACAGAACCTCCGAGATTCGCACGGCCCTTAGCGCGGCGAAATTGATCTGAGATTTGAAAGCTCGAAGCCGGAGATTTGCCTGGCGAGGTTTCAAAACAATTCCTTGAAATGCGCCTTGTCCTTGCCGCTACAGGAGCCAGCGGAGCCATCTATCTACAGCGCCTCCTGCATCATCTCGACCGCGACCGAACATGAATTGCATCTGGTCTTCAGCGCCTATGCGAAGCAGGTCATCCACGAAGAGCTCGGGGAACTACAGGTTCCTTCCGGTGCCATCGAGCATTCTGACAAGAGCATGAATGCGCCGTTCGCAAGCGGCAGCACAAAGTTCGACGGAATGATCGTCGTTCCGTGCTCGATGGGCACACTCAGCCGCATCGCTCATGGCATGAGCGAAAGTCTTGATTCTCCGCGCGGCCGATGTCTTCCTGAAGGAACGCCGAAAGCTCATCCTCGTACCCCGCGAAACTCCGTGGAACCTGATCCATGCCCGCAACGCCGTGAGCGTGATCGAAGCGGGAGCCGTCTTGCTTCCAGCCTCACCCTCGTTCTATAGCCGCCCTGCGACCCTCGTCGAACTCGCCGACACCATCGTCTGGCGCATTCTTGACCAGCTTGGCGTGGAGGCTCCCAACGCTTGTCGATGGAGGGAGTGAGGCTGTCGAACTTCGAAGGCCGAATGACGCCAACCGCCTGACAGCTCTGGAACAGCTTTCATAAAGCAGCCCGCTTGAGCACGGATCAGGGAGTGTCCGCCAAGACGCCCCCTGAAAGGAAAGAACGCACCGAGGGTGTCGCTTCAACCCGCACGGCTGCCTCAATTCGGCAGCCCCCCATCGCTTCTTCGCGAGCCTGCCAAACTGCTCGCTGGATTATTTCAAGCGGGCCGGTCATCATTGGGCGATGCTCGATGTGATCGAAAAGCTGCTCACCTTGCAGGACCGCGACCAGCGCCTTCGAAGCTTCCAAGCGGAACTCGCACATCTCCCCGAAGAGCGCAAAACACGCGAAAAGCAAATCGCCGGCTCCGCCGCCCAACTCGACCTGGCTAAGGTCCGCGCCAAGGAAATCGAGATCGAGAAGAGAAACCTCGAAATGGAGGCAGGAACCAAAAGAGACACTCATCGCGCGCTACAAACAACAACAGCTCCAAACCCGAAAGAACGAAGAATACGCGGCCCTCGCCCATGAGATTGAGGCCGCCGAAAAGGCCATTGTAGCCCTCGAAGATCGAGAGCTGGATTTAATGGAGGATCTCGAAAAGCTCGCACCGCAGATCTCCGCCGCCGAAAGGACTTATGCCGAAGAGCGCAATAAACTCGAACACCTCCTCACCGCACTCGAAAGCAAGAAATCCAATCTGGAAACACGCATCGCCGAATTTAAAAACGAGCACGAGCGCCTGGCAAAAGCGCTCGACGAAGATGTCCTGGAACTTTACCTCCGGCTCTTCAAGACCAAGCACGGCACCGCCGTCGCAACTCTCGAGCATGAAGTCTGCATGGGCTGCCACATGAAGGTCACCGCCCAAACCGTCGTCCAAGTGCGAGCCCGAAGAGAGATCGTCCATTGCCCCCAATGCGGACGCATCCTCTACCTGCCGGAGTAATCCGCTTTTTCAAGAGAACGGCAAAAATTCCGTTGACAATTGGGTCAGAGATACTAAAAACCGCGCTCAAATATACGACGTAAACGATCGTTATTTCAAGGGAACCTTAACTGTATTGGAAGGAAGGCATATCGGCCCGGAAATTGCTGGCTGCTATCGCTGATTAAATCGAATGAAGAAAAACAAAGTCATTTCGGGTTTGGCTGCCTTGGGGCTGGCGTGGGGGTTTCCCCTCGGAGCCCAAGCTGGACAGACGTCAACTTCTGAACCTAAGGCCGAGGCTTCGGCGCTTGCACAATGGTGGAATGGAAAATGGGCGACCGGCAACTGGTTCGGTGTTCGCGACACGCTTGAGGACCATGGGCTGAAACTTGGCGTGGAATGGAAGGCCAACTTCCTTTGGAACGTTGACGGCGGTCTTCAACAGCGCTTCGGCTATGACGACGAGTTCAAATTCCGTGGAACGCTGGATTTCGCAAAACTGACCGGATGGGACGCGATCGAGGGGCTGACCCTTTACTCGGACGTGCGCTACCGGGGCGGTGCCGGCGTCAACAAATGGGTCGGAGCAAGCGGCCAATTTGCTCCGAGCACCTTCCAAGGCGGCAGGCTATGGCGCTTTCAGCAGGTCTATCTGACCTATACGACGCCGGAACTCTTTGGGGTGAAGGAGTTTCTGACTCTCTCCGGAGGTTGGCAAAATCCCACCGACATCTTCATCAATCAGCCGCTGAACAAGTTTTTCATCAACAACACGATTACCTCGGATCGAGGTATCCGCGCCAATGGCTTCGGCTGGGGAGGCAGTTACTCGGCATGGGGCGGCTACATCAAGATAAAGCCTTTGGACTGGTACTACCTCCAGAGCGGCTTGTATGTGGCAATTCCCGGTGCTACCACTCCGTCTAACCACGGCCTTTTCTTCGCGGGTGCTCAACCGCCGGACCGCAACGGTCTTTACTGGCTGACCGAAACCGGCTTTACACCAAAGATCGGCCCCTCTAAACTCCCAGGGCGGTATGCAGCGGGTTTGATCTACTGGGGCGTCGAGAACACGTCCTTCTTCGGAGAGAACTATGATCAGCAGCTGCTCTTCTACTGGCAGGCAGATCAGCAACTCTATCGTGAGCCGTCGCCCGAGCCGCCGGCGCCCCCGGTTCTCTCTGATGGCAAATCCGTCGCGGACGGGAAGGAGTTCAAGGAGACCGTAAAGCCGTCGAAGCCGAAATTGAGCGAGCAGGGACTCTATTTCTTCAGCCTGATAAACTTCGCGCCGAAGTACAACAATCCTCTGCCATTCTACTTTCAGACCGGTCTCGTTTACAAGGGGCTCATTCCCGGGTCGAGACCAAGATCAGCTCGGTGTTGCCTTTGCCTACGGCAATTACAGCTTCTACAAACAGCTAGCCGATCAGAGAAGGGGGCGGACAACCCAGGTCTACGAGGCGGTCTTGGAGTTTGACTATCGGATCCAGGTCAACAAGTGGTTTTACGCCCAGCCTGTGCTCCAATACATCATCCGGCCGAACGGCACCGGACTCGTGGAGAACGCCACGGTTCTCGGATTCCAGTTGGGCGCGATCTTCTGACCTTCACGGCCCGGGTTTTCCTTTTGAAGAATAAACCGGCGTCCGCGGGCTGCGCGGGCGCCGGTTTTCGTTTCTTTTGGGAATAGATGCATCTTGGTGCAGTCAAGGAGCTCTAGAAGCGGTGAACGCGACCCCCGGGTATTCGCCCTTTATTTCCCGCGCTGGGGAAAAATTCTCCTGATTTTCAGCTATTTCCCGCATTCTGCGTTGCAAGATCCCGCCTTCCAATGTTTGTTGGACGACACCATAAAGGAGGTTTTCGTTATGGATAGTATTGTCGACACCCAAATCACTGATTGCTTCAAGTCCGGACGGCAAAATGTGCAAGATTTGATCGCTCCTTTGATCGAACTCGCTTCAGAATCTTCTTCACTTATAGTGGGTTACGGATCGCCACAGGCCGGCGTTCGGAGCGAGATGATTCCGTATTTCCACGTTTGCGGCACTCCTACCGACAAGGAGCCACTCCGAGTGCTGGTGATTGGCGGATGGGTCGGCACGGAAATCATTACCCCCTATGCGATCGCGCGTTTGCTTGTCGCCTTGGAATCCCGGCTCCGACTTGCGACGGGTATAGAAATCACGGCCTATCCGGTCGCGAATCTGGAAGCGCATCGCGAAACAGTTTTCCGCACCAGCAAACAACAGAGCGACGGAATGCAATGCTGGGAGAATTCGCAATGCGGTCACGTCCAGGTTCTCGAACGCGAATTGGAGCGCTACGCGTACGACGCGATTTTTCTCTTGCGACAAAACCCACGCGCGCTCGACGCTGACGTGGAGGCCTGGCTCGCCGAGGAAGAGCAAAAAGCCGCGCTATCCGACGCCCTTCAACGCTACGCCACCACGAGTCCTCTCTTCCAATGGAGAGCGAATCCGGTGCGCCCGACGTATAGCCGAACCTTCACTCCGATTCCTAATCGGGAGCGTCAACCTGCCGAAATCATCATCGGATTGCCGGGGGCGCTGAACGCCGAGCAGCAGGCTCAAGAGAGCATGGCATTGATCCTGAGTCTTTCGCATGCCATGCGCCAGGCGCGTGCCGAAGGCGTGATGTAGCCGGCAGCAGTTAAAGGGTTTCCGAAGCTATTGTGCATGCTTGCCTGCTTCGAAAGCCCATCGTGCAGGGCTGGCTCGATTCCCCGGGGAACAATCTATCGCGAATCGGAGCAGGAGGACTTCGGCTCGCTCACCACGGTCAAAGTGCGGGGCTTTGAGTTTTGAATACGACGGTTCTTAGTTATCAACCTCTGGGAGCAGCTCAACGGATGCTCAGAAAGACAATCGTCATCATGAAACGAGCCTTCTGACAAACGGCGCATCCCGCTTCGACGTTTCCCATTCGGTCTGTCGATGGCATCGACACATTTTCAGAACATGTCGAAATAGTGTTGTTATTTCGACATTTCGCTTTGAAGAGTCGAGACTGACGACCCATTAAGCGGTGAGCACTTTGAGGAGCGCCGGATATTTGTAGAGAACCTCGCGGCCCTGCTTATCGGCGGTCAGAACGCCAATTTTTTCGAGTTGCTGAAGGTATTCCGAAGCTGTCTGCCGCTTGGCGATCCCCGCCTCCACGAGAAACTGGATCTTGCAATAGGGCTGCGTGAAGATGAGTTCGACGAGTTCCTTGGAATAGACCTTGGACGGCAGTTTGGCGCGACAGCGAGCGAGCGTCTGATCGAATAGATCGCGGATGGCCACAACGCGGCCGGTCGTCCATTCGGCGGTCTCCTCAACGCCGGTGAGCAGGAAGAGCAGCCAGTCCTCCCATTCGGCGCGTTCTGTAACGCCACGGAGGAGACTATAGTATTCTACCTTGTGCTGTATGAGGTGACGGCTGAGATAGAGCACGGGAATGCGTAGCAAGCCCGCATGCAGGAGGAATAGGATATTAAGAATGCGGCCCGTCCGCCCGTTGCCATCCGTAAACGGGTGGATGGCTTCAAACTGATAATGTGCGACCGCCATCCGCACCAAGGGATCGAGGTCGTCGTTGGCCAGAAGAAATCCTTCGAGGTTGCGGAGCTTTTCCTTCATCACGGTTCCGCCTGCCGGTGGCGTATAAGTGATCGTGCGTCGGGAGAGATTCCCGACGTAAACACTGTTGTCCGAGCGGAACGTGACTTTCTCATCGCGCAAAATGCCGCAAAGAACTTCGAGCAGTCCCAAGCGGAGTGGGGCAGCTTGCAGGGCCTCGCTTCCGCGACGCAAGGCCGTACGATAGCGCAGGACTTCCTTTGTCGCAAAATCGGCGGTTCTACTTTCATCGAGAGCGGCTTGGAACAAGGCATCCTGCGTCGTGACGATGTTTTCGATCTCGGAGCTGAGCTTGGCCTCCTGGAGGGGAATAGCATTGATCAAAATGGCCTGATTGGGAATCAGGTCGCCAGCTCCTTTCAGCTCCGCCAAGGCCTTGTTGGCCGACACGCACTTCTTCAAAACACGCCTGGTCTCCAACTCACAAGCAGGGGGAAGCAATGGGAGATCATTGTACGGCTGGTTGGGATCGAAACTCATCGCCCCGAACTTTGGCGAAATTGAAGAGAAAGTCCGATGAAAATTTGAAAGCGTTCGCGAGGCCGGGGTATCTCCAATCCCCGCATCCAAGGCAAAATAACTTCTCCCCAGTCAACCCTCCGCTCGACGCGAGCCTTCCGTCTTCTGGCGGCACGTCCGGGATGCCTCAAGCCTTGTCAAGACGGATCTTAGCGCTGGTCTCAATCTGGATCGCGCGACCCTCGTGCACCGTGAAAGCTTATTTTCCTGATTCCTCGATCGCCTTCGCCATCAAGCTGAAAATCTCGGTATTGTCGAGAAAGCCCCGCACATTCTCGCTTCCAGGTCCGTCGCCAAGCAGCCACACATCGCCGGCAGTATGAAAGGAAGCCTTTGCTTCGATGAGAGCGGGTTGCTCGTAATCCACGTCCGTCTCCTGGACGGTCTCTTCGACAGAGCGCATCGGCTTGCCAGGTTCGGTTACTATTCGCGTTCGTGTGGCAGAAGCTTTCCGATCAGCTCCCGGACCGCTTGCCCACGTAAAGTAACTAGCCCCCGTCAGCGGATTCTTCCCAAGCAAGGCCTCCTCTCGGAGTCGCAGCGGAACGAGCGGGCCGTTAAAGGAAAACCCTCCATTGTTGTGGTCAGTGGTCACGAGGACGAGCGCGTTTGGACCAAGGTTTCTCCGAAGCCAAGCAACCGCGGCGTCGAGTTCGAGAACCTCGAAAATTGCCCGCTTTGCATTGTTCAGGTGGGAGGCCTTGTCCGGCAAGCCGGCCTCGACGAGCAGAAAAAACGGCTTTCCTCGCGCGCGAAGAAGGGCGACGGCTTTTTCGACCAAATCCTTGAGGCGCAGTGTTCTTTCCCCATCAGCATAGTAGGGAAACTCTTCCGGGAAGAAGACGCCAAGCACCGGTTTTGGATCCTTTTCGTGCGGCTCATAAGCGCGCAGGCTCTCCCAATCATCAAATACCGCCACCGGCAGCGTGGAAAGTTTCTCCTGAGTTTTTTGCACGACGACTCGCTCTCCGGCCTTGTAAATCACCTCGGGGTCTTGCACGCGGTCGAAGAACCATTTCGATCCGCCGCCAAGAACGATGTCTCCTCGACCGCCTAGCTGCTCCAGGATCTTGGCGGCGATGATCTCGTGTTGATCTCGATTGCCGTGCTCGACAAGGAAGGGCGCAGGCGTTGCACCGGTGACGGAATCGTCCGTGATCACCGCCGTGGACCATCCGGCCCTCTTGGCAAGGTCAAGGATACTTGGCGGGCTGGACGATGCGGCGGGGTTGGCCATTCCGATGACGCGATTGTCCGCCTTAATCCCCCTCGCCATGGCCGTGGCTGAGGCACCGGAATCCGTTACCATATCGGAAACTGAGTGCGTGCGAACGAAGGCTGTATTCGCAAAATCTTCCAGAGCAAGTCTCCCCGTAGCACCCAAAGAGTAGTTTCTGGTTGCCGTGATCAATTCCAGGGACGTGCCATCAGCGATGACAAGCACGATGCTATCCAGCTTTTCTCGGGCTTCAATTCGCTCGCCTCCCGCCAAGGTGATCAGAATCAGCAGCGGTGTCACAAAAAGAGTCCCATGATAGTTAATGAGCGGTTCCTTCAGCCCGGACCACAGCGTGAACTTTGAAAAAGGCACCAAAAGCTTAAGGAGTAGTTTTCCTGTTCCCGTCATTGGAATGCAATCGTGTGGATACTTTTGTCGCCCAATTGGAAGGAAAATTCCCATTACAAAATCGGCACAATCCTGCTTCCCATCTCAGGAAGATCCAGGCGCTTCAGAGCAGAACCGACTCGATGGCTTGACTCGGATCCAGGCCATGCGCAGCGAGCCACTCGGCATTGAAGAGCTTCGACTGGTACTTGTGGCCCGAGTCGCAAAGGATTGTCACGATGGTTTGCCCTGGCCCGCGTTCTTTGGCAAAGCGCGCAGCACCAGCGATATTGATGCCCGAGGAAAGCCCCAGAAACAAGCCCTCCTCCCTCAGAAGCTGATAAACGACGGCCAAGGCCGCTTGATCCGAAATGCGGTAAGCCCGATCGACGGAGATGCCCTCGAGGTTTTTGGTCACCCGCGTCTGGCCGATGCCTTCCGCGTAGGAGTCGCCCTCCTTCGTGTCGGTATTCCCATTGGTAAACCAGGACCACATTGCGGCGCCATAAGGGTCGGCGCACACCACAGCGACTTGGGAACTGCGCTCCTTCAAATACAATGCGACTCCCGCAAGGGTGCCTCCCGTGCCGACCGAGGAAACGAATGCCGACATTTGACCGGCAGTCTGTTCCCAGATCTCCGGACCAGTGGTCCGGTAATGTGCGAGGCGGTTGGCGGTGTTGTCAAATTGGTTCGCCCAGAACCAGCCCTTTTCCTCTGCGAGGCGCTGCGCGACACGATTGTAATTTCCCAGATCGCTGTAAGGCTTTTCCGGCACCGTGAGGACTTCGGCGCCAAGCGTGCGAAGAAGAGTGATTTTTTCCTGCGATTGCGTTTCTGGAATGACGATGACCGTGCGATAGCCCTTGGCATTCCCGATCATCGTGAGCCCGATGCCGGTATTGCCCGCTGTTCCTTCGACAATGGTGTCTCCGCGGCGAAGGCGCCCGCTCGCCTCGGCGTCTGCGATGATGCCGAGCGCAGCGCGGTCTTTCACGGAGCCGCCCGGGTTCATGAACTCGGCCTTGCCGAGAATTTCGCAACCGGTCAATTCGGAAAGGCGCCGGAGCCGGATCAGGGGCGTCCTGCCGACATGACCTTCAACTCCTTTGTAGATCAATACGCTCATCTCGCGAAGCATCGCCTCAAACCGACGAGCATTAATTCCGTCTCAAACGCAGTGTTCGATTTTCTATCGCACGGAAGGGCTTAAACAGCTTTAGATCGCGAAGTCCTTATACTCCGGTTTGGCGACCTCGGTGGGCGGAAAGAGCATTCCGGCGGCGACGGTCGCATTGGTACCTTGCTCTATGAGAATGAAGGAGCCAGTCAGGCGATTGGTTGCATAAGCGTCAAAAACAAGCGGCTTCGAGGTCCTGAGGCGGATCTCTCCGATGTCGTTCATCGCCAACTCGGGCGTCTCAGGTTCCGTCTCGAGCGTGGAGACATTTATGCGATGCTCGATCGCGGTGACGAGGGCTTGGACCGTTTGCGTCGTATGCTTGAGGAAGTATTTTTTTCCGCGCTGAAGCGGACGCGGGTGCATCCAGCAGACTTTCGCGTGCAGTTCGGCGCTTGCCCCTGGCAGATCGTTCGGATCCACAATGACGTCGCCCCGGCTGACGTCGATATCGTGCTCAAGCACAAGGGTGACAGATTGCGGGCTGAATGCTTCCTGCAGCGGCCCATCAAGCGTCCAGATTTTCTTGACGGTGCTACTGAAGCCGCTCGGCAGCACCATCACTTGCTGGCCAACGCGAACGATGCCGCCGGCGATTTGGCCGCTAAAGCCACGGAAATCATGCAGGCCGGTATTTTGCGGATTGTTTGGACGGTTCACCCATTGCACGGGCAGACGAAAGTCGCTCAGATTCCAGTCGCTGCCGATGTGGACGCTTTCCAGATGGCCCAGCAGGGTCGGGCCCGGATACCACGGCGTATGGGTTGACGGGTCGACAACGTTGTCGCCGTTTAGAGCGCTGACGGGGATGAACTTGACATCCTTCATGTCGAGGCGCGGCAGAAATTCCTCGAACTGATTGCGGATCTCGATGAAGCGCTCCTCGCTCCAGTCGACAAGATCCATCTTGTTCACCGCGACGACGAGGTGCGGGATGCGGAGCAACGAGGCGATGCACGCGTGGCGGCGGCTTTGTTCGATGACACCCAGGCGGGCATCCAACAGGATGACCGAGAGATTTGCCGACGAAGCGCCCGTGACCATGTTCCGCGTGTACTGAACGTGCCCGGGGGTGTCCGCGATGATGAATTTCCGGCGCGGCGTGGCGAAAGTACCGATAGGCGACGTCGATGGTGATCCCCTGCTCGCGCTCAGCGCGAAGACCATCAGTCAGATTTGCAAGATTGATTTGGCCGCCGCTCGTGATGTCCGCGGAGCGCTCGAGCGCTTCGAGTTGATCCTCCATCAAGGATTTGGAGTCATAGAGCAACCTCCCAATGAGCGTGGATTTTCCGTCATCGACAGACCCGCAGGTATTGAAGCGGAGAAGATCGACAGGATGATGAAGCGGAACGGTCATGCGAGGTCGACTAAAAGTACCCCGCCTTCTTCCGATCTTCCATCGCGGCCTCGGACGCCTTGTCGTCGGCGCGGGAGCCGCGCTCGGTCACCCGGGCGACCGCGATCTCCGCAATGATGTCGTCCACATTGTCGGCGGGCGACACGATGCACCCGGTGCTGATGATATCGCCGATTGTCCGCACGCGCACGACGAGTTCTTCGACTTCCTCGCCGGGCTTGGGCGGCATGAGTTCGTTGACCGGCAGCCACTGACCATTGCGGCGCACGCAGCGGCGCTCGTGGCTGAAATAGATTTTCGGAACCTCAAGCTTCTCCTTCCGAATATATTCCCACACGTCCATTTCGGTCCAGTTGCTGAGCGGAAAGACGCGCATGTTTTCGCCGGGGTTGATCCGAGCGTTGTAGAGATTCCAGATTTCCGGCCGCTGGTTCTTGGGATCCCACTGGCCGAAGGAGTCCCGAAAGCTGAAGAACCGTTCCTTGGCGCGCGCCTTTTCCTCATCCCGCCGAGCTCCGCCGATGCAGCAGTCGAAGCGGAACTCCTCGATGGCCGCAAGCAGCGTGGGAATCTGCAGGTGGTTGCGGCTAATTTGCCCAGGGGACAGCACGGCGATGCCTTTGTCGATGGCCTCATCGACCGTGCGCACGATAAGTTTTGCTCCAAGTTCCTTGGCACGCCGGTCGCGAAACTCGTTCAATTCCGGGAAGTGGTGACCGGTATCGATGTTGAGAAGCGGCATCGGAAGTTCCGAAGGACGAAAGGCTTTTTCGGCGAGGCGAAGCAGGCAGATCGAATCCTTGCCCCCGGAGAAGAGCAAGTGCGGGCCGCTCAAACTCGGCCATGACTTCGCGCATCACGTGGATGGCTTCGGTTTCGAGATACTGCAGATGATCGAGATAATAACTGCTCATCCAACGAGGCGAAGATGCCTGCTGTTTATCGCGTCGAGATGCAAGAATTCAACTCCTTATGGCCTCTGCGCCCCACGCTACGTGCAGGCCGCACTCGCGCTTTTCGTCAGCCTTGGCGGGGTCGAAGTAGTCCCACTCGTTCGGGAGATTATGCTTTTCAAGATACTGCTCGAGATCGGCATCGCTCAGGTAAAACAAGGGACTGACCTTCAGGGTGCCGAAGTTGGCATCGAGCGAAACGATGTCGAGTCCCGCCCGATTCGGGTTCTGCACCTTGCGCAGCGCAGTGATCCAGACTCTCGGCGCCAGCTCCTTCATGCCTCGCTGAAAGGGCTCTAGTTTCATCAATGCACTGAATTCCTTGAGTCCCTCCTCGTCTTCAATCGAAGGAATCGGACCATAGATCGCGTCGCGGTGCGCCGCGCTGATCCGCGGGAGATAGGCGCGGATGTCCAGTTTTAGCAGGTTGCGCAGCTCCTCAGCGTGCCGGTAAGTGGCCGGCCGGTTGTAGCCGTGATCCACCCAGAGGACAGGAATGCGCGGTTGCGCTTGCGCGACAAGATGCAGGATCACAGCTTCGTAAGGGCGAAAATTCGTGGAAACGATGGCGCGTCCATCCGCCTGGGAAACGGCCCAGCGCGTAATTTCGAGCGGCGACAATCGCCGAAGCTCGGCGTTCCATTTTGCGATCTGCTCGGGAGTCATTTTAGTGCGGGCGTTAAAGTGAGGTCATCAGCTGGTGTGCCGACGCTGTGGATCGTGGCATCTTCTGGAAGGATCACGCGGTCGCAGAAGTCACCAAAGCCTTCACCGTCGTCTCGCTCAAGAGCGTAGCGCTTAATCACTGGCTTGAGAAGCTTCAAGGCATCGTCGATCGTGATGCTTGGCGAAACGAGGCGGCCGAGCCGCGTGCCATTGTAGCTGGCGCCAAGATAAAGCGCGTACTTGTTTGGAGCCCTGCCAACAAAGCCGATCTCAGCGAGAAACGGACGTGCGCACCCGTTAGGGCAGCCGGTTATCCGCAAACTGATCGAATCCTCGGTCAGGCCAGCCTCTTCAAAGACACCTTCAAACTTGCTGAGAATATCGGGCAGCACCCGCTCACTTTCGGCAAGAGCGAGGCCACAGGTCGGCAGCGCCACGCAAGAGAGCGCGTTGAGACGCAATCCCGAGCGCTTGTTCTCTCCAGTCAAACCGTGCTTCGCAAGAATGGCCTCAATGACAGATTTCTGCGCCGCGGTTACGCCCGAGATGCTCAGGTTCTGCGATGGGGTGAGGCGCAAATCACCCGTGTGAACCTGGGCGATTTCGCGCAAGGCGGTCTTCATCGGCCAACCAGGAAGGTCTTTGATCCGGCCGCTCAAGACGTGAAGTCCATAAAACCAGGTGCCGTCGGCGCATTGGTGCCATCCGAGGGGATCCTGGATGGTGGAAAAATGAAAGTCGCGCGCAAGTTCAAACGTGACGCCCGAAAGCCGTTCGACCTCGGACTTGAACCAGGCCACTCCACGATCCTCGATCGTGTACTTGAGGCGGGCGTGCCGCCGATTCGTCCGATCGCCATAGTCACGCTGTGTAACAATAACGGCCTTTCCAATGGCATTGACTTTGTCGGCTGGGATAAAGCCAAGGACATCTGCCAGCCTGGGAAAAGTTTCGACGTTGCCATGATTCATGCCAAGTCCGCCACCCGCGGTGACGTTGTAGCCCACCAGATGATGGTTCTCCACGATGGCAATGAAACCGAGGTCCTGCGAGAAGATGTCCACATCGTTGGTAGGAGGCACCGCAAACGCAGTCTTGAATTTCCGGGGCAGGTACGTCGGCCCGTAGATCGGTTCGGATTCTGGTTCGCCTCCCGCGACGAGTTCATCGTCGAGCCAGATTTCATGATAGGCGCGAGTCTTCGGCAGCACGAATTCGCTCCACGCCTTGGCATCGTCGTGAACCCGCCGAAGGATGGGGTTGCGCTCGGGATTCGGCGAAGCCATCACATTGCGGTTCACGTCGCCGCAGGCCGCTATGGAGTCCAGCAGGACCCTGTGAATCCCCTGAATGAGCGGCTTCACGTTTCCCTTCAGAATTCCATGAAATTGGAATGTCTGCCGTGTCGTCAGACGGAGCGACGGGGCGGCGAGCTCCTCGGAAAGTTTGTCCAGCACGAGCCATTGCTGGGGAGTCGCCCTGCCGCCTGGCAAACGCAAGCGAAGCATAAAACCGAAAGCCTTCTCCTTGCCAGCTTTCTTCAGCGCCGAGCGTTGATCCCGATCGTCCTGCAAATAGAGCCCGTGGAATTTGGTAAGCTGGCTGTTGGGCTCGGAAATTGCCCCTGTCGACTTGTTAGCCAAATCCTCTGCGATCGTGCCGCGCAGAAAATTGGAACCGGCTTTGATGCCTTCATTGGCACTAGGCGGTTTAACGAATTTGGGATCAGAACTCATAAGCAATTGGTCGGACTTGAAAGAAGAAATCGGTCAAAATCTTCGCAAATCTGTCGGATGGCTCGTTTCGACGGCACGTTGTGCGCATCCTGCTTGTTAGCGCCGCCTACCCTCTTGTAGGAGCCAAGCAACTTAAGCACATAATCATTAAACGCCCTGTCCATCGAAAAGGAAGAAGCTAAAGCCCCAATTACGAGTGTCAAGGTCGTATATCGGAATTGTGCGGCCAACGCTGCGAATCAAAAATTGGTCTCCTTGTGAGCGCCGATCTTAGGGGCGTTGGGGTTTACCTCGGGACCGAAGTAGCGCAATATGACCAGAGGCTCGGTTTCGCTGGCGTTCTCGTAGGTGATGCCCGCTTTCGCGCCTTCCTCGGTGATGAAATATTCGTCTTCGGTGAGTTGGTTGAAGCGGATGATTTTCGGGCTGTTGAGGCGCTGACGGTTGATCTTGCCGTTACCCTGTATGCAAATAAGGCCATAGCCACCCCGATCAGTGACGGGCACCCTAACGCCGGGCTCAACCGTGAGCTCCTTGGCGGTGAATAACTGTTCGCCGTCCACTTTTCCGTAAACGATCCAGCGGTCCATGTAGCCCTCGCTGCGGGTATCGGCGACGGGCACGGGCTCGAGGTAGTGGTTTTCCTTGAATTTCGGGTCCACATTTTTGTCCCAGTCGAGCTGATTCACGATAAAGTCGAGATCCTTGTGATGCTCCTTGGGCATGTTCTTCACAAGATTGCTCCAGGGAACTTCGCGGCCCTCGATAAGGTTCTGATACATGGCGAAGACGTCCGAACCCCACTGCGGCTCGTAGGTACACAGCGAGCCAGGAGCGTGGAGGATGCAAGGGTTAATAAGCCAACCTGAGCCGACTTTCAGGCGGTAAGCCCTTGAAAGATCAAGGATGCCGTTGTCCCCCTTGTTCCAGTTTTCGAGGCATCTACGAACCTGCGCCTTGGTGGTGCCAGGCTCCAGGCCCATAAAAGTAAACGGGAAGTTGTTGCCCACGTTGTTGTGCTGCGACGGAAAGTAGTAGGACTCGGGTTTTCCCTCCCGGCCCACCAGAGCGGCCTGCGCCGAATTTTGGTGCATATGGTGCGGAATGGGGCCCATATTATCGAAGAACTTGGCGTAGACAGGCCACCTGCTGTATTTGTCCCAAATGGATTTGCCGATAAGAGTGCTCCCGCATTCGGCTACAGCCTGCTGGAAAGTGAAGCGATTTTTGCCAATAACGACGTAGCTTAATCCTTCGTCAGGCGTGCGGTATTCGTTAGCCGCGGATGTGGTTGAGGCGAACCAGCGTTCATCGATGCCGCCGCGGTTCAACCCGTAAGCGTAGAGATCATCAGGGTGAAGCTTGAGGCGCCTGCCAGGCTGGAGGATGGAACGCGGGACCCAGCAAGGGGCAAGCCGGAGCAGACCACCCGTTGCAGAGATTTCGGCCTCAACAAATTTGGCCACGTTCTTCTTGACCGTCTTGAGGGCTTTGGATGTATCCATAATGTCCGCATTCTATTCTAAAGGTAACCTTCGGAAGAATCCTCCGTCACTTTGTGCGCGAGCAACTCGCAGCCGAAAGTGTCATTCCGGCCAAACGTGGCAAACCCGGGTGGCGAGTCCAAGGCATTCGGGCCCGAATGTGGGAGCATCCAACCATACCGGCTACGAATTGCAGCCGGCTCGGCGACCGCGGATTTCGGAGGCGGGATGTTCGTTGCGACTGCGCCGGCCTGATGGTTTCCTGCGCGGCCTCGAATCCTTTGCCTAGCATGACTTCCGCGGCTTACTGTGCGCAAAGAATGCGGAAATTCGAATCGCCATAGTGCTGGCAGGCACCCCAGCGCTGCACGGCGCCGGGTCCGTGCTCGTTAGCAATTTCCTATGCGCGGCGACCATTGCCTCGTGTGGCGATTCCAGAAGTCGGCGTGGCTCTCCCAGCCCAAGCAAAACCATAGTAAAACCGGCGCGCGAAAGTAAGCGCGGCAGCCCCATCAGTTTTCGCAGTCGAGCTGAACGGCCGGACATCCGCTGCGTCGCGGGCGGCGGCCCGCAGAAGACCGTTGCCGATCTCCAACATCTCGCTCCAATGACAACTCTTCATTGAACTGAATTTTTTCAATGGCGCCTCTTCAGGATCTGGCGTTTGACACTCGATACGCCAAAGTCCAGTCGCTTTGCGCACGTTACACAATCAATGCGCTAGCGCCAATTCCTTGAGAGACTCTATGGCTGTGGAATCGAGTTCAATGCGGAAGCGCAGCCTTGAAGGAAACGGTAGTGGGGCTCGCTCCCGACGCCGCCGAGCGAGTTGTTCGCGAGAACACATCCGCAACGACGGTCCCCGTTTTGGCGGGGAAGCCCTTCTAATTCGCGCACTCTTACTGTCTCGTGACTTGTCCGGACGAAGAAAAACACGACGAGAACAACTCGGTAGTTCGACCGCGTCAGCTTTGTGAGCGATCTCGTTTTGCGCCGAGAATGAGTTCGTTGGCATCCTGCCATTGAGGAGCCTTCCCTGTGGGCCGCGCCTCAAAGCAAAGCCAGCCCCGACCGGAAACCGCGATGAAATAGCGAACCGCTGTCTGCTCACGGGAAGCATGCCCGTGACGGATGCCGTAAGCTGCCTTAACTCCGCGCAATGCTCCGGACGTAGCGACTGCGCGAGCGTAGAGCACGTCTTTTTGCGCAGACAAGGATTCAAGGAGTAAGCGTCCTTCATCTGGCAGTGGCGCGATCCGGCGAAGCGTTATTTCGATATCCTCTCCAACAAACCGGGCGAGCGTTCCAGTGCCAGTCCCTGCAAACACCGAGTATCCCCATTTTGTTCGATCAAGCTTCAACGTCAAACCGCCCACCTCGACATCCTCCTCGACCTTCGGGAGCGCGAAAGGGTAACCCGAATCTCCTCCGAATCCACAGAAGCCGCCGCCACCTCCTCCACCTGCGCAGCCTCCGCCTCCGCCGGAGGCGAGCAGTCCGGCTGACATGCTGCACCATACTGCGACGCCGACCAGAGCTTTGAACATACCGGAGGATACGGCGGGCCGTTCTCGTCCGCAACTCCGCGGCGAAGAATCCGAAAACCCTTAGGCTTGAGGCGCGCCAATTTTAGTTGCCGCGGGCACTTCAATCAATTTCCCCGAGCGGACATCATATACGTAGCCGTACACCGGTATCGAGCCAGGAACGAGCGGATGATTGCGGATGCGAGACACGTCCGTGATCACGCTGCTGGTTTCGTCCGGGAAGCTCAGGCATCAGGCGTTCGCCAACAAAGCGCACCTCCCAAAGCGCCACGAACGCCGCCAGCGAGACAAGACGGATCGCGAGCCGGGGCAGCAATCCAACATTCATGGCGTCCGCGCGGGCGCAGCCAGCCGGGTCGTCCTCTCGGGCTCTTCGATCGGAAAGAGTGGCAGAAGACATCGTCTTTTTTTGCTTCGTAGACGCGGATGTGCCAACCGCCTCATAATTCTCTCCAGGCTTGTCAATCTTCGAAAGGGTGCCTCCTGCGCCACGTCGGGAAACCGGCATCGATCCACGCTTGAAGCCCACCGGCCAGGGATTTGACGTTCGTATACCCCATGCGTTGGAGGTTGTCCGTCGAGAGCGCGGAACGATTCCCAGCGCCGCAATACATCACGATTTCGGTCGCCAGATCCGGTGCCCGCTTTTCGATCTCCAACTCGAGTGTACCCCTGGCGAGATGCGCAGCATTGGGGATATGCCCGCGCAGAAATTCTTCTCTTTCGCGCACATCGAGCACCAGAGCGCCGCGCTTGATTGCGGCAGCTGTCTCCGAAGCGGAGATCTCCGTGATCCGCGAACGCGCCTCGTCGGCGAGTTTGAGAAAGCGTTCGCCGTGTTTCTCGGCGACTTGGAGTTTAGCGAGCTTGAGCAACACGCTCGCCGCCCACGAATTTACGAGCTTCGGCATAAGTCATGAGCTTTTCGTTGTTGTTTTGCACCCATGGCGCGGATTGTTCAAGAAAGGCCGCGATGTCGTCGCCACTGCGAACAAGCGAATTTTCATCAAGAACGAGTGGTTTGACGTTTTACTGAGGCCAGCCGCTCGATGGCGCGACGAGCGGATTTTTGCACTCCGGTGTCCGGGTCGTTCAGAAGAGGTTCGAGCCGGGCGATCCACGCGGGATTCTTCGACTCACCCAAAGCGACAGCGCCCGCAGCGCGTAGATCTGCCAGCTCATGCGACAAAAGGCCCGCCACACGTTCATCGTCGCCGGCCTGCAGGCGCGAAAGGCTCAAGGCGGCCTCGCGCGCCACTTGCCATGCAGAATCCCCTAGCGTGTCGTGCAGCGCCGCCTCGGCAGCTTGGCCGGGAAAACGTTCCAGCGCGGTGACGGCTTCGCGTCGCACCTGCCAGTTGTTGTCGGACAAGGCGATAACGAGGTCGTCGAAGACGAGCGCCCCGTCGAACTCCGCAACCACAGCCACCGCGACTTTTCGCACGGCCGGGCTTTCGTCGCGGAGCGCAGAGCGCAGCGCGGGCAGGAGATCGTGATTGCGATAGTGCGCCAGCGCAACCACAGCTTCACGCCGCACCTCGGGTTCGCCATCCTCAATCCTGCGCAGGAGACCATCCACCGCGCCCGGCGCGCGACGCTCTCGCAATGCAACGACGGCTGCCAGGCGGGTTTCCGGGGCGGGATGCCCGAGGCCTTCGATCAGATACTCAACGGCGGCAGGATTGCGGAATGCGCGCAACACTTCACTCGCTGCGAGACTGACTTCTATATTGGAATCCGCCGCGGCCCGCAGCAGGGCGGGAATTGCGGCCGGATCGTTGCCGTTTTCTATCAACTCAACGGCAAGCTTGCGGATCGCGTCCTCCGGATGTTGGAGATACGTTACCAGGATTTTGGTTGGCAGATGTTCCCCGTCCTCCAGGCTTTCGACCAAGGTCAGGAAAATGTGCTGCGTTTGTTCATCATCAAGGGTGATGCTCATCGGATCAAATAAGGAATCTTTACAGTTATTGCGTTTGTCGGGCAGTCCACCTCGCAAGCGAGGCAATACCAGCTGCAGATATTCGTTCACGTGCCGGCGCAGCTTGTACTCAAACTGATGGGGCGGAATGCCGTCCGGCTGCGACAACGGGCGAAGCACTCTCCTATGCTCCGCCTCAATCTGCCCGTCATCGAGCCTCGAGTCCCGAAGGGAGCCGATGGACTCAACCGCATTCCGCCCGCAAATTTTCCCGTAGGTGAAGGCGCCGAGCATGTAGCCGTGCGGGACAGAGGCCATGTCCCCCGCGGCATACAAGCCCGGCACCGTCGTTTCCCCCCGCTCGTTGATCCACACCCCCGAAGCGCTATGACCGCTGCAGAGGCCGATCTCGGAAATCGACATTTCAACCAGATCGCTGACGTAGCTCACCCCGCGCCCCGCATGAAACCGCCCGCGGCTCGGACGCTCGGTCGTGTGCAAGATCTGCTCAATCTCGTTCACGGTCTCGGGACGCGAATTGCAGATTCCTCGCTAGTGGCAATCATGGTTGAAAGTCAGAAAACTCCGCATCCGGTTGGCCAGTCTGCGCGAGAATAACGATATAAGTAGTCGTTATTTTGGCAATGGAAAAGCGCTGAGAGCTCACAATGCGGGAGAATCAGGCCGGGACAGTGCCGTCGAGGTCCAGAAACTCCTCGACGAAAGTATTTGCTGGGGACTCCTGGACCTCGTCCGGGGAGCCTATCTGCTGAATGGCGCCCTTATCGATGATGACGACGCGGTCGGCGACTTCGAAAGCTTCCTCCTGGTCATGAGTGACGAAGAGGCTGGTCAGATGCGTGGTGTGATGAAAACGGCGTAGCCAGTGGCGCAATTCCTTGCGCACCTTGGCATCGAGCGCCCCGAAGGGTTCATCGAGGAGGAGAACTTCCGGCTCGATGGCCAGGGCACGGGCGAAAGCCACACGTTGGCGCTGTCCGCCGGAGAGCTGGCTGGGAAGGCGTTTGGCGAACTCCGTGAGCTGAATGGTCTCAAGGAGTTGCTCGACACGGGCCCGGATTTGGGGCTCTGGCGGTCGCTGGCTTCTCTTTCGCACGCGCAGGCCGAAGGCGATGTTCTCAAAGACGCTGAGATGCTGAAAGAGCGCGTAGTGCTGAAAGACAAATCCCGCGCGGCGCTGGTACGCGCTCTGCCGCGTGACGTCCCTATCGCCGAAGAGGATCTGTCCCTCCTCAGGAAATTCGAGCCCGGCAATGGTACGCAAGAGAGTTGTCTTGCCAGATCCGCTGGGGCCGAGCAGGGCCACCAGTTCGCCTCCTTCGACAGTGAAGTCAACGCTGTTTAGCGCAGGGTATTCGCCGAAGCTCTTTGTGATGTTCCGGATATGGATGCTCATGTTATCCTCCAGTTACGGCAGCGGCCCGGAGCTGGCGCTCGGCTTGCCATTCAGCATAGGTCTTGATGATTAAAGTGACAAGGGCAAGAACGGACAAAACGGAGGCGACCGCAAAAGCCGCGGCGAATTGGTATTCGTTGTAAAGAATTTCGATATGCAGCGGCATAGTATTGGTCTTGTTGCGAATATGTCCGGAGACGACTGATACGGCGCCGAACTCTCCCATGGCTCGCGCGTTGCACAGGATCAAGCCATAAATGAGACCCCACTTGATCTTGGGCACGGTGACACGCGTGAAGATTTGCCAGCCATTGGCGCCGAGGGTCATGGCGGCCTCTTCCTCCTTATGGCCCTGCGCCTGCATAAGTGGGATCAGGCCGCGGGCGACAAAAGGAAACGTCACAAAGATCGTCGCGAGAATGATGCCCGGCTCGGCAAAGATGACCTTGATGTTATGGTCGTAGATGAATCGGGCGATGAAGTTGCTGTTCATCATTTCCTCACTCGGGAAGAAGATAGGGCCAAGCCAGCCCTGCCGCCCAAAGATCAGGACGTAAATCAGGCCACCGATAACGGGAGAGACCCACAGCGGAAGATCAATGAGCGAGATGAGCAGCGAGCGACCGCGGAATTTGAAGCGTGTCACTGCCCAAGCGGCAAATAGGCCAAATATCGCGTTCAACGGAACGGCAATGGCCGCCGTGATGAGAGTCAGCTTCACAGCATGTGCCGTCGCGCGGTCTTCAAACGTTCCTAGGAATACCTCCACGCCCTTGGAAAAAGCTTCGTGAAAGACCACAAACAATGGAAGCACGAGAAAAAGGCCGAAGAACACAAGGAGGATTCCCACGAGGAGGGCCTTGACAAGAGGCGCTTCCGCGGTGGCACGCCGAGGCGCGGCGACTTTCGTCGGAAAAGTGCTGACTGCGCCGGCCACTATGCCACTCCTTTCCTTTTGTTGTCCCAAGCCTGGAGGCCGTTGCTCACCAGCAAGATCATAAACGCAGCCACGAGCATGACGAATCCGAGAGCCGCGGCACCGCTGTAGTCATATTGCTCGAGTTTCGTGATGATGAGGAGCGGCGTAATTTCCGTCTTGAAAGGAAGATTTCCGGAAACGAAAACCACCGAGCCGAATTCGCCCACGGCGCGCCCGTACGCCAGAGTGATGCCGGTGAAGACCGAGGGCAGCAGCGCGGGAAAGATCACCCGCCTGAAGGTCTGCCATCGGCTTGCGCCAAGCGTCGCAGCAGCCTCCTCGACGTCGGCCGAGAGATCCTGAATGACCGGCTGCACCGTGCGCACCACGAAGGGAAGGCCAATGAAGGTTAGAGCGACAAAAATGCCGAGCTGTGTGTACGCGACCTTGATCCCGTAGGGCTCCAGCAGCGAGCCGATTGCGCCATTCTTCGCGTAAATCGTCGTCAGCGCGATGCCTGCCACCGCCGTCGGCAAAGCGAAGGGAAGGTCCACGATGGCATCGAGGATCTTGCGTCCGGGAAACTCGTACCGTGCAAGCACCCACGCGGCGATAACACCGAAGACGCCGTTGACAAGCGCGGCAGCGAGCGAAATGCCGAAGCTGACGTAGTAAGATGCGACGACGCGCGGCTCCGTGATGGTCTTAAAGAAATGTTCCCAGCCGCCGGTAAATGTCTTGAGAAGAAGCCCGCTGAAGGGAATCAGCACGAGAATGCTCAGATACACGACCGTGTAGCCAAGCGAGAGCCCGAAGCCCGGAAGAATTCGCCGCGATTTTGCCATTAGATATTCTGTCCTTCGGAGATCATCACCTTAAAGCGGTCCAGAATCGTCTGCACCGCCACAATGTGAGCTTCAATCTGCTTATCGAGCGCCGCGTGGTGCGGGGTTTCAAAAACAATCTCGAACGGCCTCGGCTTCTGCTCGGGCGGCGTGGTGAGAATGCCCTCGTAGCCTTTCTCGATGATTCCATTGTTCGCCTCGAAATTGTCGATGCTCTTTTCGAAGTTGCGCGGAAGGATGCGCCCGGCCTCCGCCAACGCCGGCTCCAGAACATAGCGCGTAAGTTCATGGCCCTTGACAAAGCCGTAAAGGCCCTCGCTTGTGTCGTCGCTGTGAAGGGCAATGATTCCATTGAAATTCAGCTTGCCAAGCTGGCGTTCTAAAATCTGAACCTCAATCTCCTCGGAGCCTTTCCAAAACTGGCGATTCAGATCCAGCCCGCTCCGCGTCCAGCGAGAGCCTTCCACATACCCCCAGGGATTGATCACAGGATAGACAAAAAGCTCGTAACCCCGGGCGCGCTCCGGATCAGCGTGCAAACGTTCGAGGAATTCAATGGCCGCGTGCACGCCGCTCTCTTCATCGCCATGAACGCCCGCAAACAGACCGACACGGAGATAGCTCCTCTTCTCCCCGGGACCCGCGAAAAGATACCGAGGAAAGCTTTGCAGAACGCCTAGTGAATCGCTGTATCCCAAATGCGCCGCGAAAAGATAGTCCGACCCGCTCGCCAATGCGTCCAGCGGACGGAGCAGGGCTCCGAGCGATCGGCGCTGTTTTACGGATGGACGGCGAGGCGTGGTCACGGTCGTCGGCATTTTATTTCGCCTGGTAAATTTGGTCGAAGTATCCGCCGTCCGCAAAGTGCACCTTTTGCGCCGCATCCCATCCGCCGAAAACATTTTCCACGCTCACGAGTTTGATCCGTGGAAAAAGAGCCGCATTCTCGACCAGAAGCTTGTCCGAACGCGGGCGGAAATACGACTGCACGGCAAGCTTTTGTCCGTCCTCCGACCAAAGATATTCGAGATAGGCGGTGGCAAGCTTGCGTGTGCCGCGCCTGTCGACGACTTTATCCACGACGCTGACCGGCGCCTCGGCAAGAATGCTCAACGGCGGATACACGACGTCGAACTTGTCCGGACTGAAGACCTTTGTGATTTGCAGCACCTCGCTCTCAAAGGTGAGCAGCACGTCGCCGATTTCCTTTCGCACAAAGGTGTTCGTTGCAGCGCGCCCCCCTGTCTCAAGCACCGGCACGTTCTTGAACAGGGCCTTGACGAATTCCTCCGCAGCCGCATTGCTTCCGCCTGGACGGGACTTGGCATACGCCCACGCCGCAAGGTAACTGTAGCGCCCGTTGCCCGACGTCTTGGGATTCGGCACGATGACCGAGACACCAGGCCTCACCAAATCGCCCCAATCCTTAATTCCCATGGGATTTCCCTTGCGGACCAGAAAAACGATGGTCGAAGTGTAGGGAGCGGCATTGTTGGGCAAGCGCGATTTCCAGTTGTTGGCGATCAGACCCGCCTTGGCAATGGCGTCGATGTCGGTCTCCTGATTCATCGTCACCACATCGGCCTCAAGCCCGTCGATTACGGCGCGGGCTTGTTTGCTTGATCCACCATTCGAAAGTTCCACCGTGGGCGCCAGGCCGTTCTTTTTCTTGTAGGCCAAAGCAAAGGCGAGATTGTACTCCTGATAGAACTCCCGGGTCACATCATAGGAAACGTTCAGGATATTCGACGGGGCGGCAAGCGCCGAGCCCGCGAATAAGAGGGAAAGCAGCCAGCGCTTCATGAGCCTTTCTCAATGGGAACACGGACGGTATTCCCCCATTCCGTCCAGGAGCCGTCATAGTTTTTCACCCGCGGGAATCCGCGAAGGATATCCTCGCTGCTTTCAACGATGCGGATGCTTGGGTCATTGAGGTGCTCGGCGAGCCAGGAGGTTTCGGCGAGGCTTTCGGGACTTGCGTAGGTGCTCATAGGTATTGTTGATGTGGCAGAGGTCTGTGACCGCCGGTCAATTGCGACGCTCAGAGAACGCCGCTACAGAAGATCAGGCCGACACCGCCCTGCGGGCCTCCTCAGCCAGCGCGGTACTCAGGTAGCGTTCGCCGGTGCTACAGCCCACGGTCACGATGAGTTTCCCCGCATTCTCCGGACGCTTGGCAGCCTGGATCGCTGCCCAGACGTTAGCCCCGGTCGAAATGCCGCCAAGAATGCCTTCCTGCAGCGCAAGCTGCCGCGCCATGGCGATGGCGTCCTCATTCGTCACCGTGATGACGTCGTCCACGACCTCCAGATTGAGATTTTTGGGAATGAAGCCCGCGCCGGTCCCCTGGATTTTGTGAGGACGCGGTTTGAGCGGTTCGCCGTTGCGCGACTGGGTGATACCGGCGAGTCTTTCGGCTCGACGGCAATCGCGCGAAAGTGCGGCCTGCGGGGCTTGATGACCTCTGAAACGCCCGTGATCGTGCCGCCAGTGCTCACGGCGGACACAAGGATGTCCACCTTTCCGTCGGAATCTCTCCAGATTTCCTCAGCCGTAGTTCGGCGATGCACTTCAGGATTGGCCGGATTGTCGAATTGCTGCGGGATCCATGAATCCTTGACTTCCTGATGCAGTTGCTCAGCCCGGGCGATGGCCCCTTTCATGCCCTCCGCAGTGGGCGTTAGCACCAGATGCGCTCCGAGCAAGGCAAGAAGCGTCCGGCGTTCAAGGCTCATGCTTTCGGGCATCGTAAGGATGAGCTTGTAGCCGCGCGAGGCGGCAACGAAGTCCAGCGCAATCCCGGTGTTAGCGCTGGTCGGTTCGATGATAGTGGTTCCGGGCCTGAGCCGCCCATCCGCTTCCGCCGCGGAAATCATCGCTGCGCCGATACGATCCTTCACACTCCCCAGCGGGTTGGTAAACTCCCCTTTGAGAGCGATCATAGCCGGCAATCCCGCCGTCACGCGATTTAGCTTGATCAGCGGAGTGCTTCCAACGGAGGAAACAACGTTTTCGTAGTAGGCCATGGCAGAGTTTGAGTTCTTGATTCTCAGCGAGGTGCCTCGGTGGGTTGATAGATCGCGTCGAAGATTCCTCCGTCGCCGAAATACTTCTTGCTCACGTTCTTCCAGCCACCAAATTCCTTGTCGATCGTGATCAGATCCACTTTTGCGAACTTGTCCCCGAACTTCGCCGCGATCTCCGGTTTCGTGGGTCGATAGAAGTGTTTGGCCGCAAGTTCCTGCCCAACGTCGCTATAGAGATAGTTCAAATACTCGGTGGCGACTTCCCGCGTGCCGCGCTTGTCGACGACCTTGTCCACCACCGTCACTGGAGGCTCGGCCAGAATGCTCAGCGAAGGGGTAACAATCTCAAAGTCCCCCGGCGATTCTTTCAATGAAAGATAGGCCTCGTTCTCCCAAGCCAGGAGAACGTCCCCCAATTTGCGCTGAGTGAATGTGACAGTCGATCCGCGAGCGCCGGAATCCAGCACCGGAACGTGCTTGTAAAGCTCCGTCACAAATTCCTTCGCCTTCTCCGGATCATTGTTGTTGTGCTTGAGTGCGTAAGCCCACGCGGCCAAAAAGTTCCATTGCGCACCGCCGGAGGTTTTGGGATTGGGGGTAATCACTTCGACACCCGGCTTGATGAGGTCATTCCAATCCTTGATGCCCTTTGGATTGCCCGTGCGGACAAGGAACACAATTGTCGAGGTGTAGGGAGTGCTGTTGTGCGGCAGCCGTTTCTGCCAATCCTCGGGTATAAGGCCCCCCTTCTCCTGCAGCGCATTGACGTCGGCCGCCAAGGCAAGCGTCGCCACATCAGCCTCCAAGCCATCAATGATCGCACGAGCCTGCTTTCCGGAACCTCCATGCGATTGATCCACCTTCACTGTGTCCCCTGTCTTTTCCTTCCAATGCTTGGCAAAGGCCTCGTTATACTCCGCATACAGCTCCCGCGTGGGATCGTACGAGACATTGAGCAACGTGATGTCCTTGGCCACCAGCGAGCCAATGGAAAGGAGAGATAGCAACAAGGAAACTCGTTTCATTTTGAACGACGATAGTAGTCGTATTCAAAGCGTCAATTAAAAACGACCAAACTTGTCGTTTATTCAATTTGGCTTCAGTTGAACGTGCCTAGTCCCCAGCGTCGCCGCAGGAAGTTTTCCCACGGCGAGAACAGGATGCGGTCGGCCACGAGGCCTATGACAACAATGACGAGCATGACCGCGACGACCTGGTCCATTGCGTGGAGTTCCCGGCCGTAGTGCAACAGCTGGCCCAGGCCGAAGCCTGTGAGAATGGTGACAAAGATTTCTGCGGCCATTAGGGAGCGCCACGCGAAAGCCCATCCCTGTTTCATTCCGCCGACAAGATAGGGCAGCGACGCGGGAAGGATGACCTTTATCCAAACATGCAGGCCCTTCGAACCCATCGTGCGCGCTGCGCGCAGGTACATCGGCGGCATTGTTCGCACGCCGTTTTCGGTTGCTATGATGACGGACCAGACGGTGCCCATGACGACGATGAAGAGCATGGCCGTTTCGGTCTGACCGAACCACAGGAGGGCGAGCGGCACCCAGCAGACGCTTGGAAGCGTTTGGACGCCAAGCGCGAGCAGACCAATGGTGTCCTGAAAAATCTTCAAACGAGCCGTGAGCAGTCCAAGGGGGACGCCAACAACAATTCCGATCAAATAGCCGATAAACAGCCGGCGCATTGTGACGACCGTGGCGGTCCAGAGGGTGCCATCTCTGGCGGACTGCCACAAATATTCCCCGACTTGGAAGGGAGACGGCATAAGAACGGGCGAATACCAGCCTGTGCGGGCGATGGCCTCCCAAAGAAGGATCAGGAGCAGGAAGAATGCCGAGGAGATGACGGCGCGCTTCATTCGGCTGCCTCCATTCCCTGTGTGAACCCTTTGAGGGCAGCCGTGATTTCGGTGGAGTATTGAGCGAGTGCCACGCTGTTGATGTCTCTTGGCCGTCCAAGCGAAACGGGGAACTCCTGGCGGATGCGTCCGGGATTCGGCGAAAAGAGTATCACGCGGTCGCCGAGGCAGGCCGCCTCGCGGACGTTGTGAGTGACGAAGATGATCGTCTTTCGGCGCGCCTCCCAAATGCGTTGAATGTCTCCGTAGAGCTGCTCGCGGGTCAGTGCGTCCAGAGCGCCGAAGGGTTCATCCATCAGCAGAACGCGCGGATTGGGCGCCAGGGCGCGGGCGAGAGCAACGCGCTGTTTCATGCCGCCTGAGAGCTCGTGAATGTTGGAATGGGTAAAGCGCTCGAGTTCCACGAGCTTCAGATAGTATCGAGCCACTTCAAGGCGTTCGCGTGCATTCAATCCGGGTTTGAGGTTGAGACCGAAAAGAACATTGCCCATCACGTCCAGCCAGGGGAAAAGAGCGTGTTCCTGAAACATCATCATGCGATCCCTGCCCGGTTCGACGATTGGCGCGCCGCTTGCAAGAACCTTTCCGCTATCCGGCTTTTCGAGGCCGGCAATAATATTAAGCAGCGTGGACTTGCCGCATCCGCTCTGCCCGACCAGGCAGACAAACTCTCCTTCGGAGACCTTCAAGCTGATGCTGTCCAGGGCCGCCAATTTGCCGCGCTTTGTCATGAAGCTCTTGCTCACATCGAGCACTTCGATGCGATCGGGCTCGACGTTGGCCAACTCCTGTTCGAGGCTCATTGTGGATTCCAGATAAGGTTTGAAAGATCGATCTTCGCACGCAGGAAACCAACCAGCCGCGCCTGGTCAAGAAAGGATTGAAAGGGCTCAGCCGAGATCGTGTCGTCAAACCGGAGGCGCGTCCACGCCTGCTGAATCAATGCCAGCGGAATTTCCTTGCGCGTCAGAATAGAAAGTTCGTCTCGCACGCGCCGTTGCGCCTCCTCGGGATGATCGCGAATCCATTGCGTGAGTTCGTTGTGAGCTGCGGCGAACTTGCGGGCAAGCTCGGGGTTTGTTCTCAAGAACTCCTCGCGACCGGCCAGCACAGTCGTCACAGTATTCTCCGGCTCGAAAAAAATGCGTCCCCCCGCCTCAGTCAGGAGGCGACTCACCCAGGGCTCGACCGTCCAGGCAGCGTCGAGTTTTCCTTGCTGGAATAGTGCCAGGATGTCCGGGTTTGCGGTTGGGAGCACGCGCGCATCGCCGCCCACCAGTGTGACACGAATCCCGTTGTTGATCAACCAAGCTCGGCACTCGACATCCTGCGTGTTGCCCAGCTGCGGCGTGGCGATTGATTTGCCGCGGAAATCAGCCACGTTCTTGATGATGTCGCCCCGCACAACGAGCGCTTCGCCGCCACGCATAGCGCCGGCGACGATTCTCACGTCGCGCCCGTTCGCTCGCGCGTAGGCGTTCACCGTCGGACTCGGTCCGACGTAGGTGAAATCAATCGAGCGGGCAAAGATCGCCTCCATCGCGGAAGGTCCCGCATTGTAGACGAACCATTCAATCTTCGTCCCAGGACCGAGACGCTGCTCAAACCAACCCTGGCCCTCTGTGCTGAGATTCTTCGCAACAAGAGCCTGCGCATGGGTGACGTTGGGAAAAAGCCCCACACGTAAGGTCGTTTGCGCCTGTGAGGCGCCGAATGTCGCGTAGAGAACGGCAAAGCAAAGAAGCGTTCTCATACCGGCATTGTGCCGCGTCTAAGAATGAGAGCAAGTAAGTCCCGGTGCCGTGCCCCAAGATCTCGTCTCGACTAAATTCCTTCGCCGTGGATTCCCTGGATCCCTGTGACCTCTGCGTTGCTCACCGGCTTTCCGCGCATTACGTCCGCAAGCGTCGCCTTATCCATCAATATTGCCACCAGGTTTCGGGCTTGCAGCATGACCCGCCGGAATCGGCAAACAGGCTCCTGGCTACAGCGCTTATAATCGCTCACCGATACGCATGCGAGGGGGGCGAGATAGCCGTCGAAATGACGGACCACCTCACCCATGGTGATTTTCTCGGGACTCTTGGAAAGTCGGTAGCCTCCGCGTTTTCCGGCCACGCTGTCCACCCAACCACGCTCCTTGAGGTCGAGCATAATGTGCTCGAGAAAGCGTTTCGGGATATCGTTTCGCCGCGCCAGCTCGATGATCGGTATAGGCTTGCCACCGTGGTGCTCGACCAACGTAAACAACGCGCGAAGCGCATAATCCGTACGCATGGACAACTGCATTGAATACACGATAGATGAAATCGTGATTGACGTCAAAGGCTCGCCTTGCGGTTCTCAAGGTTTTGGAGAGGCTTGCGATCGACACGCTCCATTTGCAGTTGCCCGATATGAAATTCAAGAGTTGAGTGCTCAGGCAGGATGACTCCGGCCAACACTCTTGTTCTTGGTTTGGGACTGTTCTTCCTGGGCCTGCGTCTTATTGGAGAGAATTTGCGCCGGTTTTCTGGATCCAGGTTCCGCGACGTCATCAAGCGAACAACGCATTCGCCGCTCCTCGGAGCGGGGCTGGGGACAATCGCCGGCGCCGTCATGCAAAGCGCGACAGCCGTGACCTTTATTCTGGTCAGCCTGACCGACAGCGGACTTATCAAGGCGCGGGCCGCGGCGCCCATTATTGTGTGGTCCAATGTCGGCCTCACTGCGCTTGCGTTCGTGACCACCCTGAACATCCATCCCATGGTCGCCTACCTCGTGGGCGGCGCGGGAATCGCTCTCGGGACTCTCCGCAACCCGTTCTGGCAAACGCTTGCGGGCTCACTTCTCGGCATGGGCCTCATCCTTTTCGGTCTCCAGGAAATGGGGGCGGGCGCCGCCCCTCTGAAGGATGCCGAATGGTTTCGGAGCGCGATGTCCTTCGCACTCTCCTCTTTCAGTCTTACCTTTCTCACAGGCGTGCTTGTCGCGATGCTCTTACAATCCAACACCGGCGCCGCCATGCTTATTATCACCTTCGCGGCGAATGATGTGCTCGGTTCGAAGCCCGCCATGCTGATGCTCTACGGCACGAATCTCGGCGCAATAGGACTGCGCCTTTTTCTTTCCGCGGGGCTGCGAGGCAAGTCCCTCCGACTCGTGCGCCTTGAGGATTTCTTCTGCCTGCTCAGCGGCACGCTCATGGTCATGCTTTTTGCGGTCGAGCAAGCGGGAGTTCCCCTGGTTGCCGCTCTTGTGAACTCCCTTTCGGTTCCCCTCACGACAAGGCTCGCAGGAGTTTTTCTGATCTCCAACCTTCTTCCCGCGCTCCTTATTTCCCCGGCGCTCAGCCGCGTTCTCGAGTTTCTCAAAAGACTCTGGCCCGACAAACCCGCAATCGACGATCCATCGCGACCAATGTTCCTGCGCTCACAGGCCTTGGACGACCCTCCCAGCGCGCTTGATCTCATGCAAAAGGAATTGGCTCGCCTGCTCGGCACAATCCATGTGACCGAGACGAAGCAATCTCCCGATGAAGAAACGCCGCCTCGCGCTTTTCAGGATCTTGCTCTCGCTATCGAGGAATTCGCCGCCAAACTGGCTTCGAGAAGCTCGCTTAGCCAGGCAGACGCGAACCGGCTCCACCTGCTTCGCGCAGAACTCAGCATCATCCGTCATGTCGAGGAAGGCGTTCGCTATTTCGCGCAAGCGCTCGCACGCCAGGGCGGACCGGCCGTTCTAAGCGAAACGCTCGAGAAACTCCTGTCGCTTGCAACTGCTGCGGCCGAAAGCGAGCGCCCCGACCTCATCCAGCAGCTTCTCGCAAAAAGCAAACTCAAAGGCGAAGAGATGTCCCACCTGAAAGAGAGAATCGCCTCGGAATCTCTCTCTGCCACCGCATTATTTGAAGACTTCAGTATTGCGGTGTGGACGCTCCGGCGTCTGGCAAAACTTTTCGCCCGCATGCCAGGATGATTCGGCGTCCGAATCACTCAGTCCCCAATTGATACCGGCGTGCCAATTTTGACCTTGTCGTAGAAAAGTTTCGCAATTTCATCCGGCAGACGCACGCAGCCGTGGGACGCCGGGTAACCCGGCAATATGCCTGTATGCATGCCCACGCCATCATTGGTGAGCCGCATGAACCACCTCATGGGCGCTCCGCGATAAACGGTGCCGCTCGGCGCTGAATCGATTCGGGTGCTTACTCCCGCGCGCACCACCCTCCCGGTCCGCGAACTAACGAAGTCCCCATAGACGCTCGAGCGATGATCGGAATCCTTTTCCATGATTTTGTAGTCGCCGGCCGGTGTCATTCCAGCGCGCTTTCCGGAGGATATCGGTGAATCGACAGCGATCTCGTCGCCAACGCGGAGATAGGCTCTTTGCTTGCTCAAGGAGAGGTAAATTGAAACGTTGTCTGTCGTGGCCTTCTCAAGCACTCGCGGTATGACCTTGGGCGGGTCTTGCTTCCTGATGAGCTCGCCAGCCCTTTTTTGCTGTTTTTTCGGCGGCACGGGAGGAGCAAGCTGTGCCATGACGCTGCAAAGGAGCGCCGCAATTACCAGAGCGACCAGCAAAGCGGACATACCAGGCTTTATGTCGCGGATTGGAAGCGCTGTGGTCATTCTATTTCCCGAATCGACATCCGCTTAATCGCTGAGATGATTTTTCGCAACGAGATTCCATGGGACGTTGGCGATACTTGATTCTGGTTGCGCTGCTCGCGGGACCCGCCGTCCATGCCGCCCCGAAGGAGTTGCCCGTATTGCCGCCCCCGATGGCCCAGCCGCAAAGCCTCTCGATTTTTCGCGGACGCAGTGTGGAAATCCCTCTGCGCGCTCAGGGACGAACTCCCGGGCAACTGAAATTCCTTGTTCGGTCTCGTCCTTCAAGGGGACGGCTCGGCGAAATCCGCGTCACGGGACCCAAGACCGCGGTGGTCACCTACACGCACGACGACAAAGGCGAGGGTAGCGATTCCTTCACGTTCGCCGTTCAGACCGTGGACAGCCCCGTCTCGGCGGCTGCTCCAATCAGTATTACCATCTCCGAAGAGCCGCCCGCGTTGTCGGTTGTCCACTCCATCGACTTCGGCAGCGTGCAGGTTGGCGAGACGCGCGAGGAACAGATCATTCTGCGAAATAGCGGAGGAGGCGTGCTGGAGGGACGGATGAATGCCCCACCGCCCTGGAAGATCCTTGGTGCGGCCGAGTACCGCCTGGGCCGCAATCAGGAAAGGAAGGCCCGCATTCTCTGCGTTCCCGACGAGGAACAGGAATATTCCGGAAAACTCGTCTTCTCTCACGATACTCGCTCCGCAGTAGAGCTTTCCGCCAGCGCGATATCGCCCTTCGAGTTCCAACCTTCGCGCGAACTCGAACTCGCCAGCCAGGATGGAGACGCCGTGCGCTCCGGAGGTATTGCAATTCGAAATCGCACCTCTCGCGATCGAACCGTCGAAATCTCCGTTCCGCCCGAGATTTCCTCGCCCGATCAGGTCACCGTTTCCGCCGGCGAAGAGAAGAAAATTGCCCTGCAAACCCAGCCGGCCTTCCTGGGGGCATCGGAAGGTGTGGTTAGCTTCGAGAGCGAAGGATTCCGGCACAGCATTCCCCTGCGGGTTTTCGCATTGCAGCCTGTCTTGCGGATCGAACCGCGCGAAGGACTTGATTTCGGGGAAATCGAGCCCCGCAAGCGCTACAAGGGATTCCTCCGAATCAAGAACGAGGGCGGGAGCGCCGCTCGGCTGCAGGCAACGGCGTCGAACGATATCTTGCTCGTGCCTAACCCGAATGCTGCTGTCCTTCAACCGGGGGAAACGCGGATTTTCGAGGTTGCCCTTGAGGCCTCTTCGATCGGTGACTATCGATCCCAAATCGTCATCGATGCCGGCGGAGGTAAGCCGATTTCTGTAGAAGTTGCCGGGCGAATTGCCGCTCAGCCTCAGGAAGCCGAGAAGATCCCAACCGCGACCCTTGATCCAGCTTCACGCGGGCCCTCAGTCACAGAATCTGCGGGAGACCAGCCATCGAGCGCCGTTCCTCCAGTGACGGAAATCAAAGTGCTCAAGGCCAGCAACCGAATTTTTGAAATCGGATGGAGCAAACCTGGGCCAGATCCTGTGACCTGGGTGATCCAGCAGCACCAATTCGAAATGGAAGATCCGCCAAAGTTAGTTTGGAGGGACCTTCGCAATATCAAGTTTTTCGAGGAGAACGGAATGGCCGTTGCGCGGTTTGAGAATCTCGCGCCTGGCCAGGTCTGGCTCTTGCGCATCGTCTCGGTCGACGAACAAGGCCGGCGCTCGATACCCTCGCCAACCTTCAAGCTTTCGAGCGCGCCTCAAAAACGATTCCCGTTGCTTTGGTGGATCGCCGGTCTTCTTGCCGTTGGCGCCTTGGCGTTCGGTTGGTCGAAAGTTCGCGAACGGCGGCACGCCAAGGCCTTCAGCGAAGCGAATCGGATCGCCCGGATTGATGGCCGCTGAGAAATCTTTCCGCTGAATCTTGTTGCCCCGCGAGTGAGCCGCCCCCAAAATCCGCGCTTCAAACACCCCTCTCATCATGCAACTCGGAATGATCGGTCTCGGAAGGATGGGCGCCAATATGGTCCGGCGCCTGACTAAACAAGGTCACCAATGCGTCGTTTTTGATGCGAATCCGGATGCGGTGAAGCAGCTCGCCGGCGAAGGCGCCGCCGGCGCAAGCTCGCTCAAAGATTTCGCATCGAAGCTGACAGCACCTCGGAATGCATGGATCATGGTGCCCGCCGCCATCACCGACAAGGTTGTCGACGAGCTCGCCTCTCACCTCGAACGCGGAGACACAATAATCGATGGCGGCAACTCTTATTTCCGCGACGATAGGCGACGCAGCGCTCACCTCAAACAGTCCGGCATTCATTATCTGGACGTTGGCACCAGTGGCGGCGTTTGGGGCCTGGAACGCGGATACTGCATGATGATCGGCGGCGACAAGGAAGCCGTGGACCGCATGGATCCAATCTTCAAATCCCTCGCCCCAGGCCGCGGCAACGTGGAACGCACTCCCGGACGCGAAAAACTCGGCGGCACCGCCGAAGAAGGCTATCTGCACTGCGGACCTTCCGGAGCCGGACACTTCGTCAAGATGGTGCACAATGGCATCGAATACGGCCTGATGGCCGCCTTTGGCGAGGGCTTCGACATTCTCGCCGGCGCCAACGCGAGCCTCAAGAAAAGCGAGACCGACGCCGAAACCGCACCCGTCGGGGAGGATTACGTCTTTGACATCAATCTCGCGGATGTTTCCGAAGTTTGGCGCCGCGGCAGCGTCGTCAGCTCCTGGTTGTTGGATCTTGCCGCCGCTGCTTTCGCCGATAACCCGACGCTCTCGAACTTCTCCGGCCGTGTCTCCGACTCCGGGGAGGGGCGCTGGACCATCATGGCCGCCATCGACGAAGCTGTCGAATGCGACGTGCTGAGCGCTGCGCTCTTCGCCCGCTTTCGCTCACGCAGAGATCATACGATGGCCGAAAAGGTGGCCTCCGCCATGCGCTTCCAGTTTGGCGGACACGTCGAGCGTGCAGCCGGGGGCTAGAGCTCCCTGCGGCGGGCGAAGCGGTCTTTCAAGACTGGAAGACACTGACAAATGGCAAGCGTACTCTACGACGTTGCAATCATCGGCGGAGGCCCCGCTGGCAGCATCGCCGCCGCTTCGCTCGCGCTCGCAGGGCGCAAGGTCGCGGTCTTCGAACGCGAAAAGTTCCCGCGCTTCCATATCGGCGAATCCTTGCTGCCCTTCAGCATGGAAGCCTTCGAGCGCCTTGGCCTCATACCGAAGCTGGAAGCCGCGGGATTCGTCCGCAAATACGGGGCGGAAATCACCTCGGGATGCGGGAGTGGCGAAATCCGCTTCTATTTCAAGGATGGCTTTCGCTCGAAACGTCCAACCGCCTTCCAAGTCGAACGTTCCAAATTCGACAAGATCCTGCTCGATCACGCCGGCGAATGCGGCGCATACATACGCGAGGAGGTTTGCGTTGAAGACATTGCTTTGACCCCGGGCCGCCCCAGGCTGACCATCAAGGGACCGGCGGGGGCCGTCGAAGGAGTCGAAGCCGAATATCTCCTCGACTGCAGCGGCCGTCACTCTGTCATCGGCGCCCGGCTTGGCCTTAAACGCGAATATTCCGGCTTGCAAAAATTTGCCGTCTACGCCCACTACGAAGGCGCAAAGCAGCCCGGCGGCATCGACGGCACGCTGACTCGAATGGTGCGCGCGCACGACCATTGGTTTTGGATCATTCCTCTTTCCCGGAAAAAAATCAGCGTCGGCGTGGTGATGGATACAAGTCGATACCGGTCTTTTGGGCGGAGCCCGGCGGATGTCCTGGACGCGTTCCTGAGTGAGCAACCGATCATGCGGGAGCGCTTGGCCGGCGCTAAGCGCGTCAGCAAGGTTTACGCGAGCGGGGACTACTCTTACCGGAACTCCGCACTTCATGGAGAGCGCTGGCTTATGGCTGGCGACGCCGCCGGATTCATCGACCCGATTTTCAGCAGCGGTGTTTTTTTGGCGATTCTAAGCGGCGAGCGGGCCGCCGACGCGCTTGGCAAGGCGCTCGCGGCCCCGCAGCGAGCGCCAAAACTCTTCGCCCTTTACGAACGCCGCCTGGCCAAGGTGATGCGCCTCTATCTCAAGTTCGTTTACTCATGGTATCGCCAGGAATTTGTGGAAACCGTTCTGGCACCGCGCGAGTTCTTCCAAGTCGTACCCGCGGTGAATGCGGTTCTCGCTGGGAACGTGGGCCGATCCTTTCCGCTGCGTTGGAGGATTTGGCTGTTTCATTTGATTGTCGCCATTCAGCGCGTCGTTCCGATCTCTCCAAAATTGTCTCTCACTCCAAAGGCTTCATGAAATGGGTCCTGCCGATTTGTGTGGCTCTGCTTTTCGCGGGCTGCCAGGCGACGCCCGAGCTGACCGCTTTTGAAGCCGCCTCTTCGGAGCCGGCTATCATCCGCTGGAAACGCAAGGGGGTCTCGCTGGTTTGCGACGCTGTGTGCGCGCGCTCCCCAAACGGCGCCGTGCTTGTCCGCCTTTACAAGCAATCGCCAACCCCGCTCGTCGAGTTTCGCCTGCAAGCCGAAAACTACTTCGCCGCGAAGGGACGCCGAGCCGGGCGAGGATGGGCGGGCCCTGCCACCGGCGCACCCAAGATCTTTTCGTCGTGGATCGCTTTTCTCACCGCCTATCGCGAGTCAGCCGGCTTCGGTGCGGGCGCCCGGCAGGTCCAGCCAGCCCCTATGCAAGTCGCGTACACCAAGTCCGGCGGTAAGCTAAAAGCTCTCAGCGTCTCGAACACCGGCACGGGCGAAGCGATCTCCGCGGTGTTCAAGTGAATGAGGCAAGCCATGGGGACTCCTGAACCCGACCTGCTTGCACGCGCACGTCACCGATCGCCGTCCGCTCCCTAATGAGCGAGTCGAACGGCTTCCCTCCCGACGCGAAAATTCCGCGTGAGGAAATAACTCGCGCAACGCGACATCTCTTTCTCTGTGCCGGACCGGACTGCTGCAATCCGGCCGAAGGCGACGCGATGTGGGACTTGCTCAAGGCGGAGACGCGGAAGCTTTCCCTGCCCGTGCTTCGCACGAAAGCGGCCTGCTTGCGCATTTGTAAGGGAGGGCCCTGGCTGGTCGTTTATCCGGACGGCATTTGGTACGGTAAACTTGATGCGGACAAGCTTCGGCGCATCCTCAAGGAGCACATCGAAGAAGGCCGGCCGGTGCGCGAGTGGATCGCAGCGGATATGCCGAATCTCAAAAAAATGTAGCACTCTATTCCTATGTGGCAGCCGGGAGCCGGGCGGCTTGCATCGGTTGATGGCCCTTTCTCAGCCGGATCAAATCGCCCATCAAGCCGCGCACGACCCGCAAACGCATCGCGCTTTCTTTCTGCGCCCGCGCTCGGCTGCGGGCGAGCACGTAGGTTTCGCTGTTGTCCTGGGCGATGAGTTGCACCTCGACCTCGCCGGAGACCGATTGCCAGTCGCCCTCCAGCAAAGCGGCGTTCATAGGCTTTGAGCTGCGCGCGGGGCGTGCCCACCAGGTAGCTGGCTCCGCGCCCCCGCAGCCTTTGGAGATTTTCTTCGCTCACAATTCCGCGGTCAAAGACCCACACCCGCCGGGCGCGGCCGTGTTTGCGCTCCACCGCCTCGAGCATGTCCTCCAGGGTCCTCACATCGGCCCGGTTGCCCTCGAAGATTTCATAGGAAAGCGGAAAGCCTTCCGGAGTGACAACCAGCGCGATAATGATCTGTTTGCAGTCGGGCCGGTGATCGCGCGAGTAGCCGCGCCGGGCTTTCTCGACCTCTTCAACTTCGCCTTCAAAGTAGGTGCTTGTCAGATCGTAAAGCAACACATCGAAGCTGGCTCCAAAGAGGTCGTTCCACCGGAAGGCCAGATGCTCTTCCAAGGCTTCCTTGTGCTCGACCATGTGGTCCAGCGCGCGATAAAGGCGATCCTTTTCCGCCACCCGTTCGTCACTCTCCAGCAGCGCCGCCATGGCCGTCTGCGGAAACCATTTCTCGTGGATGGAAAGCTCGCTGCGCGGCGCAATGAGCCGATTGACCGCCAGGAGTTCCACGACTTTCTCCCAAGCCACCGCGCCGACTTGCTCGCCCAGCACCCGCTGCCAGAACTCTCCCAGGCCGAGCTCTTCCCACAACTTGCATCCTACCCAGCACGCCCCGAACTGCCGTGGCCGCCTCACCACCAGGCTGGAAAGAAGCACCTCGGCCACATCCTCGGGCGCCGCCGCGGGAAGGCCGCGTGGTAGCGGCGGCGGTCGAACGGTCGAAGTCCGCAGCGTCTCGATGATGCCCGAGGTGTGGCAGAAACTCGATCAAATGCGCGGTAACTCGAGCCGTGGGATGTGAATCAGCTCGCGCGTCTGGGCCGTCTGGCGAGCGAGCCACCCAGCAAGCTTGTCGCCGCCACCCCACGCCGTGATATACGCCACGTTTCAACGAAAGATTCTCTCGTCTCACTCTTGCATTGAAATCCGCCTCCAAGGTCTCAAATGGGGTCAGTCATATAAAATAAATGCTGGGAATTTCCGGGCGACCTGATTGACTCCGTTAAATGGCGAGGAAGCCGCGGTTGGAGTTTGGTGGAACGATCTACCACATAATCAGCCGAGGGAACTATCGAAAGGCGCTCTTTGAGCAAAGAGGAGCGGCCGCATCTTTTGAGAGGACACTGTTTGAAGCCTGCGGGAAGTGCGGCTGGATCTTGCACGCCTACGTCGTGATGAGCAACCACTATCACTTGGCGCTGGAAACACCTGAGGGAAATTTGGTGGACGGAATGCGATGGTTGCAAGGCACTTTCGGCATCCGGTTTAACGCCTTTCATGGGGAGCGCGGTCACGTGTTTCAGTCTCGCTACAAGAGTCTTCTGGTCGAGGAGGGGCGGCCTCTGTTGGGATTGGTCAACTACATTCACCTCAATGCGGTGCGCGCTGGCATCACCGCACTGGACCAGCTCCGGGATTATCCATGGTCGAGCTATCCGAAGTTCTTCGAACCGAAGCCGCCGGGGTATCTGGTGCGCAAACGCTTCCTGGCCTCTTTAGAGTTTCCCGATACGGTCTCGGGGATGCTGCAATACGAGAGGCATTTGGAATTTGCGGAGGAAAGCCATCCGGTGGTGCAAGACGAACTGGCGCGGAGATATTGCCAGGGCTGGGCAATTGGGTCAGCCGAATACCGTAAGGATCCGAGGAAGAGTTTTGCCGATTGTGAGGAGTCGGCTGGATGGGGCGGAGCCGAGGTGCAGGAATTGCGGGAGAAAAAATGGGAGCGAGTCCTGTCTGCGTTGATGAGAGCAGCGGGAAAGTCGCCCGACGATGCGCCCAAAACATCCAAATCGGCCCCTTGGAAGATTGAAGCCGTCCGCGCCCTCAGGCAATCCACGAACGGCAAGCAACGCCTGGGTAACCGCGCGTCTTGTCATGGGGCACCCGAGCCGAGTCTGCAATTTGATCCGCAAGAAAGTTTAAATTATAGGACCGACCCCTTTTCTTCTTCCCCCTTTTCTTCTCTATGTGGTTGATTATCATAAGTGCTCTGAGTTTTCTCGTTGGACTTCTCTCATTTAGATTTCCATTTTCGAAACGAGCCTTAATCAATGTATGTGTTCCAACAGGTTTGATCTTTTTTATTGTCGTATTACCTGGTATTATTGATCGAGAAAAAGGTGAATTGATATGGAGATTGATGGCTATTGTGCCAGCGATGGCATGTGGACTAATATCTGCATTTTTAGCAGAGATACCAATCAATCTGTTGTCAAAGAGAAGAAATAGGAATAATTAGCGAATGTTTTTGTAATGGTTTGAGCGTCAATTGGGGCGTAAGGGTCCGTGCATATGTGCAACTGATCTTTCGTCGAAAACGCGGACTGGGCTTTGTTTGTTAGTTGAGGTTAATGGTTTGGCTGCTCAGATTGAAAGGCCTTTGGTGATTGGACCGGGAAGAAGGCCGGCCGGTGCGCGAGCGGATCGCAGCGGACATGCCCAATCTCGCCAGAGGATGATTAGATCGAGCGGCTTTCGAAACCCGAGAGAAGGAGGGTTGCCCACGCCTCCCGAAAGGCAACTGCTTCAGAGCACTCTGCGGCGCGGAATGGTATTGGGGCCGGACAAAGGGCGAGGGTCCGAGCGGGGCTATCGATCGTTGACGCTCGTGCCAACTCGCGCTTCGGGTGGATGGTCTTTCGCCCTGCTGATGTCAACCTTAGGCTGGAGAGGCGAGGCGCGCTCCTCTACGGCCGCAGGGATGGCCGCGGGCGTCATTTGGTCGGCGAGCGTCGGCGAATGTTTCGCAAGCTGCACGACAGCGTCCGCGAGAGTTGTCACTACTTCGTCTGCCCCTGAATCGCGCAGACGTCTGGCCGCATCGGTCACACCTTGGGTCGCACCCCAGAGGCCGATAACGATCTTCAGTTGAGGGAAACGCATCCGTAGTTTCACGCAGAGATAACGCGCGTGAATGACGGTCGAAGGGTAGAGCACTGAGATGCAAGCCGCGTTCACCTCCGACTTTTCAATAAGATCGAGCAACTCGCCGGCAGCGAGCTTTCCAGGGGCGTTCTGCGCCGCGAAGCCTTGCTGCTGCAGCAACTGCATGAGCATCGCGCCCGCGAGCTCGTCGCGATCCGCTCGCGCGGGCAAACAAAAAACGCGAAACAACGGCGCTGGGCTGGGCGATGGCGTATCCTCAGCCGCGGCTTTGTTCGCGTCGATCTTCGGTGCAACCTGCGGAGGTGTGCCCAAGTCTTCGATGATTTCGCGCAGGCTCTGCTCGACAAGCAATCGCTGCTCATCGTCGAGCAGCTCGAGCCTGTGATCCGTCTCCGTCGCAATGATCACCGGAATGAACACAGAGTCGTAGAGCGCTGTGAGCGAGTTGGTTTTCAAATACGCCTCCACAAACTCCAATTCGTCCTGTTCGCCGACCGTCAGCAGGCGATGGTAGCAGTCTTCGGCAGGCGTAAGCGCTTCCTCATCGCTTAGCAAAACGCTGAGAAATGAAAGGCGCGGAACGTGTCGCCCCATGACGACGAGGCAGACCGTGAGCGGCGTCGAGAGAATGAGCCCGACAGGACCCCAGAGCCACGTCCAAAATACCGCGGCGATGATAAGCGCTATTGGGGTTACACCGGTGCTCGAGCCATAGAGCCAGGGTTCCATGAAATTATTGCTCAGCAGTTCGAGGATGACGAAAAGGCCGATCGTCAGCAACGGCATCGTCCAGCTAGGCGAGACGGCCAGCGAGATTGCGACCGGTAACGCCGCGGCGATCCACGGTCCGATGTAGGGAATGAATCGGAGCACCGCCGCACATGCGCCCCACAGCACAGCATTGGGGACGCCGATGAAGTAAAGGCCAATCGCCACGGGGATGCCGTAGCTCACATTCACAACGAGTTGCATGAACAGATAGCGAAAGACACGCGCGCCGGCGTCGTCCATCGCGTGGGTGGCGGCGCTAATGCGCCCCTTCCCGATTAGCCGGATGAGCCGGCGGCGCAAATCTTCGCGCCGAAGAAGCATGAATATAACGAGCAACACTACGAGCGCCGCCTTCCCAAGCGGACCCAGTAGCGGCGCGATGAGGTAATGCACCAGCACCATGGGATTTACCTTCGAGGTCTCCACCACTTGCACCGATGCGGCGGCGGGCGCGGCGCTCGGAGGCAACACCGCCGTCTTGGGCTTTTCTGCAGCCGGCACGGTCTGAGTCGACTCCTCTCTGCCGGGCAGATCTTTTTTCAGCTCCTCGACCGTCTCCGAGAATTTCGTAAACACGCCCCCGGTCGGAACCTTGATAGAACGTAGCTTGGTCTGAATGTTTTCTTTATAGTCCGGCAGTCTCGTCGCGAGATCGACCAGTTGCCGGGTAAGCACCCAGCCCGCCGCCGCAGTAGCCGCGAAAATCATCGCCCCGACGAGGAGCACCGCGGCGATCCGCCCCAGCCAGCGCTCGATTCTCGCGACCAATGGCGACAAGAGAAAGGTGAGCAATGCCGCAAGCGCCAGCGGGATTAAGAAATCTCGCGCAAAGTAGAGCGTGACAATGACGAAGGACGTCAGCGCGACGGCCCAGAGGCCGACAAGCGCGTCAGTGGCCGCGGTTTTGCTCTTGGGCGTTTGCATTCAAAAGGGACGTAACTAACGTATTATCGTGCAAGAAAGCATCGCCGCTTGTGCCAAAACGGCGGCATTCATGCGCGACAGCTGTTGCAGGCGGGGAAGAGCCGAAGCAATCGCAACTATCGCACGAGCGCAACGAGCCAGTGTGATCGTAAAGGAGAGGCCCTTGCCCTTCTGCGGGAGGACTTTGCCATTGTCACGATGATTCCAACACGGCCCTCATATCACAAGATTGAGCGCAGCAAACCGCCTTCGACGCGAACGGCGGCACCGTTGGTAGCGGCGGCCAAGGGACTGACTAGAAAAACGGCCATCGAGGCGACTTCCTCGATGGGTGCGAAACGCTTGATGAAGCTTCGGCCGTCGCGAGGTCGGCCGCGAGCGGTTCCAGTTTTGCCTCGGATGACGCTCGAGTATCGCCGACAGGGCATCTTGAACGCGCTTTTCCGAGCGACCGTTGACAATGACCCGAGCGCCTTCTGCCGCAAGTGCTGCGGCGATGGCAAATCCGATCCCGGCGGTCGATCCGGTGACCAGGGCCACCTTGTTTTCGAGGTGGAGATTCATGCCTGACTTGTATCCTCAAGCGGCATGCGACTCCGACCTTCAATCTAGCATCCTGTGGAAACGGATTTTCGCTTCGCGATATCCCCCTCTTTGGCGGAGGACGCGCGGAGCGCCCAGCGTTGAGCCAGAACTGCACAAACCATCAGTTGAATCTGATGGAATAGCATCAAAGGCAAGATCATTGGGCCGACGATGCTCCCCTCAAAGAGCACCTTGGCAATGGGCACACCGCTGGCGAGACTCTTCTTCGAGCCGCAAAATAGGATAGTGATCCTGTCGGCGCGATCGAATCCGAAAAGAAAGCTTAGAGACCACATGGCGGCCATGACGATCGCCAGAAGCAAACAATCGACAAGGACGAGACTCGCCAGGGCCATCAATGGAATCTGCTTCCACAAGCCTTCGACGACCGCTTCGCTGAAGGCAGCGTAGACGACGAGCAGGATTGAGCCCCGATCGACGCCGCGGTTCAACCTTTGGCTGCGTTGCACCCATCCACCGATCCAGGGCCGGACTAGGTGACCCGCGACGAAGGGAACGAGAATCTGCAACACGATCGCCCCAAACGAACCGGATATTGATGATTCCGCACCTCTCTCTGCTATGAACAAACTGACAAGCATCGGCGTCAGAAAAACGGCAAATACATTCGACGCCGACGCGCTGCAAATCGCGGCCGGGACATTCCCGCCCGCAATCGACGTGAATGCAATGGACGACTGGACCGTGGACGGCAGCACACAGAGGAACATCACCCCGAGAGACAGTTCCGGCGTCAGCAACACCGCGCCGAGTGGCTTGAAAAGCAGGCCCAATATCGGAAACAGGATGAACGTGCCGGTAAACACCAGCGCATGCAGGCGCCAATGCGAGGCGCCAGCCACGATCGCTTCCCGAGAAAGCTTCGCGCCATGCAAGAAAAATAAGAGCGCAATGGCCGCCGTGGTAATGACATCAAACGCGCGGGCAAAGTCTCCGCGGCACGGCAGCACGGCAGCTATCGTAACCGTGAGGACCAACGCGATCGTGAACGAGTCGACAAACCGACGAAAGCTGCCCATGAAGGCAGTAGCATAGCAGAATTTAACCCTAAACGACATCGACAATTCCGAAACCGACCATGGTAAATCTCCGTTGTTGGCATCCGCTGGCGTTGCTGCTTTGATTCGGAATACTCCATGGATACTGAGAACCGACGCCACGCGAGCGGAAGGGGTCTTTGATGAGCCAACCCGAAAAGCATCTCTTTTCCGACGCAGGCGAGATCCCCAACAACCCGCGCCTGCCTTTGTTGATCTACAAAGAGGTGATTTCGGCACGCGGAGATCAGTCGGCGGAGGACTTCGAGGCTCTCTACGCGAAAAACGATTGGAGGGCCGCGTGGCGCTACGGCGTCTACCCCTTTCCTCATTATCATAGCACTGCTCATGAGGTATTGGGCGTCTATCGCGGGCATGCGCTCATTCGGCTTGGACACACCGTGGGAGTCAGCGCGCATGTCGAGGCGGGAGACGTGATAGTCATTCCCGCCGGTGTCGGACACCAGAATCTAGGCAGCAGCCCGGACTTTCACGTGGTCGGAGGATATCCGGTGGGACAGGAACCGGATCTGCTGCGCGGCAATCCGGGCGAGCGTCCCGCAGCCGACAATCGCATTGCCGCCGTTCTCCTGCCCAACGCGGATCCCGTTCACGGTCCGAGCGGCCCTCTCGTCAAACTGTGGGAGGTCCAGAGCTGAGGTCGCAAATGCCGAAGGCACCGGAGCGACTACTTTGTCAGGATCGTTTCCTGCGGCTTCGCAGGAGCCTTGTGGAACATCAGCCAATCCGTGCGAATCTTGTCCCAACCCTGCACTGACAAACCGTGCGCCTCAAAGAACTCACGAATCTGCTCGGCATTCCATTTAAGGATATCTTCAAGAATCGGCACGAAGACACTCGTTGCGTTCTCGCTTAATACGGTCCGCTTTGCGATCCGGCCGATATCCTTCGTTTCGGAAACTGCAATCGTGTGTCCATCTCGGCTGTTGACATGGTGCATCACGTAGAGGTCCGAGCTGCCGTCTCCAATGTAGATGGTGTGGTCTGGCCGAGTCTCGAACTTCTGCTCAAGTTCCTGAAGAGCAACAACTTTCCCGTAACCGGCTGGTACCCTCTCGACCGTGGCGATCTCCATGCCGGACGGGTCGTAGCCGAACTCCGTACCGAACACATTCTCCGGCGCTACCATGCCTTCCAGCGCAGATTGCACCACGGTACGCGGACCGGCCGATATGACGACGAACTCAAAACGGGCCTGGCCCAGTTCCTCCGCCAGCATTTCGGCCAACAATTTGACGTCGTCCTTCAGCCGGACGCGCTTACCCGCTTCGACCAAGTGCTCGCGTCGCACATTCCGAAATTCCGGATCGTGCCGCAACAGATAGGCCAACTCCGCACCCGACTGCACCAAGTGCGTCGACGATAATGCCTTGACCCTATTCTCAAAATCCTTGAGGCCAATAATTTCTCCAAGCACATGGCCGGAGTCATTAAAACTTAGTGTCTGGTCAAAATCACTCGCGACCAGATAGCGGACCGATTTTTTCGTGTTCATATCATCGCTCTTCAAACAACAGTAAGATATATCCCCCAAAGTGGCACCCAACTGTCAACAGGTTTTCCACAAGTGAGAAGGCGGATTTTGTCGGGATTCCGCTGTGCAGAGAGAAAGGAGCTTTTGGGTTATCAAGAAAGGGCCCGTATGCTCAGAAGGCGGGTCGGAGGCCGGCGCCGTTCACATTGACTTTTTGACCGCGCTCCAAACGGCGTACGCGACCTCGAGACCGGTGACATCTCCATGATCCGTAATGAATTGGCTAGCTTCAAGGTTGAGAAGCTTCCCTGGTGCAAAACCATAGACCCCGCCCACAGGAAGCAGCGTGCCCAGAATTCTCTCCCCTTCCTGCATCTGCTGCGCGCCATTGCGTCCCACGGCGCCGAAGGCATCGTTTTCGTCGCCAAGCGCCGCCGTCTTGTCTCCGTTGATCCGTGAGGCGAGCGGATAGGCGATGCCGACGGCTTTGTCATTCTTTGTGTAGGTAATCAGGATTGGGCCGCTGACCCGACGGTTCTCCACGACGCTCCTGAAAAAGCCATTTTTCTTCTTCGAGAATCCGTTGTGAGAGAATGCCGCCTGCAGAAGAGTCAAAACGCTGAGCTTTTTCGTCTGGGAATTTGCGGCGGCTGCGGTAACGAGCCGGCCCCCGAAACTGTGTCCGATGAGATAAATGCGCTGGACTTGCGGCCCTAGTTGATCAACGAGTTTTGCAACCCCGTTCTTGCCGACTGTGCCGGCGCGCCCCTTCATCAAATAGTAGGTCGCGTAATTCAAAAGGTTCAAAGCGGAGGCGGCGAAGCCGGAAAGGGAGTCGGTGAGTCCCGCAGCAGCACCTGTTGCGGGCCCAGCAGCGACTCCAAGCGGCATCGCAGCGCCGCCAGCGACCGCTGCGTCAAGGTCCTCCTCCAAAATCTTGAGATCTTTCATCAATTCGTTGCCGTCCGTCTTGAAGAAGGTCCGCGAGGCATCCTCGTCGTTCGCCGCGGAGGGATCCAACAGATCGCGGATTTTGTCGGCGAAAGCCCGCCTCGCTGCTTCCTTCGATTCCAGCTCGGGCAATAGGGCCTTGGCCTCTTCAATGGTGCGCTGTTGGGCGGACTCACTGAAGAGATCTTTCATTCTGTCAAGTTTTTCCTCCAGCGTGCGCCGATCCTGGTCGTTGGGCGGCGAAAGACTTGCCGAACCTTCCGCGACGCCCCCATCCGTGGATACCGCAACCAACTGATCGAACTTCTTTGAAGGCCAAAGCACCCCGAGAATGGCAAACTTCCGGCCCGCCAGATCGGCGGGCTCCGCGACGGCGGCAAAACTTTCGAAAAACCTTTTATAAAGATTGCGGGCATCTTCGTCGTCATTATTCCAGCCGTGAGAAATTATGAACAGGTCTGTGGTGGCAGCAGGCAGGGTGATGCTGCTTTGCAAAACTCCGTCTTTGTCGAAACGCGCCTCGATGTATTTCATTCCCGCAATCTCATTCATAAGTGTGTCTTGTTGGGTGGTAGTTTCAGACAGATTGAATTGCCCGCATAAGATCGACCAACCCGGCGCCCTGAAAATAGCGATCACGACGGAGATCGGTCGCAGTGGAAACGAAAATTTCCTTCACGCGTTCGGCCTGCCCGATAAATTCGTTTCGGACGGACAGAAAAGCCGCGATGACTCCGCTTACGTGCGGTGCGGCCATACTGGTTCCGCTGCTCTCGAGGTAATCGCACTTCCCCATGGGCCTCATCAACTCACCTGCTGCGCAGGAGATGATTTTCTCGCCTGGCGCGACGATGTCGGGTTTGAGCCGTCCATCGCCGGTCGGACCCTTGGACGAAAAATAGGAGACGCCATACATGTGCGGCATTTCCCGATGGGTGGAACCGACCGTGATGGCGAGGTCTGCATTTCCAGGGTCGTTGATCGTGAGCGCCAAGCCCGCAGCGGTCGAGCCGATCGCCGACTTGAGGGCTCCGTAGCCGGTATTGCCAGCCGCCACAACGACGACAACACCTGATTTGACAAGACGATCCACTTCGGTGCACAACGGGCTCTGACCGCACGCGAACCATTCCGGTTCGAAGCTGTAGCCCAGGCTCATGTTTACACCTTGAATTAACAATCGCCGGCCATAACCATTGATTTCCTGCACGTGTGTGATGGCTGCAATCAGATTGCTCACCGAGCCTTTGCCGTTTTCATCGAGCACCTTCATGCTCACCAGCCTGCAACGGGGCGCCATCCCGCTGATGCCTTCGAGGCGATGTTCCTGGTATTCAATGTCCTCAGTGTGTTGTTTCCGGTAGCGGGAAATCGCCATCGGCCTGTCCTTCTCTGGCGTGTCGGGACTCACAAGCCATTCGCCCGCAATGATTCCTGCCACATGAGTGCCATGTCCGTTTTCGTCCACCAGCGGACCGGGACCGTCTAAGGTGAAGTCTCTATGCCAGGAGGAACTCGGATCGACGTTGCTGTATTGTCGAAAGTGAGGATGGCTCGCATCGATTCCCGAGTCCAAAACGGCCCAAGTGATCCCTGCGCCTCGGGCTGCGAATGACTTTTGGGCTGCATCGGCCTTGACCGTAGCGATCGATCGTTCGATACAGGTGGAAACTTCGAAATCCGGCCAGATGTGATAAATGGCGCGAAACCGGCTCGGATCGATTAGCACTTTGACAGACTCTTTGTCAGCCAGCTCGCGGCGTTTTTCCGCTGTCGCCTTGGCGTGATCAATGTCCAGCTGGACGAGCTTCTGAATAGCTCGAGCTTCCAGGCACGCGAAGACGTATTGATTGCTGGTTCGACTCTTCTCAAAGTGCACATCCTGTCCCGCGTCCCGAACACCTGCCTGCCGTTTCGCAGCCTCAATACTATCGAACACCCACTTTCTGGCCGCTCCCCTTCCCCCCGGATGTTCCAAATTCAAGTCGATCATCACCTCAAACCGTTTCGGCAGGATTCGCTCGATTGGCCCTATTGAGGGCTCAGTGCGCCCGTTCATCACGAGGAGCCGGCGAATCACGGCCGAGTGGAGGCTTGCCACGCAGAAAACGCCGACTTTGTCCTCGATCCGCTGTCCGATTTTTTGCTTCGCGATGGCCGTTTGCAAGGCTCGATTGTACTTCCTTTCCGCGGATCGCGATTCCGCGACAGCCCTTTTCAGTCGCTCCGTCGAAGCTTTGAGCGCCAAACTCGCAGCCTTGGCCGCCATTTCGGCAATTCTCGCCTGTGCCTCCTCAAGGCCTGCGTGATACCTCGGATTAAGGAGGATTGCCACATTGTGCCTTCTTGCCGCTTCCGGAAAGCGAGCGTTGAACGCCTGAAGGATATTGAGCTCCGCTTGAATCTGTTTGAGCAATGGAATTGCAATGACCGTGCGATCGAGATCGAGGGGACTAAATCGCTCGCCGACTGGCGTCACGGGAGGAAGATCGAACGATGGCATCGTGGCTCCCTTGGATTTCTACTGCGCGACATGGGGAAACCGGCGATCCATTGGGCGCATGTTCACATTTCCTCCTGTAGGGCGAGGGAAGCTCTAATTCTTAGGGCGTAACGTGTCAATCAATACGTTTCTGCTTAGGTCACACCGCACAAAAAACAATGACCGGCCGTCGGACGCGGGATATAACCTTCGGAGAAGGACGCCGCCGATGTTTGCGCGAAGAAACCATTCCAGCTCCCCGAAATCCCTCTCGGATGTTCTCGAGGAAGAACTCGATAGCAAAATCAGTCCAAACTCAAGCGTTGAGCTCCCGGAAGCACAGCAACAGGCGCGGCTCAAAGAGATTTACAAACGCATCCATTCGCTGGAGACGAAACGCTCGGCACTTTGTCTCTCGGGCGGAGGGATCCGCAGCGCTAGCTTTGGACTCGGCGTTCTTCAGGCGCTCGCGCGCGCCGACTTGCTTGAAAAATTCGACTATCTTTCGACCGTCGCCGGCGGCGGCTATATTGGGGGATGGCTTAGCGCATGGATCCACCATCATCCTCACGGACGCGAAGGCGTCCTCACAGATCTAAAGACCATGCCCGACCGGACGATCGAGCCGGAGAGTGATCCGATTCGCCACCTGCGAGCCTTCAGCAATTACCTCACGCCCCGATTCGGCCTTTTCTCGGCCGATACCTGGGCAATAGGAGCCACGGTGCTCCGCGACATTCTTCTCAACTGGATTGTCCTGCTCTCCTGGCTCGCTGCGCTCTTGTTGATCCCTCGCGTCTGCGTGCTCGCCGCGTTCTCGAGGCCAGGCCCGGCCACGGTGCTCGCTCTCCTAATTGCCGCGTTCGTCAGTTTGGCGACTGCCACGGCTTATGCGGCCATCGACCTCCCGAGTTTTGGCAACTCGCGCTGGCCGCAACGCCGCTTTCTTGCAGGCTGGTTCGCCCCGATGCTTGCAGCGGTATTTTTTTTCTTCGCGTGGTGGGCCGGGTTTCGCAACACGAGTGAACTCGCCGGACCACTCATGTCTTCCCCGTGGGGCTTGGCATTGACGCAACTCCTTGTCGGTCTGGCCTCGGCGCTGGGGTGCTTGGCCGGCGCGGGCTTCGTGGCATACCGCGATTGGGGTCGCAGCGAGTCGCCTCCCGGATTCGGGAAACTCCTTAGCCTCATCGGGACCATACTTGTGACGGTGCTGCTCACCGGATCCCTGACCGGTTACTTTGCTTGGTGGATCGCGGCGAAAGTTTTTCCTGACCCAATTAACGACGTGCGAAACTTCGTCTGTTTTGCGCTTCCCCTGCTGCTGGGTCTGTTCTGCGCGGCGAACGCCGTCTTCAATGGACTCACGAGCTGGTGGATTAGCGATGAAGACCGCGAATGGTGGGGAAGAGCCATCGCTTGGCTCGGCATAGGGATCGTCGTGTGGGCGTCGCTGAACGCGCTGGTTCTCTGGGCGCCAACCGCAGTAGCGCAAATTGAAATCGGGGCTCTCTGGAGATGGTTGCTGGCGGCCTGCGGCGGCGCGCTCGGTATTGTCACCGCCCTCCTTGGCTCGAGCACGACCACAGGAGCTCTCTCGAAATACGTTTCTTTGCGTTCGGTAAACCGGCTGCTGGCCGCCGCGGCGCTCGCTTTTTTTGTCCTGCTTTCCTGCACGCTGTCCTGGTTCCTCGATCCTCCTGGCGGCCCAATGACGGACCCTCGGTTTCTCTGGGACGCCGGAACGCACAGCCAATTCTTTAAGCTGCTTTGGCTCCTCGCTGGCCTAGCCGGTCTTGGCGTCGTCATGGGCTATTTCGTCAACGTCAACAAGTTCTCCCTTCACGCGCTGTATCGCAACCGGCTGATCCGCGCCTTCCTCGGTGCCTCGCGCGCCGTTCGAGCACCGCACCGGTTCACCGGATTCGACCCAAATGACAACTTCAGAGCCTGCGATCTTGAACCGGGCCGCCCCTTTCACATCATCAATATCGCGCTTAATCTCGTTAAGGGCGGCCAGCTGGCGTGGCAGGAACGAATGGCCGCCCCGTTCAGCGTCAGCCGACTCCATTGCGGGAGCTGGGTGCTCGGCTACCGCCCCTCCGCGCAATTCGGCGACGGCATCACGCTCGGCACGGCGCTCGCGATCTCCGGTGCTACGGCCAACCCCAACCAGGGGTATAATTCGTCGCCGCTCGTGGCGTTTCTGATGACGCTGTTTAATCTCAGACTCGGATGGTGGCTTGGCAATCCCGGCCGACACGGGGCGCGGACGTGGGAGCGCTCCGGGCCGATCCATGCGGCGCTCCCTCTCTTCAACGAAGCCCTTGGCACCACCAACGCGTCCTACGCCTATGTCAATCTCTCCGATGGCGGCCACTTCGATAACCTGGGACTGTACGAAATGGTTCTCCGTCGCTGCCGGCACATCGTGGTCGTCGATGCGGGCTGCGACGACGCTTATGTTTTCGAAGATCTTGGTAACGCCATACGCAAAATCCGCATCGACCTCGGCATCTCCATCGACATCCAGACCGTCTCGCCGAAGAAGGAAGGCGCACAAGTCAGCTATTACGCAATTGGAACCATCCGCTACTCCCAGCTCGACGGCTCTGGCACCGACGGCACTCTGCTTTACATCAAGCCCACGCTCTGTGGCCTGGAACCAGCCGATGTCGCCCACTATGCGGCTTCCCATCCCGACTTCCCCCACGAACCAGCCAGTGACCAGTGGTTCAGCGAGTCGCAAATGGAAAGTTACCGAGCCCTCGGATTTCACGCCGTCACTACCATCTGTCGCGGCGCGACACAATCCCCGACAATCGCGGAATTCTTTGGCGATTTGACCAGGCGGACCAGCCCATCTCACGGGGCGCTGGACAACGGGAAAGCTCCTGTGCGCGCCTGAACGCGTCTTTGCAGCCTAAGTCGCAAAATAGCAAGCAAGATCCTTCATGGTGCTTAATACTAAACATCGTTAGCAAGTGCTTCTAATAACTCACCAAAATTCCACGCCGTCGCTCGATCGCATTCTCGTTTTTCTTAGCATCAGTAATCCGTCTTAGTCGCGAGAGACTTTGATCACTCGCGATGCGAAAACGCTTGCTTTCTGGAGCTCCACTTGCTAGCGCTCGGTCAGGGTAATGGTGCGTGGGTAGTCGTTCAAACAACTGTGTGACATGAAGAATTTGCAGAATTTCCTCGTCGGATCGTGCGGTCTGGCGTTTTTCCTAACTTTCACGACAAGTTCTTGGAGCGAGCCAATTGTTGACGAAGCAAAGGCTGCCGGGAAAACGCCGGCGGATTTCCCAAAGATTACGGCAGATGTTTTCAAGCCGATGGATCAGGGGGCTATCGTCGGGGAATTGACTGAGGAAGAAATCCGGGGCCGCAATACCTGGAATCTGTGGACCGCCGGTAACCAACACTTTTGGGATGGCGTGGCACGGAACAGCTTCGGCCTCATGGATCTCCTCAAGGCGCTCGACAACCGCAAGTATCCGCGCGGAGAACGCTTCAAGACTCTTGGACTCATCAATCAGCCCGGCTTCCAGGCGCCATCGAAGGCTGACGAATACGGTCTCTGGCTCGACGAACCGACCGAGCCGGAGCCGGAGGGCATCGACGAGAAGATCTATGGAAAGCCCACAGGCGTCCTTGGGTTCCGTCTCTTTCCGAATCCGGATTTCGACGAAGCCGCTCGCAAGAAATGGGACGGTGAGCGCTTCATGAACGATCCGAAATACTATAACGACAACAAGCTCGTCCGTCCGTATCGCGTCGGCGTTTCGTGTGGTTCGTGTCACATCGCGCCCAACCCGGTCAATCCGCCTGCGGATCCTGAAAGTCCAAATTGGGAGAATCTTGCCTCTGCCATCGGCAACCAATACATCAGTGAGGGAAGGGTCTTCGCGTGCAATGTCCAGAAAGGGGGCCTGTTCTATGAAATGATCGAGGCGCAACCGCGCGGCACTTCCGATACCTCGCGCATTGCGACAGATCACAACAATAATCCGAACGCGATCAATGCAATCTTTCTCCTCGCCGAGCGGGAAAGGATTGCCGCGACTGAGAAAATGGCTGGCGGCACGCTCGCGTTGCCCGGCGAGAAGGTCTCAACGCCCGTTCCGCATATCTTGAAGGATGGCGCAGATTCGGTAGGCGTGGCAGGCGCGACGATACGCGTCTACGTGAATATCGGGTTGTTCTCGGAATACTGGCTTACACTCCATAACCGCCTCATCGGACTAGTGCCCCAGAAACCGTTCGAGGTCGCTTATGCACAAAAGAATTCCGTCTTCTGGCGCGCTACCGAGGAGCGCGTTGGTGACATCGCCGCCTTCTTCCGCAGGCTCCACCCATTTCACCTAAAGGACGCGCCCGGCGGCGGCGACCGTATCACCAAAGACGAAGCGATTATGACGCGGGGCAAGATCGTCTTCTCAGAAAACTGCGCGGGATGCCATTCGAGCAAACAACCGCCGGCGAACATCGATCCGCAGTCCGGCGAAGGCCGGGCGTGGTTCCGCGCCGAAGTTGCCAAGCCCGACTTCCTCGAGAAAAACTTCCTCTCGACAGACCGGCGCTATCCGATCTCGAAGATCGAGACAAATTCGTCGCGAGCCTTAGGCACGAACGCCCAGGCCGGGCATGTCTGGGACAACTTCTCCTCCCAAACTTATAAGGAACTGCCCAAAGTTGAGGAACAGGAATGGTACAATCCATTCGACGAGAACCATCGGATCAGATTCAAGCCCAAGGGAGGCGGTCCCGGCTACTATCGTGTTCCGTCACTGGTCAGCATCTGGAGTTCGGCGCCGTTCTTCAACAACAACACTCTTGGCGAGTTCACGGGCGATCCGTCCGTGGAGGGGCGCCTGAAAGCCTTCGACGATGCCGCCCAGAAACTGCTCTGGCCCGAAAAGCGGCTCGGCAAGGATTCGATCTGGCGGACCCAAAACGAATGTGCGCTCAGCCTTCGCAAGGAATTCGTGCCTCTTCCGCTTCGCGCGTTGGCGGATGCCGATGGTTGGATACGCATCGGACCTATCCCCAAAGGTACTCCGATCAATCTCCTCGCCAGCGTTGAGCCGGACTTCAAACAGCTGGTTGTGCTCAAAGTGAAGATCGCCAAGGCGCTGGCAAAAATTCATGGGCTGGGCCTCTCGCCTGAGGCCTCCACCGCCGAGCTCGTCAAACTCGTTCCTGAACTCCTCGCCGCCAACAAGTCCCCCGACTTCATCGAAGACAAGGGCCACTATTTCGGCGATACCCTCCCCGATGAGGACAAGCTGGCGCTGATCGAGTTCCTTAAAACAATGTGAACGCGCCGCTCGCCGCCGCGGATTCCGGTCAATGCCAACCCACCAACCTCCGCAGCACCCATACTTATGACCATCGCTGAACTCAAGAAAATGACGCAACAAGAACTCGACGACTTGTTTCGCCAGAAGCCGGCCGGACCAATTCCGAACGGCGAAGCTAAGGGGACCGCGTTGGTCCTGCCGGAAACCGTCGTCTCCAACATCATCGCAGACATAATCCGAATAAAAGTCTGGAAGGGGAAGGTCTTCGAGCGCGATTCCAAAAACCCGAATCGCGGCGTCTTGAAAAATAAGATCCTTCTCCTAGGTCATCTCGCGATTGAGGCCAACGTTTACAAGGACAAGAGCTGGTTCGACGGCAAGGAGTGTATCGTTCTCGACTACTCGAAAACGTCATTAATCGCGAAGAAGGTGCGCGACGAGATCCGGGAGATTGAACCGGGCTCCTATCTTGGGATTGTCTATTGGGGCAAGAAGCGCACCATCGGCTTCGCCCTTGAATTTCCGAAATTCTGAAATTAGCCATCAGCGGTATATTGCGTCTGATTTCTCCCTCAGACGCGTGTCTCGCGAAAGCCCATTTAAGCCTTGAGTTCAAACCCTAGTCGCTCATCGCCGCGAGCTAATACCGGTTCCGCGTTCCTGGACCGTCTCAGTGACCTCTTTACCTTCCTACTCCTGTTCGAACGCCGGTTTGATCCGCTTTTCCGCCCGGCGTTCGATGCTGCGCTTCGCGATCCGATCGCAACCTTCACTACGGCGTTGATCAACATGAAGCGACCGAAAGAGGGCTTGAAAATCGCCGAGGAAAAGCTCATGCCGGATGAAGAGAATTACCTCGACTCAATCATCTCGAGCTTTACGAACCAGATGAAGTTGCTTTGGAAGCCCGGGGCGTTTGAGCGTGGCGGAAACACAAAGACGCATGGCATTGTGCGCGGCGAGTTTATTCTTCACGACGGTCTTCCGGAAAAATTCCGGCACGGTATCTTCGCGCAGCCCAAGACGTACCGCGCCTGGGTGCGTTTTTCGGGGCCCGGTCCTTACATCACGCCAGACATCGAGGATGTGGGCTTCATGAGCATTAGCATCAAATTGATGGGAGTCCCCGGGCCAAAGCTGTTGGATGATGAGAAATTCACGCAAGACATGTTCGGTGTTTCCACTCCCACATTCGTGACGCCAGATACCAAAGCCAATGCGCAGTTGCAGATCGAGAGCGTGAAAAACGCGCAGATCTTCTATTTTCTCAACCGCCATCGTCCGCACGTCTTGGATCTCATCATGCAGTCTCTGTGGATCAAAACGCAGAGCAGTCCGTTTGAGGCCCCCTATTTTAGTTGCGTTCCGTATCTGCTGGGGGAAGGCCAGGCCATGCAATATTCGGTGTGGCCAAAATCGAACAAGCGGACACCCGTACCGCGGCTCCCTTTTCGCCCTCCCCATGACTATCTGCGCAACGCGATGGTGGCAGCGCTTGCCGAAGGCGATGTCGAGTTGGATTTTCGTGTGCAGCTCCAAACCGACCCGCATCTTATGCCGATCGAGAACAATGCCGTTCTCTGGCCCGAGAAACTTTCGCCTCGTGTCTCGGTAGCCACACTGCGTCTGCCGCGGCAGAAGTTCAATTCTGCGGCGCAAATGGAATTCGCCAAACGCCTTACTTACAATCCTTGGCATTGCATTCCTGAGCATCGTCCGCTGGGCAACCAAAGCCGCGCCCGGCGCCGCATGTACTTCGAACTTTCGCGGCTGCGGCAGCGGATGAACGCCGCGTCCCACTACGAACCGACCGGAGACGAGGTCTTCGACTAGAAGAGTCATGACTCCGCAATCAGACTTCATGGTCCTCGGGACAATCAATCCCGAGCGCGAAGCGGAGCTTCGGCGTTTGCTCGAATCGATGAACGACGCACCCGGGCACGTCAACCCGAAAAACGCGCTGATACCGTTTGAGCAATTCGACACGGTGCACGTCGCAAGATTTGTCATCCTTAAAGACAATTCGCCCGATGACGTTCGCGCCTATGGTCTGCCCCGCCGCGACTATCCGCTCTATCTCGCCTTCCTTGGCAACGTAGATGGCGATGCAGATACTTTCCTTGAAGATGTGGCGAGGCGAGTATCGCCCGGGCTGCGTGCGATTTTTTCATGTTGCAAGGGATTGAAATCCGAAACCGATCTCGTCGACTGGATGAAGAGAAATAGCCGCTTCCCGGCCGCCGCTTACACGAATTGGCTTGGGCGGACGGTCCGCCGTGTTCGTGAAGACGCCGCACTGCACGACGCGCTCGAGAAGTACGTACAGAGCAATACAGCTGCTCTCGCAGGCCTTTCGCCGAGGGAGATCCACGTTGCTTTGCGGCGCTTCGTAGATGCCGAGAGGTTCGCCGGGCGCCTCACGCTTTCCAAGGAGAGCCCGACCCCAATGAAATGGTGCATCAACAATTTGCTGCGTTTGATTGGACCTCCGTTGCTGACTCTCCTCGCCTCGCCCATCCTCATCCCTGTCGCGGGAATCTTCCTCGCTCGCATTCAGCGTCTGGAGAAGACGGATCCTGAATTCTCTTTGCGAGTAGACCAGGCGTATTCAGACGGACTGGCGAAGTTTGAAGACCACGACGTGACCAATCAGTTCAGCATTATGGGGAGTATTAAACCCGGCAGCGTGCGACTCTGGACGGCGATCTTCGTTCTTCGAGCGGTGGATTACTTTGCGCGGCATGTTTACAATCGCGGTCGATTTGCTCGCATACGGACGATCCATTTCGCCCGCTGGGTGTTTCTCGACGACAGGCAACGGATGGCGTTTTTCAGCGACTATGACGGAAGTTTCGAAAGCTATATGGACGACTTCATCAACAAGGTGGGGTTTGGCCTCAATGTCGTTTTCAGCAACTTCATTGGCTACCGCAGAACCAATTGGCTCATCTTCGATGGATGCGCAGACGAACCGAGACATAAGGAATTGGAGCGCCATCACACAATACCGACACAAGCTTGGTATAAGGCCTATCCGGGTCTGACGGCAGTCGATCTGGAGCGAAACCTGCGGATCAGGCAGGGTCTGGAATCATCGTCTCCGAGCGATCAAGAGGCCCGCGAATGGGTGGCCCTGCTATAATGAGTACCGAAGTCAATTACGGCGACGTGCAAGGTTTGGTGCGTTTCGGCTATGGGAAGCTGAAGGGAGCCCAGTACGCTCTCGCGAAGATCAAGAACGTTGATGCCGCGCGATCTTGGTTGCTATCCGCACCGATCACTAACGCCGTCGAGAGGAAACCACCGCCCTCCACCGCAATGCAAGTCGCTTTCACAGCGGAAGGCCTGGAAAGACTTGGAGTATCCAAATCCGTCATCAACAGTTTTTCTCATGAGTTTGTCTCGGGGATGACAGAATTAAGCCGTTCGCGCCGTCTGGGGGACGTGGATGATAACGGGCCTTCGGAGTGGAGATGGGGAGGTCCTGGTAAAGTACCGCACCTCTTGGTGATGTACTTCGCAGAATCCGAACGCCTCAGTGCCTTTGTGCAAAGCTCAACCGGAGACGCATGGAATGAAGCCTTCGAGGTGGAGTGGCTTTACACCTCGGACCTTGACGGGATTGAACCGTTCGGTTTCCCCGATGGTATCAGCCAACCGCAAATCGATTGGCAGCAACAGCGTGATGTGCCAACCGGTCAACTTGACTACAGCAATGTCGTTGCGCTCGGTGAGTTTCTGCTCGGGTATCGCAACGAATACGGGAAATATACCGATCGACCGTTAGTCGATGCCGATAGCGCGAGCGCCAATTTGCTTCCGGCGGAGGAGGCACCTGAGAAGAAAGACATCGGCCGAAACGGAACGTATCTTGTCATGCGCGATCTGCGTCAAGACGTGCAGGGTTTTTGGCGGTTTATCAGCGAGCACGCTGGCGGCGATCTCGCGGAGGCCGAAAAGCTTGCTGCGGCGATGGTTGGCCGGACGAAAGAGGGCGATCCATTGGCGTCGATTCAGCAAGAACCCATTCCGGGCATTGATCCAGACCAAATTCAGCAGAATCAGTTCACGTTCGATGGAGATCCTGCGGGCGTGCGCTGCCCTTTCGGCGCCCATGTGCGGCGCGCCAATCCCCGCAATACCGACTATCCTGGGCGACCAAATGGGCTTCTCGCAAAAGTGATCACCATGCTAGGCTTCGGGCCGAAAGGCTTCCGAGATGATCTGATGTCCTCCGTTCGATTTCATCGTATTCTCCGGCGCGGGCGCGAATACGGCCCCTATCTCCCAACCGAGAAAGCGATTTCGCCAGCAGAGCTGAACGATCAGGAGCGTGGATTGCGTTTCATCTGTCTTAACGCAAACATCTTGCGCCAATTCGAATTCTTACAAAACGCGTGGATGGCGAGCACGAAGTTCTCTGGCTTAACCGAAGAAAGCGATCCGTTGCTGGGTAATCGCGCGCCAATACCGGGCTGTCCGGTCACCAACGATTTCAACATGCCTCAAGAGGGCCTACGGCGCCGCGTTTCGGGTCTGCCTCAATTTGTCACTGTGCGGGGCGGCGCGTATTTCTTTCTTCCAAGTCTTCGCGCTCTACGCTACTTCGCCGGAGCGTAAGAAATAGCCTCGCGAACCGGCGCGAGGAAAAAAACACTAAAACGTCCATTCAGTAAGCAAACGCCTGCGAAGACGTTCCAATTCATCTTCCGCCGGAATTTTGGATTTGGATTTTTCGAGTTGAGCCATTATCGAAAGGGTTTCCTTGTTTAATGCCGCAAGCCGCTGGGCGAGTACCTTCGCGGTCGCCATAAGAAACCTGGTTGCCCAGCGATCGCCACGCTCGAGGCCGGCATTGAGCGCGCTATAGGGAAGCTGCGCGAGGTGGGTATCCGTACGCGCGATGCACGTGGCGCCGCGCGGTTCGCTCGTCAGTGGACCCATTTCGCCAATTATCGCTCCAGGCCCCAGCGTCACAAGGTTGCGGGGCGATCGATCCAAACCTTCGATCCGTATTTGCACTTCGCCGGAAATCAGCAGATACACAGCATTAGAGGGCTCCCCTTGCCGGAACAACGTTTCCCCGTTCTCGAGGTCGATTGTGCCAAGCAGCCCAGCCGCCTCCCGGGCTTCCTCGGACGTCAGATCGACGAAGCAGAAAAACCGCTTCAGCATCTGGGAATCGACAGGTGAATTCATTGCAGGAAATTCATCAAATTCCTCGGAGCACGGTCGCCTTCGCGACGCGTCCAAGGGCGACGATAAATGCCGCGGTGCGCCACGTAAGGTTCCGATGCTTCTTCAATTTCCGCACAGTGGCGTAGCTGCTCGTCATGATGTGTTTCAAACGGTGATTGACCTCTTCCTCCGTCCATCGCAGGCATTGAATATTCTGCGCCCATTCAAAATAGCTGGCGGTCACACCTCCCGCGTTTGCGAGGATGTCTGGGATGACCGGAATTCCGCGTTCGTTCAGGATTTCGTCGGCTTCGGGATCGGTTGGCGCATTGGCGGCTTCGATGACCGCCTTTGCCTGCAGGTTCCGTGCAACCTCGGGACTGAGCACGCCGCCGAGCGCTGCAGGAACGAGGATGTCCGCCGGCGTCACGAGAACCTCCTCGTTGGAAATGTGCGAGACGTGGTCGGCATCGTATTGCGCAAGCGGACGGCGCAAGCGCGCGAAATCCGCGAGCCCCGGTATGTCGAGGCCTCTCGGCGATGCGATCCCGCCCGAGGCATCGCTCACGGCAACGATCCTTGCGCCGAGTTGATGAGCAAGGATCGAGACGAACCAGCCGACGTTGCCGAAACCCTGGACAGCGATGTTGGAGCCTTCGAGTGTCGCGCCGCAGTCCTTCAAGAACTCCTCCGCCACAAAAACAACGCCGCGTCCCGTGGCAGCCTCTCGGCCCTCGCTGCCATGAAGGTCGAGCGGTTTGCCGGTTACGACCCCGGGTGAGAATCCGTGAATCTTCGAATACTCGTCCATCACCCACGCCATCACCTGGGCGTTCGTGTTGACGTCAGGAGCCGGGATATCTCTTTGAGGACCGATCTCCTCGCCAAGACGCTGGACAAACTTGCGGGTCATTCGCTCCACCTCGCCTGAGGAAAGCTCCGTCGGATCCACGGCGATTCCCCCTTTAGCACCCCCGAAGGGTATGTTCACCAGCGCGGTTTTCCAGGTCATCAGCGATGCCAGCGCGCGGACTTCGTCGGCATCCACCGAAGGATGAAAGCGCAGGCCTCCCTTCATTGGGCCGCGCGCGGAATTGTGCTGAATGCGATACCCGGCAAACACCGCCAATTCTCCGTTGTCCCTCTCGATGGGAACGGTGACGTGGTGTTCTCCCTCAGGCGTGAGAAGAAGGCGCTCGACCCGCGCGCCAAGCTCCATCGTGCGAGACGCCTCGCGAATGTAGTGATTGGTTTGTTCGAAAGGGCTCATCCGTGCAACGCGGTCATCCCTTAGGAGGCTGTTGAAAAACCCACGCCCTCCGGGTTGCGCCAATTTTCGGCCCTCGCTATGTCGCCAAGCTTGCCCGTAGCGCTGCGGCTTGCGGGAAGATGGGGACCCCGCAGCCCCATCAGGCCTGCGCTTGGCTCCTTGCGATCTTCCGAAAATTGACGGCAACGTGGCATACGTGGGTTTTTCAACATCTCCTAGACCACGATGTCGCAACCCGCAAGCAGCGAAGTCGCCGGGCGGCGGAACATTTCCAGCCCGTTGCCGGCAAATCCCGCCAAAAGATGAGGCGCCGCTGCGGGTCGTGCTATCATGAGGACATGAACTTCTGGATCGGCACTTCGGGTTTTCAGTACACGGAATGGAGGGAAGTCTTTTATCCGGCGAAATTACCGGCGGCCAAAATGCTGCCATTCTATGCGGAGCGGTTTCCAACGACGGAGATCAACTACACCTTTCGCAGGATTCCAAGCGGCAAGACGATTGAGAGCTGGTACGAGCTGACTCCTGAACAGTTCGCCTTCAGCCTCAAGGCGCCACAACGCATCACGCATTTTGCCAAACTACAAAATTGCGCTGAATCTCTGAATTACTTCTTCGGGGTGATCCAGGGGTTAGAGCACAAGCTGGGGCCTTTGCTTTTCCAATTGCCCCCATCGTTCAAGAAAGACGCGCAGGTCTTGAACGCCTTTCTGAAAGAGTTGCCAGATGGCATTCGTGCCGCGTTCGAGTTTCGTCACGACTCATGGTTCGTTGACGAGATTTTCGAGAGTCTGCGTGCGCACAACGCCGCACTTTGCATCGCTGAGAGCGCGAAGCTCAGCACGCCCGCGGTTGTGACGGCCGGCTTCGGCTACTTGCGCTTGCGACGCGAAGACTATAATGCGACGGACATTGCCCGCTGGGCGGAATTCTTGCGTTCGAACGAGGGCAAATGGAGCGACGCCTTCGTCTACTTCAAACACGAAGAGCGCGGGGAAGGGCCTCGGCTTGCCGCTGAGATGATCCGAATGCTAAATCCGGATCGCTCCGAGTGAGCATCGCGAAATCGCAACTTATAAATCGGATCGGCAAGAATCGACCGGCTTTGCGCCAAAAGCAGCTCCGGCGGTTTTGAGAGGCGGCGATTTCGACGCTTGGCCTAACGACAACGTGCTCACTTACACTCGAATTGCACGTCGAACGCCCCCTCGCCGGGCTGATTACGAGGTCGCTACAGCTCCGCCATTCGTAGCGCAACCCCCGACCATAGACTAAGAATCGCAGGCCACGAGGCTATTCACTATTGACAAACGCCTTCGTGCTGTCAATCCTCTCTCGCAGAGGAAAACATCTTATGCTCCCGACAACCACCAGTTCGATAAAATCCTTAGTAGCCAACTGTGCATTGTCGAAAAGATTGACAACAAGAAGACCTTCGTAACCATTATTGTCGCGCACAATGCCAGCTTCGATGAGGCTAAGGGCCTAGCCTTGAACACTCGCCGTGGCATGGAAACAGGTATATTCGAATAGGCTTGAATTGCGACATGGGGTCCAAGCCACTTCACTGGGGCTTGATCATGACTTAGGACTAGCAATCCATGATGGGGAAGAACCAGCAGCCTTATTGCGCGATCCGCGCCGGGATAGGGTTGCCATCTGGCTGATCCGTTCCTAAAATCGCACAATGCAACGGCGATGGATCTTTCCGAGCTCGGATGGCGATATCGCCGCCGGGCGTCTGAGCCGGGAGCTGAGTATTCCGGAGTTTCTTGCGCGGATCCTGGTTCGAAACGGTTTTAGCGACTGCGACGTGGCGACGGAGTTCCTCGAGCCTCGCTTGCGGCGGCTGGAAAACCCCTTCGTCCTTCCGCAGATGGAGCAAGCGGTCGATCGTATCCGCAGCGCAATCAAAACGGGTGAGGGAATCGTCCTTTATGGCGACTACGATGTCGATGGTGTCGCCTCGCTCGCGCTTCTCCAGCGCATTCTGACAGCCACCGGCGCAAAAGCGAATTGCTTCCTCCCGCTGCGCGCGGAGGACGGTTACGGCCTGAGTGCATCGGGACTCGAACGCTGCTTCGAGGAACACTCGCCAAAGCTTCTCATCGCAGTGGACTGCGGCACGAACTCCGCGCGAGAAGTCGCAAACATTCGCAGCCGCGGCGCTGATGTGATCATTCTCGATCATCACGAAATTTCCGGCGAGCGGCCTCATTGTACGGCTTTGGTCAATCCGAAGGCAGGAGCCAGTTTTCACTATCTTTGCAGTGCCGGAGTGGCCTTCAAGCTCGTCCATGCGTTGCTCAAGCAGGCGCCAGATCCCAGGATTGACCTCAAGGACTACCTGGACATCGTGGCGCTTGCGACGCTTGCCGATCTGGTGCCTCTTGTCGGCGAGAACCGAATCCTCGTCCATCGCGGCCTCCAACAAATGGCACGGACACGCTGGCCGGGGCTCGCGGCATTGATGACGATTGCCAATGTGAGTCCGCCCCTTCGCGGAAGCGATATCGGCTTTCGCCTCGGGCCGCGCATCAATGCCTCCGGCCGCCTCGGCACGGCGCTTGAATCCCTCCGGCTGCTTTTGTGCGACAACATCCGCGAGGCAACGCAACTCGCCGACAGCCTTGACCGTCAGAATCGCGCGCGCCAAGGCGTTGAGCGGGCGCTGATCACGGAGGTTGAACAATGGGTAGAGGAACATTACAATGCAGCAAGCCATGCCAGCATCGTGGCCGGACGGCGCGAATGGCATCACGGTGTGCTTGGGATTGTCGCCGCACGCATCATGCGGCGGCATCATCGGCCTACGTTGCTGGTCGGTTTCGATGACAAAGGGCTTGGGAAGGGCAGCGGACGAAGCATCGAAGGCCTCTCGCTGGTCGAGGCATTGCGGGAATGCGCATGCCATCTGGAAAAATTCGGCGGACACGAAATGGCCGCGGGCGTCACCGTGCAGGAGGACCGATTTGAAGACTTTCGCCGCGCGTTCGAAATTTCCACGCGCGAACGCGCGAACGACGAAATCCTTACGCCCAAGCTGCGGCTCGACGCGGACTTGCCCATGGAGGACATCTCGCTCTCCCTGCTCGAAACGCAGGAACTGCTTGAGCCTTACGGAATGGGAAATTCTCAGCCCGTCTTCGCCGCGCGAATGGTGACACCAGCCGCGGCGCCGCGCGTGCTCAAGGACAAACATCTCCTGCTGGACTTCCGCGCCGGGCGGCGGCTTGTTCAAGCGATCTATTTCGGCGGAGCTGAGGAGAAACTGCCCCGTCTTCCTTGGGACGTCGCGTTCACCGTTGAACGCAATGAATTCAATGGCCGGGTGGACGCCCAAATGCAGATCGTTGCCATCCGCTCAGCAGTTTGCCGGACTTGAAACGGGTCTTCCGCGGAAATTCGGATATCGTCTTGCAATGCCAAGCGGCCTTTCCGGCAAACTGCTAAATGAGGACTTCCATGCTCGCACCTGAGACGCTACTTGTCGATCTGGGTTGGATTCCGCGCAACCGGCTAACCCCGCTCTCCCGTCTGGGACTTTCGACGCTCCGGGATCTCATCGAGCACTTCCCGCGACGGTATGAGGACCGACGGCGATTTGACCGCTTCCCCGATGGGGAAATGGAGCGTTCAGTATGCCTTCTTGGTATCGTGACCAAATGTTCGCTCAAGCGGCTTGGCGGATGGCGGCGAATGTTCGAGATCACGTTCGAGAACGAGTCCGCCGGGATCCTCAGCCAGCCGCTGACGTGTCGTTGGTTCAACATGCCCTACATTCAAAAGATGTTCGCCGTCGGCCAACGCCTGGTTATCTTTGGAAGGGCGAAAAAACGCGGGCGACAGATCGTCATCGATCATCCTGAATTCGAGACCGTGGAAGACGATGAGGAAACCTCAATCCACATGAATCGGATCGCCCCGGTGCATCCGGCAGGTGACGGCGTTTCACCGCGACTGCTCCGAACCTTGATTTTCCAAGCGCTTGACCAAGCCGACCTCGAAGCGTTTCCAAATTTGCTGCCCGCATCGAAAGCCCAGGCCCTCCGCAATATCCATTTTCCGGCCACTTCGCAACAGCTTGAAGTTGCCCGGCGACTGTTGGTCCGCGAGGAGTTTTTTGCCATTCAGCTCCTCATTCACGCGCGGCGGACCGACTGGCAAAGGCTTCCGGGCACCTCAAAAGATGCGAACGGTCGCCTTTTCGACAGATTGCTGCGTGCCCTTCCGTACTCGCTGACAGACTCGCAGGTTCAGGTTATTTCCGACATCCGTCGCGATCTTGCCGCACCGCGCCGCATGAATCGCCTTCTTCAAGGCGACGTCGGATCTGGCAAGACACTTGTCGCCCTCGCCGCGATGCTCTTAACTGTCGAAACGGGCTGGCAGGCCGCGTTGATGGCGCCCACGCAGATCCTGGCCGAGCAACATTACCTCAATTTCAGGAGGCTCCTCGAGCCGCTGGGAATCGCAGTCGCATTACGAACCGCATCTCGTAGCGAGGACAATGCGCCTCTGCCGCTTTTTGCGAACGCACTTGCCAATGATCCGCGCGAAGTGGATCGGGGAGCATACGCGTCCCGCGTGTGCTGTTCGGCGTCCCGCCGAACAGGGATTTCCGGCGGGACGCCGGAAACGGCACGCGGGGACGCGTGCGCTCCCCAAGAAATCCGTTACTCGAAACGAAACTTGCCGCATTTCGAGCGTCCGTGGGCAAAGTACGTTGTCACCTTCGCCACGCGGGGACGAATTCCTCTCGCTCCCAGAAGCCGCGATGTTGTTCTCAGAGCCATTCTTCATCAGAGAACGCGCTTTGAGCTCTATGCCGCCTGCGTGATGCCGGATCATGTCCATCTTTTGATTGAACCTGCAATCAAAAGCCAAGACAGCGCCGGGGCGGCTCTGTTCTTTTCCCTCACCGAAATTCTCCATGCCCTGAAATCCTTTACGGCTCACGAAATCAACAGGATGGAAGGAACCAAGGGAGCGATTTGGGAAAAGGAATCCTTTGATCGGCTCATTCGGTCCGAGCACGATCTGACGGAGAAGTTTCACTCTATCACTCGAAACCCCTGGGAATCAGGCGTCGTGGACGCCAATGAGGACTATCCATGGGTCTGGTTTCCGGGTTGCGAACAAGATGTTCGGGGAGCGCACGCGTCCCCGCGTGCCGTTTCCGGCGTCCCGCCGGAAAACCCTGTTCGGCGGGACGCCGAACAGCACACGCGGGACGCGTATGCTCCCCGGATCATCGTGGGAACGCACGCGCTCCTTTACGAATCGAGCGAATTTGAAGATCTTGGGCTCGTCGTCATTGACGAACAGCACAAGTTCGGCGTCTTGCAACGCGCACGACTGATCGCGCGCGGAGATGCGCCAGATGTGCTGGTCATGACCGCGACACCCATACCTCGCACCGTCACGCAAACCCTCTACGGCGATCTCGAGGTTTCAACTCTGCGCGAAAAGCCCGCGAACCGCGGCGCTGTGCTGACCGCTGTCAGGGAGAGAGCGAAATTGCCCGAAGTTGTGGACTTCGTTCGTAAGCAATTGGACCGCGGACGCCAGGCATACATCGTCTATCCCCTCGTCGAAGAATCCAACAAACTTGCTGCGAAATCGGCGACCGCGGAATTCGAACGGTGGAAGTCGCTCCTTGCGCCGCATTCCATCGGGCTCCTTCACGGCCGGACGCCGCCGGAGGAAAAGGAGGAAACGATCGCGAAATTCCACGCCGGCCAGCTAGCCGCGCTCATCACCACGACAGTCATCGAGGTCGGCGTGGACGTGCCAAATGCAAATATCATGGTCGTCGAAAATGCCGAGCGCTTCGGTCTCGCGCAGCTTCATCAGCTGCGCGGACGCATCGGACGCGGAGAACACAAATCGTACTGCATCCTGCTTCACGATCCAACAATAGAGGAGACCTCTCGAGAAAAGCTCGCCGTGTTGGAGAAAACCAACGATGGCTTTGAAATCGCAGAAACCGACTTTCGCCTGCGAGGTCCCGGCGATCTGCTGGGCACCGCGCAAACAGGGCTGCCTCCACTGAAACTCGGCGATCTGCTCCGCGACGCGGAGCTGATGAGAGAAACGGCCGCCCTCGCAGCTTCCGTCTTCGCTGACGATCCCGAATTGCAAAAAACTGAACATCTCGCCTTGCGCGCCTTCCTGGCGCAGTCGACGGCAAAGATCGCTGCATCGGCGGGCTGAGACGGGAAATCAGCCTTGATTTTTCAAGACGAACGCCTATCGATTGTGACAAAATGGCGCTCTCAAAGACTCTCCTGATCGTCGACGACGAGAAGAATACCCGCGATGGTCTGCGGGATGCTCTGGAAGATCATTACGAGGTTTACGTGGCCGGCGATATTGCGGGCGCTTTCGCCGCATTGGAGACGGATCCCGCTGATGTTCTGATCACCGATCTGCGCCTTGGCGCCGAAGACGGGATGGATTTGATGGAAAAGGCGCTGAAGCTGCCCAAGCCGCCTATCTGCATTATGATGACGGCCTATGGTTCAGTGGATACTGCGGTTGAGGCAATGAAGCGAGGCGCATACGATTTCGTGACGAAGCCGGTGAACATCGACCGTCTTGAGATGCTCATCCAGCGTGCTTTGCGTGAGCGCGACATGCGTCGCGAAAACGTCGAACTTCGCCAGCAAGTCAGCCGCCGTGCCGGCCTGGAGAGCATGATCGGGCACTCGCCTCCGATGGTCGAGGTGTTTGAGACAATCAAGCAAGTCGCTCCCTCACGGGCTAGTGTCCTCATTCAAGGAGAGACGGGGACGGGAAAGGAGCTCGCCGCACACGCCATCCACGCGCTCAGCACGCGGGCCGCAAAGAGATTCGTCGCTGTGCATTGCAAGGCATTCTCTCCTCAGCTTCTCGAGAGCGAGCTTTTTGGCCATGAGCGTGGCGCGTTTACCGGAGCCTTCGAGCGCCGGATCGGACGGTTCGAGCAAGCCTCGGGCGGGACTCTGTTTCTGGACGAGATCGGTGAAATCGATGAAAACACGCAGGTAAAGATCCTCCGCGTGCTTGGCGAACGCACCTTCGAGCGAGTCGGCGGAAACCAGACGCTGCATACCGATGTCCGCCTCATAGCGGCGACGAATAAGGATCTTGCCACGCTTGTCGCCGAGGGGAAGTTCCGGGACGATCTTTATTTCCGCTTGAACGTTGTTCCGCTCACGATGCCACCGCTCCGCGCTCGCAAGGAGGATTTGCCGCTCCTCGTGCGGGCGTTTCTCAAGGAATCGGCCAAAGAAAATGAAAAACCGTTTCGCGAACTTGCGCCAGAAGCCATGGCTTGCATCCTCGATTACAACTGGCCGGGCAATGTACGCGAGCTGCGGGCTGCCATCGAGCACGCGGTCGTGATGTCCAGCTCGCCAAAGATCGGTGTGCGCGACCTGCCTGCCAGTGTCCGGCAGCCTGCCCAGGCATTCGATGCCCAGATCCAAGGGCCCAAAGGATTAAATTTGCACCAAACGGAACGTAACCTTATTTTCCGGGCTCTTGAGGAAAGCGGTGGTAATCGCACCGAAGCCGCCAGGATCCTCGGGATCAGCCGACGCACATTGCATCGCCGGCTGAAAGAGTTGAATATTACCAAGCACACCCTCGCCTAAGAGACTGTTGATAGACCCAAGTATGTTGCGTTGCTGCCGGACAGAAAAACCCAATCAACTCTCCTCCCTACGTGCCCATATTGACTGGCACCGGACCGTGCATTCCATTCGCAGTGTCTACCGCATTCCGGTGACCAGCAACCAGCCGCTCTTTTCCGACATTTACAAAGGAGCTTATCAGGAGTGGGCCGCACTGATCAGCCGCCCTCCGCAATTGCGCGGGTTCCCCCTAACCGCTTTCGTCCCACTGCCAATCGAACGGACAATCATCTTTTCCGACTGTGCGCGCTGGAACCAACCTCGAACCGCCAAACCATGAGTGAAAAAAAGACAGTTGCTGTTGAACTCTTGTCTATTGAAGAAGCCATGGAGAGGCTGGAAGCCCTCGTCCGCGAAATGGAAACCGGCCAGTTGCCTCTGGAAAAGCTCATCACGAGTTACGAAGAAGGCGTGAAACTCGCGAGCCTGTGTCAGGAAAAACTCGACGCCGCCGCCAAAAAAATTCAGATTATCGCGAAAAATGCCTCTGGCCAAACTCGGCTGGAGGACTTTCCTTTAGCTGCCGATGAATCCTAACTCGCTTCTTCCGACCATTCACTCCCCGGCGGATGTGAAGGCAATTCAAGAAAAAGACCTGCCGCGTCTGGCCGAAGAGGTGCGCGCGGAATTGATCAGCGTCCTCTCGCAAACAGGCGGTCATCTGGGACCCAACTTGGGAGTCGTCGAGTTGACCATCGCGCTCCACCGGGTTTTTGACACGCCGAAGGACAGGTTTGTTTTCGACGTCAGTCATCAAGGGTACGTCCATAAGCTTCTCACCGGCAGGCGCGAACGCTTCGCGACCATCCGGCAATACCAGGGTCTGAACGGTTTCCTCCTCCGCACCGAGAGCGAGCACGATTGTTATGGAGCGGGGCATGCAGGCACGGCTCTTTCCTCGGCGCTTGGAATGGCTGCCGCCCGGGACATGCTTGGCGGCGAAGAACATGTGGTGTGCGTGGCAGGGGATGCCGCTTTCACGTGCGGCGTGAGTTTTGAGGCCCTCAACAATCTCGCCGCGACAACAAGGCGCCTCATCCTCGTCCTCAATGACAATGAATGGTCGATCGCCAAGAATGTCGGCGCCGTTGCAGAATATCTCAATCGCATCGTTGCCAACCCTGCGTTCGCCCACTTGCATGACAAAGCCGGACAGTTCGTCGAGTGGCTCGCGGGTAAGCAAGCTCGCCACTTCGCTCACAAGGTCGAAGCCGGCGTCAAGAACCTCCTTGCTCCCAGCGTGATCTTCGAAGACCTCGGATTGCGATACTACGGCCCAATTGATGGACACGACATCCCGTTGCTCATTCGTACATTCGAGTTCCTCAAGACCCAGAACGAACCGGTGATCCTGCATATCCTCACGAAAAAGGGAAAAGGATATGCCCCCGCCTTGGAAAAGCCTGACAAGTTTCATGGTCTCGGCAAGTTCCACCTCGACACGGGCGAAACTGTCGCGTCTGCAAAACCTACTTATTCCGAACTGTTTGGAAAGAAACTCGCCGATTTTGCCGACCACAACAACAAGCTCGTAGCGATCACCGCTGCCATGCCCAGCGGCACAGGGCTCGTCAATTTCTCAAGGCGCCATCCCGACCGATGCTTCGACGTCGGTATCGCCGAAGAACATGCCGCCCTCTTCGCGTGCGGCCTTGCCGTGGGAGGCATGAAACCCTTCCTGGCCATTTACTCCACTTTCCTGCAACGCGCCTACGACATGATCATCCATGATATCGCGTTGCAAAATCTTAACGTCGCCCTTTGCATGGACCGCGCCGGCCTTTCCGGCGACGACGGCCCGACTCATCACGGCCTTTTCGATATCGGCTACCTTCGGCCTGTTCCCGGGATCGTCCATATGCAGCCCAAAGACGAGGATGAATTTTGCGACATGCTTTGGACGATGGCGAATTACCATTCCGGCCCCATCGCCATCCGCTATCCGCGCGGCGTCGGCACCGGCGCAGAACCGAAAAAACGGCCCAGCATCCTCGAAATCGGCAAAGCTGAAGTTCTTCGTCACGGCTCTCGCGCAGCACTCATCGCCCTAGGCACCATGGTCGAGCTCGCACTCGAAGCCGCCGCGGCGTTGGAAGAACAGGGGATTTCGACGGCGGTGATCAATGCCCGCTGGATCAAGCCCCTCGATGCCACGACCATAGAGTTCTTTGCGCGAGGATGCGAAGTGGTCTGCACGATGGAAGACCACGTCCTCCACAACGGTTTCGGCTGCGCCGTAATGGAGCACCTCGCGGAACAACACGTTACCACTCCAGTCGTCCGGATCGGCTGGCCCGACCAGTTTGTCGAACATGGCAGCGTTCCAATCTTGCGCAAGAAGCACGGAATCACCGCCGAGGCTGCGGTCGGCAAGATTCTCGCCAGCCTGCAGCCGCGGGTTCGCAAGGCTGCGACGGCGGCATAGGAATGGGGAGCGCGCCGCGAGACCGCGTTGGCGATCTTCGGCGTCCCGCCGAAGGGCTTTGCACGTAAACTCGTGCTTCGGATGTGTCCGGTGAGGCGCCGGACATTACACGCCTCGAGGGGCGAAGGGGCCCCCTCCCCTTGTGGCGCGTGCTCCCCGAACGGGAGAAAGATCCCACTATGTTCTATTTCTCCGTTGTGGTTAGCTCAAGTTTTTATGTCGAAAGATCCCGCCATCCAACGCATGGAAAAGATCGTCAGTCTGTGCAAACGCCGAGGCTTTATTTTCCAGTCCTCCGAAATCTACGGAGGCCTCAATGGGTTTTGGGATTACGGTCCTCTCGGCGTCGAACTCAAACGCAACCTCAAGGACTTCTGGTGGCAGCGCAATATTCGCGAGCGAGACGACATGGTCGGCATGGACGGCTCGATCATCATGAACCGCGCCGTGTGGAAGGCCAGCGGCCACGAAGAGACCTTTAGCGATCCGATGGTGGACTGCCGCTCATGCAAGTCCCGTCATCGCGCCGATCAATTGCCCGTCAAAGACGGTGTGAAATATTGCGCGGACTGCGGAAGCCGCGATCTCACCGAACCACGGGCTTTCAATCTGATGTTCAAAAGTTTTGCCGGCCCGGTCGAAAGCGAAGAAAATCTCGTTTACCTTCGCCCGGAAACGGCTCAAGCCATATTCGTCCAATTTAAGAATGTGCTGGAAACCTCCCGTCAGAAGCTCCCTTTCGGCATCGCACAGATCGGAAAGGCCTTCCGCAATGAAATCAATCCAAGAAACTACACATTTCGCTCCCGCGAGTTCGAGCAGATGGAAATCGAGTACTTCTGCCGGGGAGAGGACGGATTGCGCCTGACAGATTACTGGCTTGAAGAGCGCCTTAGGTTTTACGCGGACATAGGCATTCCCCGCTCAAAGATCCACGTCCACGATATCCCGGATGAGGAGCGCGCGTTTTATTCGAAGAAGACCTACGACCTTGAGTACGAATTTCCCTTCGGAGTGAGCGAACTCGAAGGCATCGCTTACCGGACGGATTACGACCTTTCACGGCATATCGAACACAGCGGCAAGCCTCTGGAGTATTTTGACGAGGAAACAAAGCAAAAATTTGTTCCCCATGTTGTCGAGCCGAGTGCAGGGGTTGACCGCACAACGCTGGCCCTTCTCTGCGAGGCCTTCGGCGAGGAAATCGTCGTGGGAGAGAATGGCAAGAGCGAAACGCGAACCGTTCTGCGTTTCCATCCGCGCATGGCGCCTGTTAAATGCGGGATCTTTCCGCTCTTGAAGAATAGGCCCGAACTCGTCGCCAGGGCCAGAGAGGTCGCGACCGCATTGCGTCCCTTCATGTCTGTCTTTTACGATGAAAGCGGCGCTATCGGCCGCCGCTATCGCCGCCAGGACGAGGCCGGCACGCCGTTCGGCGTAACGGTGGACTTTGACACCATCGGCGAGAACGGTCCCGAGAAAATCGACACCGTTACCCTGCGACATCGCGATAGCATGAATCAGGAACGTGTTGCTATTGCTGACTTGAAGGCTCGTTTGGTCGAAGCCATCGCTTAGTCCAACGGGTCTCCGGAATGGCCGCTTCACTCCCATCGAATTGGCCGGCGTTCCCGCAGATCCCGCAATGCGAAAATAGTTTGAATATTTCACCCGCCGGAAACGTTAGATCACTGTATGAAGGCACATTCACTCGCACTTTCGGTGGCGGCGGTCGTCGGCGCATTTGCGTTGTTCGCGACTCCGGCCGAAGCCGGAGGCAGAAAACATCATAGACATCACAATAACAACTGCTACCGCGGCGGCGGCTGGAACGATTATAGCTACTACCAGCGGGCGCGGTATTACGAACCACGCTACTACCAGCCCGTGCGCTACTATCAAAGACCGGCCTTTCAGATTGGCTTCGCGTTTGGAGGCGGCAACGGCTACGGCTACTGCCGCTAAATAGCGTCCACAAGTTAATGTTGATAAGTGACTTGTGCAGTGGCATTCCGATACTGGGCGCGTGACAACCTAATCGATTCGCACAAATTGTTCCCAAGTTCCTGAAAAGGGGGCCGGCCTTCGTCAAGGAGGAAACGGCCCTCGTGCGTTTAAAGGCCGCCTGAACGGACTTTCACTTGAGCTGTTGCGCTATGGGAAATTGCATAATCTACGGCCTTTTCAAGCGACAACTCTTCGCGAGAATGCCGGCCGGTGGCTTCCAAGAGATTCAATTTCGGTCGCATAGCAAAGTTCCTGCTTATCGCGGTCCTCGTCGTCCTATTGATTCCACCCGCGCAGGTCGCGCTTGCGGTTTTCTGGGATCCCCCCTTCATTCCGATGCGCGTTCAACGCCGGATCGAGGCGCGAACGAAAGGCAAGACCTTGCAAGAAGCTCCCTCCCGCTGGGTCGCGCTCAATAGCGTTCCCGAAGGCATCGTCCATTACATTTGGGCTTCGGAAGACCAAGCGTTCTTCGAACACCAGGGATTTGACGTTCCTCGAATTCGGGAGGCCATCGCTGAGGCAAAAGAGGGCGGAGCACGGGGAGTCTCCACCATCACCATGCAATGCGCGCGCTCCCTTTTTCTTTGGCAGGGGCGTTCTTACTTCCGGAAGGCCCTGGAAGCGTATTATACGATCTGGATGGAGCTTTTCATGAGCAAGCGCCGTATTCTAGAGCTCTATCTCAATCATATTGAGTTCGGCCCGGGCGTTTACGGGATCGGCGCCGCAGCGCAGAAATATTTCAACAAAACTCCCGATCAACTGACACGCAGCCAGATGATCGCTCTGGCGGCAATCCTTCCCAATCCCTTGAAATGGTCTCCTGTCCGCCCGAATCAGACCGTCCTCCGCAAGATTCGCCGTATCGAACGTCTCTCGTCCCAAGCTCCTTTTCCCCGCGAGGAATTGGGCGAAAAATAACCGCCCTTGCCTGCGCCCGAACGGGCGCCTAGTGTCGGGTGTCGATGCCCAGCGATCTTCGAGTAGATCTTCAACCGCTGTTTGAACACAACCGGAATTGGGCGCGGAAAATGCGGGAAAAGCAACCCCGGTTCTTCGAGAAACTTGCCGAGCAACAGATTCCAAAGTTTCTGTGGATCGGATGCTCCGACAGCCGGGTGCCCGCCAGCGAAATCATCGGCCTGCAACCGGGCGAGGTCTTTGTCCACCGCAACGTCGCAAACATCATCTCCCTGACGGATTTCAATTGCCTCGCGACCGTTCAATACGCCGTCGATGTCCTCAAGGTCGTCCACATCATTGTTTGTGGCCACTACGGTTGCGGTGGCGTGCAGGCGGCCCTTGGAGGAGGCGCCGTCGGACTCGTCAATAACTGGCTTTCGCCGATTTCCGAAGCTTTCGAGACTTATCGCGATCAGATCGAAGCCATAGGCGATCCGGTCCGGCGCGTGGAAAAGCTCTGCGAAATCAATGTGATCCTTCAGGTCCGCAATCTTTGCCGTTCTGCGCTTCTGCGCGATGCCTGGATGCACGGTCGCGAGTTGGCCGTGCACGGGCTGATTTATGGTCTCCAGGACGGAATTCTGCGCGATCTTCAAGCGAACATCGTCAGCCTCGCCACCGCCGAAGCGGTTTGTCATATCGCGCTCAGGCGTATCCTGGCCACGCCGAACCGCGTCGTGTCCTGAGAAATCGCATGTCCGCACCCATCGAAGCTTGTGGTGAACACCGCTATACGCGCGGCGAAGAGGTTGCAAACACGATCTCGGCTGCAGTTGGACTTGTTGTTTCTCTCGGAGTTACCCCTTTTTTGCTACTAGCGGCCCTGCGCAGCGCGCAACCTTGGGCAGTTGTTAGCGCAGCAATTTTCTTGGGGTCTGTGCTCGTCCTCTATCTGACTTCGACTGTTTACCATGCCCTTGCGCTAGGCAGGGCAAAGCGCATCGTCCGCGTTCTCGATCACTCGGCGATTTTCGTGCTTATAGCCGGAACATACACACCCTTTGCCCTCGGTCCGCTTGCTGCGAGCGGCGGGTTAGCGCTCGTTATCATTGAATGGACGATGGCCGTGCTGGGAATTGCCTTCAAGCTCGCGGGCGGCATCCGATACAAGTGGCTGTCGAACATGATTTACCTGTGCATGGGCTGGTTGGGGATCTTCTGGATTCGACCATTCATCGAAAACGCCACTTGGCACGGATTCCTCTGGGTTCTTGCTGGCGGCATAGCTTACACAGTGGGCGTCGCTTTCTATGCCGCAAAGAACAAGACCTATATGCACTTTATCTGGCATCTGTTCGTCTTCGCAGGATCCTTTTGCCACACCATCGCGGTGTGGAGGTACGCCATTTAAGAGATTGTTTGAAAATCTGAGGCGCAAATTCTGCTTCCAGCACGCTGCGAGGAGATTACTTTGAGCAACCTATGCAAACCTCCCTCCTCCTGTTGAAGCCTGATTGCGTAGCCGGACGAAAAGTCGGCGAAGTGATTAAACGCTTTGAAGACAACGGATTCAAGATCCGCGGCTGCAAGATGTTCGGCGCGTCGCCCGAGCTGCTCAAGGAACACTACGCTCATCTGCTCGACAAGAGTTTCTTCCCTCAGCTCGAAGTCTTTATGCAGTCCACCCCCGTCATCGCCATCGCATTGGCTGGCGACGATGCCGTGGATAGGGTGCGCACAATCATCGGCCCAACGGATTCGAGAAAGGCCGAGAAGGGAACCGTTCGCGGCGACCTCGGTGTGGATGTGATGGTGAACATCGTTCATGCCTCAGATTCACCGGAGAATGCCGAGATTGAGCTCGAGAGGTTCTTCAAACCCGAAGAGCTCTTCTCCTACGAGATGAGCTATTCGACAAAGGCGTAGGAGCCAGTCGGAGGTGTATTCACTCTTCGCGGTTGATCTCCGAATGTGCGCCTGCCCCTTTCTTTTCGAACCGGCAAACTGCTAGATCAATGGGTCACGCTAACCGGCGTGCCGGATGGCGCGTTCCCGTAGAAGATCTCAGCCATTCGCAGCGGCATACGGATGCACCCGTGGGAATCCGGAACCCCCGGAAGGTAGCCGGCATGCATACCGACGCCGTCGTAGATCCTCATGAAGTACGGCATCGGCGCGCCACGAAACGAAGTCCCTGGCGGCTTGGGGTCTTCCATGACGCCCACGTTTCTCACCACGACATTTCCAGAGGAATCCACATAATCGCCGTAAAGAGTGGAGAGATGATGCTTTTCCTTTTGAATGATGCTAAAGCGTCCCGTCGGAGTTCGATAGCCCTCGCGTCCGCTTGAAATCGGGGACATGCCGACAATCTGTCCGGACTTGTAGAAAAATGCCTTCTGCGCGCCAAGGTCAATGACGATCGATGGCGAGCCGGACACGTCGCTTCCGCGCCAAAACCCTTCCTCCTGCGGTTTGGCAGCCTGCGTCTGCTTGGTTACGATTAAGCCGTCCGCCCCTAAATATAGCGTGGCGTAGGCGTCCGTGAGGTATCGCGCCTGCGGCGGGGGAGGAGGTGTCGTCGAACACGCTCCAAGAAGCACCGTAGTGAGCAACAAGCAAATCCTCTTCACCGCGATACCCTTTAGCGGGAAGCTTGCTCGCCGAAAAGAAACAAAGTCGCTTGCAGCGGGAGTGGCCGTGCGATCAATTACTTCGTGAAAGAAAGGGTTCCGGAAATTCAGATGGAGCTGCTTCCGCCCGCCTCGGAGGGGAAGGACGAGTTTGCCCGCCTTCTCGCGTATATCCTCGATGACCTCATCCCGATTCCCGGAACGAAGTACCGCGTGGGCCTCGACCCCCTCATTGGACTGATTCCCGGTCTCGGGGACACCTCCACAGCGGCCTTTTCTTCGCTGATCCTTGTTCATTCCCTCCGCGCGGGAGTTCCGCGCGTGGTGCTTGTGCGCATGGCGTTCAACATTCTTATCAATTCCGTACTCGGAGCACTCCCCGGAATTGGCGACCTGTTCTCCGCCTGGTTCAAGTCGAATCAGCAAAACTATCGCCTCTTGAAGCGCCACTCCACCGGCCCTCGTGTGTCCACAGTTTCCGACTGGCTTTTCCTCATTCTGCTGCTCGTGATCGTGTTGGTCGTAGCATTGGTTGTGGCTCTCGCAGTCGGCTACATGGCGTATCGGATGGCTTCACTCCTCTTTGGCTGGTCGTGAGCGCCCTGAGCGCTCATCTGCGCGCCCTGGCCGGCTGTGAAAGATGCCCCGCCATGCATAAGCCGGTCGTCATTGGCAGACAGATCGTCAGCCGTATCCTTCTCGTTGGGCAGGCCCCTGGCATCAAAGAGCCGCAACTCGGCCGACCCTTCGCCTGGACAGCAGGCAAGACACTTTTCCGCTGGATCGAGTCCGCACTTGAATGGGACGAAGAGACAGCGCGAAACCGGATCTACTTCGCGGCGGTCTGCCGGTGCTTTCCTGGCAAAAACCCGCGCGGTGGGGATCGCGTGCCGAACGAGCAAGAAATCCGGGCATGCTCTCATTGGCTGCAACGCGAGTTCGAAATGCTCCAGCCGAGCCTTATCCTTCCGGTCGGCAGACTCGCAATCTCGCAATTCCTGGCCTTCGATTCTCTCTCGAGCGTTGTCGGCAGGCGCTGGAAGCTTTGCCGCCACGGGGGCGTCCAAGACGTGATCCCCCTTCCGCATCCCTCTGGCGCCTCGACGTGGCATCGCATGGAGCCCGGGAAAACCCTGCTTGAAAGATCGCTTCGCCTAATCGCCGATCACCCTGCCACGCGCGATTTTTGATCGGGCGATGGCAGATCCAGAGCAGTTCGCTCCCTCCCGGAAATGTCAAAGCAACCCGGATTCGCGATCTCTGGTTCTGTCCCTAAGCGCGAAAATGCGCGCTCGCTTCCGATCATACTCGAGCGCGTGGAAGATCCGAATTTCCTCGACGCGACGCGAGGCAGCGAGGCTTTCAAGATAGCGCGTGTAAGACTTTGCAAGAAGAGTCGTTTCCGCATAGCGAGCAGAAATCGTCTTGTCTCGAAATGAGCGCTCGTGTCGCGAATCAAACATGTGGAACCGCAGCCACCTGCGATCCGCGCGGGTGACTTTGCCGGGGCTGCGAAAAAAAGCGACGAAAAGCAGCAACACAAGATAGGTGTCCACTTGGGCCTGCAATTCGAGATTGCGCGCGTAGTGCTCGTCGCGATTTGGCGCCTCTCCACGTTGGAACTGGAGAGAGGCGTGCAGGGCATGGTTGATCTCCTCGACAAAGGCTATGAGAGCTTTGATGTTGGCATCGCTCAAGCTGGAACGCGGATCGTGTCTCTCCAGTTGTTCAATGAGCCAGCTCGAATAGTAGATGCCAACGCGCAAACGCCCGTCCGCTGCACGCAAGAAGGTTCGCGCAAGCATGCTCAGCTCGGCCGCCTGCGCCCCGGCGAGAGCGGAAAGTTGACTACATCGCCGGCGGTCGATGAGGCACTCTTCCAGATTCACGCCCACGCTCGCGTAGGTGCGTTCGAGCAGTCGCTGAATTTCGCTGAAGAGAGTGCTCATGAGGCGATGATCAGCGCCCCCGGAGCGTCGAGATGAAGAAGCCGGCTCGCCAGATCGTTCAATGCAAGGCGCACTTCGCGGAAGCCGCTCGCCAGTTCTTCATAAATCGATTGAAGTTTAAATTTCTTCGCCTCCCGATACTCGGAGGCCGCCCGGTAATTCATCTGGCCCACAGCCTCGTAGAAGGAAAGATCGGGCGCCCCGCGCTGGCGCGTACGCATCTCCACGTTGTCAACGAAGATTCCGCTGATGAACAGGGCGTAGTTCGCCGCATGCGAACGAAGCAGAAAAGCCTCCCTCGTCCCTGCGTTGTTCATGGCGTGCATGATGTCGGAAAGGTATTGCATGCTCCGCCTGCCCGTTTCCTCGGACGACTCCATTCGAGCAGTCCTCATGAAGCCTTCGAGCACCGAGGCCACGAAATCCGCCGATTCTCGACTTCTGACCTTGGTGTCGCGAAGCACCTTCCGGCAGAGAACGTAGAACAATAGCTGCGGAGAAATCGGCAACCGCTGGGGAGATTCAAGAATCGCCTTGGCTAGCATTTCATGATCGAGGATCGCGTCCCTCGTATCCTCGTCGATCAATAGCTTCACCAGCGAGACGTGGTCTGACTCGCTCTTCGATAATACCCCGACGACAAACGTGAAGTCGTCAGCCGTCAACCGCATCCGACAATTCGCATGGATCATCGGGACTTATTGTTAAGCATTAGGCGTGCCAACATTTTTCGGAATGCTTCCGCGGGTTAGCGAGATTTTAGTCCTCTTCTGGTGTGTTCTCAAGTCGTCTATTATGATACGCACACTCGCGCTAACTCTTGCGAGAAAGAACCTCGAATTGCTCTCGCATTCGCACCAGACGAGCTCTGCGAGGCGCCGCTTATTTAATCAAGGGGACTATGGCATCGAGCACACCTCTTGCGCCATCTCTGGCCGCGTTGGGAATTTCCTGGATGGCACGGGTGCCTCGATCTATGGCTTCATCTCCCATTGCGGCCGCAAGGCGCGAAGAGAGGTCTTCTCTCACGTCTTGCAATGAGCCGCTGATTTTAACATCGGTCCAGACATAGCCACTTTGGGCTATCGTGAAGACGCGTTCCCGCGAACCGGGCAACCACTGTAGAGTCTGGGGTGTCACTCCGATGCGAAGCGTTCCGTCTACCGCTCCATTGGCGGTGATTGTGCAATTTCCCTCCAAGCGAAGCAAGCCCTTCGACTCTGCGACGAGATTGGCAATTTGGATGGTGCCCTTTGTCCATTCAAAGACACCCGATATTTCCTGCAAGGGGATTCGCCGGAACTGAGGGGCGCCTGTGAATATTGCGACCCGATCGAGCAATTCTATGTTCTGTGCAAGCCCATCGGTCAGCCGGAAGCTGCCGGTCGCTCTCCCGGCGGCAAGTCCACTTTCAGGCCATTCAAGCGATGCTGTGCCGGCCCATATGCCCGTAAAACGCGACCGCCAGGAGGGATCAAGAAACGGCGTCAGATCCACTTGGCTCCATTCTACGAGGAGCTTCGAGTTGTTGGCGAACTCTCCCGAGGCGGAAATCTTTCCAGTCTCACCAAGCCGAAATCGCGAGTCGGTTAAGAAAAATACGTCTCCCTGAGTCCTGGAACGAAAATCTACAACGGTTAGCGCCGGGAGGTTCGCAAGCGCAAGCATGCCGCCAACGCCTTCTATCGTCCAGCCGGCGCCATCCGGATGAATGCGCAACGCCGAGTCCTGCAGGGAGGCAATTTCGAGGCCTTCGATGCTGCGAAAATTAACGCGGGCCTGCGCGATGTCCAACCGTCTCACTTCGAAATGCTTCGGAAGCCAAGCCTCTATTCCATAGACCGCTACTTGAGGAGGCGCACCGGGCGTTTTTGGTTCATTCGAGCCCGGGCGGAGTGTACCATTAAAGCTTACCATCTGGATCTGGTCTACTCTCCAAGCTCCGTCGACGATAGCCCGCAAGTTCACATCCGCGCGCACTTGATAGGCGCGCACGCTTTCCACCATGGAACCTGGCAGGCCGGTGGCTTGGATCGAATCGACAAACAGCGATGAACCCGTCCACCTCAAGGGACCGAAAACGGCCTCCGAGCGGAGGGCCTCGCCCGTCTTGGCTGCGATCAACTTCCGGAAGGCTTCGCCGCGCAAGAATCGACTTATCCACACCGAGGTTCCCACGGCAGCCAGCAGGGCGAGAAAGATTCCTGCGGCCGCAACAATCCAAAATATTCGGCGGCGTTGCATATGTGAGAGAACCTAGCCTGGAGAATAATCGCCGCCAATGGTTGAAATACGCCACCAAAGAAATAGGCTCCTCACGGAATGTACACCATGGCTCTGACTCGTCCATGAGCGCGACTGTCGCATCCGCACCCGTTGATAAGCAGATGATCGCCGAACGCCGCAAGCGCTCGGCCGCCTGGCGGGTGATTCACTATCTTGGGTCCTTGCAGCTTGCGCTCATCCTCCTTGCAACGATCGCTATCGCCTGCGCTATCGCGACTTTCGCGGAATCCAATTTCAACACCAGGATCGCACAGACTTACATTTACAAGGCCCCTTGGTTTCAACTTTGGCTGGCCGTTCTTTGCGTCAATCTCTTCGCAGTTACGCTCACCCGGTGGCCCTGGCAAAGAAGACACATCGGCTTTGTCGTGACCCACTATGGAATAATTACCCTCCTCGTTGGTGCAATGGTGGGGATGCAAACCGGCTTCGAAGGAAACGTAACGCTCCGCAAAGACGCTTCGCCCACCAACCGCGTCACGACGAGCCGAAGCATCATTCAACTCGAAAGTTCAGCGGATTCCGCCCTCTATCTGATGCAATTCGACGCGGAAGCTACACCGCCGAGCGCGCGGCACCCGCGAATTTTTCCAGTCCCCGGCACGAATCTTAAGGTCGTGGCCGATGAATTCAGCCCGAATCTTCTTCACGAGCAACGATTCGTTGCTTCGGAGGCTCCAGACGCCGCTCCCTCCGCGCTGCTGAAACTCTCCAGCCAAATGGCGGACCGAGCTCTCGATGTGCCTCTCGCCCTGCTCTCCGGGCAATCTGTTGACCAGGATTTCTTCGGCCTCGCGCGCATCGTCTTTCGGCCTGCCCTCGCGGAGAACACCCGCGCGTCGGTCCAGGAAACTCAGATGGTTTTCGCGAACTACGAGCCAATCGTTCAGGCGCAGGGCACCCCGTCCGGCGTTACAGTCCGCCTGAGCGAAGATGGCTCGAAGGTCACCATCCTGTCCGGGGAAGGCGCTGGCGCGACCTATCTGCGCAGCGAGATCATGGATCAACCGATAGCCGAAGCCGGCTCACTCGTCGTCGTCGAGAGCTATTGGCCGGATTTCGCCATGAAGGGCGGCACGCCTACAACCAAATCGGACTCGCCCAACAATCCGGCGGCTCTCATCCGTATTTCAAAGCTTGCGGGAACCGAAAATGCCAAGCCGTCCCTCGAACTCGCGCCAACCGACCAGGGGATTGCCTATCAGCTTCGGCGCGGCGCGCATATCATCGCTACCGGCAACGCGAAACCCGGCGATTCCTTTGCTCTTGGCTGGGCGGACTGGCGGGCCGAACTCGTCCAGTTTTTTTCGAAGGCCGAGCTTGTCAGCGAAATCAAACCCGGCCCGCCTCTGCCAAAGGGCGAGCAAGGAATCCCGGGCTTTCGCGCGCACCTTGAAGGGGGCGACGGCAAACGCGGTCCGGATCGCTGGGTGGAATCCGGGGAAGTCACCGCGCTGACGGACGGCAATCAAATCGTCCGGATCGGTTACGGCCTGGAAACCAAGCCTCTTCCTTTCTCGCTGCGGCTCGTGAATTTCGAGGTCCCACGCGATGAAGGTACCGACACGCCGTCAAATTTCCTTGCTACAATTGAGTTTCGGAATTCCGCAACCGGGGCCACCAAAACCGGCATCGCCAGGATGAACCATCCCGCGAGCTTCCCTGGCACTCCATTGGCCAATCTCACAGGGTTCAATTACAAATTCTCTCAGGCCGAGTGGAACCCAAGGAACCTCGATGAAACGACGCTCCAAGTCCTCTACGATCCCGGATGGCTCCTGAAATGGATTGGGTCTCTCGGAATCTGCTTGGGCATCGCGATAATGTTTTATTGGACGCCGGGAGGCCGAAACTCCGACGCAGCGCAGCGACTGCCTCAAGATCCTGCGTGACAATCAAGTCTTGAAATGTTCGCCGGCCCTGGCGAGCGGAATCTCGCGCCAAACTCCAGTCGAGTGTGCCCCCCGGCCAATCGCGAGGTCAGGCGAAAAATAAAATGCATTCCCATCGAGGTTTTTCACCTTGTCGCTGTCGATGTTCAGGCGGACACTCATAGGAGAATCGTCATCAAGTCTCGGATATGTCTTGAATGATGCCTCCCTTTGGCTTCCCCACTCAAATGCCAGCACTTCCTAGACACAGGACCCAAGGTAATGATTGGGGAAACACCCCGTTTCCGCGTTCTTGCCGATGACTCTCCCAAACCTTCATGAAAAAACTCATTAACGCCCCGGAAAACGTCGTCACCGAGGCCTTGCAAGGAATGGAGGCCGCATATCCGGACCTTCTTAAGGTCCGCTACAATCCCAACTTCATCATGCGGGCCGATGCGCCAGTGAAAAACAAAGTTGCCCTCATCTCAGGCGGAGGCAGCGGACACGAACCGATGCATGGCGGATTCGTCGGCAAGGGAATGCTCGACGCTGCCTGTCCGGGAGCCGTCTTTACCAGTCCCACTCCCGATCAGATGCATGCGGCCACAATGGCCGTCTCCGGCGGAAAAGGCGCCTTGCACATCGTAAAGAATTACACCGGCGACGTGATGAATTTCGACCTCGCCGCCGAAATGGTCCGGGCAGAAGGCATACCGGTCGAGAGCGTGATTATCGACGACGATGTCGCAGTGCAGGACAGCACATGGACGGCGGGACGCCGCGGCGTTGGAGCCACGGTGTTGGCGGAGAAACTGTGCGGTGCTGCGGCCGAGGACGGCCGGCCGCTCGCGGCAGTTCGCGATCTTTGCAAGCGGGTTAACGCCCAGGCGCGCAGCATGGGCATTGCCCTCACGCCGTGCACCGTACCTCATGTCGGCAAGCCAACCTTTGACCTGCCGGAGGAAGAGATGGAAGTCGGCGTTGGAATTCATGGAGAACCCGGACGCAAACGCGCCAAGCTCCTTCCCGCGGATGAGATCGTTGAACTCCTCATGGAACCGGTGCTGAACGATCTTCCTTTCAAGTCAGGCGACGAGGTGCTCCTCTTTGTCAACGGGCTGGGCGGCACACCGTTGATCGAACTCTTCATTGTTTATCGAAAGGCGGTCGAAATCGCCAAGCGGGCCAATTTGAAGGTCACTCGCAACCTCGTGGGCTCCTACATCACAAGCCTTGAGATGGCCGGAACCTCGATCACCCTGCTCAAGCTGGACGAGGAATTGACGCTGCTCTGGGACATCCCGGTCCATACGCCGGCACTGAGAAAAGGAGTCTGATGACCTCGATCTCCTCCGCCAACATTGAAACGTGGCTCCGGCGCTGCGCCGAGGTCTTTACCAAGCACCAGGACGAACTCACGGATCTCGACGCCAAGATTGGCGACGCCGATCATGGCGTAAACATGGCACGCGGATTCTCGGCAATTCCGCCGAAATTGGACCCTCTGGTGGACAAGTCCATCGGTTCCCTCTTCCGCACCAGCGCAATGACCCTTATCTCGAAGGTCGGCGGAGCAAGTGGTCCGCTCTACGGGACGTTTTTTCTTCAAGCGGCTCGCTCCGCCAATGGAAAAACCGAACTCACCCTGATTGAGCTTTGCGAGTGCTTCGACACCGGACTGTCAGGCATCGTAAAGCTCGGTAAAGCCGTCATTGGCGACAAGACAATGGTCGATGCGCTTACTCCGGCTCTCGCTGCCTTACATCCCAAGAATGAAGACTCGCTCAATACGGCGCTGGAACGCGCCGCCTCGGTAGCACGTGAGGCAGCCGAAGCGACCATTCCCCTCATCGCGAGGAAAGGACGCGCCAGCTATCTGGGAGAGCGCAGCGTCGGCCACAAGGACCCTGGCGCGACCTCGTCCGCCTTGCTTCTGGAAGCACTTGCCGAGTCCGTCAAGGCTTCGTCCTGAGTTTCTTTTCACTAAATCATGGTTGGTCTCGTGCTGGTTTCCCACAGTCGTGCATTGGCTGCAGCGGTGCGGGAGCTTGTGCTTTCCATGAGCGGCCCCAAGCTTCCCATAGCTATTGCTGCGGGAACCGGCCAGGACCGTGCGGAACTGGGCACCGACGCGACCGAGATCGTCGAGAGCATCAACGCGGTAATGAGCGAAGAAGGCGTGCTCATCTTGCTGGATATCGGAAGCGCCATTTTGAGCGCGGAAATAGCGCTTGGGTTTCTCGAGGAACCGCAGCGCGTGAAGGTGCGCTGCTGTGGAGCGGCCTTCGTCGAGGGCGCGGTCGCTGCCGGCGTATTAGCGGCGCTTGGATCGAGTCTTGAGGAAGTTACCAAAGAGGCCCAAAAAGCCCTCCGGCGTAAAACGGAACACCTCGATGGCACCCCAGAAGACAGCGAGACCGTCGAAGCCGCTGACTCGAAGCAGGCGCAAGGCGACTTTTTCGCCACCAAGGTCATCGTCCGCAACCCGCACGGCCTTCATGCGCGTCCCGCCGCCGGATTTATCCGGGAGGCGGCACGCTACAATAGCGAGATCGAAGTGCGCAATCTCAGCAGCGGTCGGGGTCCGGCCCCGGCGAAAAGCATGAGCGGGCTCGCTTCGTTAGAGATTCTCCAGGGCCATGAGATTCAAATCGCAGCACGGGGACCTGACGCCGAGGCTGCCCTCAGGGCGCTGCAAGAGGCGGTGAAAGCAGGCTTGGGCGAAAGAGTGGATTCCCCCGCTGTTCCCCCATCCAGCACGGGCTCGCCAAACCAAGGACCCATCGGAGTCTCGGGAGGTATCGCCATCGGTCAGCTCTTCTTCGCGGAGGCTGCAGATCCCGAGTTTCCTACGGACAAAGTCAGCGACACGGGGAAGGAAAAGAGAAAACTTCAAAAAGCCATCGAGAGCGCCAAGGCTGAGCTGGCAAGGGACGAAGAATCGCTCAAGCAATCCCTTGGGAAGGAGGAAGCGGAAATTTTTCGCGCCCAGGCGCTGCTCCTTGATGACCCCGCACTCCTTGAAGCCGCGGAGCGGTCCATTGAAGACGATCATGAAAATGCCGCCCTGGCGTGGCGGCAGTCGTGTCAGGCCCTGGCGAACGCCTATCAAGGCTTGCAAGACGAATACATGCGGCAGCGCGCAGCCGATGTCGAGGACATGGGACATCGCGTTTTGGAGGCGTTGGGAATTCGGCGCCGCGAAATCTCTCATCTGCCGCAACCGGGCATTCTCGTCACTGAGGATCTGATGCCTACAGATGCCGCCGGCCTCTCGAACGCATCGGTTCTTGGGGTGATCTGCCTGCAAGGAGGCAAGACCTCGCATGCCGCCATACTGTTGCGCGCCCGAGCCGTGCCAGCTATTGCCCAGGCAAGATTATCCTTCGAGCGCGCCGGCATCGAACCGTCGGAGGGCGCGATCAACGCGGCATTCGACGGCGAAAGCGGTGAACTCTGGCTCAACCCGGCGCCAGGCAAATTGCAGGAACTGCGCGAACGCAAGGAAGCGCTTGAAAGAGAAATGGAGCGGGTGGCTCGCCTCAGCCACAAGCGCGCGATCACAAAAGATGGCCATTCCGTCGGTATCCTCGCAAACCTTGGTCACGCCGCTGAGGCCGCAGGCGCCTTGGAATGCGGCGCGGAAGGCGTCGGGCTTTTTCGGACCGAGTATCTGTTTTTGAATCGAAATGACACTCCTGGCGAAGACGAACAATCCGAAGCTTTGCACGAACTGCGGGAACTCATGGAACAACGGCCCGTGATCATACGGACGCTGGATATCGGCGGAGACAAAGTCGTGCCCAGCCTTGGTCTGCCCAGGGAGGCCAATCCCTTCCTCGGTGTGCGTGCCATACGACTGTGCTTAAACCGCCGCGAGCTCTTTCGAACTCATCTGCGCGCAATCTTGCGCGCGGGTCACGGAGGCAATTTCCAGCTCATGTTCCCGATGATTTCCGACCCGCAGGAGCTTCGACACGCATTGTCGGAATTGGAAAACGTCCGTGCCGCGCTTCAAAGGGAAAACAAGGCCCACGCTTGGCCGATACCTGTGGGCATCATGATCGAAGTCCCTTCCGCCGCGCTCCTGATCGACCAGCTTGCTCAAATGGTCGATTTCGTCAGCATCGGAACCAACGACCTCACCCAATACGTACTCGCTGCCGATCGCGACAACCCTGAGTTGGCGCGATTCCAGGACGCCCTTCACCCGGCTGTCATTCGCCTGATTTCCCAACTCACGATCAGTGCTCACCAGCAGGGCAAACACGTGGGCGTTTGCGGAGAAGCAGCTTCTGATCCCGCAGCCGCCCGCCTGCTTATCGGGCTTGGAGTGGACGAGTTGAGCCTCGCCCCGGCACTGATACCGAAGATCAAGGACACGATCCGTTCCACAAACAAACGCAAAATGGAAGCTCTTGCCAAGAAGGCGCAGACTCTTGGCGCCGCTTCGGAGGTGCGCGCCCTTCGGGGTTTGGCATAGCTTTTTCCTTAGGTCCGCCGTCTATCGAGTTAATCGAGCCAACGGCGGGCCCTCCACGACGGCATCCGCGCACGCGTGCCATCCCGCTTTCGCACTTGCGAAAGGGACTTCCTTGTGTCCAATGGCTTAGAGCAAGTCTCCGTTCCAAAACGACAAAGTATCCTCGCATGAAACCTTACCTACCGATCGCCGCAGTGCTCCTTGCTTTGCTAAACAGCCTCTTACTGATCCCCGCAATGAGCGCCCACACGTTCCCCATCGCAGCGCTGGCGCTCGCGCTGGCTATCATCGTCCTGGCTCTTTCTTTTCTCGGTGGACCGCAGGAAGCTCCCTCGCCCACAGTCGCTCCAGTCGCCGCCCAGCCTCCACCCCCGGCCGCAAACCAGGCCGAGGCAGAGGTTGTGGCCTTCGTCGGTCTCCTCCAGGAGAAAGGCCGCCTTGTGGATTTCCTTATGCAAGACGTCGCCCCGTACGAGGACAAAGAGGTCGGAGCAGCAGCCAGGGTTGTCCATCATGGCTGCCGGGAGGTCTTGCATGAACATTTCAAAGTCACTCCCATCTCGGAGGCTGAGGAAGGATCGCAAATCACGGTACCGGCGGGATATGCGGCGGATGAATACCGTTTCGTGGGAAAGATCAGCGGGGAACCGCCATTCACGGGAACTTTGCTCCACAAGGGCTGGAAGACCGAATCGGTGAAACTTCCTCGCGTACTCAAAACAAGTGAAAAGCGCCTGCCAAGCATTGTCCCCGCGCAAGTCGAACTGAAATAGCCGGCTCAAGAGATGAGTACACGATTTAGCCTCGGCATCGATCTTGGCACCAGCAACAGCGCGGTCGCAGCGGACGATTTTCAGGACGAACGAACTGCAATAGTGGAGATCACACAAATTCTGCGTCCCAATCAGATTGGGGAAAAGGCAACCCTTCCGTCGGCACTCTACATTCCGCATCCCGACGAGTTTCCGGCCGACACTCTCCGGCTGCCTTGGTCGAACCACACTGAGACTGCCATTTTGGGCCACTTTGCACGCGACCATGGGGCGCTGATCCCCGATCGGCTTGTCACTTCCGCGAAATCCTGGCTCTCGAACTTCCATATCGATCCAAAGCGGGCCGTTCTGCCATGGAAATCCGACATCAAAGAGCAAAAGCTTTCCGCCTTCGATTGCTCCCGGCTCTACCTCGAACATCTCAAGGAGGGCTTTCTCTACGCGGAACGCATCCAGGGCCGCGCTTGGGATCTGTCTGAATGCCAAGTCGTCCTCACCGTCCCGGCGTCCTTCGACGAGGTCGCCCGGAATCTGACAGCCGAGGCTGCTGAGGCCGCCGGCCTCGGCAAGGTCGTCCTGCTCGAAGAGCCGCAAGCGGCATTCTATGCCTGGACCGCCCAGGCCGGCAACGCATGGCGAAGCCAGGTCAGCCCCGGAGACATCGTTCTCGTTTGTGATGTGGGCGGCGGAACTGCCGACTTTAGCCTGATCGCAATCAGCGAAAAGAATGGCAACCTCGAAGTCGAGCGCATCAGCGTGGGCGAACACATCCTGCTCGGCGGCGACAACATGGACCTGGCTCTGGCCTACACTCTGCAAGCGCAGCTCGAAGCTGCTGGGAAGTCGATTGACTCGTGGCAGTTCCTCGCGCTGATCCACGCCGCGAGCCAGGCCAAGGTGAATCTCTTCAACAACGAATCGCTTGAGCAAGCGCCGATCTCGGTCCCTTCACGCGGATCAAGCCTGCTTGCCAAGACGGTCTCGACGACCCTGGATCGAACGACTTTCGAACAGATCGTTCTGGACGGGTTTTTCCCGATCACCAAGGTGACCGATCTTCCCACGGAAACCCGCAGCGCGGGTTTGCAGGAATTCGGCCTGCCGTACGCGTCGGATCCGGTCGTCAGCAAGCATCTCGCCAGGTTCCTGACACGAAGCTTGATGAACGTTAAAGCCAGCGACGCCCTCAAGGCGCTCGTCGGGTCCCGCAGCGAAGCCTCCGACTATCTCAAGCCGACCGCCGTACTTTTCAACGGCGGCGTCTTCAACGCGGCTCCGATCCGCAAGCGCGTGCTGGATCTCCTGGCTTCCTGGAATGAAAGCAAGCCGGCCCGTGAGCTTGCAGGCTATCAACCCGATCTGGCAGTAGCCAAGGGCGCCGCGCTCTACGGACGCAATCGCGCAACCGGAAAGGGAATTCGCATCAAGGCGGGCACGGCACGTTCGTACTACATCGGACTGGAAACCTCCATGCTCGCCATACCGGGCTTCAAACCTCCCATAAAGGCCCTTTGCATCGTTCCACAGGGCATGGAAGAAGGCAGCGAATTGCTAATCGAGGGACAGGAATTCGGATTGATGACCGGTCAGCCGGCAGATTTCCGCTTCTTCGCCTCGGAAGTGCGAAGCGGTGACGCGCCCGGCCAGATCATCCCGAATGCGGAGCGCGAACTCGAGGAAACCAGTCGCATCGAGGTAACACTGCCCGCGATAGAAGGCTTTCCCGAAGCCCAGCCGATCCCAGTTCAAATCAATCCGGTAGTCACCGAACTCGGCAACCTCGAACTTTGGATGAAGCACACCGGCTCAGATCGCCGCTGGAAAGTCGAATTCCAAGTGCGCATGGAATGAACGGGAGCTTTTGACCGCGGATTGCGCGGATCCGGCGGATAGAACATAGTTCTCTTTTTCGGCAATCGGCGATGAGTTTGGTTCACGAAGAGCTCAGCAGGGAAATCATCGGCGCGGCAATGCAGGTGCTGAACACGCTAAAGCCAGGGCTCGACGAGAGGATCTACGAGAACGCGCTGGTGCTGGAACTAAAGGCAGCCGGCCACTTGATCGAACAACAGAGGCAGTTCCCGGTAATCTATCGAGGTTTCAATGTCGGAACGCTGATCCCGGATCTCATTGTGGATGGAAGTGTGATCGTTGATCCCAAGGTGGTCTCAGCCTTTACCGAGACTCATAGCGCACAAATGGCGGGTTATCTTGCCGTTGCGGGTCTTCAGCTTGGGATACTAATAAACTTCAAGAATGCCAAGCTCGAATGGAAGCGCATCGTCCGGCAAGACCCTTTCAAAAGCCATGACCGCGGATTTCGCGAATAATCCATGATCCATCCGTTCAATCCGCGCAAGCCGCGGTTAAAATTCCTATATGTCGCGCGCCAAGTTTAGCATCGGCATCGACCTAGGCACCACCAATTGTGCCATGGCATTCGTTCCGCTCGATGGAGAGGCTTCACAAAGTGAAATGTTCCCCGTTTCGCAGTGGGAAACGCTCGCCGCCCTCTCCGAGTCGCTGACTCTGCCATCTTTTCTTTATCTGCCCTCAGAGAGTGAGGCTGCACAAATGCTCGGAGAGGAGTCCGGCGGCCGCGAATGGATTTCCGGACGATTCGCGAGGAGGAGGGCCTCGGAATCGCCGGGTCGCGTGGCTCACTCCGCCAAGTCGTGGCTCTGCCATCACGCAGTAGACCGCAGCGCTCCGTTTCTGCCATGGCGATCGGACGAAATCCCAATCGAAAAGAGGATCTCGCCCATCCAGGCGTCTGCACTCCTGCTCGAATACCTGCGCGGAGCCTGGGACGCGCGATTTGCTCGCGACGAAGCGCCTTTTTCCCTTCAGGAAATCACCGTTACCGTTCCCGCATCATTCGACGCGGTGGCTCAGCGGCTCACCCTCGATGCCGCCCGGCAAGCGGGGTTTCCTGACAACGTCCGCCTCCTGGAGGAACCTCAGGCCGCGTTTTACCGCTGGCTCGAACAGCATCCCTCGCCGGATCCGTTGAAACTTGCTGAAATCGGCGCCTTTCACGTCGTCGTCATCGACATCGGCGGGGGGACTTCCGATTTCAGTCTCTTCGAGATCAGCCGCAAGTCCGGATCATCCCTTCCCCATATCAAGCGCGTCGCCGTCAGCGATCACCTGCTGCTCGGAGGCGACAACATCGATCTTGCTATCGCACATCACATCGAGCCGCGGCTCGCAAGTGAAGCGCTTTCTCCCGCTCAGTGGAACTTTCTGGTTGCGCGATGCCGGGACCTAAAGGAACGCTGCCTCTCAGGTCCTGCCGGAGAGGACTTTCCCGTATCGGTTCCTTCGCAAGGTTCAAGCCTTCTGGGCAAGACCCTCACCGCGCGTATCCGTCGTGCAGAAGTCGAGTCGATCGCGCGGGATGGCTTTTTCCCCGAGTGCAACGCGGACGACCGTCCTTCCCGAACGCAAGCCGGGCTTAGGGAATGGGCGCTCCCGTATGCCGCAGACAGTGCAATTACACGTTATCTGGCGGACTTTCTTCGCGACCGGCCTCGCGTGGACGCCATTCTCTTCAATGGAGGCTCGCTCAATCCCGAGGCTCTGCGCCTTCGGCTCCAACAGCAGATCACTAAATGGCAAGGCGGCGATCAGCCGCAAATTCTCGATAATCCCGAGCCGGATCTCGCCGTGGCAAGGGGAGCAGCGCGCTTCGGGAGCCTTCTGCAACGCCGCGCCGAGCGGATCGAGGCAGGGGCAGCTCGCGCTGTATACCTCGAAGTCCAGCAACGGCAAACCAAGGATGGTCAACAAGCAGCTCTTGTCTGCATTCTTCCACGCGGTGCCGAAGCCGAAGAGGAGTTCAGTATATCCCAACCGGGCCTGGAGCTTCGTCTCAACCATCCAGTCCGTTTCCAGCCGTACTATTCGACTCGCCATGGCACGGACAAAGCGGGATCGCTCGTGCAATTGAACGATCGAGATTTCCATCGGCTCCCTCCTCTCCAAACCGTTGCAACAGTCCGGCGACCTCATGCCGGAGGTGATCGGCTGCCGGTCACACTGTCAGCCAAAATGAACGAACTCGGTTTGCTCCAGGTTGCCTGCGTAAGCGCAGACCCCGGCGTGAATCAATCTTGGCCGCTCGAGTTCAACCTGCGCCCCCACGAGTCCGGCAAGGATGCCAAAGGTGGCAAGGATACCAATGCACGTCTTGATCCCGGTGTCGAGGAAGCTCGACTGGCTGCCGCTCGCACACGCATGAGCTCCCTCTTTTCCCAACCCCTCAATAGGCGAGATAAACTCAGCGCAACAAACCTTCTCAAGAGTCTCGAACAAACTCTTGGAACGCCAAAGCCCAACTGGAATTGGGTACTCATTCGCGAGCTCTGGACGACCCTTCACGAGCACATTGAATGTCGCAAGGAATCGATCGAGCATGAGGAGACTTGGCTGATCCTCGCCGGTTTTCTTCTCCGTCCCGGCTTTGGCGCAGTCGGTGACGAGGCGCGCATCGACCAGTTGTGGCAAATTCAGATCGACGGCCTCGCTTTCCCAGGCAAGCGCATCCAACTGCAGCAATATATCCTCTGGAGGCGCGTCGCAGGGGGCCTGAGCCGCGAGCGACAAGAGACAATTCTTGCGCCCGAGTTGCCGAAGCTTACCATTCAGAAAGGCCCGGCTCCCGAGCTCATCCGCCTCGCTGGATCGCTCGAAAGAACTAGCCCTCATATCAAGAACGATCTGGCCGGCCGCTTTCTCGAAACCGCTCGGAATCTCGCCGAAATCAAACAACATTGTGCCCCGTACCTAGTATCGCTTGGGCTCCTGCTCAACCGCACTCCGCTTTACGCGGGAATGGAAAACGTCCTTCCACCGGACTCTGTCGGGCAAGCCTACGAGGCACTGTGCGACCTCGATTGGGCTGAGCCCGAACTGGCGGAAATCCAGACGCTCTTTCTCCGCGCCGCGCGTGTGATCGACAATCCGAACCTCGACCTGCCGAGATCGCTTCGCGAAAGAATCGCCTCGAAACTTGAAAAGTCCGGCGCAGCTCCGCTGAAGATCGAAAGAATAAGGCGATTCGTGCCGATTGAACGCGCCGACCGCGCCGGCCTTTTCGGGGAGACTCTACCGCCAGGCTTGGTGCTCGACGCGGAATGAAACGTCTTCCAGCGATGGATCTAAGATTCCGCCACGCGGATCCGGGGAGTTTACTATTCGTTCGGCACTCCGTACAAACTGATTAGTTTCAACAACACACCATTCGTCCATCCAAATCCATCCTGCCCTGGGTATTCACCACCTCCGGCCAGCTTAGTAACGTCCTTCACGTCGTACTTCTCCATTAACTTGCCGGTTTGCTTGAACACTTTCACGTTCAAGCTAATCCAGCGTTCGGCGATCTCCCTCGCGAGCGCGTCCTGTGCATAGTTCTGCAGTCCTCTTATAGTGAGCCACTGGAGCGGAGCCCAGCCGTTGGGAGCATCCCACTGTTGTTTTGTCTCCTTGAGGGTAGTGACCACACCACCGGGTTGAAGGAAATTTTCTTTGAGAACTTTTACGATACCCTCTATCCGTTCGTTTGGCACAATCGAAAAGAATAGAGGTGCTACTCCAGCCAATGTGATTTCGCGGCTGGGTTTGCCCTTGGTATCACAATCAACATACCAGTTGGCATCAGGTGACCAACAGTATTTATTGATCGCGTCTTGTCTTTGTTCGGCTCTTTCGTCAAACTCCTTTGCAAGCGAGAGATCATTTTTCGCGGCGTCACCCCTGACTCTGAACGCCCTCGCCAATGTGACTTCCAGATGATAGAGGAGGCAGTTGAGATCGACCGGTACCAAGTCGGTAGTCTTAATCGTGGTGATATTTTGGCCGTCGTCGAACCAGCGACTGCTGAAATCCCAGCCACTCTCTGCCGCTGAACGAAGATTGCGGAATATGACTTTCGGATCTTCTTTCGAGGCTTCACTCGTCTCCAGATCTTGACGGTATGATTCCGGCCGCGGGGTATCCAACTGGTCGTAATACCGATTTAAGACACTGCCATCCGGCATCTTTACGATATGTTTCGTAGGGCCAGTTTCATCCATCCAGTAATTATACTCCTTTTGCAATGCCGGTAGATATTCCTCATACACTTCGTTCCCTTTTGCGTCCGCTAACAATTCCACCATAAGTGAGAAGAAAGGCGGTTGCGAGCGGCTGAGATAATAAGACCGATTGCCATTTGGAATAAATCCATACCGGTCAATTAGAGATGCGAAATTCTTGATCATGTTCTCTATCATTTCGATTTCGTCGCTCTCTCTTAGTCCCAACATGGTGAAGTAAGAGTCCCAGTAGTAAATCTCATCGAAACGGCCGCCGGGAACGATGTACGAATAGGGCAAGGGGAGTAAGGAACTCCCTTCGACGGGCTTAGAAGGATCTCTACGCAAAACTCGCCACAGCCTCTTGATATGGGTCGTAATATCATCCGGGTCCGGCGGACGTGTGAAATTTCCTGCGACAAAGGCTTTCAGGTCGAAGGTGGGTTCCTTTATAAGGCGCTGATAGTCAGCCATTATTTCGGACGGCTTGCGGATGGGAACGCAGTCCACAAAAGCCTTTTGATCAGAAAAGACTTCGTGCATTTGCACGTTCTGAAACAATGGACCGTAGAGCGTATCAGGACTCTGCTGTGCAAAACCGTTGGCGAGGCAGAGGGCGACGAGCAGGATGGCTGGCAATCTTTTCATATCTCAACAATTTAGTATTCCTTTTTTGAGGGAGAATCAACCAATGGCGCCGACCGTCCTCTCGCAGACGAATTACCGGGATCTGCGTCGTTGGAGCTACGTTGAATCTCGCGTACAACTCGGAGTCTAGCGAACGAGAATTCAAAGAACTCTGGCCAGAGACAAAGAAGTCCTCGCACGGATCTCCTTCGCCAATTCACCGATGCGCGGTCCAAAAGAGCTCGCCAAAGGAAATTGAAACAGGCAGTCCTAATGTTCCCACGACTAATTGCTTCCGTTTCCGCCGATTTCCAGAAAGAATTCAGCCGTACCCTTATGAACCCCGCATTTCCAGAAATCAGCACGATCCCCTACGAAGGTCCATCCTCCAAAAACCCGCTCGCCTTCAAGCACTACGATGCCACCAACGTCATCGAGGGCAAGACCATGGCCGAGCACCTTCGCTTTTCCGTGGTCTACTGGCACACCTTCCGAAATATCTTGAGCGATCCGTTCGGAGCCGGAACGGCCATCCGGCCATGGGACGACGGTTCGAACTCTGTGGAAAACGCATGCAATCGGGCGCGCGTGGCGTTCGAATTCATCGAAAAACTGGGAGCGCCCTTCTACGCATTTCACGATCGGGACGTGGCCCCGGAGGGCGCCAGTCTCGCGGAATCCCACCGAAATCTCGACGCAGTCGTCAAGGTGCTCAAGGAAGAGCAGCAGCGCACTGGGATCAGGCTTCTCTGGGGCACGGCCAGCCTCTTTGTCAATCCGCGTTTTTGCCACGGGGCAGCTACCAGTCCAAATGCCGACGTCTTCGCCTATGCGGCTGCTCAGGTGAAGAAGGCTATCGAGGTGACCCATGAACTGGGCGGCGAAGGCTACACCTTTTGGGGGGGGCGCGAGGGATACTCGAGCCTCTGGAACACGGAAATGAAAAGGGAAGTCGAGCACCTTGCGAAATTCCTGCACATGGCCGTCGATTACAAAAAGCAGATCGGCTTCAAGGGACCCTTTTATATCGAGCCAAAACCCAAGGAACCGACCAAACATCAATACGATTCGGATGCCGCAGCCTGTCTGAACTTCCTGCGCGAGTATGGTCTCCTCGAACACTTCAAACTCAATTTGGAAACAAATCATGCCACTCTGGCCGGCCACACCATGCAGCATGAATGCGAAGTCGCCGCCGCCGCTGGAGCGCTCGGCTCAGTTGACGCCAATACAGGCGATGAATTGATTGGCTGGGATACCGATCAGTTTCCGACCAGTCTCTACCTGACCACCCAGGTGATGCTGATCGTCCTGAAAATCGGGGGGTTCACCACGGGCGGACTCAACTTTGACGCCAAGGTGCGGCGCGAAAGCTTCGAGCCGATCGATCTCTTCTATGCGCATATCGGCGGGATGGACGCCTTCGCCCGCGGCTTAAAAATCGCGTCAGCCATTCGCGCCGATGGCCGCCTGGCCCAATTGCTGAAGAATCGTTACGCGTCCTGGGACAGTGGCATCGGCGCAGCCATTGAAGCGGGGAAGGAGGATTTCGCCTCACTCGAAAAATACGCGCTGAGCCGGCCAGACCCTGTCCAGCATGGTAGCGGACGCCAAGAGCTCTTCGAGAATATCGTGAATGAGCTGATTTGACCGCGATTACACGCTGTTCGGTAAGTGTTGCCGAGCCTTCTCAAGCGCCGGCCACCCATGGCAAGAACGCCGCTTCGCCTGATCCGCTAACCGACCCCGTCGACCTTATCCAGGTGGGCGACACTCAGTGAAAGGCACATGGCGGAACCGATCCGGATACTGACAGCGGTGCCGATTTGTGACGGACACGACAGCGCGATCCTCACGATTAACATGGAATTCATCCGTCACGGGATCGAGGTCATCTATCTCGGCTATCACCGATCGGCCAGGGACATCGCTCGCGCCGCCATCCAAGAGAACGTGCGTGCCATTGGGATCTCGAGCTACAATGGCGGGCACGTGGAGTTTTTTTCCGAGGTGCTCGCACTTCTTCGGAAAGAAAACGCAAACCATCTTCGAGTATTCGGCGGAGGTGGAGGCACCATTTCGAAAGCGGATGCCGCCGTCATGCAGCGGCGAGGGGTGGATCGCATTTTCTTCGCGGGGACGCCGTTCGATGAGATGATTCGATTTGTTAAGGAACGCTATGGTCGCAGGCGCGAGGCGCCGTCACGCGAGGAAATCGTGCATCGTTTCCTCCGCAAGGCCATGGGAACTCGAACGCGACGTCCGGCGCTCGTGATTGGTGTCAGCGGACCGGGCGGAGTGGGAAAGACCACGCTCATCGACGAATTGGTTCTTCGCTTTCTGCGTTCTGATCGCGAAAGGCGGATCGCGATTCTCTCGCATGATCCAAGTGCGCTGGGCAAAGGCGCGCTACTTGGGGATCGGGCCGCGATGATCTACTCGCAGGATGATCGTGTCTTCATGCATAGCCTCGCCACCCGTGGCGCGACCGGAGGACTCTCTTCCGCGACCGGGCCTTGGCTTCGAACCCTCAAGAGTGCCGGATTTGACATCGTGTTGATCGAAACGGTCGGAATCGGCCAGGAAGCGACGCCCTTCTCCCGCAATTTGGTGGACCAGCGCGTGTTCGTGATGAGCCCGGAATACGGAAGCCGGCTTCAGCTGCAAAAAGTCGTCATGCTCGATTCCGCGGACATCGTTGTTATCAACAAGGCGGATGCACCCAACGCGCGCACAGCCCGCTCGGAGATCGCGCAGCGCCTCGATCTCAATGCTCGCGGGCAGAGACTGGTTGCAACAGTGGCCAATCGGCACCGAGATACCGGTGTTGATGAGCTTTTCAGCTTGCTTGAGCAGCTGCCAAAATAGGTGTGAGCGCGCTTTCAGATATCGCCGATGCGGTCGAGCGTCATGAAAGTTTCGTTGACCAGCAAACGGATCGCGCGAGGAAGGATTCTCAGTTTAGAGGCGACCTGCTTCGGCGCTGGAACAGACTCCGCAAGAAAATCGGAACCGTCAACACTCCGACCGGACTTCGGCTTCCGCGGGTGGCACTTCCCTTGACGGACGAACCGGGCGAACTTGCAAGGTTCCTCTTTGGCGAAGGACCGCCAGGCGAGTTTCCCTTCGTGAATGGAGCCTATCGCGAACTTTATCTAAGCGGCCAGAACGCCGCGGAGGCGAAGGGCACGCGCAACGCAAAGCGAAAGGCATCGGCAGCCGAGGAACCCACGCGCCTCTTCGCAGGTCTCGGACTGGCCGAAGACACAAACGAACGCTTCCGCTTTCTCACACGCCAGCACGAATCCGTGCGTCTGAGCACCGCATTCGACGGGCCCACGCTCTACGGCCTCGACAGCGATGCGGACGGCGTGTTCGGCAAAATCGGCGAAGGCGGCGTGGCAGTTGACACCATCGACGACATGCAACGGCTCTATGAGGGCTTTCGGTTGGACGATCCGCATTTTTCCGTCTCGATGACCATCAACGCTCCTTCGCCGATCATCCTCGCCATGTACGTGGCATCCGCAAAACGCCGGTTGGGCCCGCGCGTTCTCGCGAAGCTTCGCGGAACAACACAGGCAGACATCTTCAAGGAGGTGCAGGCACAGAACGAAATCATCTTTCCGCTGCAGGCCTCGCTTCGTTTTCTGGGAGACACGATCTCTTTCACGGCCGAACACATGCCGCGTTGGTACCCGATTTCGATCAGCGGCTATCACATCGCCGAGGCGGGTGCGACACCCGTGCAGCAGGCAGCCTTCACTCTGTCGAACGGTTTCGCTTATGTCGAACTATTGTGCCGCCGCGGCCTCGACGTGAATCGATTCGGGCCCCGGCTCTCGTTCTTTCTCGATTGCGGACTGGACATCGAATATGCGGCACTTGCGCGTGTCTGCCGGAAACTCTGGGCCATCGGGATGCGGGACGTTTTTGGAGCTGATGAACGGTCTCAGCTTTTCAAGCTGCACACACAAACCAGTGGCCGCTCACTGATCGCACAGGAATTCAAGAACAACATCACCCGAACGGCGATCGAGTTAATGCTTGCCTGCATCAATGGCACGAACTCCTGCCACAGCAACAGCGCCGACGAGCCGTTCACGACGCCGGGCGAAGAATACGCGCGGCTCGCAGCGCATGCGCAAGCAATCTTGCTCGAGGAAACCGGACTGTTCAAGACGATGATGAACACCTTTGGCGGCAGCCCCGGAATGAAGATCGTCGAGCGGGAAGTCCAGAAGGGCATCCTGGCGGAATTTCGTGAGATCGACCGCTTCGGCGGCGTAGTCGAGGCGATCGAGCATCGATACCAGCGAAGCCAGATCCAGGCAGCGGCGCACCGTTACGAGAGTCAGGTGAATGACGGCATAAGACCGATCATCGGTCTGAATCGGTATTGGAACGAGGCGCCTAATCTTCCCGAGGTGAAAGTGGTGCGCACGCCGCGCCCAAAGAAGCTGTTGCAGGTGGAGCGACTCCGCGAATTCAAGCGCCGCCATGACAAACACTCGGAGCGCGCGCTCGACGACCTAACCGCGGCCGTCGAGACAGGTGCCAATGTCTTTGCAGAGTTGATGCGAACGGTCGAACATTGCTCGCTCGGTCAAATTACAGGCCGATTGCAAGAGCTCGTCGGGAACTATCGCCCGACGGTTTAAGATTTCGCTGCCCTCGCGCACCTTGTTGGGCCGCCACGTCCGAGCCGCATCAGAACGAGCTCGCACGCAGATCAGGCCTTCTGGCGGGAGGGGTCCCCCCGGTGGTCGTTGAGGTAGGCGTAGAATAGACCGACCGCAAGCCCACCGCCAACGTAGTTGCCGATGAAGGAAAACACAAAGTTTTTGCCCACTTGCACCACACTGACACTCTCGGGCTGCTCCAGCAGAGCCATCGCGAACAAGGCGGAATTGGCGACGACATGCTCATAGCCCATGAAGGCAAACACGGTCACCCCCATCATAAGCACAACGATTTTTGCAAAGTACTCTTTTACGATCATTGCGACAATTACCGATACGTTGATGAAATAATTCGCGAACATGCCTTTGACAAAAATCAACCAGGCGCCGCTGTTCACGGTTTTGTCGTTTACGGTGTGCACCAGGTTTTCAACAAGATCCTCACTGAGCATTCCACAGCTCCACACCAGAACGGCGATAAGCACTATGCCCAGCATATTGCCGATCAGGCACATACCCCAGATCTTCATCGTGTCGCCCCAGGCCACCTTGTCGTAGTAACGTCCAACGGTGAAATACATGAAATTGCTGGTCAGCAACTCCGAATTGGTGAAGTAGATGAATACCAGCGCCATGCTGAAGTTCAAACCCATTAGGTATTTGCCTAGGGCGGGATTAAAGTCAGGGCCCAGATCGGTTTTGATCTTGTACACGAGGACGTACATCAGGCAGATGATTATGCCGGCCATAGCGGCCCGCAGGGTGTAGCGCAGGAAAAACCGCTGGCTCAGAGCACGCTTGACGTCGATGGTATCGATGATGCGCTCCATCACCTCCCGGCCGTAGTAGATCCGGGTCCACACCATGTCTTCTTTTTTGAATTCCTTTTCTCTTTCCGCGGAACTGTCCTCTGTCGTTTGCATACTGCTTCTGTCTCTCACGCCGGACGTCGGCTGTAACCACCGTGGGGGACAGCCAGTAAGTTAGGTTTCGTGCACCGGTGGCGAGCGGTGCGCGAAGTCGCCGGGACGGTATTAAACAATTGAGGACGCAAGGGAACGAGTTTGTCCCCCCGAGCGCCCGGAATCCCAGCTTCGAGCGCCATGTTTATCTTGTAAGGCTTTTGATCGCCGCTGATCGCGCTGTCAAGCAGAAGCCCTGCGGATCCATCCTCTCCGCGCCCGGAACACGCCGTGAGGTCGCCGGCGGTTACGCGTCGTCAGGCCCGCAACCTTCAATAAAAAGGATAGAGATTCGATCATCGGAGCGCTCATCATGACCGTGGTCGCCAATGGCTGACCAAGATGAACCTCGCCAACTGGGTCCAGGAAATCGTCACCGGCGGCATCACTATCGCCGCCGTCGTGCTTGATCGTCTGCGCCATCGCGGCACGGGCTCCACATAGAGCGACCGCCAAGGGACGCTTCCCGGAAAAAAGAACGGGCTTCGTTTCTCGAGGATTTTTCAAACGGCCAGGAACGTCCGCTACTGTCAAAAGCCTGCCAGAAGATCCTCGTTCAGTCCTTATCTTCCGGGCGATCGTCCAATACCGGCTGGACTCCGCCTTGAATCCTGTTAATGCCATTAGCAACCTCCGCAACCTCATCTGCGGTGACGTGGATCGTGAAATCGATTTTCGCGCTGTAACTCCCCCCCGGCGCCAGTTTGGGAACGCGGCCGAATTTGCGTTCGATCCGCCGGTTATTGGGAAACCCCGTACCCGGCTCAAGCCCTGTGACATAGCCCTCGCTCTCAGCATTTGTGTTCTTCCAAAGGGCCACATACGGAAGCTCCCTCACGGGGAAAGCCATTGAAACCGCTTTGTTGCGCGCCCTGTTTTGAAGCATGATCAGGGCCCGTCCTTCGGTATCCGCTAAGGGGCGAATACAGTAAACCTGCTCGATAAATCCCAGTTGCGGACCCTTATACTCCGCATAACGCACAACGTCCTTTGCGGCGTGCTTGTTGAACGGTGTGACCCTCTCGACGGCGCCCGCAAAAGAAGCTCCTTCCTCGAGCAGCGGCGGCCCATAATTGGCATGGTAAAGAGCTTGAAACTCCTGTTCGTCGGAGCCGCAATTCGTGATAGCATCTGCGATCTGGAAGATATTCGAGCCCGGAATGGTGGAGATCTCCGTTTGCATCTCGAGTTTCGGGCCATAGAACATGCGCTCGTCGACTCGCCCGCGCACCCGAATGCGATGCGGCGGTTGCGCATCGATGACAACCTCAACTTCGCTTGCAGGGATGTTAGCAATCTTTCCGTGGAGCGTAAGCTCCATCGTCGCCTCGTCACCCACATTGTTGATGAATTTGTCGAGGCCCGGGTGGCCATTATTCTCCAATCCACAACGAACCATCCATTCGTTGAAACCCTCGAGCCAGCCGAGTCCGCCGCGACTCTGTAAGTTGATTAGGCGCGGATGGACCACTTCCTTGACCGGCGAACTCCAGCCCAGATAGACATCGTCCATCGCGGCGGACAATACGCCCATGCCGCGAGTTGGACAGACCGTGAACTTCAGCCTCCCATTATCGACAACGATTATGTCCACGCCTTCCTGCTTGCCGCCGTGCAAGGTCATTTTCTTCACTGACCAAGCCGGAGCGCCCGGGGTTATGTCTTCGGCGGTGACCTCCCAGGTCTCAACCAACAGATTGTCCTTCACACTCGCCAGGGTCTTCTTATGAGGCTGCCCGGCTGCCCCACTGCCAGCGTCAAATGGGGACGTTTTGTCTTTCATATGAATAGCTCCGTGACGCTTGGCGTCGTTTGGATAGATAAAACCCGCTACTGCGAATAAACAGTGCCGTCGGGAGCGACTGAGTATTGCGGCGTCGCCCCATCGCTTGAGGCGACGAATTCACCCAACCGGCAGGCACGCGTCAAGATTTCGGGAGGAGTCCGGCTGACTGGGCCTACAAGTCCGTGAATTAGCGCCGCGAGAAAAGAATCGCCCGCACCGACTGTGTCCCTTACGACCACTGTCCGCCCGTCAACCCAATACCATTTGTCACCGTCACGCAGACCTGCGCCGCGCGCGCCAGCTGTAACGCAAAGGCGCTGACAGCCTGCCTGGGCGGCATACTCACCCGCCGCCTTATCAAGAGATAGCTTCGGATACACGCCCTGTGTGACCACTTCCAACTCCTCATCGTTGAGCTTAATCAAATCGGCTTGGCCGGCCAAATGCCTGATTAGTTCGGCATCGTCAAATGGCGGGCGCAGATTAACGTCGTAGATTCGCAGCCCGCCATTTATTTTTCCTAGCATGGCAGCCAATTGCTTGCGGTTGTGCTCCGAACGTTGCGCCAATGTGCCGAACAGCAGCGATGCACCCCGGGCCGCCATCTGCAAAACCTCTTCGTCTGGCTCAATCCAATCCCAAGCCACATCTTCTACGATTTCGTATTTTGCACTGCGGTCGGGCTGGATGTGCGCGCGCACAACGCCTGTTTGTTTGCCGGGCAAGACGTTCACAAAGCGGGAATCCAGGCCCCATTGCTCGAGTCGGCGAATCAGTTCCTCCCCAAGAAAATCCGCGCCAACCGCAGTAACGGGATATGCGGTCAAGCCGAGCTTCTGGAGGTGATAGGCCACGTTGATCGGAGCACCGCCCGGGAAAAGCCCGCGAGGCAGGCAATCCCATAGGATTTCACCAAAGCAGAGGACAGGGGGAACGGCCGCATCAGCCATAGGATCGTGAGGATAAACCAATTCGCAACTTTCTGTAAACAACCGATTTGATCGCTCGACCGCTTGCGAGCCTTGCTTTGGCAGAGATTGGTTGCCGCGAATCTTGTTTCCCTTCAGACTCGAAGTCCCTCCCGCTCCACGAACTCTCAAAAAATTCACCCGGCATTCATCAGCAATCCCTAAGAAATAGAATGAATCAACTCATCGGAATCGACATTGGCGGCACGCAGATCAAGATGAGTGCGTTTTCTTCTGACGGAAAAATGCTCGCACAGTGGACACGTGAGACGGGCGACCAGCCGACAGCGGGCGTGCCAGCATTTGCAGAAACGGTCCGCCAGATGCTACGAGAAGCAGACGCTCCGGAAACGCGTGTCGGCATAGCTGCGCCGGGCGTCGCAGCCACAGACGGCCGCTCGATCGCGTATCAGCCCGGGAAGATGCACGGAATCGAAGGGTTTAATTGGGGTGCATTTCTAGAACGCGAGGTGCCGGTGCTCAATGATGCTCACGCAGCTTTGCTGGGCGAGTTCTGGCAGGGCGCGGCCAAGGGCGCCAAAGACGCCATCCTGCTGACGCTTGGCACGGGCGTCGGCGGCGCGATCCTCAGTGATGGCCGTTTGTTGAAGGGTTCCTTTGGTCGCGCGGGGCATCTCGGTCATGTCTCTGTCACCGAAGGCGTCGAACGAAGCATATTTGGAACGCCCGGCTCGCTCGAAGCTGCCATCGGAAACTATACCGTCGGAATCCGGAGCAATGGACGCTTTTCGTCCACTCGGGAAATCGTTGAAGCGCATTGCGCCGGCGATGCCGAGGCCACTGTCATCTGGGAAAAATCTCTTCGAATTCTTGCCCGGGCGATCACTTCGTTCATCAATATCCTCGACCCCGAACTCGTTATCATCGGGGGTGGCATCACAAAAGCCGGACCGATCTTGTTCGAGCCATTGGCGATCTATCTTGACGAAATCGAATGGCGCCCCGCAGGCCGCCGTGTTGGCATTGTGCCGGCTGTTCTCGGTGAATGGGCAGGCGCCTATGGCGCGGCGTGGAACGCACAAAAGCTTTCTTCGAGGTGATTGACATGGTCGGAAAATTGCCGCAGCATCACGCCCCGAACGAGGTTGTCACTCGTTAGCTCATCCCGCCAAAGAACCCTAACAACTCGACGCTTTTCTGACATGTCATCGGCCGCAAGCGCATCTCCCCAGGCTAGTCAACCCGCGACGACGGCGGCAAAACCTGCACGACGCTCGATTGCCCAGGAGTTGGGTCTCATCGTGGTGGTGCTGCTTTTGGGGGGCATCTTAGCTATTTACGGCTGGCAGGATGCGGCGCCGGGGAGGCCGAACACATTTTTAAACTTCGACAACCTGATTGACGGGATCGCGACGCCGATGTCGTATTACGCGATCATGGCTATTGGGGTGACAATAGTCATTATCACTGGGGGAATCGACATTTCGGTGGGCTCGATCATGGCGCTGGCGGCGCTGGGCGGGGCGGCCGCTTTGCAGAATTTGCCCCCGGACGCCTCGGCGGTCGTGGTGCTTCCCATCGCCATTTTGGTGCCGCTGGGGATCGGTCTGCTCTGCGGGTTGATCAATGGGGGACTCATAGTGAGTCTCAATTTACATCCCTTTATCGTGACGCTGGGAACGATGAGCATTTTCCGGGGGCTGGCCAATGTTCTGCCCCCTCAGAAGACTTTGCCTTCGGCAGGCAAGGTGCTTCCGCCGGCGTTCACCACCGATTTCATGCGCATCGAGATGTTTGGTCTGCAACCGATGCCGCTCATCATCATGTTGCTCTGCGTGGGGGCGGGGTGGTTTTATCTCCGGCTCATGGTGGCTGGACGGGAAACCTACGTGATCGGTGGCAATGAGGAGGCGGCCCGCTTTAGCGGCTTGCGGGTGGGCTGGATAAAACTGCGCACCTATGCGTTGGCAGGATTGGCGGCCGGGGTGGGAGGGATGGTTTCCCTGGGCCGTTTTGGCACAGCCTCCACGAGCACCGGCACCGGCTATGAGCTCACGGTGATTGCCGCTGCGGTCGTGGGCGGAGCAAGTCTTACCGGCGGACGCGGAAGCGCGATCGGGGCGCTGCTGGGCACCTTGGTCATTGCCCTCATCGAGAACGGCATCATCATTCTGCGCCTTGCGCAGGAATACCGGCTCATCATCATCGGTCTGGCCATCATCGTGGCCGTTTCTCTGGATCGCCTGAGCATCTACATGCACAGCCGTCGCAAGTAGGCAAATCATAGCGAGCCCCCGAGTCCATCAGTCATCACACTACTACCCCCCAATCAAAAAATAACCCACCAACCTACTCCCCATGAAAATAACGAGTCTGATAACCTCCACAGTGGCAGCAGCCACAGTCGCCTGTCTGGCGATTTCCCAATCAACAGCCAGCGCGGCGGAAGCCAAAAAGAAGGTGATCATTGGTTTCATCGCCAAGAGCCTGAGTAACGATGTCTTCCAAGCCGCACAAGCCGGCGCCGCCGATGCGGCCAAGGAACTGGGCGCAAAATACAACGTGGATGTCGAGCTTGAGATACGCACGCCAAATGACGAAGATGCCACCAAACAGGCCGAGGCTGTGGAGGCCCTGACCCGGCGAGGGGCCCAAGGCATAGCGGTCTCCTGCTCGGAAGCCAACACGGTAACCCCCTCGATCGACAAGGCTGTGGGAAAAGGGGTGGCGGTCATGTGTTTTGACTCCGATGCGCCCAACAGCAAGCGCTTCGCCTACTATGGAACCGATGACAAGGCTTGCGGCCAGCGCACGGTGGAAGTCTTAGCCAAAGCCATGGGTGAGAAGGGAACGGTCGCGATTCTTGCCGGCAACCAGAGCGCGCCCAATCTCCAGAACCGGGTGGCGGGTGCAAAAGAGGCCCTGGCGAAGTATCCCAACATGAAGCTCAATAATCCCGGGGTGTTTTACCATGTTGAAACTCCCGAGAAGGCAGCGGAGGCTGTCCAGAACGCGCAGAACGCCAATCCCGGCATTCAAGGCTGGGCGATGATCGGGGGCTGGCCCTTGTTCACGGCCGATGCGCTGAAATGGCCCGCGGGCTCCATCAAAGTCGTCGCGGTCGATGCTCTTCCCGCCCAACTCATTTATGTGAAGAACGGATATGTTGAGGCGCTGCTGGCGCAGGACTGCTACGGCTGGGGAACCAAATCCCTTGATATTCTCCTTAACAAGATCGTCAACAATCAGGCTCCTGCGGACGTGAAGGTGATCGACCCGCTGACCCTGGTGACCAAAGAGAACGTGGACGCCTACGGCGAGAACTGGAAGAAGTGGCTCAAGAAATAGGGCACCCTTAAAGCGCCAAGCCTCCAAGCCGGCAGATGTCTGAGAGCTTCATCCAATTTAAGGCGATCACCAAGACCTTTGGCGGGGTCATTGCCCTAAAGGACGTGACCCTCGAGGTTGCCCGTGGCGAATGCCACGGGCTGATGGGGGAGAACGGGGCGGGCAAGTCCACCCTTGGAAAGGTGCTTGCGGGCATTCACAAGCCCGACAGCGGGGAGATGGTTATCGACGGGAAGCTTCACAGCTTTAACTCCCCGCGCGATGCGATGGATGCCGGGGTGGCCATGGTTCACCAGGAGCTGGCATTTTGCAGGGATCTGAGCGTGGCGGAGAATCTGAGCATGGGCCATTATCCCCGCAAGCTGCGAGTGATGGTGGACATGGGGGAAATGGAGCGCCGGGCGAACCACTTGCTTAGCAAGATAGGGGTGGGTCTCGATGTGACAAAGCCCATGAATGAGCTCTCCACCGCGCAGGAGCAACTCGTCCAGATCGCCGCTGCCGTGGGCATCGAGCCCCGGATCGTGGTATTTGACGAACCCACCAGCTCACTGGCAGAGCCCGACGCGCAAAACCTCTTCAAGCTCATCGAGAGCCTGCGGGAGGGCGGGATGACCATGATTTACGTCTCCCACCGCATGCCCGAGTTGTTTCGCTTGTGCGACAAGATCAGTGTTTTGCGCGATGGCCAGTACGTTGGCACGCTGCCTCGCGCGGAAGCCACCCAGGACGCCGTGGTGAAGATGATGATCGGGCGCAGCGTTGCCGACTATTTTCCCCAGCATGTTTCCGGCAAGGCGGGCGAGGTTGTCCTGCGCGTCAACAACCTGAGCTCTGCGGGCCGCTTTCGCGATGTCAACTTCGAGGTGCGGGCGGGGGAGATTGTGGGATTCGCCGGTCTGGTGGGCGCCGGGCGCAGCGAGGTGGCCAAGGCGATTTTCGGGCTGGATTCGAGCGCAACGGGCAAGGTGGAGCTTAACGGAAAGCCTTTGGTTCTGGGCTCGACGAAGGTCTCGATGACTGCGGGAGTGGGTCTTGTTCCCGAGGATCGCAAGCGCCAGGGGCTCGTGCTTGAACTGCCAATCCGGGCCAATGTGAGCCTTGCCATCCTGGACCGGCTGCGCGGCGCCATTGGAGTTCTTAAGCGCAAGAAAGAAGAGGAAGTCTCCACCGATTATTTTGCCAAGCTGCGGGTAAAGGCCTCCTCGATGGAAGCTCCGCCAAGTTCGCTGAGCGGAGGCAACCAGCAGAAAGTCGTCCTCGCCAAATGGCTCGCCCGCGGCGGAAAGCTCCTCATCGTGGATGAACCCACCCGCGGAGTCGATGTCGGAGCAAAGGCCGCCATCCATGCCCTTATTGACAACTTGGCAAGCCAGGGCCTTGCCGTCATCCTCATTTCCTCCGAGCTGCCTGAGGTGCTCAATCTTTCAACCCGCATCCTTGTCATGCGCGACGGCAGGATCGCCGGAGAACTCTCCCGCGAAGAGGCCACCCAAGAGGGAATCCTGCGCCTCATGGCCGGGGTAACCACCACTGCCAAGGCCGCGTGATCTCACGGGGCCAGGCGTTGTTTTTAAGGAGCTGCGCGGCCTCGAGCCGCTTCGGCTCGAAGACACCCGCATCAGCGATTTCGGCCAAAGCTGTAGCTTGGGATTGTTGACTCGGATCTCGGAAAATTTGCTTCAAGAGATGTTGTGGCAGCTTTGCAAAATGAGTTTCAAGCCCGATTGTCATTAGTGCATACTCCCAGAGATACCCCCAAAATGAAAAAGCGCGACTTCCTTCCATTTGGCTTCTCGTATCGCCTGGCCTTTGCCTTCATCGCCGGCAACGTCAACGACTGTCGAATTTCCAGCTTATCGATCGACAGGTTATGAAAGCTATCTACCTCATTGCGAACGGCGACCTTCGGATCGACGCCAACCAAAAGTGCGAAGCCGCCCAGGCGGCCATGGAAAAGCAGCTTGTCGCTGCCATCGAAAACGAGGGAGCAAGGATTCAGCGTGCCCACCCCTTCGATCCCGAGAAGAAACATGGCTTCATCGACAGCCAAAAATATGGGATGGAAGTCTTCAAGAAAATTCCGGCCGATGCGCCGCTGATCGTGGCCGAGTCGGTCTGGCAATACAGCCATCACGTCCTGCACGGTCTCGTCTCGCATCGCGGACCGATACTGACCGTCGCGAACTGGAGCGGCACGTGGCCAGGCCTCGTTGGCTTGCTCAACCTCAACGCCTCGCTAAGCAAGGCGGGCGTCAAATACGGCACGTTGTGGAGCGAAAACTTCGACGACGCTTTTTTCCAAAATGGCATTCGAAAGTGGCTCAAGACGGGCAAAACCAAACACGACTCGTCCCACGTGCGGCGCCTGTCGGACTTCAAGATCCCCAATGCAAGCAAGAAAGCAGGCAGAAAATTGGCGAGCGCTCTCAGGAACGAAAAGGTCATCATGGGCATTTTCGACGAAGGATGCATGGGAATGTATAATGCCATCGTCCCCGACGAACTTCTCCACCCTACAGGAATCTTCAAAGAGCGGCTCAGCCAGTCCTCCCTTTATGCAAAAATGCTTACCGTCCGGGACGAAGAGTCGCGAGCGATTTACGATTGGTATCTCCGAAAGGGGCTTAAGTTCCACTTCGGTGAGAATGAGGAATCCGATCTCACCGAGACGCAGGTGCTTCAACAGTGCAAGATGTATATTGCGGCGGTGCGCATAGCCGATGAGTTCGGCTGCGCAACAATTGGTATTCAGTACCAGCAGGGCCTCAAGGACCTCTGCCCGGCCTCCGACCTGGTCGAAGGCACCTTGAACAACGTGGACCGCCCTCCGGTCTTCCGCGAAGGAACCCGAGAGGAACTTTACAAAGGTCAAGCGCTCCCGCACTTCAATGAGGTCGACGAATGCGCAGGAATTGACGGGCTCGTGACCGACCGCCTTTGGCGTCAGCTCGGATTATCGCCTGAAAACACGTTACACGACCTGCGATGGGGCCGGCAATTTACCGGAAAGGTCGATGGCAAGAAACTCGATGCCTACGTTTGGGTATTTCTGATTTCGGGCGCGGCACCTCCGGAGCACTTTATCGACGGTTGGAAGGGCGCCGACAGCATGCGCCAACCGCCGATGTACTGGCGCCTCGGGGGCGGCACGCTTCGCGGAATCAGCAAGCCCGGCTGGATCGTGTGGAGCAGGGTGGACGTCTCAGGCGGGGCGCTGAATTTCGACACCGGCCTGGCGGAGGTTGTGAAACTCCCGCCCGAAGAAACCGAGGAACGCTGGCGGCTGACCACACCCGAGTGGCCGATCATGCATGCGGTGCTCCAGGGAATCACCCGCGACCAAATGATGGGGCGGCACAAAGCCAACCACATCCAGGTTGCCTACGCGCCCGACAAGGCTGCAGCTCGGGGCGCATTGTTCGCAAAAGCCGCCGCGATGGACGAACTCGGCGTCAACGTTTCCGTCTGCGGAGAGGTTTGAAAATGAGCGACCCTGCGGAAACAAGGGCGGGCAGTCATCGCCCTCTCGCATGATTTGGGAGCCTGCATCTTCGGTGCTTACTCCGGGACTGGAAGTTGGCTGGCCGTTTGAGGCATCTGGAGGGCAATACGGAGCGAAGCAATATCATTCGCAGCATTCGGTAGGATCAGGAAGGAAATACCTCGTACAGATCCGCGATCTGCTCGGGTGTGAGAAAGCGCTTCGCGTGACCGTGCAGTAACAGATGGAGCCTTGCGGTTTCCTCCAATTCTTCAACCGCCGCAGCGGCGGCAGAAAGCGAGCTGCCGGCGACGACTGGACCGTGATTAGCCAGCAGTACCGCATGGTGCTCATGCGCAACAGCTCGCACGGCCTCAGCAAGCTTCTTGTCCCCTGGCCGGTAATACGGAATCAGCGGCAGGGTGCCGATTTTCATTACGTAGTAAGCGGTGATTGGCGGGAGCACGTCCGCGGGGTTCACGTCGGCTAGACAGGAGACTGCCACAGAATGGGTCGAGTGCAGATGAACGATAGCACCGGCTTTAGCGCGCACGTCATAGACGGCAAGATGCAGGAAGCTCTCCTTCGTCTCTTTGTCGCCGCTGACCAACCGACCTTTGTCATCGAGCTTGGAGAGCGTGGCAGGATCAAGTTCGCCAAGCGACGCGTTCGTTGGTGTCATCAACCAACCGTCGTCCACGCGCACGCTGATGTTGCCGGAGGAACCGGGTGTGAGCCCACGGAGGAAAATGCTGGCGCCGAGGCGGCAGATTGTTTCGCGCGTTTTGGTATCAGTCGAATTCATCTTAGTTGGATAGTTTGTTGAAGGCAGAGGTAAAGAAGTCCGGGGCGCCGAAGTTACCGCTCTTGAGCGCGAGGGCCAGAGGATCGTCGCCCAGGCTAAAAGTCCAAGGCACTCCTGGATCGATCGTTGGGCCGATGCGGAGAGCGCGCACATCAAGCCGCTCAACGGCCGCGCTGGAAGTCTCGCCGCCGGCGAGGATCAAGCGACGCACACCAGCGCTTACCAAATCGCAGGCGATCTCGGCGAGAGCGCTTTCGATCAGATGACCGACTTGCTCTCGACCGTGCATCTGTTGATGTTGCGCCACGGCTGTCGGCGTCTCGCTGGCGGCGATCAGCAGTGGTTCGGATCCCAGGCGAGGCTTCGCCCATGCCAGTGCCTGCGCAATCACGCGTTCCTTTCCCGCGAGAAGCGAGCTGATTTCGACGCGAAAAAACGGTTTGCCGGCTTTCACGAAGTGCTCGATCTGTCCGAGCGTGGCGCGTGAACAAGATCCCGCGATGACAGCCGCGGGACCTTGAACCTTTGGAAATCTCATGACGGCTGGCTCTGTCCCGGATTCAGCGGGATTGCGCAGGCTGAGGGCGAGGCCCCCGCCGAGACCGGAGCCGCCGGTGGTAAAGACCAGGCCCTCGTCGAGTGCCGCCGCACCAATAGCTACCAGGTCGTCTTCGTCAACGGCGTCGACGATCGCGTAACGAACGCCCTGGCCGCGCAACTTCTGCATCTCCGCGCGGATCGCCGACGCACCATCGTTCACAGCGTCGAAGCCGATGAGGCCAACCTTATGCCGCGTCTGACCCCGTAAAACTCGAACCAGGTTTGGATCGGTCATTGGCGTCAACGGATGATTTTGCATGCCCGATTCCGAGAGCAGCACGGGGCCGACAAAGAGGTAGCCGTTGAAAATCTTCCGACCATTTTTCGGGAAAGCAGGGCAGAAGATCGTGAAGTCGTCCTCCACCTCGTCGAGCAATGCATCGGCGACCGGACCAATGTTGCCGGCGTCGGTGGAATCAAAGGTCGAGCAGTACTTGAAATACAGATGCCGGCACCCCGCCGCTCGCAAAAAGCGCGCGGCGGCGAGCGATTGCCGGATCGCCTTGGAAGCCTGGATGGAGCGGGTTTTCAGCGCGAAAACAACCGCCTCGACGTCGGCGGCCTCGGCTGGTAGTTTGCCACGCTCGGGCAGACCGATAAGAAGGATGGTGCTTAAACCGGAGGCGACAAGCGTATCGGCAAGATCGCTCGCGCCTGTGAAGTCGTCCGCAACGGACCCAAGAAGAAGAGGCATGATAGTAGTGGTTGGAGTTAGAGTTTGAGGCCTTCATCGCGAACGTACTCGTCGATGATTCGATCGAAGCCGCCTCCGTCGCGAGGGAAGCCAAGGCTGTCGGCGCGGGCAGTGTCAAAACGCGCAGGCCACGAGTTGACGATTGCTTTGATTCCCTCGTCCGGTTCCCAACGGATGCGTCTTGCCGCCTCAGGCCCGGCGACGCGTTTCAGCGAAGCGACCATTTCATCGACGCTGACGGTGATGCCGGGGAGACTAAGCGATCGGATCCTGCCAAGCTTTCCGGCCGGCAAATCGAAGCCATGCAACAAGCATTCCACGGCAAGGCGCGGCGAGATGAGCCACAGCTTCGTCTCGGGTCTGACCGGGCAGATTGCTTCGATACCGTTGAGCGGCTCGCGCAGTATGCCACTGGCAAAGCTGGATGCCGCAGCGTTTGGTTTCCCCGGACGAATGCTAACGGTCGGTAGTCGCACCGTGCGACCATCGATAAAGCCTTTGCGCGAATGCTCGGTCACCAGGAGTTCGCCGATCAGTTTTTGAACGCCGTAGGAGCTTTGAGGCATCGGCGTGGTTACGTCAGTTACGACCTCCGGCAGCGGCGCGCCGAAAACTGCGACAGAGCTGGCGAAAAGCACACGCGGAGGCTTTCGCAAGCGGCGACACGCATCGAGCAGACGGCGCGTGCCGTCGATGTTTACGCGCATGCCAAGGTCGAAGTCGGCCTCCGCGGCACCGCTGACCACAGCTGCGAGATGGAATATTCCGTCTGTGTCGTCGCCAAAGGTTTCGGCGATGAACTTCGGACTTGCGGCGTCCCCGATGGCGTAGCGAACCCTGGCATCCAGGAGACCATTCGCAGGCGTGGCGATGTCCACGAGAACCAGTTCGCGGATTGGTAGAGGATTGCCGTCAGCGTCGTTGACTTGGCCGCGTTTGAGCAATTCGCGCGCAACGCGCTGGCCAAGAAAGCCGCTGCCGCCGGTGATGATTATTTTCATGGAGACAATTTCAGGGTGAGAGTCGTCGCGTCATAACCATGGTTGCAGCCAGCCGAGGCCGGCACTGGTTCCGGCGCGAGGCCGGTATTCGCAGCCGATCCAGCCGCTGTACCCGAGTTCATCGACTAGCCGAAAAAGATAGGGATAGTTCACTTCCCCCTCGTCGGGCTCGTGGCGGTCTGGAACACCTGCAACTTGGATGTGGCCGATGCGAGCGATCTGCTCACGGAGTTTGACGCTGAGATCGCCCTCGACGATTTGCGCGTGGTAGAAGTCGAATTGAACTCGGAGATTTGGCGCTCCTATCTCCGTACAAATCGTCTGCGCCTCGTCCTGCCGATGGAGGAAATACCCCGGCATGTCGCGACCATTGATCGGTTCGACAAGAATCGTGATTCCCAGCGCGGCTGCCTGAGCCGCTGCCCACGAGATGTTTTCCCTGTACCACGCCGCGGCACGCTTCGCGAAACAGTCCCGGCTCGATCAGTCCCGCCATCACGTGCAGCCGCTCGGTTCCGAGCACAGCGGCGTATTCCAGCGCGCGTCGAATACTCGTCTGGAATTCGTCCTTGCGTCCCGGTAACGAGGCAAGACCACGCTCGCCTTTCTCCCAATCGCCCGGAGGCGCGTTGAAGAGCACCTGTGTGAGCCCGTTAGCATCAAGGCGGGAACTTATTTCACGAACATCGAATTCATAAGGGAAAAGGAATTCGACCGCGCGAAAACCGTCCCGGGCGGCGGCCTCGAAGCGGTCGAGGAACGCGTGTTCCCCATACATCATGGTCAGGTTGGCGGCAAAACGTGGCATAGAGCGTCGATTCAGTTGAGCTGTGGAAGTCAGCGGTTCACATCCTCCGGCCGGGTCTTCAGCACCAGCAAGGCACCGAGCACGAGCATCCCGGCGAGCATGTACATCCCGGTGCGGTTGTTCTGTGTAAGGTCCTTCAGAAACCCGATAAGGTAAGGACTCACAAAGCCGGCGAGGTTGCCGATAGAGTTGACCGCCGCGATGCCCGCTGCAGCGGCGCTGCCGCGCAAGAACGAGGTTGGCAGTGACCAAAACAGCGGCGCGCATGTCAGTACGCCGGCCGCGGCGAGAGAGAGGAATGTGATTGCAATAGCGGTGTTGTTTGCCGTGAGAGCTGCCACAACGAAGCCAACAGCGCCGCAAAGTGCCGGTATCACCAGGTGCCAGCGCCGCTCGCGATGCCTGTCGGCACTCCGCCCACACAAGATCATGGTGACGACCGCCACAAGAAACGGGATGGCGCTCAGGAGGCCGGTCATGAAGTTGCCCTTTACGCCAGTGGCCTTCACCAGCGTGGGCATCCAGAACGTAAGGCCGTATTGGCCCATCACGAAGCAGAAATAGATCGCGCTCATCATCCACACGCGATGGTCTTTCAGGACTCCACCCAATGAGTGGGGACTCTTCTTTTTGCCACCGGCGTCGGCTTCGATATTCCGCTCCAGCAGGAGCTTTTCCTCCTCGGTGAGCCATTTTGCTTCGCGGATGCCATTATTGAGGAAAAACAGCACGAGGATTCCCAAGAGAACGGCCGGCACCGCCTCGATGAGAAACATCCACTGCCAGCCCCTCATGCCAGCGAATTGGTCAAAGGCGTCCATGATCCATCCAGAAAGCGGATTCCCGAAGATGCCCGCGATGGGAATTGCCGCCATAAAGGTGGCCACAATCGTCGCTCGGCGCCGGTCTGGATACCAATAGGTAAGATAGAGTATCACCCCCGGGTAAAAACCGGCCTCCGCCGCGCCTAGCAGAAATCGAAGCGTGTAAAACCAAACTGGCGTCTTTACGAAGATGAAGCACGCCGAAAGGAGGCCCCACGTGATCATGATTCGCGCGATCCACAAGCGCGCGCCAACCCGATACATGATCAGGTTGCTGGGGACTTCAAAGAAGAAATAGCCGATAAAGAACATGCCCGCGCCAAGGCCATATACGGTCTGGCTGAAACCGAGATCGATCTCCATTTGGAGCTTGGCGAAGCCGACGTTGATGCGATCGAGGTAGGCGACGACGTAGCAGATCATTATGAAGGGGACAACGCGTCGGAAAACCTTCGCGTAAGCGTTCTCCTCGCTGGCCAAGGGGCCGGATGCAGGGGCGGCAGGAAGCTGAGACATAACATTCTGATTCATGTTGACTTACGGGGTTGAGGTGGGGTTTTTGACAGGATGCGAAGATCACTGTGCCTTTTTCGATGGGAGCGTGATGCCGGGAAACGTTTTGATGACCGCCGAGTCGTCTTGGCGCCCGTAGCCAGCGGTCGAGGCGGCCATGAACATCTGGTGAGCGGTGGAGGAGAGAGGAAGCGGGAACTTCGTTGCACGAGCGGTGTCGAGAACGAGACCGAGATCCTTCACGAAAATGTCCACTGCAGAGAGCGGGGTATAGTCGCTTGCAAGAATGTGCGGCACGCGGTTTTCAAACATCCAGGAGTTGCCCGCGCTATTCGTAATGACCTCGTAGAGCGCATTGGGATCAACGCCCTCACGTAATCCGAGGGCCATTGCCTCCGCTGCGGCGGCAATGTGGATGCCCGCAAGCAATTGGTTGATAATCTTGACCTTTGAACCCTGCCCGTGCTGCTCGCCGAGCCGATAAACCTTGGACGCGATAGCGCTGAGGACGTCTTCGCATTTCGCGTAAGCCTCAGCCGGACCCGAGGTCATCATCGTCATCGCGCCCTCGGCGGCCTTGGCAGCGCCGCCGGAGAGGGGCGCGTCGATCATGAAGATGCCGCGCTCCGTAAGTCTCCGACCGAGACGCTCGGCATATTCTGGAAGCACTGTCGCACTCGCCAGCACCACGCTGCTTTGGCGGAGCGTGCTCGCCGCGCCCTTGTCGCCGAACAGCACGGCGTCGGTTTGGTCAGCATTGACGACTACCGTGACGATTACCTCACAGACTGCGCCGAGTGCGGCGGGGTCGGCGCAGGCAACGCCTCCCTCGCTTTCAAATTGCTTCGTCACCTCCGCGCGCACGTCGCATGCGTGGGTGTCGAATCCGGCCCGCAGCAAAGAGCGGGCGACACCGAAGCCCATGGCACCAAGACCGATGACTCCAACTGGACGAGTATACATAATAGATTGAGATAGTTAGGGTTGTTTACGGTTGATTCTGAGAGGGTTAGAGGAAACGGGTAGTTCGAAATGCTACAGGTGAAAAGGGGAGTAAGAGAATTCCGTGGCGTTTGAGCCGCTGCGCCGCAGGGAACATGTGCGCCACGGCCGCGTCTTGAGCGGCAAGCAACGCTTTGAGCGACGTTAGCGTCTGAGCGACTTGTTAAGCTAAATAGAGCTGTGGTATGTGACATGGTGATCGGTTGATATGATTATCATATAACTATTGCGACGTTGCAAGCAAATTTTTGAAAAAAATTGGCGACCCCTACTGCATGGGCCGCATCCAGGGTCTCGCATGATGCGGGGCGAATCCTAGTCCTTCGTCCTCGAACCCCTCGGCAAATCGAGAGACGAAGACGCAAATTCGTCAGGAAAGAGCTCTAGGTGGATTGAAATTCCGCGGTCGCCAGGCGCCTCGCCGCGTTGAACATGTGGGCCGCGGCGGCGTTGCGGGCGGCCACTGCGTCGAGTCGACGGATTGCCTCAATGATGACGCTGTGCTCGTCGCGCACCTGTCGCATGAACTCAACACGGCGCGCCTCGTTCGCGCGCGTCATACGCGTAGCTGCCGTGAGATACTGAGTGAGAAACTCTAGCGTTTTCAGGAAGTACGGATTTCCAGTTGCCTCAGCGATTGCGCGGTGAAATCCGACATCTGCCGCAACACCATCGCCGCCCGCACCCACCTCAGCATCGATAGCGCGAAATGCCGCGTCGATCTCAGCAAGCTGTGCGATCGAGCGGCGTTGGGCGGCAAGTGCTGCCGCTTCCGACTCAATGGCGCGGCGCAGTTCGACGATTTGCAGAACCGCATTGCGCGATTCAATGACCGAATCGTCTAGCTTAAGCGGGTTGATAGCGGGTTGGAGACTCACAAAAACCCCACTGCCCTGCCGGGATTCGAGAAGTCCTCCGTGCTTCAGCCGTGAAATCGCTTCCCGCACCACGGTTCTACTCACGCCGAACTCCGGCGCAAGCACCGCCTCCGGCGGAAGCTTCTCTCCAGGCTTGAGCTGTCCTGATTCGATCCGAGCTAGCAACGCCTGGGCGACTTGATCGCTTAGCGTTGGAGCCACACTCACCTTCTGAAACATTGGAAATTCTCCCATCATGTTATTACCATACAACATGTAGATTTTGTTCGTTCAAGCGAAGGAATTCCGCGTGCTCCAATTTTGGACGGGGAAAGCTAGATATTTGAGGGCAACCAAGAGTCGAACAATGAACGCCCGTGTGCTCTGGTCTAACGGTCGCGTTCCGCAAGCAGCCGTAACGTTTCTCGGATCGCTCTTGCATCAACAGCAAGCGCTAGCGGAAAAGGGCTTCGGCGTCCAAAGCCGAGACGCTCCACCACCATGCCAACCACGCTGGGCCGGCCAGTTTGGGAGGAACGAAATACAGGCGCGCCGCTGTCGCCGGGATAAACATCCCCATTGATCAAAAAGCTCCGCAGGCCGAGGAGGCTTTGGTCAAGGGAGGCGACCTTTCCGGCACGCAGCACCGGAAACATGCCAAGCGAGGTGCCCGGCCCTCCGGGAATCCAACAAAAGTCACCTCTTCACCGGCACGTGGCTCATTCTGGCTTTCAAGGTTTCTCTCCTCTAAGAGCGCGAGCAAGAGCGGCGTCCGGAAGTATTTGGGAAATCGCACCTTGAATGCTGCGACGTCCAGCCGAGGATGCCGGCACGTAAAACGGCAAGCCATTTCTTGCGGGAACAACCTCCAAAAGGGTCACAGAGAGATTTCCTCCGGCATCGAACCCTCGCAATGGCATATAAATCGCTCCCCGGCCCGCCGTTTTTACCAAGTGCGTCGAAGTCACCATCACCGGCACGACACCGCCTGGGGCGCCGCGGTGTTTCATCGCCATGAGAAAGCCTGTCCCAAATGCCTTGTCGGAAGCCAAAGGATAAGTCGACAACATCATGGTCTCTGCTGGATTCAATCCGCCCTTTCGCAGACTCGCACACCCGTTGGAACTCAAAGCCGTCAGCGACATCATGGCGAATCCAACGAAACACGCGATCATGCGCCGTCCCGATTCCTCTCTCTCTTGGAATCTCTTGTCATGCGATGAGTCTTCGCCAGCCGCAGCAAAGTTCACTTCCGGGTTCGGACCGATCCGGGAAGCTCAAGATTTCCTCCGTCATTCGGCCCGAGCAAAATAGCCCTTTTCGTCGTAGCGGAAAGCTTCGGGGATTCGGTGGATGTCCGTCGTCGTGATGACAATCGAGTTTGGATCCTGAACGTGCAGGTCGCTTCGCATTTCCAAATCAGTTTCGCATTTTAGATGCATCGTAATCTCATCTTGAAAGCCGAAACAGGCGCTTCGCCCTGCCCGCACTTCAAAGTTTGGCAAAGGATGCCCGGCTGTTGTCATAAAGTCAATGAGAGCCGACAGATCTCCGAGACCATCGAGGAAAGCTCTCTTTCCGAGTCCGAGAGGCTGCTAACCCTTCACGCACACGAGTGGCTCGAGCCGGGCTACGAGCCGAGCCAGGCGAGCGCCTACGGCAGCTTCCACAACGGCGCTCACGTCTTTGTAAGCGCCAGGCGCTTCTTCGGCGATGCTGCGCGCCGAAGGGCAGCGGATCAGAATACCGCGAGCGGCCACTTCGTCGACCACTTGCCGCCCCTGCCACGTGCGCGCGGCTTGATGGCGACTCATCGCCCGGCCCGCACCGTGAATAGCCGAGCCGAACGCTTCTTCCTCACTTTCCGCGGTCCCTGCCAGGATGAAGGAGCAGGTGCCCATACTGCCACCGATCAGCACTGGCTGGCCGGCATTCCGAAGATCAGCGGGTAGGTCGCAATGGCCTGGGCCGAAAGCTCGGGTCGCACCTTTGCGATGAACGTAAAGGTGGAGGTGCCGGCCGTTGATCGCGTGCTCCTCGATCTTGCAAGTGTTGTGAGAGACATCGTAAAGAAGCATAAGTTTAGCATCCGGGAAGAAACGCTTGAAGACTTCGCGCGTCAGATGCGCAAGGATCTGCCGGTTGGCGAGGGCGCAATTGATCCCCGCCCTCATTGCGCCAAGATACCTTTGCCCAATCGCGGAGCGAATCGGCGCTGAGGCGAGCTCGCGGTCGGGGATTTCCAGTCCGAAGTGAGCGGCTTGAGTGACCATCTCGCGCAGAAAGTCCGTTCCGATCTGATGACCCAATCCGCGCGAACCACAATGAATGCTCACAACGACCTCGTCCTGCCGCAGACCGTAGTCGGTCGCGATGCGTTCGTCGTAAAGGTGCGTGATCTTTTGCACTTCGAGATAGTGATTGCCCGAGCCAAGCGTGCCCATTTCGTCTCGCTGCCGGAACTTGGCTCGTTCGGAAACTTGTTGCGGCTCCGCGCCTTCCATGCAGCCGTTTTCCTCGATACGATCCAGGTCTTCGGGGGGCCCGTAACCGCAGTCCACCGCCCATTCTGCTCCGCCACGCAACATCGCATCCATTGCATCCGGCCCCAGATGGATACGTCCGAGGCCGCCAACTCCTGCCGGAATCTGCCGGGCGAGAGCGTCGGCCAACAACCTCTTGACAGGTTCAATCTCTCTTGTTCTCAATCCGGTCAGCAGAGTGCGAACACCGCACGATATGTCGAACCCCACACCTCCGGCCGATACCACACCGTTTTGGTCCATATCAAACGCTGCGACGCCGCCCACCGGGAAACCATAGCCCCAGTGCGCGTCGGGCATCGCGAAAGAAGCCTTTTGGACTCCGGGCAAGGCTGCCACGTTGGACGCCTGTTCGCCGACCTTCTGATCCATCTCCGACAAAAGCCGCTCGCTGCCGTAGATGATCACAGGCACACGCATCCGCCCGGTGGGTTCGATGCTCCAGGTGAACTCAGATCGTCGTTTTAGCTGAGAAAGGTCCATGATCTTCCGAAGGCTCCAGGCCGCGCAAGCCGGCGTCTGTCTGGCGAGGCAAATCTGCCCATCGTTTGTTCCTTCATGAAGCAGGCGTTACTCTTGAGAACCTCGATCCCGGTCTCAGCGTCAGCTGTTCGTTTCGCTCGCGACTTGCGCCTACGCTAAACTCCGGATGCCGCCAGGCGTGCTTCGACGCATGCAGCCTTCCGCGGGATGGAGCTTCCCATATTCAGGTCTTCCTCGCCGTCTTGGCGAAGAACGGTTCGATGATCTTTTGGAGTTCTGAGCTTTGACATTTTGGGCAGCGAACTTTCTTTTTATCGTGCTGCTTGATAGTCAAAGCCTCGGCAAATTTCTTGCCGCACTTGCGGCAGACGTATTCGTAGAGTGGCATAGGCTTCGGTTGGTTGACAGGTTTCTCGTATTGGCCGATGAGAATGGGGATGAGCGCTCATTTGAGCGGTTTCTGAAAGGCCAATCTAGCATCCCATGCCGAGCGATCCTTTTCCATCGCAGATTACTCAATTCGCGGTGGATCCCGTTCGTCCCCGCAGAATTTGCCGCGCCGCGACTTTCAAGGAGGGCATCAAACAGGTCGTCAACAATCACCAGGCTTCGCATCTCGCGCTTCGCGTGAACCAATCTTGCACCTGATCGCGGCCAGGAATTCCCACTCGCTGCATCCGCGAAGGACACCTGCGCCGATATCCTTAGGGAAAGCGAGTCATTCTGCCGTGTTCCTCAGTCTATGAAAACATTCCCTCTCAAAGCGCTATTCACAGTATGCTGTTTCTGCGCTATTGTCGCGTGCAGGCGCCCGGAACCGCCTCCGCCGATGAAGACTTCCGAAACCACGGTGGTGGAGGAGAAGATCCGGAAATTCAAAGCCGAGCCATCCAAGGTTAATATGGATGAGGTGGAGAAGGCGCTGGCGGATTTGAACTCCGAGATCAAGGAGCTCGAGGTGCGGGAGGCGAAGGTGGGCGGCGCGGAGAAAGACGAAGCCACCAGGAAACTCTCGGACCTGCGCGCGAAATACAACATCTACAGCACCGATTTCACCGCCGCGAAAGTGAAGGCGAGCGTTGAAAAGGCGGGTGAGGCTACCGGACAGGCCCTTGAAAAGGCGGGCGACGCGGTGAAAGACGCCGCCCAATCGGTCAGCGACTCACTCAAATCGGACAAGACTGGCAACTGATCGCGACCATTTCTGCGGCTGACGGCAGAGATTGTTCGCAATTTTCCCTTGGTCGCCTACCGGGGGACCGCCCGAGATCGACAGTTGGTGACTCCCCGCGTGGTGTGCTACTATGAGTTCGTCGCACGCACTCGCATTCGATTTCACAATTGTCGCAATGAGCTCGCCACTTCCCGCAAACCCGGTCGCCCGCTGGTTGTTATTCCTTATCCTCGCGGCCGGCGTTTATTTTTTTCACGGCTTCCTCGTTCCCGTGCTGGCGGCGCTTATTATCGGCTTCGCAAGTTGGCCGCTCTACAAGCGCCTGGTACGCGCCTCCGGGGGGCACACGACGATCGCAGCGACCATCGGGATGGCCATCGTCCTTCTGGTTCTCGTCGTCCCCTTTGCAATGCTTCTTTCTTACGGAGTCGACGAGATTAGCACATGGGTCGCATGGCTCGTTGAGGCGAATCGGCAGGGAGTTCCGGTGCCACAATCCATCATCGCGACGCCATTTGTGGGTCAATGGCTCGCTGAAAGCTGGCAGCGATATCTGGGCGAGCCTCGTGCTCTTGGCGAAGTCGTTCAGTTCCTGAGCGGCGAGCACATCGGAAACATCTCGCGCTGGGTTCTCGCAACGGGACGCGGAGCCTTTGATCTGCTGCTTTCGGTGCTGTTCATCATGATCACGCTGTTCTTCGTGTACAAAGACGGGGCCAAACTTGTCGAACAGCTCGACCGTATCGGCGAACGTGCCCTGCCTCTTCGCTGGCATCGATTCTCGCGTGTCGTGCCAGCAACCGTGAGTTCCACCGTGACCGGCATGACGTTGATCGCCGTTGGCGAGGGTATTGTCCTTGGCGTAGCCTACAAGATCGCCGGGGTGCCCTCGGCATTCCTGCTCGGAGTAATTACCGGATTCATGGCGCTGGTCCCCGGTGGAGCACCCCTGTCGGTCACACTCGTTTCGCTCTATCTCGTTGGCAGCGGCAGCCCGATCGCAGCTCTGGGACTTTTTGCGTGGGGAGCGATCGAACTCTTCATCGTGGACAAAACTCTCCGACCCAAACTCGTGGGCGGCCCGATCCGGTTGCCCTTCCTTCCCACATTGTTCGGGCTGATCGGCGGGGTAAAGACGATGGGGCTCGTCGGCTTGTTTGTCGGTCCGGTTCTCATGGCGCTGCTGGTCGCCATCTGGCGCGAATGGCTGCTCACGACCGAAAGTGCTAGCACCCCGGAGGCGGAGCTCGAGCCTGCCGTACCGGTCGACCATTCTGCTCCGGCCGAAGGCGTCGTCGCCACTGCCGTGATTGCACCGCCGAAAGCGCCAGTGTGGTCCACAGCGAAAGCGCATGAAGTCTCCGGGCCTTAAGTCAAAGGGTTGGGGATTGGTGAATGAAGTCCGCTCGGCTTGTGTGCGCGACTTGATATTCTGCGGAAATCAGCGGCAACCCTTCGACGGCAGCAAGCCTACGCCGCTTCTCATCGAAACTGGCGAAGGGTTACGAGCCTAATCTGAGCAGGCCGCCGCATGAGGATTTCGATGAAAAGAGCAATGAGGGATCGCACCCGTGTTCCTGCAGGGAAATGCGGTGGCAAATTGCTGGCCAAAGCCCGGTACGGCGGTTCTATTCCAAGGGTCTCGAATTCTTCACAATGAGTCGTCAAACCGCCATCCGATGAAAATCTGCAGGGATTTGATCTTCTGCCTGATTTTGCTCGGCGCTTCTTTTGCCAGCTCGGGGAAAGCGGCGGGAGCGGCACCCCCGGCTGACCTGCCGCCCTTTCCGCGGCCCACTGATAGCTACAACGATCAAGCGATCTCGGATCTGTGGCAAAAGCTGGCTGGCCGTGTGGCGGCCGAGCCGTTCAATCTCGTGGCGACCGTGATCTTCCTTCTCGCGATCTGCCACACCTTCCTGGCGTCGAAATTCCTATCCATTGCGCACAGCTACGAGCACAGGTATGACGCGCTCGGAAAGGCCGAGGCGCGGGCAGGCGAATCCTCGGGAGTTGCGCGCCAACGAGACCGGCTGCGCTTCAAGGCGACCCTATTTCATTTCCTGGGCGAAGTCGAAGCGGTCTTCGGGATTTGGGCAATTCCTCTAGGGATTGCCATCGTCGGATTTCACGGTTGGAAAGCGATGGTCCATTACTTCGACGGGGTAGAATACACGGAGGCGATCTTCGTTTTCGTCGTCATGGCCATTGCCAGTTCCAAACCCATCCTCCGCTTTGCCGAGCGTTGCCTTTCGCTCTTCGCGGCGATCGGTGGAAAGACGCCCGCCGCCTGGTGGCTTTCGATTCTGACCATAGGGCCGCTTCTCGGATCCTTCATCACGGAGCCAGCCGCGATGACGATCTGTGCTCTCCTCTTGGTGGAGCGATTCTACAAGCTCCAGCCGAGCATGAGGCTGCGCTATGCCACGCTTGGGCTCCTCTTCGTGAACATTTCGGTGGGCGGAACGCTCAGCCATTTTGCCGCTCCTCCGGTGGTGATGGTTGCTGGCAAGTGGGATTGGGGGTTTGGTTACATGGTCATGAACTTTGGCTGGAAGGCCATCGTTGGCATCGTCGTGGCAAACGTCCTGTTCTTCGCAACCTTTCGCAAGGAACTGCTCTCGATGAGGTCCGATCATGACGCCACAGACGGAGACGAGCAGCCCGTTCCGCCATTCATTACCATTGTGCATCTTCTGGCCATCGTCTGGACGGTCCTCAACGCGCACTACCCCGCCCTGGTGATTTTTGGCCTCCTGTTCTTCCTCGCCTTCGTCGTCGCGACCGAGCGGCATCAAAGCGCGATCAATCTGCGCAGTCCAATGCTGGTCGGGTTTTTTCTCGCGGCCCTGGTGATCCATGGAGGATGCCAGCGATGGTGGATCGCTCCAGTGCTGGGCGATCTCGGTAAATGGCCCCTGATGATCGGCTCCGTGGTGCTTACGGCCTTCAATGACAACGCCGCCATCACCTATCTTGCGACGCTCGTTCCGGGCTTTACGGAGGAACTGAAGTTCGCCGTCGTTGCGGGCGCCATTGCCGGGGGAGGCCTTACCGTTATCGCCAATGCGCCCAACCCCGCAGGCCAGTCCATTTTGCAATCGCAGTTCGGCGATGGCGGCGTCAGCCCTCTGGGTCTTCTTCTGGCCGCTCTCATTCCCACGACAATCATGGGTGCGGCTTTTATGCTCTTTCCCTAGCAATTGGTCGGGCTCGAAAGGACGAGTCGCTTGCGTCGTATCTTCGAGCGAACGAAATCATTGGGGTGTTGGAGTTAATCGAGCGCAAGGCAAGCGTTTGCCAAAAACCAGAAGGTTAGCCAATCAAAACGCAAATCATGAAGCGTGGAAGCGAGGCCTTTAGGCAATGTCCTACCGTGGCACCTCGAAGAGGACGCTCATGCCGGGTCTCAGCCCTTCCAGGGGTTGTGTAGGCACAGCCCGAACCTTGAATGTCCTAAACTCAAAATCGCCGCTGGCTTTGGGGGCGTGCGACGTCGCGAAATCTCCGAGTGTTGAGATGGAGACTATATTGAACTCCACTTCCTTGTTCCCGAGCGCAGGCACCTTTCCTTTGAAGGGCTCACCCATCCGAAAGCGAACAAGCAAATCTTCGCGGAGACTTGCAGTCACCCAAATATCGGTTAAATCGACGATGGCGATGAGCGTTGCGCCAGGGCTGGCGAGTTCGCCCCGGTCGATGTTGATTTGCACGACCTCTCCGTCGATGGGCGAAATGACATTGAGCTCCTTCACGTTTTCCTGGAGTTCCAGAACGAGAGCCTTGGCCTGCGCTGCGCGTGCGATGGCCGCGTCTTTCTCCTCCTGTCGATCGCCAGCCACCGCTTTACTTGCGACTGCGGCCTGCTCCGAACCATTAGCTCTCTGAAGACTTTCAGAAGTCTGCCCTTGTTGAACAGGCCCGCCGGCCCGCGTCTGTTTTTCACGCTCGAAATTTCGCCGGGCCTTCTCTGATATTGCCTTGGCTCGATTCCATCTCTTCAATTGCTGCTCGGTATCCTCTGCCCGAGCTCCGATCAGCAGTTTCTGCATTTCCACTTCGGCAATATTGCTCGCCGCCATCGCCTGGACGAGCCTTGCCTCAAAGTCCGGACTAACCAGAGTCATTAGTTGATCGCCTCTCCTGATTCGGTCGCCAATCCTCACCTTCTTGTCCTGGAGGCGGCCGATCACCTTGATGGCGAGATCGACCTGAGTCGCTTCTATTTCCCCACGCACGATGACCGCTGAGGGATTCATCAAAAACCAAGCCGCCGCAAGGAGCAGAGCGAAAAGAAAACACACGGCGAGAAGAACAGGAGCGCGACTTTTCAGACGCGAAGCAGAAGATGAGGTGTCACTCATGATGATGCTGGGGTCCGATCGGCATTTTTTCATGTGCGTCGATCTTTCGAGCGTAAGAAAGCTGCAAAGCATTCAACACCGGCAAGGCCATGAATTCAGAACCTACGAATTTCGCCGAACTCCTCACTCAGCGGAAGAACTCGGCCCATGAAAGACTTCGCGAAATTTTCACGCAGGAATTGCGCGCATTGATTGCAAAGCTCTTTCCTGACGGGACTCACCGTGCGCAGACTCGTTTGCGAACGTTATCGACGAACACCGCTCGGAAATCGTGCTTCAAGGCGAGACATCGGACGGCATTGCCTTTGTCTACTATCCGAAGTCATCCACGGATTCCACCAGAAAAACTGGCTCTCACACCTCTGGCGTTGACGCAGCTTCTGCTGCGCGCTCGCCCTCTGCTGTAGCTGCCATGGCATGGATGACGACGATGGCGCCGCCAATCACTAGTGCGCCTGCGGCGTAAAAGACGGGACCCGGCGCCTCTCCAAACAATAAATAGGCCAGACCGCCAGCGAAGAGAAACTGGAAGAGATTCACAACGCTTACGATCTGGCCGCGCAAATGCCTCATGGCGTGATTCAGAATCGAATGCCCCAGGATGGTCGGGATGACGGCCAGGCCGATTACGATCAGATACTCGCGCGCCGGCGGAAGAGCCAGGGGATGGGCAACAAAGAGCGCCACGAGAAAACAGATCGCCCCTGCAACGCCATACAGCGGCACGAGATATAACCAGATGTTAGGAAAGTTGCGGTTGGTGCGCGCCTGCATCAGATAGACGCTGAAGAGAAGCATCGACACGAAGCAGGTGATGTCACCCATCAGGGTCTGCCGGCTCACCCAGAAATCGGAAGCGGTGAGCCACACCGCGCCACCGAGCGCAATCAGCGTGCCGACGACTTCCGCCTTGGTGATCTTTTCGCCGATCGAGAAGAACAGCAGAAACGGCATCACGACGGGGACCATGCAGACAATCAGCGTCGCGTTCGCGGCGTTGGTCCACTGTGCGCCCTGCGTCCAGGTGATGAAGTGGAAAGCAAGCATCGTGGCCGGAAGAAGCGTGAGACGCAAATGGCGGGCGGTGTAGTCGCCGCGGTATTTTCTTAAGTTGTGCACATACAGAGGCGACAGCAACGCCGCCGACAATAACAACCGGCAAGAAGAGAGCAGGGCTGGATGCAGGTGGCTGGCCTTGATCATCAGCACCGAAGTGGCGCAGCAAAACACGCCGACAAGCAGGAGCAAAATGGGAGTGATTGGGAAACGATTACCGCTCAAACCAATGTCGCAATGCTGGCCGCGCTGTCGGGAGCAGCGCCTGCCGATTGGAAGCTCCAAGAGCGACGCAAGGCGTCAGGCATCGAAATCTTGACGCCGACCCTCCAATCGAGCCCGAATTGAAGCGTCAAGGCGAGCCTCATGTTTCGCATTTAGCGGCTTTCAATGCCATTGGCGAAACTGTGCCGGCGGCGGGACTCGAACCCGCACACCCCTTTCGGGATAAGGGATTTTAAGTCCCTTGCGTCTGCCATTTCGCCACGCCGGCTTGTGTTGAATACAAGCAACTTATGAAGTGTACGATTGAAGACGATCGATGCCCAACCAAATTTTCTCACCATCATCGGGCGGTGAGATCTCGGTCATTTCCGGCGATACGCAATGCGGGTTCCTGTTTGGAAAATCGATTCTTACCATTGCAAGCCCGCCTTCACGCGGATCGGCTTCCCATCCAACGCCCAATCTCTATCCCTTATCGAAGCCCCGAAAACTTCAACATCAGCGTGATACTGCGGCTTCGTCGCACATCCGCAAGCAATCATAATCGCCGCCACAACCATCGGGAGTCCGAAGCTCCCGGTGAGCCGTGGAATCGTCTTCACCGATCTCGCGGCGTCTGGAGGCTTGGAGCGACCCATACGAAGGCCTAACGATCACGTCGCGTCATCATCTCGTCAACAAAACGACAATCTGTAATCGCAAGAAGCCAGATCGCGCGCCGTCGCAACGGGCGATAGCCGTTCTACACTTGAGTAGAAACCCCTTACTCTCCTAACTCTCTAAGGGGTCTACTTGGTTGGACACATTAAAATCACCGCTGCGCGGCTGACCTACGGAACGCGACCTTCCACCTCTTTATTGTACTCGCGCGTATCTTTCTTTTCAAGTGCCGTTTGGGTCGCGGCACTCGGCTGCGGTTCTTTGGTGGCGCATCCGACGATTAGCAAAGAGGTGAGGAGGGCGAATGTGACAGAGGGTAGACTCATGGAAGGATCCTACAACATTCACCATCACCGAACCCAGCAAAAAAAAACCGCCAGGGCCAATTTTTCCCAAGAGCCTTTCAGGGGCTCGGGATTTGCTGCCAATTCCTCGAGCCAGAGACGGCAGCGAAGACGCCGCTGCTACATGCCCATCGCTTCATAGCCGCCGTCCACGTAAATGACCTGTCCGGTGATGGCCGCTGCACCGGCGCTGGCGAGGAAAACGCCCGTGTGGCCGAGTTCGTCGGGATGGCAGCTCCGCTTGAGCGGCGCGTGTTCCTCGTAGTGCTTTAGCATGAGGCTGAAACCGGAAATCCCACGGGCAGCCAGAGTTTGCACAGGCCCCGCGCTAATGCAGTTTACGCGGATCTTCTTCTTTCCCAGATCGTAGGCAAGATACCGCGCCGAGGCTTCCAGTGAAGCTTTGGCAACGCCCATCACGTTGTAGTGGGGAACCACCTTCACGGAACCATAATAGGTCATCGCAACAATGCTTCCGCCGTCCGTCATCAGCGGCGCAGCCCGCTGGGCAAGAGCTACCAGCGAGTAGGCCGACACGTCATGCGCGACCTTGAAGGCCTCACGCGTGGTCGAAACGAAATCGCCTTCAAGCGCCTCTTTTGGCGCGTAGGCAACCGAATGAAGCAGGAGATCAAGTTTCGGTGTGTGCTCCCTAACCTTTGCAAAGAATCCGTCGATCTCCTCGTCCTTTGTCACATCACACGGGTAAAGGGCGACATCGCTGCCGAACTCAGACACCAGCTCTTCAACGTTTTCTTTAAGCCGCTCGCCCTGGTAGTTAAAGATCAGCCTTGCGCCCCCTTTGTGCCAGGCCTTTGCGATGGCCCAGGCAATGCTACGCTTATTCGCGACGCCAAAAACGACGCCTGTTCTTCCAGAGAGGATGCCTTCACTCATCCAATTATCAAAAGGCCATCCCTGCATCAATTGTCACGCAGAAAAACTTCCGGGCAAACAGTCCCAGAAGGCAAAATCCTGCGATCCTAGCGACTCTTCCCAATTTTCCGCGTTCTGCTGTTGCTTTTCGCGCATTTTTCAGAATGATTCCCGCCCAGGGTGAAGACAACGGCTGATTATATCGTTTCGGGGTTTGCAAAGATCGACGCAGACCTGAACTACTTGATGGAATGCCTGAAGGAGGTACTTGTCGAACTCGGTGAGACGAAGGCGGCGCAGTTTCTCCCGTGGCAGAAGGACGGCGAGGCGCACGACATCAACGAACCGCCGCCCCGCATCGAGCAGGCCTACTCAATCGCTTTCCAGCTTCTTAACATGGTCGAGGAGAACGCCTCGACAAGGACGCGGCATCTGCGCGAAATTGAACACGGCCTTGATGACGAACCCGGTCTTTGGGGTCAACAACTTGCCCAGCTCAAAGCGACCGGTTTCAGCGCGGAGGAAATCCTGAAAGTCCTGCCCGAGGTGCGCGTCGAATCCGTGCTGACCGCGCACCCCACCGAGGCCAAGCGCGCCGCAGTCCTCGAACAACACCGCGCCATTTTCCTCCTACTCACCTCTCTCGAAAACGAAAGCCTGACTCCCTCTCGCCGGGAGGCCATCCATGACGAAATCAAGATCGTCCTCGAGCGCCTATGGCGCAGCGGGGAAATTCTACTCGAGAAGCCCGAGGTGGCCTTCGAGCGCCGCGGTGTGATTTTCTACATGCGCGAAGTCTTTCCCCTCGCCCTCGAACAGCTCGACGAGCGCCTCCTTCGCGCTTGGAAGAGCACCGGCTTTGATGCCGGACTCCTTGAAAATCCTCACGTCTGGCCACGAGCGCGTTTCGGAAGCTGGGTTGGCGGCGACCGGGACGGACACCCTTTCGTTACGGCAAGGGTCACCGAGGAAACGCTTCAGGAAATGCGCCTGAATGCCATGATCGTGATTCACCGCCATCTCGAGAAACTCGCCGAGAGGCTCCCGCTATCCAGCAATTTTCAGAAACCGCCGGAGGTCCTTGAGGAGGCGATCGCGAAATTACGCGCGCAGAATCCAGACTCCGAATCGATCGTCCGTCAGCACTCCGATGAACCCTGGCGCCAGTATGTGATGCTGCTCCAGGCCAAGCTCCCCCTCACTTTGGGCGTGGGCGACGAACCCGTAGCCCTCGCTGGGAGCGCACACCACTACCGGAGCCCCTACGAGCTCGATGAGGACCTTGCTCTGCTCGACAAGACGCTCGCTGATGTCGGTGCGAAGCGTCTGGCGGATAGCGCCGTGTGGCCGGTTCGCCGCGCGCTTGACGTGTTTGGCTTTCACCTTGCCGCCCTTGACATCCGGCAAAACAGCAAGTTTCACGATCAGGCCATCGTTCAGATTCTCGCCGCCATCGGGCAACCCGCTCCGGACTTCGGCGAATGGGATGAATCCCGCCGCTTGGAATTCTTAAATCGCGAACTCGAGTCCCCCCGTCCATTTCTCTATCACGGTTTAAACATCGGCGAGCAAGCGGATGCCGTGCTGGGATGCTATGCGGCCCTGCGCCGGCACCTCCGCAGTCACGGACGCGATGGGATCGGCGCGCTCATCGTGAGCATGACACGCCAGCTCTCCGATCTTCTCGTCGTCTATCTGCTTGCCCGCGAAGCTGGACTCATGCGCTGGACACCGGAGGGCTTGCTTTGCACTCTTCCTGTCGTCCCACTCTTCGAAACGCTCGACGACCTCGAACGCAGCGCGGGTCTCATTGACGCGTTCCTCGCCCACCCGGTTACGAAACGCAGCCTGGCCTATCACCAAACCGATCGCGCGAAGGTTCTCTCCCTCCCGCAGACTAGGCCCGTCCAGCAAGTCATGATCGGCTATAGCGACAGTAACAAGGACTGCGGGATTCTCGCCAGCCAATGGGCGCTCCACAAGGCCCAAGCTGCCATCGCTTCTGCCGGCGCCGCACATGGAACAAAGATTCGTTTCTTCCACGGGCGCGGGGGAACAATCAGCCGCGGCGCTGGCCCGACGCACCGCTTCCTTGGTGCGCTTCCGCATGGCTCTATCCAAGGCGACATACGCCTCACTGAGCAGGGAGAAACCATTGCCCAAAAATTTGCCAACCTCGTCACCGCAACCTACAATCTCGAACTCTTCCTGGCTGGGGTCACCGGATTTACAGTGAAGGAAAAACGCGAAGCGGCTGCAGCCTCTGGAGTCGAGGAGATCTGCGAAGTCCTCGCTGCGACGAGTCAACAGGCCTATTCAAAGCTCATCAAATCCGAGGGATTCATGACCTTCTACTCGCAGGCCACTCCGATCGACGCTTTGGAAATCAGCAGCATCGGTTCCCGGCCGGCGCGCCGGACCGGACAACGGACTCTGGCCGACCTGCGCGCCATTCCCTGGGTCTTCAGCTGGAATCAAAGCCGCTACTACCTGCCCGGATGGTACGGCGTCGGGAGTGCTCTCGAAGCTCTCTCAGCCTGGAGGCCCGAAGCGCTCAGCGAGCTGCGCGCCCAATTGAAAACGTCACCGCTGCTTTATTTCGTACTCACGAATGTGGAGACAAACATAGCCAGCGCGGACAAGGACATCATGAGACAATATGCCGCCCTTGTTGAGGAAACCAGTGCGCGCGAATCGATCCTGGACCTAATTCTCACCGAGTTCGATAAGACCCATCGCATGATGGCCGATGTTTTTGGTGGCAGCCTGGAAAAGCGCCGTCCTCGCATGCTCAAGACCCTCGGTCTGCGCGCAAATGCCTTGCGGGTGCTGCATGAGCAGCAAATTCAGCTTTTGTCCCAATATCGGGCCGCGAAGGCCGCAGGTTCCGACGAGACCAAGAAACTTCTTCCAAAGGTTCTCCTTTCCATCAACGCGATCGCAAGCGGCTTGCGGACGACCGGCTAGCAGTTTGTCGGGCTTGAAATGAAAGTCCGGTGAAATTCGAAGGTTGTTCCACCACGAATCTTCCCATTTGACGAGTTAACACAGCCATGCATGGTCTGTGTATGGCAACGAAAACGATATCCATTGAGATTGACGCCTACGAATTGCTCAAGCGGGAAAAGCGCTCGGAGCGGGAATCGTTTTCGCAAGTGGTGCGCCGCCTGACTTCGGAGCGGCCCGCTCTCACCGCGGGCGAGCTGGAGGAGGCGATGAAACCTTTCATTGGCGTGGGAGCCGGGAAAAAGCGTTAGGCCGAATATCTCCCAGTGCTGTTACTTGATACGAGTTTTCTTGTCGAATACGAGGGGGAGCTTGTTACGGATGCGATCGGGCCCGCGCGACGTCTGCTACGTTCGCGGTCTCTCGAGCCGGTGGCCATCAGTATTATCACACTGAGCGAATTTGCGGAAAGATTCGAAAACATTCATGAGGTCGAAGCCTTTTTGTCCCGCTTTCGGATGATCCCGCTGTCCCGCTCGATTGCCTACAAAACAGCCGCGATACAAACGCATTTGCCCCAGCGGCTCGGAGAGAACGATGCCTGGATTGCCGCCACCGCACTGGCCTACCAAGCAGAATTGGCCGGACGGGAGCGCGCATTCAAACGGGTTCCGCGCCTGAAATATATTGCGATTTGAAATGCAAAAACTGATGGGAAGCATTTGCGGATCGGCGGACCGTTGCTTCTCTTCTAAGCAACCGGCGGACAGGCACATCCGCCCTTCACCAGCGAAAGAGACCTTTGTCCTTCACTCTGCTCTACACCTACGGGGTGAGAGCGGGACGGCTCGACCTTCACGCCTTGTAAACGTCGCCAGCACCAATCCAGCCAAAATCTTCAAACTTTTTCCACGCAAAGGCTCAATCCAGCCCCGCAGCGACGCGGACCTCGTCGTCTACGACCCCGAGTACCGAGGCAAACTATCCGCCAAAACGCATCTGATGAATATCGACTACAACGCTTTCGAAGACTGGCCATCGAAGGCAGGCCGTCGGTCGTCACCGTCCGAGGCGAAGTCGCCGTGCGCGACGGGAAACTCGTCGGCACGGTCGGACGCGGGCGGTTCCTGCAACGTCCGACCGCGTGACTTTTGTCGCTTATGCGACCAAAATTCGTCGGTTTTGTGCCCGAGCTTCGCCTCTTTACGGCCGGCCCAACTGTGTCCTAGCGGTTGGCGCTACAACTTTTTCGGCGCTCAAACCGATAATCGAGACCGCCCCTTCCCAAGGTCAATGAAAAACCCGGAATCCCCCTTCCGCCGGCCCCAGCGCTTGTGCCGAACTTCACAGAAATGCTGATCCAACTGGTTGACTTAGAGCCCCGCTTGCCGTTATTAGCTTGTATGCGAAAAGTGTCTTTCCAGGAATCGGGCCGCGTTGGAGGCGGTGGCAGCGGACAGAGACGCCACCAGCATGGCAAGAGCGGCGGCTACCGCGATCGCAGCGTCCGCGGGGATCTGGCTTTCGTGAAATAAGATCTTGGAACGCGAATGAATGTTAGCATTGTTATTCCGACCTGCAACCGGACGACCGATCTTCGCGACTGTCTTTCGTTGCTGCTTCCGCAGCTTCCTTCCGACGGATCAACGACCGTCTTTGTGTGTGATGACGGAACGGACGCAAAGACAAGGTCGATGGTAAGCGAGGAGTTCCCGATGGTGCGATGGAATGAAGGGCCGCGGCGAGGCCCCGCGGCAAATCGCAATTTTGGAGCTCGTCAGGCGGATGGAGACTGGTTGATATTTCTGGATGATGATTGCAATCCGCGACCAGGGTTTCTGGCGGCATATTTCAAGCAAATGGAGCTCTTGGGCAATGAGGCGCGCGTTGCGCTAGAAGGGCCCACTTTCAGAACGGTAGCTAACCCGTCGCTGCTTTGGGAGGCGCCGCATAACCCGAATGGTGGTGCGCTTATCTCTTGCAACTTTGCAATTCCTCGGCGCTTGTTTATAGAGTGTGGAGCCTTTGATGAACATTATCCGGCGGCGAATTTTGAAGACACCGAATTTGCCGTTCGTGTCCAGATCAAAGGTGTCAAAGTCATGTTCGTTCGCGACGCGGCGGTAGATCATCCGCTGCGCCCTTTGCCCGAAGCTGCCAAACTTGCGCGACGATGGGAATCGCGTGTAGTGAGCACTTATGAATTCGGAGCGTCAACGGGACAGGTTATCTGGCATCTGCCCCGGCACGTGGCCTTGGTGATCCTGAGCCGATTCAGGGGTCGAAAGCTCGACCGTGACAACCGGAAAGCGGCATTCGTGTTTTTGAAGGAATTTCTTCTGACGATTTGGTATCTTCCGGGCTGGCTGCGCAAGCATCAAAGAGTTCCACGCAGCGAATTTTGGACAGAGCAAATTCGATTGGGAAACGCGCCGTACCGCTTTGGACTGTGAGGGTTAAAGAGTGCTCCGAGAAGCTTATCCCTTGATGGAGCCTTCGGTCATGCCCTTTACGAACAGGCGCATGGAGAAGATGAAAAGGACGATGACTGGGATGCTGGCGATGGCGTAGCCAGCCATTAACGGGCCAAAGAACTTAATGTATTCCCCGGCGAGCCTCTGGAGCTGGACCATCACCGGCAACGAAGCAGAATCGCGGATGACGATCAAGGGCAGGACAAACTCATTCCATTCTGAGATGAAATGCATGACGCCTACGGTCCCCAGGATTGGACCGCAAAGCGGCAGCACAACCGTTCGCATCTGCTGGAAGTGACTTGCGCCATCAATTTCGGCCGCCTCGAAGAGATCTTGCGGGATGTCGGCGACAAAATTGCGCAGCACAAAGATAGCAAAGATCTGCCCTGCCGAGGTCCCAACGAGAATGAGCGCGGACAGCGTGTTAAGCAGGTTAAGATCGGCCAGCAGACGGAATAGAGGAACGAGATTGGCGACCGAGGGCATCATCAACAATACCAGCAGAGCATTCCAGAAGAAGCTTGAAAGCGGCATGCGCAACCTGGCGAAAAAATACGCCCCGCAAAGAGCGAAGAACAACGTCAAAGCGGTTCCCAGTGTCGAGATGAAGATGCTATTGGCTACGCTGGACGAAATGAGGTGCCAGGCATCGACCCAATTGTGCCAATGCAGAGGTTCGGTCAGGCGTCCCGGCTCTTCGTAGAATTGCTGATTGGTCTTCACGCTGACGACGAGAATCAGATAGACGGGAAGCATTGCGAAGCAGAGCACGGTCCAGATCGCGGCATGCTTGGAGCCACGCAGGAACCACTCGCCAGCCTTGTTTACCCGAGCGGAATGCCGGCTGCGAGACCGAGAGACCGGGAGAATTCCTTGCTGCTCAGCTCTCGAAAACCTCTTGCGCAGAAAACCACGGAGCGCGCCGTATGGGAAGGCCACCAGGAAAAGGAAGGCCCCGATTGCGCGCCAACCAGGTTGAAAGAGAAGAAAGACGCTCGCCACGATCACTGCGGTCGGAAGCATCTTCCTGATCCGCATGGCACTCCGATTATCTTCCAACACAAGAGAGCTGAGTTTTTGCAATGCCATGATCACTACTGTCAGGATAATTCCAACCGCGCAGGCCGCGCCCATCTCCTGGTTGATAAATGCCTTGCGGAGCATGAAAAGGGCGGGCACCGTCGCCCTGCCTCCGGGCCCACCGTCCATCCCGCCGGTCAGCGCTATGATCATCCCAGCATCCTTGATGGTACCGATGATGACAAAAACAAGCATCAGGTAGATCGAGCTCATGATGAGCGGAATCTCGATGCGCGTAAACTTTGTCCACCAGGTCGCGCCATCGATGCTTGCGGCTTCGTAGATCTCCTTTGGGATGTTTTGCAGTTTGGCGAGGTGCGTCAGCACGGCAAAGGAACCAACCCATGGGAAGCCCCACACGACGCATGCAACGAGAATGAGGCGCGGATCGCCAAGCCATGCGGGTCGGGTGCCCTCGAGGAAAATCCCGCCCCAGCCGAAGAATGCGTCGAGCCTGCAAAGAAGCGCGAAAAGACCGGACGCCTCAAGAAATTGGTTTAGGTAGCCCTGGGTCGCCTCGAAGAAAAATGATCGCCAGATCAACGCAACCACCAGCGCCGGAATCACCATGGGAACGACGAACAGCAGCCGATAAATGTACTGCATACGTTCGCTGCTGCATCGATGAATCCACACCGCCACGGCAATGGCCGGAATCATCTTCACGACATTCCAAAGACCAAGCAGCAGAGCAACGCGGAACGACTGCCAGAAGTCCGGGGACTTCAGCAGATCGATGTAATTCCTAAGCCCGACAAATTCGGAGATGTCGGCGCCATTCCAACGATAGAAGCTGTGAAAAATTCCGCTCGCGGCCGGGTAGTACTGAAAGAGAACGATGAGAACGAGCGCGGGAACGATGAAGAGATAGATCTCCCAATGATGCTTGACCTGTTTCCAACGAATCTTCTTGGCGTTCATCAGTCTAGTCTTTTCCCGGCGCTTGGGCCCCCTCCGCTTCGACGGATTTGCGGACATTGTCCAACGCCTTTTCCGTGTAGTGGTAAAAGGTTTGGTTCCTGAGGCCCTCTGGATCCGTGAAGATGCGACCCTCGGTCAGCAGCGTCTTGTCGCCGCTCAGCTGCCGGGTTACGACGACGTTGCGGTACTTGATCCAATCGGCTTCGGCCTCGTTGCCCTTCTTCAGCTGAGCGCTTGATCGCAGACCGACGGCAAGTTGTTCGTCCTGAATCTGCACGCGTCTTCGGTTGCGAAGGAACTCTCGAAAATCTTCAAGTCCCTGCGTTGTGTAAAACTGCGTGAATTGCGCGGCCATGTCGTCATAGCTGATCTGATTGATCTGATACAAGGAGAAGAGCTGGCTCCATTTGATAAAGCTCTCGCCTCCGATCGTCGGATCAAATGCCGGAAAGACCCCTTCGAGTGTCGGCTCAAACGGCTTGATGTACGGGTCGATCTTTGCGCCCGCGACGATCGGAATCCATTTCAAGCGCTCGTTGAACTTCTCGTTCTGATTCCTGCTGGCGAGAAAGAGGAGAAAATCAATGGCAGCCTCCGGGTGCTTGGAAGTCCGCGTCACCGCCATGGGCATGGAGCCTTCCGGGTTTTCGTAGCGCGGGCCCTGAACGATTTGGCCATAGTCCGGGTCGGATCTGGATGGCAGTGGAAAGTCCATGAGACCGAGCTCGAATTTCCCTGCAGCCTGCTCTCTAATTCCCTCGGCCTCGTAAGTGCCCGTGGCGAGGAAGACCGCCTTCTGCTGGGCGAAGTTGAACAGAGCTTCGTCTCGAGTCAGCCCGGACCAGCCGCTCGGAAACTGGTCGGTAATCTCGCGAACCATCTTGAAACTGGCTTCATAGGCAGGATTGGAAAAGTCGATTTTCTTGCTTGCGAAGCCAAGAAACATCTCCTCCTTGCTGAATCTTCCGTCCCGATTGAAATCGATTTCGCGCGCAGCCAGATAAGTGAGCGGCTTGATGAGGCTTTCGTCCCAGCGCATATAGTGAAACCGGGATCCCGCAATTGCGACGTAGGGCTGGCCGTTCGGCTGCTTCTGGGCGCGGATTTTCTCACAGACCTCGAGAAATGTCCGGTAGTCTGCGGGCGCTTCGTCAAGACCGGTTAGCTTTTTGAGCAGAGGCTTGTTGTAGAAGAGGCGAATCCCCGTGAGCGCCAGCGGAATGGTCATGAATTCCTGCGTCTCGTCAATAAACGAACGGCGCATCCCATCCTTGAACGTGCGAAGGAGCGGCACGCTCTCGAGATCTGTTCCCGCATTGTACGGATTTGGCCGGGTGACGTATCGGGAAAGCGGGACAAAATAGCGGATATAGAAAGCCGTCATCAGATGACCTTCCACCATGCCAGCCTCAACGATGTCCGGCGCCGTGCCACCCATCAACTGGGTGCTCATCCATTGGCCGTAGGTGCTTTCCGGGATGGCCTCCTGAATGATGCGGACGTTGGGGTGAAGCTTTGTGTACTCCGCAGCGGCCTCCGCAAGTCCGTCGCGAACGCCCGCCTCCAACTGCCAGTGCGCGAGGCGTATCGTTACCGCATCACGCGGCGCCTCTTCACTGCGCCGCATTGCGATCGTTACTGTGGCCCAACAGAGAACCGCGATGATAACGAGCCAGGGAAGCCGCGACTTCCAATTAGTTCTCTCGCGCTCCAACAAATCGTCTCGCTCCGAGGCGTCGCCGGTGTCACCCGCAGATTTCGGCAAGTCGTCCCTCATTTTTCAACTTTCGCCGGACTTAAGCCAGGCGCGCCTTCCACAAGGTTCCGGCCTGGATTTCGCCCTTCTCGCAAGGCCGCCTCGATGGCATCCATGCGTGCAAGAGCCTTTCGGACACCAAATACCCGAACATCCTGTGGATATTCGTCCATTAGGCGGCGGTAGTATTCCCGAGCCAGGGCAAAATTCCCTGCTTCGAATTCGGCGGCGTACGCGATGTTCCAATACGCAGTCGAGCGATCGTCGATCGGACTTACGGGATCAAGCGGCCGGGCATCAAGCGCCTTGATCAGATATTGGATGCGTTGGTCTTGCTCATCCATGTCCCGATAACAATCGGCCATGAGGCCATAGAACTGCGACAGGTAGGGCGTCTTGGGATGCGAGGAGAGAAACTCATTAATCTTCTGCAATAGCTTGCGGTTCTGTTCCGGATCGGCCGAAGGAAGCGAGAGACTACTGCCGTACAGGAACGCTTCCTCGCCGGCGGGCGACTGCGGATAGCGTTGGTAGACGTCCGTGTAGTCGCGGATGAGCCTTTCATAGTCGATCGGTTGATCCGCCGGGGCGAGATGCCGCGTGCGCACGATGTCCAGGGCGCACCAGGCAGCTAAGGGATTTTCCGGAGCCTCCTCTATGACGGCTTGATAGGCCGCGACGGCCTCGGCGATATCCCGCCCGTCCCTGCGATGATTCCAGCAGGATGCTTCGCCATAGAGCGCCTGGAGGTAATATTCGCTGCCCCGGGGCTGGGAAGCTTGCACAGATTGGAAGGTCTTCACCGCAGAGTTGAATTCGCTGAGCCGATATAGCCTCCAGCCTTCGCGAATCTCCTCCTCGGGCGAAGAGATCGCTCGCTTGGGCTCGCACGCCTGAAAGAGCAGCAGCACTCCCATCATGCAAGCCACGGCGCGCGGAATATGTCCCCTAAATAAATTCATTGAGCACGTCCTCCAACGCACTTCGGAGGAGGTCTCATAGCCTTCTTCTCCAAAAGCGCGAGACGAAAGATGCAGCGGAAACGCGTCCGCTCATCTTGTTTTCACACGAGACCGAAAAGAAATCGTATCAGCATCCTCTATTCCTTGCCTGATATATCCGGGAAAATCACAGGAGCAGGCTTGAAAATCCGGAACGCTCCGAGCTCGAAAATTACTTTTGCCGACGACTTCGAGTTGGCCTGGGTAGAAAACGAGCCATTCACCGGCCCCTGACGAGGGGGCACGTTGTGAACTTGTTTTCAATGGTGCGAGCTTCATATGTTTCCCTTTTCTGGGAACTTTACCCATGCAACCCACACATTTATTAGATGGGGACTCATTGGGAAGATCCACACGAGCGGATCAACACGAAGGGTGGCAACAGGTACATCGATCAATCCGCGTGGCTGACCTTCAGTTTGTGTCCATCTGTGTGAATTGTGGCTCCTTTCTCTCGTGTTCTTATGAGTGAATAGCGTACACGCGATGCTTTTTCGCAATAAATGGCCCGGAACTGACGATTTCACCGCTTAAGACGTCGATCATCGAACCCACACTAGCTATCGGTACGCTCAAATCTTCGAATGCCCAAAGCACGCTTCGCGATGGCGATCTATAGAGTACCCCTGCTTCGTCCGGAAGGATCGTGCGTTCCAGCATGTCCGGCTCAACTTCGTTGTAGGCCTTCAGCAAGGCGAGATGGTCGGAACGCGGCGCGTCGTCGTCGCATGAAAGACCTAAATAGGGAAAGCTCAGTGCGTCCCGGGAAATGTCCCAGTGCAAAGCCCATACCATCCGGTAGGCGAGACCGCGAAAGAAGGTGTCATCCGGATCATAACCGGCCGCTTTGATCGCGGGAGCGTCGAAGGGTACGATACAGTCGGTCCATAAAAAAAGGCAATCCAGCCGCGCTGCGGCGGATGGCCCGTGCCGGTGAATGCCGAAAACACCGAGATCTTCATTGCCATAGATGTAGCCGATTCGTTGCATCTCGACCATGAGCTCGAGATGGGCACGGTATTGGGAGAGAATCGCCGACGGCGGTTCTGTTGCAGGGCGGAAAAATCCCAGCAAGTGCGCTTGGTCCGCAGTGGCGGTGAACTGTTGCGCCTGTCTGTTTTGGACGTGGTGAAATTTGTCGCTTGAAAGGTTAAATGAACTGTCCAGGAAAATGGCTCCCAAGCCTACCTCGTCATGGGCGGTTTTCCACCTGCGCAGCCAATACTCGCGCACGCGGTGGTCACGAAGATTCAGCACGGCGAATTCCGGGGTGTAATGATCGGCGTCTATCGCATTCGATGGATCGCGCACAAAACTCTCGCTCCGATCGAGTTCTTCCATAACGGACCCTTCCCTCGGCAGGAAGCGAATCCTGTCAGAGTCTCCGATGCGATTGTCGAAGAGGAGGTTCAAGGTGGAAATTGCGGTATTTCCCCACATCTGGACAATGGCTCCTGCGGCTCGCGCTTCTTCGCAAAAGGCGCGTAATTTGGCTTCGCCGGAAGGCTCGAGGACTTTGTGATCCACCGTGACGCAGAAAGTTCCGACGCCCCAGGTGTTCATGTTGTTTGCGAAATGGTTTGCGAGGCAGATTGTCTTTGCGCCAGCCTCGAGCAGCTTGGGCAATCCAAGTTTCCGGTATCGGTCGAGGTTAGCCGGAGTCCACTCCTCGATTTGGCCAAAAGTGGTCACCCGTTCACGACGCATGCCTATTTGCGCATGCAGGCTTTCGTGAACGAGTTCGCGAACCGCTTCATAATCATTGGCAAGGTCCACCCTGCTATGTGTCCCGGGAGACCAGAGTACCTCCATCGGTGCCGTGGAAAATTCGTAACCCAGATCCCCGCAATGCTCGTGAAAATGAACGAATACTTCTTCCCCGCGTGGCTTCTCAAACAATGACCGGATGTGCGCCACTTCGCGAGCCCACGTGACTAGAATGCCTTCCGTGGATGCCGCAAAACAAAACCCCTGAAACTCTGTCTGAAAGGGAATAAACTGGAAAGCGCTTGGATTTTGACAATCGGGGATGTACCACTCGGTCGAATAAAACTGCTTTGCCGATTCGATGCGTACAATCGATGGTGCGAAGCAATTTCTCATCCAAAACTCGTTGCCGATTGCGCTTCCTCCGATTTCCCAGCTCCCGCGGTCTAGGATCTTATAAATAGGAATCGTGTCGCTCCGATAGCGATAGCGATAGGAAAAACCAGAATACCTTCGAGCTCCGATGATTCTCTTTACGGGTCTGAGTTCCAGTTCCAGGATGGTGCCCTCAGCCGCCTTGGGACCGAGCGTCCAATCAGTGGTGTTGTAACGCGGACGCACCGCGTGCACCATCCACTCCATCAATCCCCCTTCCCGCTGGTCCATCGAGAAGGAAATGCGAACGTTCTCGCTGGAGACTTCGCAGTGCGTCATGCAATAGTTGAGCAACTCCACGCCGTAAGGATTGCGGATTTCAACGAACATCGGCCGGCGTGCGCTCCTCAACGTCACGCCGTCAAGCGAGACTTCCCCCAATCCGAAAAAGGCATTCCCCCGCCCAAGCAAGTCAATGGAAAGACCCCCATTGAGACTCAAGCTTGATGGTAAAGAGTCCACAGTATCCACTTCAACCCGCTTTCCCGTTTTCATCAGCACGCAATTCTTCTTTCTAGCGAGGCTCGGTCTCAGACGGAGCGAGGTGTAAACGCATCGACTGTGAATCCGCCCATTGGCCAGTCCCATTCTGCGGGATTTCCCGGAGTGGCAGCAAAATTAATCTCTTCCTTCTGTACCTGATTGTCGCCCACTTCCGCGCCACGGGCTTGGGCGAGGGCGATGGTGTCTCGGAAGCAGACCCCTCGGCCCGCAAGGAAAAAGCTAGAACAATAAGGCTTAGGGACCATCCCCACACTGTAGAAGGGACACTGAAAATCATGCGGCAAACCGTAGGTTGCTTTGATACCGCGTCAACAAACAACAAACGTAACCCAACGAGCATCAGCCAAAGTGGGTTTCCAAGCCCTCGCGCACCATCTGGACTGTGCGCCAAATGCGGTAGTATTGCGCGCGGAGCCGGCCTTCATTTTTCTCGACATGAACAAGAAGATCGGGCGCACTTCGACGTCTTCACCCCTTGCGACTTTATCTCCGCGATCACCCAAACGCGTCTGCCAATTTTCAAAAACGTTTGCTCGTGTTCATCACTCCCCGGGGCAGTTTGGTAATTCCGCCTCAACGCTCCGGCGACCGGACTGAAGCTCGGGGGCGCCGCTTATTGACTGCCCCCACTGAATGGAGAAAGCACCGAACCTGGAATCACTTCGCTCGGCGCGGAGATCGATTCGCCCGGCTTGGCCCAGCCCACAGCGAGGTTGTCTCCACCGCCGCCTTCCTTGTGCAACGCCTCCACATAATACTGCTCGCCTTGTGTGAGAGGGAAGGGTGGGGACTTTTGGGTGGAATACTTATTCCACTGACGCGAGTCCGTGTAGTCTAAGACCTCGCCAATTTTCACCTTGTTCGCAGGGTTATTGTTGGTGGAAAGCCACAGTTCGCTATTGTCATCGCTGGCAATCCAGAACGTATAGTCGCCGGTCGCGGGTGCCGTGATATACCCGCGGATACGAGTGCCGTAGTTTTCAGCCCAATTGGTTGGCGCTTCGAAGCTCGGCAGCGTGTCAGCGATATTCGGCGCCGTACCTACCGGGATGTTCGAAACAAAGGTGCCGCTGATCCCTGTCCATACCTCACGGCTGATGCTTCCGATGCTGCCCCCGCCCGCGTTGATGGTGTAAGCTCCCGTTGTGATGGTGCTATCACTCGTCCCCGATTTGTAGGCGATGGCTTTGAGCGTGGTGGTGCTGCCGATCGAGAGGGGGGTGCTGTAAACCGTGCCTACCGTAGAACTCGGCGTGCTGCCATTTGTCGTATAACGGATCGAAGCGCCCGAGGTCGCCGAGGCGATATACACTGACTGCGCGCTCGTATGTGTGCCGGGCACGGGAGTGAAGTTCGGGTCTGCCACGGCGGGAGTGCCGTTGCTGTCGATGCCGATGTAGGGGTGGGGTCCAGCCCTTGGGCCGTCAAAGTAAGTCGAAGTGCTTCCGTCTAACGCCTGGGCGTAAGTGTGACCGTTATTTTCCCAGGAACCTTCTGTTCCAAACGCTGTTCCGGTCATTTTCACCCCGTTGCGCCAGAACTCGAGCTCCGCCACCAGCCCATTGCCGTTCGGATCGCGCCACCGCACGCACCGGAAACCTTGCATATTCACGCTGAACTCCGACCAGCCCGCGGGCGAAGCATTCGGCACGACAAAAAACGTCGTGTACGGACCATTGATCCGGTCGCCATTGGTGCCTTCGAAAATACAGTTTTGCAGCCGGTGCTCCTCCCCGGCTCTCGGAAAAAAGCGCACCTTATCGTTGCCCGTCGCCCAGCGGTAGTTCGCCGTTACGGTCGATTCGCTCGCAGGCATTGCCAGCGTCGTGTTCGGCGACAAAGGATTCGCTACCATGGCGCCCGTCCAATTTATAAAGACCTTTCCTGGATCGGACGTGGCAGTCAAGTTGACCGTAGCCCCCTGGGGGTACTTTCCGTCGCCGGTTCCGTTGTTCACCGTCAGGCGATACCCCGATCCGGAACCACCGGGACTGCTCACTGTATTTGTATCCGTAGTCTGGATGTTGGAATCGTTCACGCGATACCATACCACCCGCTGATTTAAATTATCCTCCACAAAAACGTCGAACAAGCCATCCGGAGCACGGTTGCAGTTGACTGCCAGATAGGCATCCAAACGGCCCACAACCCACGGCTCCTTGCTCATATCCCTGAAGGTGAATGAGGTCTTCATGCTCCCGATCAAAAGGCCTTCCTTAGTGTAGTGGCCGACCGTCCCAGTTTGAGGGTCGATCCCGGCGAGAGCGCCGCCGGGGCCACCGGGGATCGGACGCATCCCAACTGACGTTTTCGGGAGAGGCACACAGAACTTCGGCGTCCCCAGGAAACTAAGAGTCGCCGGGTTCGACTGTTGGAAACCGAAGAGCACATTACCGCCCATCCAAGCAAGGCCATCTTGAGGAAGCCCCTGCTTATCCGACCAGGCAAGGCCATACACCATTCCAACACTGGATGCATCAGTGGATTGCCCGGCCATTTTCCACTCGAAACGCTCACTGCCGGTCAAGCCCAAGGCGTTTCTCCCGGTGGTGCCATCCATCAACTTGACCGCATCGCTCCAGCGATACATCGGATTTCCCCGACTGTTCAAGCCTTGCACGGGAATTGCATACAGAGCATCGCCCTCCCACGGAAAGGAAGCGTTGGGGACATTAGAACGCTGATAGGATGCGATCCAAACCCTGCCGGAATCATCCACCTCGTAGGAGGCTCGATGCCATCTCCAGTTGGGATCGGGAGATTCGCCAACGGCAATCAGGTTGACCTCTCCGGCCTGTCCAGGAGTGGATCTCGGCGTGTATTGGATCTGGCCGTCCCCTTGATTGTCATTCCATTCCCATAGGTATCTGTTCATCCACATGAGACCATCGGGACCTGGACCTTCCCCTCCCAATACCGAAGCCAGTTTCAGGGTTGGTCCGAGTGGATTCACTCCAGGAACCACCCGATAGACTCCTACCGAATCGCCTGCCGGAAAATAGAAGAAATCGTTGCCGCCGAGCCGCACTACATGCGGCGGCCCGGAATGCGCGGATTCGAAGTTGCCAAAATATTGCCCTGCGGTATCGGTTTTCGCAGTCCCCAGATGCGTCCAGTTGCCCGTCGTCCGATCGAGCTGATAGGCCTGCCGGAAGCTCGAGAAGGCCACATTCGGGTTCGCACTGCCGTAAGCGACTGATGAGGAAAACTCCAGGCACATTTGATCCCAAAGCTGGGCATACTGAGCATTCAACTTCTGCATCCGGGAGCCATCACCCATATGATCGAGGACCACGACATTGCCCAATGCATCCATGGCCATTCCATTGACGAGCAACATTCTCTCCGAAGTCCAATCGCCCGGACGCTGAGGCAGCCCAAAGGTGCTGACCTGAGTGACCGACCTTCCGTTTCCACCGATCCTATATTTTCGGATTTTCCCAACTCGGTCCGCAACGCAAAGCGTGGGAGTTCCCGAGACGGTCTGGATGGAAAGCGATCGGACCTCCGTGAGATTGCTAATGGGCGTGGCTAGCCTGTTCCCAGCGGCATCGTACACACTGACTTTGGTATGCTCGTGACCAACCCAGATCTTGCCGTCCGACGCAATGGCCAGCCCGCAAGACACCGGAATTCCACTGATGGTCTGCTGGTGATTGCCCGATACTTTGTCATACTTGAGAATGCGGCCTCCCAGCGCGTCGGTGACGTAAAGGCTGCCCCCCTTTACAACGATCGAAACTAGCGGTTCTTTCATCACTTCCTTGTCGGCCGCGGTGGCCCACCCCGGATAGTTCGGGGGGCCCGAATTGGGATACCCTGGGTTATTCCCATCGTATACTTTGATGCAGCGGCCTTGCTGGGTAAAATTGATCGTGCGCTCCGACTCGTACAATCCCGGCGCCATACTAACCCGATAGATGGTAAAGCGCGACTTGCTTCGGTCATCGCTGTCGGAAGTCCCTGTCACATAAGCATAGGAGCCATCGGGCTCCACCGCGACACCTTTCAGAAACGCCTCACTAATGCAATGGCCTGTATTCATCATGGCCTGCCCATCCACCGGCGACCACTTGATCACATCAAAATGCGGTTCATCCCAACCATTCACGGTATAGACATTGCTTGCCGAATCCAATGCTACGCCCTGGAGGTAAATTGGGACATGTCCGGCAGTGTGCGGCGGCATTCCCGTGTTTCCAATCGTCGAGAGATTGGTGTAAGTGGAACCGTTACGAATGACTTTCCAGGTATAGTTTCCAGCAGGAACCGGGCTTCCAAAGTCATTCAATCCATCCCAACTTGCATTTAGGTTTCCGGCGGGGAAAACTTCCATCGCCCACAAGGTGCGCACCAAACGCCCTTGGGAATTGAATATGCCGGCGCTAGTCACGCCGCCTGCGTTGAGATTTGCGGAGAAATTGAATTGAGCTTGTAGATCGGACGCGAAGCCGAGGAATAGGAAAAGAAGAACGAGGGGGCGATATCTAATGATATGGGAAGCGAAGGTTTCTGGGGGAGCGAATGCTTTCACAGTCACCGTTTTCTCGTATTCTGCGGGTCAAAAACCGCCATGAGCATGGCCCGCGCACGGTGAGACGCTGCTGAGCCAGGAGCAGCCCTTCCCCTCATACCGCCTGACCTCCACATACCGTTTGACCTGTTTCCTACACCGTTTGCCCTATTTCTCATACCGTTTGCCCTGTTTCCTATACCGTTTGAAATGATTTGACCTCAACGCGCAAGCAAAAACGGTGAAGTAAATTGATTCATCCTACATCGCGGCCCTCGAAGAGGTAATCGGGTCGAGCTGCCTTTTAGAAAGAAGCATCACTCTTTCAAAGGCTTACAATAACTCGAACATCGCTAACATCATGGCTGTGGCCGCGACTCGACCTCGCGGTCCGACATCGCTCAAGGCGTCCGCACCGCGAGATGGTTGCTGCCCGGCCGCACCAACGCGGCGATGTCGAAATGGGCCGGCAGCTTGCTGTCGGTCGAGAAGCCTACCTCCATCCCTTTAACGATGAAGAGCTTCGGAGACAAGCATGTGGGAGCTTCTCCGACACGCTCCGCAATGAGCTTTGACCGCAACCTTTCTGACGATCCCGCACGCGTGCTCTCTCTGAAAACAATACGCTTCGCGCTCGAACACACTTGTTGGTCTGCTCCAATTGTCTACTCTTTCTTCAAAACTATGGATAAACGACTTGTTTTCCTCGCATGCCCTGGATTGGGAAGAATCAACCGCGGTTATGAGACCTGGGCGAACGGATGTTTCCAAACACTGCGCGACGAGCCAAGTCTTGACCTCTGTCTTTTCAAAGGGGGAGGTCCATCCTCCCAAAAGGAAATAACTGTGCTGAATCTGCCTAGGAGCACTTCCTTAGCAGAATTTCGCGCGAAACTGCCCAGACTGAGGGTGATCGTGCTCTATTCCGCTTGCTATCCGCAGGGTTGGACAAATGAGCCACCCCAAACGCCCCTAGGGACTCCAACCAGCTCGCAACGATTTACTGACGAGCCCACATGCCCGAAATTCCCAGGACTCTACCGGCGAGCTTCCTAGAGCTACGGAGGGGCTTCGGTCCCGCGCTCGAATCTGTGAAGATCCCTCAAAAACTTAGTGCGCCAGCCACCGACGAAGGCGCAGCATATGTTCCATGGTGCGAGCAATTCCAAAACACGAACCGGAGTTGAGGCGAGCAAAGGGCCGCGCGTATGCTGCCCGGTGTAACGAGATCGCGACCAAATACGATAGCAGGACGATCTACCAGCCGCTCGAATTTGTCAGAACACGAGGCAGCCGAATGATCCCGCGCAACGCCGAACCCATCGGTCATGTCTCGCCGCGGCCGCCGATCGAGATCAATCCTCGGCATCCGGTCACGACAGGCGGCGATCCGAACGTTTACCAGCCTTTGAGCCCAGCGGAATGCGCGCGCATCTGGAGCCTCGTCAAGGGGGCCGCTGAAGGCTCCAACGTGACGTCGACACCATCGCAGTCGGCCGAGGTCTGCGATGAAGCGGGCTGGGAGGCGGCGTAAAGGTTCATCACATGCAGTACGTCGCCGGCCTAAGCCACATGAAGCAATTTCAACCTGACCGGTTCGAGTGGATTTGCAACGAGGGCTCGGTCTCAATCGAATTGCGTGACAAGCGCACTGGCACTCTGGCGAAATGGCCACACTGGGCCTTCGGCTAGTCGCTCGGCCGCACGGCTGGCGCGCCATGCGGTGGCCGGCATCGCCCGGCACCTGACAGCCCGCAGATCCCGGACTCACCAGATGGCTTCCTAGAAGTCGTGGTGGGGCTATCACTTTGGCGGATCGTCGTCGCGCGGGTGCGGCTGGCGAAGATCTCAAGATAGAAGTGGCGGGCCAAGTCTCGAATTTCGTCGCTCGAGTTTGGCATATGCCAGAGAGCACGCCGAGCAACCTCGCGAAGCAGCGCCATCTGATCCGGCGCCGGATAGCGTTCGCTCACAGCCAGTACGCCGTCGACGATGTGGTGAGCGGCGTTGCGGGCCCATGCTTCTCTTGATTGCTGGCCATCGTCTGCCATGTGCTATGCCCTCAAAAATATTTTTTGCCTTCCCATGACCTTCCCAGTGGCAATTTCTGGGAAGATTTGACTTGGAATATTTCAGCTAAGCCTTTGATTTTGCTGGCTGGGGAACTAGGATTCGAACCTAGACAAACAGAGTCAGAGTCTGTTGTGCTACCGTTACACCATTCCCCATCTAAGGCACTGATATTGCTGCGATTTAATGTGGAATTTTCCCAGTAACCCGCAGGAGTTTTCCAAATCAGCGCTTCGGTTGCGCTGATATAGCTGTACCGTTGTTGGCGGTCTAGTCCTCGCCGCTGGCCTTTCGGGGTGTTGGCCAGCCAGTGTCCCCAACGGGCACGAAGACCGCCCGCGGTGTATCGCGCGCCCTTGGGGGAATAGAGATAGAGGTCTTCGCGGAAGCGATCGATCGGCTTCAGCCAGCGCGAGTTCGTGAATTTGATCGGCGTCTCCGCCCAGCGGTTATGGGATGGTCAGCCGTCGAAGCCAGTTAAGTCAGACGTAAATCAACACAATTTTCGAAAACCGGTGAGCGCTTCAACGCCCCTCCCGAAAGGAAGCTCGAGCCCAGGCGTTCAAATCCCTCTTTCGACATGGCAGTGTCGCGTGCCCATAGGCCGGCATCGAGATAGCGTTGCAGAGAACAAACGAGTAGTTCCTGCGGTACATGGGGAAAAAAGGAAGCGACGACCTCAGCGAGCTCCTTTCCGCTGTGGGCGTAGAGCCACTGCTGCATCTTTGCAAGTGCGTGGGTCACCGCGATAAATGCATCATGGTGTGCCGCGACTTTGTTCCGGGAAGCGATAAAGGTAGTGTACACGGTTGGCCCCCGTGAACTGGCTGCATACAGTATTTCGCCGGCTTGATCTATTTCGGCTCGCGAAGCAAATGGCTCGAACGCTTGCATCACATCAAGCTTTTCCCCGCGTAGCGCCGTGTAGTTATCCGGCATTGTTCGATCGTAAGCTTTCGTGATCATTGCGGGATCAATACCGGCTTCGCGCAAGTCGTGCTGTAGGCACATCCAGGGTGTCGGCACCTCCGAGACGGCAGCAAAACGCAGGTGCGCGAGGTCCGAAAGCTTAAATCCCTTGGAATTGCCAATCAGAAAAAAAGGGTCCCGAGATACAACCTCGCAAAAGCAGACCAAGGGACTTTGATCGTCCCGATCGTGCGCAGTCATCACGCGCATCGGGCCGCCCCAGGTCAGATCGATCGTGCCATCTGCAAGATGAGCAATTGCGTCGCCCGGTGCATCCCCAGAGACTAATTCGACGTCGACGCCCTGGTGCGCGTAGAAGCCAAGAGCGTGAGTGGCGTAATACGGCGCATAGAAGATCGCGCGGAAGTTCTCCATGAGTTTGATCTTCACGTCGTTCTCCAAAAATCCATCGGTTACGGGCGTTGAAATACAGTCTTTTGGCTTTCGCGGTGCAAGACAGGAAGCCTCATTGGCCCGCATCAGGCGTCAGGCGTCTATGCGGTTTTATCGATTCCCGCGATTTAAAGTTTATTCCACAACCAAGCCGGAGGACTTGATCGGCCCCGCCCATTTGGCGATTTCGCCGGTGACGAACTGGGCGAGATAAGCCGACGATCGCCGTTCGTCAGCGACGAGATCAATGCCATTTTCCTTGAAACGCTTCTGCACCATCGGATCGTTCATGGCCGCGACACTGGCATCGTGCAGCCTTTGGACAATAAATGCAGGTGTGTTCTTGGGAAGGAAGATTGCGCTCCAATTGGATGCCTCGAAATCAGTCAATCCCTGCTCATGCGCCGACGCAAGATCTGGCAAGCTCGCCGAACGCCCGTGGCTCAATATGGCAATCGGCTTGATTGCGCCGCTTTCAATTTGAGGAAGCGCCGTCGGTGTATCAATGCACAGATAGTCGACGCGCTGGGCTATCAGGTCCTGCATCGCCAGCGCGCCGCCACGATATGGGACATGGGTGACATCGACGCCGATTCGCGCGTTAATCAAGGCGCAGCCGAGATGGGTGGCGGAGCCTGCGCCTGCTGAAGCAAATTGCATCGTCTTCTGGTTGGCCTTCGCGTACGCAATGAATTCCTGCAAATTGTTTGCAGGCAAGTCCTTGCGCGCCACCATTACCAGCGACAGCTCTGCAACCAGTACGACCGGAGCGAAATCAGCCGTCGAATTATAAAATGGAGTCTTATATAGCGTTTGACTGACGGCGTGCGTGCCCACATTGCCGAGCACAAATTGATATCCGTCTGGCGCCGATTTGGCGACCCGGGCGGCGCCAATCATGCCGCCAGCTCCGCCGACGTTCTCGACAATCACCTGTTCCTGCAAGGCGTCGCTCAAAGCAGATTGCAAAATGCGAGCAATCGCGTCCATCGGACCACCAGTTGCGAACGGGACTACCATCGTTAGCGGCCGGCTCGGCCAGGTTTCGGCTTTGATCGGTGTAACGAAGATTACAAGCAAGGCGATCAGGACAAGGCGAAGCATTCTTGGCTCGTGTGGTGGAGTCCGCCGCTTTTCGCGGATTTAGTCGGTTGAGATATCGGTCTCAAGTGCGATCTTATCCAAGTCTGGAGATTTCGCCTTGAATAAAGTTCACGCTGTGGACGTTGCGCAATAGGTGTTTTCGCGAGTTTCGCACTCAAACGGTCGACTGATGTCGTTGCAATTCAAACCACAGGTAGCCATCGGGTAGCCCGTTCTGGCTTTTGCCTGGGCTGCGAATTCACGGTTTTTTTGCTCGACCGTCTGGCCGGGATAGTCTGGCAACCAGTGGCGATCTCCAGTCGGCGGACTATCCCGGAGGTACGGTCCTTGCATAAGGGCATAAGGCGCAGTCTTCGGCCGCGCCGGACCGGAGGCCGCCGCAGACAGCGGGAAATGAAGGTCTTGAGATCGGTTTCCTACCGTCTTCGCCGGGTCGAACAGACAAATAGGGTGAGATTGACCATGCGTTTCTGGATTTGGCTCGTTTTCGGGGTCTGGATCGCGGCATTTTCGAATCCGGCGCAAGCCGAGTACCCGGAGAGGCTGATTACTTTGATAGTCGCTGTACCTGCGGGAGGGGCAGGCGATCTGGTCGCACGGCAGTTTGCGAGCAGGCTTTCCGAACTGCTGAATCAAAATGTGGTCATCGAAAATCGCGGAGGCGCAGCTGGCACAATTGCCGCCGCGTTCACGGCGCGAGCGGCGGCGGATGGTTATACTTTGCTTCTCTCGTCGATCGCGACTCACTGCACCGCACCGGTCGTCTATAAGAATGTAGCCTACGATCCATCCAAGGATTTCTCGCACATTGGTCTGATAGCGACAGCACCGGCGATACTCAGTGTCAATTCCACGCTACCTATTCATTCGGTCGCGGATCTCGTCTCGTATGCCCGAAGCAAACCTGGCGAGCTAAATTTCGGCTCTTCCGGCAACGGCAGTGGACCGCAGTTGTGGGGAGAGATGTTCATGGCTGCATCCGGCGTAAAGCTGACCCACGTTCCGTACAAAGGATCAGCGCCTGCGGTGATCGACCTGCTTGCCGGCAGAGTTCAAATGATGTTCGACGCGGCGGCTGCTCAAATCTCAGGGATACAAACCGGGCAATTGCGCCCGCTAGCTGTACTGAGTGCAGAGCGCTCCGTTTTTTTTCCCGACGTCCCAACGATGGCCGAAGCCGGCTATCCCAAGGTCGCAGGCAATTTGTGGTACGGCCTTTCCGGTCCCGCGAAGCTGCCATCGCCTATCGTGGCTCGGCTTGAAGATGCTTTGCAAAAAATTGCGGCAATGCCCGCTTTTCAGGAAGCGTTGAAGCAAGTTGGCCTCATTTCTACGCCGATGGCTGCCCAAGCATATTCCCAGTTCATTCTGGATGAGAACGATAAGTACCGAAAAATTGCAGGAGCGGCCAACATAACAGTCGAATAACCAGTCTTGTCGGTTGCGACCCTGATGCTCGGGGCAATCATTCGCCCTGGCATCCGCTGGCCGGGACATGGAAATTTGTCGACATCAATGTTTACAAACGCCCGGAAATACTCAATCGATCGGGCACGGAAATCAGAAACGAGTGGGACGGGGGTCTTATGACAACGGCAGTTCAGATCGAAGAAGAGGTTGCGGCGAAACCAACGAAGATCCGCTGGACGATTTTCGTACTGCTTCTTCTGATGTTGGCGGTCAACTACGTTGACCGGACGTCAGTTGCCGTGGCGATGCCGCTGATAGCCAAAGAATTCCATATCGAGCCGGCAATCCAAGGCATCCTGCTCAGTTCGTTCTACTGGACGTACGCCTTGATGCAGGTTCCTGGAGGCATGCTCGTGGACCGCTTCGGCGCCCGCAAAGTCATCGCGATTTCCGCAATGGCGTGGGGCGTGTTTCAGGGGGTGGCAGCTGCGTGCACGACCTGGCTCTCTCTGCTTCTGATGCGTTTGGGTCTCGGCGTCGTTGAGGCGCCAATGTCGCCTGCTGGCGGAAAGCTCGTCGGAATATGGATGACACTCGGCGAGCGGGCGCGAGGTGCCACCTTGCTGGATAGTGGTGCTCCGCTCGGAGCAGCTCTCGGCGGCGCGATCATCTCAGGACTGATCTATTGGCTAGACTCATGGCGTCTCGCCTTCATCGTCGCTGGCGTTGGCACGGCCATCCTGGGGGTGTTCGCCTGGTGGTACATTCGCGACAAAGCCGCCAGCCATCCCTTAATCAATGAAGCAGAGGTGCGTTACATCGAAGATGCCCACTCGAAGGAGGATGCGGCTACGGGCGATGTGCGTAGCATAAGCGTTGCTGAATTTCTGAGCTACAAATCAGTATGGGGATTGTTCTTCGGTTATATGAGCATGCAAGCCCTATTTGCAGGTTTGCTGACATGGATGCCGGTCTATCTGTCGGCGGTGTACGGCTTCGACATCAAGCAGATGGGTGGGGCCGTGTTTTCGATGTTCTTCGTGGGGTTCATTGGCGAGCTTGTCGGCGGCTGGGTTGTCGACAAGTGGCTGGCGACCGGTGCCTCGCACTCGAAAGTCTTTAAGACAGTGTTCGGCTGTTCGTCGGCGCTTGCGACCGTCGCAATTTTCATCGTTGCCCAAGTACGAGATCCGATCGCTGTCGTTGTTATGCTCTCGGTGACGTTGTTCTTCCTACGCTGGTGTGGCGTATACTGGGTCTTGCCTTCTTTGCTCGGAACGCGCGCGCGTGCCGGGACGATCGGTGGCTTCATGAACTTCGGCGGAAATATCGCCGGAATCGGCATACCAATCCTGGTCGGACTTATCGTTCAGTACACGGGATCGTATTTCTATGCTTTGATGCTCTTCGCGCTCACGGGCGTCAGTTTATTCCTATGCTCGGTATTCGTTATCGATTACAGGCAAGGAGTTGCAGCGCATTGAGAACCGTGAAGGAGCAACGTAAAGCGTGTCGGAATACACCGTCGTCGAATGCGGCGCTGGGGCCGCTCAGTTGCGCGATGATTCGAGATCTGCCGAATGTCACCGCAACCTATTGCACAAATCTTAGAGCGGCCCATTTGGCTCAGATGCTGGAGGAGGAGACGGAAATTCCTCTGTACGATACCGTCTCCACGACCATTTGGATGGCGCTCAAACCGATCGGCATCGACACGACGCAGGTTCACGGCTGGGGACGGCTGTTTTCGGAAGACAAGAAATCATGACAACATTGATTTCAGGCTCAAGCGGTTTCGTCGGCATCGCGCTTACCGAAGAGCTATTGGAGCACGGTGAAGATGTCGTAGGCCTGGACATTGTTGCGCCGCCGCCCGCGGCCAGTGATGCCTTCAAGTTAAAAAAGGGTCGATTCAACTTCGCGCAGGGCAGCACCCTTGATTCCGCGCTGATCGAGGAAGCTATAAAGCGTCATGGCGTGCGACGCCTTGTGGCGTTGGCAGCGATCACAGCCGGTTCAAATCGTGAGAAGGATGATCCCTACACAATCACGAATGTTACAATCGGCGGCACAGTCACAGCGATCGCGGCAGCCGCGAAGCACGGGATAAAGAGGATCGTCTACGTAAGTTCGGGCGCCGTTTACGGCGCCAGTGGCGAAACCGCTGGAATCTTGATTGAGGACGAGGTCGCGCAAAGGCCGGAAGGTCTTTATGGGATATCAAAACAAGCCGCCGAAGCTGCAGCGTTACGACTCGGAAAGTTATACGACATTGATGTCGTTGCCGGGCGGCTAGGTACCTGCTTCGGGCCTTGGGAACGAGAAACCGGCGTTCGGGACACCCTCAGTGCCTTGCTGCAGGTGCTACGTATTGCCCAACATGGCGGCGAGGCGATCCTGCCGAGGAATAGCACGCGCGATTGGCTGTATGTCCGTGATGGAGCGGCTGGACTACACGCGCTCTTGCGCACGCCGCAGCTACCGCATGCTATCTACAACGTCGCCGCAGGCTTTGAATTTTCGACGGATCAATGGTGCGTTTTGCTAAAGGAAAAATTTCCGCGCTTCCGATGGCACAATGCGCTGCGCGGCGAGCAGCCCAACATCAACCTCTACAACACCTATGATCGGGCATCGATGGATATATCGCGTCTTCGACGCGATACGAACTTCCTCCCGAAATATGACCTGCCCCTGGCCTTCGAGGACTTCGAAGCCTGGCAGAAGATCAATCCGACGGCTTAGATACATCGAGGTTCCTACATGAGCGATGGCACCAGTGCCGGGACGTCCCGGATGAAAGGTAAGGTTTGCGTCGTCACGGGCGCGGCGTCCGGGATCGGACGAGCGACGGCAAGATTGCTCGCTCAACACGGCGCCAAGGTAGTCATCGCCGACATAACGGAGGACGTTGTTGAAGGAGGCGTTTCAACCATCGAAGCCATAAAGGCGGATGGACTGTCATCAGAATTCATCAAGACCGATGTGGCATCCGAAAGAGAGGTCAATGCGTTGGTTGCGTCTGTCGTCGAGCGATACGGTCGATTGGACGTGCTGGTTAACAACGCATGCATCCGTCACGCGCGTCCATTATTAGAGATGGAAGAGGCCGATTGGCAACGCGTTCTCAACGTGAACCTTTCTGGCGTATATCGGTGTTGCCGTAGTGCTATCCGACAAATGGTCAGCCAGACGCCCTATGGCGAGGTTCGTGGCCGGATCGTTAACCTGTCATCGCAGCACGGCATTATCGCCGCGCCGGAAGATCTCGCTTATGGCGTAAGCAAAGCCGGCATCGCCTATCTTACCCGCCAAGTGGCGACGGACTATGCGGAGTCTCGGCATCGTGTGCAACGCCGTTGCTCCCGGGAAGATCCAGACCGGGGCGGGAGGCCGAGCTGTAGATCCGAAGGTGCTCGACCGAGCCAATCGCCGTACGCCGTGGCCACGGTTAGGGGCACCAATCGACGTTGCGAACGCTATTCTGTTTCTGGCCAGTGATGAAGCGACGTTCATCACCGGTGCGGAGCTGATGGTAGATGGCGGGTGGATAGCCGCCTAGCTCGTTCCAAAAGGACGCGCCGGTCACTCGCCAAATTCAGCGAATTGGAAGCATCAAATCACACGCCATCCTGGATCGCTCATTCGGTGGCCGATCCCGGCAGCATGCGCTGAAGTTCGGGTTTGTTGTCGAACCATTGGTGCTTCACCGCGCCGGCCACATGCGCCACGATCATCGCATAGAGCAGATAGGCGAAGGAGGTGTGCACACGGAAAAGCAAATCATGCCAATAATCCTTGTCCGCGGGGTTGATCGCGGTCAGCCAGCCGATACGGTGCCATGGCACGAGTCCGTAGAGATACATCGGATGCGTCGCCGCTTCCTTCCAAGCCGAATCATGCGCCCAGCCGGAGAGCGGCAGGCAGAAGATCAGGGCATAGAGCACCCAATGGGCCGCATGGGCGCTCCAACGCTCCCAGGCGGAATAGGAGGGGGGCAAGGGCGGTGCCGGATGGGTCGCCCGCCATAAAGCCCGCATGATGGCCAGGCCGAGCACCGTGATGCCGAAGGATTTATGCGTGTCGATCACCGGCCGCACCATGCTGTCGGGCAAATAGTCGACGATCCAGACCATCGCCAGATTGGCGAAGATGAGCAGGGCGATAAGCCAATGGAATGCCATCGCCGTTCGCGTGTATCTTTGAATTTGCATGGCAGTCTTTCTAGTCATGGCTTTGCGAAATCGAAATCATGTTTGATTTGGAACGGATTGGCCGGCCCGATCCGTTCTAATCCTGCGTGCCCGGGCGCATGTCCGAAGGCGCGACGACGAGGCCGAGGCGGTGCTGGATGCCCCATTGCCGCGCGCCCGTCAGGAACATGCCCCATCCCCATGCGGCGCCCAGATGCCGGAGGATCTGGAAACTGAAGGGCTCGAGCAGCGCGGCCAGCAGGCCTGAGGCGAAGCTGATGCGCGCCGAAGGCGCGGCCCAGCGCCGGTAAAGATGGATCGACCAGAGGTGAAAGGCAAAATCGATCAGGATTTTAAGACCGATGACGCCGATCACCGGATTGACCAGGACGAAGCGGCCGGTCACGAGGTAAACGAGCAGCAGGGCAAAGGCGGTCAGGCCGTAGATCGGCTGCAGCGTATCGGCTGCCTTGACCGGGAGCATGAGCAGGCCGAGCCAGCTGAAGGCACGATTGCCCACCATGTCGCGATACCAATATTGGGTTTGCAGAAAGCCGCCGAACCACCGGCGTCGCTGGCGCAGGAAAGCCCCGACGGAACCCGGCGCATCGGTCAGGGCGCGGGACGCGCCGACGACACTGGTGGTCCAGCCCCGATGGTTGACGACGCTGTAACGGCGCAGCCGGTGGATCAACTCGTAATCTTCGACGAGGCAAGCCGGATCGAACCCGCCGACCTCGACGACGGCCTGCCGCCGGTAAGCCGCGAAGGCGCCCGAGATCAACAGCAGACTGTCCATCTGCATCCAGGCATAGCGGGACAGAAAATTGCGGATATATTCGTAGGTCTGGAACCACTGAAACCAGCGGCCGCTCAAGCTGGGACCGCAGACGGGCGTCAGGATGCCGGTGGCGGCGACCAGATTCGGGTCAGACGCAAAGGCGTTGCGCATCGCTGCGATGGCATTCTGCTCCAGCAGCGTGTCGGCATCGACCGTCAAAACCATTTCCGTGTCGACGAGCTGCATGGCCTTCGTGAGCGCGGACGGCTTGCCCTGATGGGAAAGGCGCAGCCAATGCAGCCCCGGATGCGTGGTACTCGCCGAACTCAGGGCGCCCAGAGGCGGCTCGACGAGGCCGAATTGCCGCTGGAGCAGCGCGGCAGTCTCGTCCGTCGATCCATCGTCGGCGATGACGATGAGTTCGGGCGGTTCGGATTGATCGAACAGGGCCGCCAAGGTGAGCGGCAGCACTGCCGCCTCGTTATGGGCCGCCACGATCACGCCGAGCGTGACCGGCGCGGCGCCGGCGCTTCGGGGTTTGGCGGCGCTTTTCGCCAGGCCCAGCGTCTGCCAGAAGACGAAGGCGAGAAGCGCCGTGTCGTAGCTCACGTAGACGACACCGATCGACCAAGCCAACAGGCCGTTGAGGACGAAGGCGCGGGCAAAGAGCAGCACCCAAAGCAGCGCGATACTGCCGTGGATGAGAATGCTCGCCAAAGGCGTTGGAGGTGGCGTGAGCCGGGGGGACGCTGCGCGCAAAGCGTCCTGGAGCTGACTTGAAATAGGAATGGCTTTGGCTCCTTCTGGAACATTGTCAGGCAATGCGACGGCGGCTCGCCGTCGCGGCCATGGCAGCCAATAAGAATGCCGGACGCCTATCTCGACCTGAAAGAGCCGCTGACGGTCACGCCCGATGAGGTCGAGGAGGCCTTCGTGAAAGCCAATCCCGGGCTGGAGCGCGACGCCATTGCGGTGACCTGCGGCGGTCCGCGGTGAGCGAGGTGCGCATCTGCGTCGGCAAGGATTTTCGCTTTCGATCGTGCCCCGAGATCGACAGCCGCGCCTGCCGCCGCGATAAGGTCGTCATGCCCCCGGTGCGCGGCGGAAGCGCGGCGCTGACGCGGTAGGCACCCGGCTTAGGTGTCGATTGCGACAAGGCCATCCACGACACCGGATGGCGATGCCGGACGGCCGTTTCGGAACTCTTTCGTTATCTGCTGTCTGACCGCAGCCGCGCGCCCATGCCGGAAACAAGTCCTTGAGATAGCGCACGGCGCGGGAGTGCCGACCGTAGGCGACCCCTTTCTTACCCTCCAGCGCGGCGATGTTCACGGTCTCATGGAACGCCTGCAGCGGACGGTCGAACACGGCCGGGCGGTATGCATCGTGGTCCGGATGCCCGCAGCCATAAGCGATACAGGTGGTTACAAACACGCGCCACATGGGCGTAGCTTAGTTGTCGAGGAATAACGTTCACGCTAAGGACGCCGCTAAGACTTGACGATTTAGATAGCGATGTCGAATTCGCGGCCGGTCTTAACTCGCCGCTAACTGTGTGCTTGCGGCTGGCTCATTGCGTTTGACGCGTTTTCACCGATCTCGGGTCTACCCGAGATCGGCACTCAATATTGCCCAAGTCGGCTACAGCCGACTTGGGCGGCGAACCGGAAGGCCACTTCGCTGGAAAACGCTGTGAACTTCCCGATGAACTATCGCCACGCCTTTCATGCCGGCAATTTTGCCGACGTCGTCAAGCACGCGGTGCTCGTTCGCATCCTGGTGCATCTGCACGCGAAGCCGGGCGGCCTTCCGCGTCATCGACACCCATGCCGGCGCTGGCCTCTACGACCTCGCCGGCGCGGAAGCGGGCCGCAGCGGCGAATGGCGCGAGGGCATTGCACGGGTACTCGGGGCATTTTCCGGAAAATGCCGCCCCCGGCTGGGGCTTTGCGACCAGCGCAAGAGACGAGCTCCCAGGTCGGGGAGGGCGCCCGCGCGCTCCTTGCCCCCTATCTCGATGCGGTGGCCGCGCTCAACGACGCCGGCCGCCTCACCACCTATCCCGGCTCGCCGGCGCTCGCGCGCGCATTCCTGCGCGCGCAGGATCGGCTCACGGCCTGCGAGCTCGAGCCGAACGCGGCCGCCGCGCTGGCGCGCAATCTCCGCGGTGACCGGCGCTGCAAAGCGGTCGCGATCGACGGCTGGACCGCGCTCAACGCCTATGTGCCGCCAAAGGAGCGCCGCGGGCTCGTTCTCATCGACCCGCCGTTCGAGGAAGCCGGCGACTTTCCGCGGCTCGCGAGCGAGCTTGAAGCGGCGCACCGCAAATGGGCGAGCGGCACTTATCTGTTGTGGTACCCGATCAAAAGCGGGAAGCGCCCGATGCACTGGTGCGGCGCTTGCGGCGTAGCGGTATGATGAAGAGAAGCTTGGCGGCGGGCGGATCGGCGAAGAGCGGTACATCCAGCATCTTGCGTGCCGAGTTCAGCGTGGCCGGACCGCGGGATGCGAACCGCCTCGGCGCCTGCGGCCTGATCGTGGTCAATCCGCCATGGACGCTCGAAAGCGAGCTCGGGGTGCTGCTGCCGGAGCTTGCCGCCGCGATGTCGGGGGCACGCGCGGCACCCACCGCGTCGATTCGCTCAGAGCATGATCCCGAAAAGTTGCAGAAAGTAGTTTCTCCACTTTTCCATAGCCCTGGATTAGCCTATTCCTATACAACTGGCTTTGACGTTCCGCCTCCTGTGGGGGCCGGCGGGAGTGACGGAGGCCCTAGAGGCCGCTTTCTTTCCCCGTTCGTGAATGTCCGGCCGAGCCGTCGCGCCGCGGGGGCCGATGGTGGAGACTCGCATCCATGGGAGAGGAGCTTCCCGATGGCCATGGCAGGTACGGTGAAATTCTTCAACGCCGAGCGCGGCTACGGTTTCATCAAACCCGACGACGGCGGACGCGGACGTTTCGTGCACATCACCGCCGTCGAGCGGGCCGGGCTGAAATCTCTGAACGAGGGTCAGCGCATCTCCTTCGACGTCGAGCCCGACAAGAAGGGCAAGGGTCCGAAGGCCGTCAACCTCGTGATCACCGGCTGACTAGTGTCCCGGTTCCGACGTTCGTATCACTTTGCAGCACGTGCTCTTACGAACGTGCGCCGACGAGCACGTTTCAGGGCGAGTGTCCGGCGCGCGCACCGATTAAAGTGGCCGCGCTGGCCGCTCGCTTCGCTCGCCAGCGCGGCATCGGAACCAAAGGGACACTAGCAACTCTATGATTCTTAGTGTGGCTTTGCATTTGACGTTCCTATGAAGAGACTCGCGGCAAATGCTGATAGGAACGTCAAATGCGCCACACTAGCCGCGGCCAGCCCGCGGATCGCCATCCAATCCATCCACTTGTCGTCGCCGCCTTGGCCCCGCCCAAGGTAGCGTCCTAAGGCAGCGACGAGACAACGCCCAGCGAGCACCCCACATCCCATGCTGACACTCCGTAGCTCTCCGGCTTCGCCGTTCGTTCGCAAGATCAGAATCGCCGCAAACTTGCTCGGCCTCGAACACCGAGATCGCGGTCGAGATCGCCGACACCATCGATCCGGCCGACAGCATCCGCCAGCAGAACCCGCTCGGGAAGATCCCCGGCGCTCGTGCTCGAGGACGGCATGGTGCTGTTCGATTGCCGGGTGATCCTCGAATATCTCGATCATCGCGCCGGCGGCGGCCGGGATCATTCCGAAGAACGCGGATGCGCGCTTCGCCGCGCTACGCCTGCAGGCGCTCGCCGACGGCTTGATGGATGCCCTCGATCCTGCTGGTCTACGAGGGCCGCTGGCGGCCGGCCGAGCGGCACGAGCCGAAATGGATCGATCTCCAGGCCGGCAAGGTCGCGCGCACGCTCGCGGCGCTCGAAGCTGGCATGGCGCCAAGCACGCCGATGCAAGGCATCGGCTATGCCGGGCTCGACACGCCGCCGACGGTCGGCCAGATCGCGCTCGCCTGCGCGCTCGGCTATCGCGACTTCCGTTTCGCCGGGACCTGGCGGCAGGATCACCCGCGCCTGGTGGCGTGGCTCGACAATTTCGCCACGCAGGTGCCGGCCTTCGCCGCGACGAAGCCGCCGGGGTAGGTTGGGTCGAGTTCCTCGATCAGGGCGTTCACGCCCGTCTTCGCGGGCTGATGCTGTGAACGCCCTTATGCCGCTCGACCCAACCCACGGTGAATTGCGCCAGCCTTTGCCTCGTAAAACGAAAAGCCCCGGACCGTAGGTCCGGGGCTTTGTCGTCGATCGGGGCGGTGCGGTATCAGAACCGCACGTTCAAGCCCGCGCGAAAGATGTTGGCGTAGAACGATACGTCGCCGTTGGCCGCGAGCCCGCAATTGAAGCCGCAATTGAAGTTGCTGAGATCGACATAGAGATACTCGGCCTTCACGCTCACATTGGGG
>CAVPTR010000003.1:0-9995 GCA_963708595.1 uncultured Verrucomicrobiae bacterium
GGGTTCATCTACGCCATTACGGGAGCAATGTGGGGGAGAATCAAGAAACGGGGAATTTAGGCACGGTAGCAAGTCCGGTCGGACGTAGTGCGATTTCCACTTTCTCCTGAGTAGTGAGCCGCAGCGTGCCGGCGCCGCTTCCTGCTTTGACGATCCTGCGAGGAACTGTGAAGGCGCCAAGAGCGGTGTTTTGCCGGGGAAATCGGAGGCTCTCCCGGATTCCCCCGCCTATGGCCGGAAGCCTGGAATGCTTCCGATAAAGGAAAAAAGACAGCGTCAGAGCTGAACCAGCGAGCACCGCCGCGAAGAGAAAGATCGGCGAGTATCCCAATTCACTCACGATGACACCCGCCATCGGTCCGGAAATCCCCAGCGACAAGTCCACAAAGGCGGTATAGACGCCCAGCGCCGAACCACGATTCTGAGGCGGGAAACTCTGCACTGCCTCCGTCCCTAGGGCTGGGAACACCAGCGCAAAACCAAAACCGGTCAGCGCAACCCCTGCCAAGGCCAAAGCGAGTCGCGGGGCCAGCCAAAGCACGACCAGTCCGAGGCATTCGAGCGCCAGCGAGACAATAGCGACCCGGTATCCGCCCCATCTGTTGATGGTATTCGCGAAGAGCAACCGGGCGGAAACAAAGCAGATGCCGAAAAGACTCAGCGAGAGCCCGGCATTCTGCCAGTTCCGGCTGGCAAAGTAGAGCGTGATAAATGAGGCGATGGTGCCGAATCCTACGCCCGCCAATGCAAGGCTGAGTCCGTGGGGAAACACTTTCCCGAAGACTTGCCGGAAGCCCAGTTCCTTGCCGGGCAATATGGGAATGGCCCTAAGGGTCGAAGCCCACGAAAATCCGGCAATCGCCGCGCCCACGCTGACAAGGCCGATGGCGCCAGCGCCCAAGGTGCTTTCAAGCCACAAACCGGCAGGCGCTCCGGCCGCAAGTGCGCCGTATGAGGCAATACCGCTCCACGAAATAACCTGTGTCGTGTAGGTTGCTCCCACTCGACCCATTCCCCAAAGTGTCGCCCCGGTTGCAACAAAACTTTCGCCCACGCCAAGGATCAATCGGCACAGCAGTAACAAGCACAAGCTAACCAGGGGAAGATCACTCAGAGTGGCCGACAAAAAAAAGAGACCGCCGCTCGCAGCGCAAATCACCAGGCCGGAACCGGTAGTAAATTTGCCGCCCACCGTATCACCCATTCGACCGGCGATGGGCCGGCTCAGCAAAGTGGCTACATACTGCACGCTAACGGCGAGGCCCGCGGCCACGGGGTTGTAGCCAAGCCGCCAGTGGACAAACCCCGGCACGACGGCCATTTGAAGCCCGATGATGAAGTAGCAGACAAGAATCAGAACGGACGTAGCGACGATTCGAAGGGTCATGATGATTTTACAGTCTGCGCTGTGGTTCGGACCTTCGTGCCACCGGCGGGCGATAGGAACGATCGACAACGATGCGATGTTGTTTCAGCCGCCAGGATGCTTTTCATGGCGGCAAACTAATCCCGGAGCGACGGGCGATCTATTATACCTAGGTGTGATCTGACTCATCCCAAGAATTGGCACGAACCAGGTAAAGCTGGCGACGCTTGAAGCCCGCTTGGCGACAAGCGTAGAAGCTTACGACGCCGTTTCGCTTCGCAGTTTTTCAGCCATCCGAACCAAATCAGCGAGCGAAGCGGCTTTCATTTGGCGCATCACTTGGCCGCGCTGAATTTTCACGGTAATCTCGCTCGTGCCTAGTTGGCCGGCCACTTGCTTGTTGAGCATGCCTTGCCGGTTCGAATGGCAGTCCCAAGAGGGCCGTGGCCTCTTTCGCTATCCGCCCACCTGCCTTTGACGGTTTCCACGTATCCCTCATCGTATCCGGCAATCGCGACAGGACGAATTGTTTTCCCCTGATCAAACTGGCGGAAGCCGATCCAAACCATCCGAAGTCCACCCCCCTCGACGAGAATCTGCAAACCGACTACAACAGTTCATACTCCTCCGTGGCGTGAATCAGCCCCGATTGCATTGATAAAGGGTTTGGAGATTACGGCGCATGCCAGCCAGCGTCTCTTCGACTGTCGGTGGGAGATCAACGCCGTCGTGCATGGTAGTCTGTTTGCTCAAAGGGATCATCAAGCAGTGAATGAAGAGGCACAAATTTCTTTTCGCCTCCCGCTTTCTGGAGCGAGATTACCGTGAAAATTCATCGCGGCCAGGTGATGCTGCGAAATGGAAGCCGACTTGCTGGCCGACTTAGTGAGGATGGCGGGGAGATTGGAACCGAGCCGCTAGCCGCTACCTTGGGCGTTCGCCAATGCAAGTGAATTTGCCGGCCGGCAGAACGCTCGCTGCACTCCGAGTATAGCGGGTTCATACTAACGTATAATTGAGAGCGAGTCGGTTCGGGGCCACTTTGCTTGCATTAAACTAATGGCCGCGAATGAAACAAAAGAATCGTTGATCTCGATCGTGGACGACGAAGCGTGCGTTCGCGAATCGCTGAGCAGCCTAATAAGATCGGTGGGCTACGAGACGAAGGAGTATGCCTCTGCGGAGGACTTCCTCACGCGGGGACGGTGGCATGAGACGGCGTGCTTGATCCTCGACGTGCATATGCCGGGGATGGGCGGATTGGAATTGCAGCGGAATTTGGCGGAGATGCAACGTGGGCGCCCGATTGTTTTCATTTCAGGACACGCGACCCAGAACGAGCAAACATCGGCGATGATGAGAGGCGCGGTCGCTTTTCTGCGTAAGCCGTTCGGCGACGAATCATTGCTGAAGGCCATACGGGAATCGATTGCACGGGGCCGCGCCGGCTTTGATCAAGCCACCGAGGACGAAGCCCTAACCTAAGCAAGGATTCATCTCCGCGCTGCTGCACGGTGCTTATTTTGGCATCGCCTCATGGTGGTCGCAGCCATTTTCGCCCTAACCTTCGGAGCCGTGTGGGCTTTGGTTCCGTGGCAGCCCGGCAACGCGGCGGCCACAATGCGCAATGAGCTCAAGGCATTCGGTCGACTGCAGGTCTGGTTCACTCTGCTGATCGGCTCCGTGGGATTCGGTGGTTTGTTCGCCGTGTTCAGCTTCGCTTTCGATTGTGGTCGCCGACTCGCGAAGATTGGCGCTCCTGCACTGACTTCGTAGGTGGGCTTCGGCGGGCGGTGGCGTTCAGGAGGCTCGACGGAGACCCTGGCGCCGCAGATATGACAAGGATTTGACGTTTTCGCTATGAGAAGCTACACCTCAAAGTATCAATGGTCACATCCCTACCGACGTTTCTTTCACGATGGGGGACGCCGCCATGATTGCCAGGCAACTCTTCGGGCGCACGGGGCATGAGAGCACCCGGGCCATCTTTGGCGCGGCCTCTTTGTCGAATGTCGCGCAGGAGGAAGCGGATCAAACGCTCGAGGTCCTGCTGCGCTACGGCGTCAACCATATCGATGTCGCGGCCGGCTATGGCGACGCGGAATTGCGGATCGCACCCTGGCTTCAAAAGCACCCCGGCCGCTTCTTTCTCGCAACCAAGACCGGTGGGCGCACCTATGACGACGCCAAGCGCGACATTCACAATTCCCTCGAGCGCATGGGAGTGGAGCGCGTGGATCTCATCCAGCTCCACAGCCTCGCTGACCCGATCGAATGGGATATCGCGCTGAGTCCGAAGGGTGCGCTCGATGCTTGTGTCGAAGCGCGCGAGCAGGGATTAGTGCGGTTCATCGGCGTCACCGGGCACGGTAGCCAGATCGCGGCGACGCACCTGCGCAGTCTCGAGCGCTTCGACTTCGACTCGGTCTTGCTTCCTTACAGCTATATCGCGATGCAAGACTCTCACTATGCTGCCGCGTTTAATGGAGTCGTTGCCGTATGCAGCGAGCGGAACGTGGCGGTGCAGACGATCAAGTCGATCGCGCGTCGTCCGTGGTGGGGTCGCGACCACACACGCGCCACATGGTATGAGCCGTTTGAGGACCAGGGCGATATCGACATTGCTGTGCACTGGGTCCTCGCGCGTCCCGGGATCTTCCTATCAACTGTGGGCGATATCCATCTCCTCCCTAAGGTGCTCGACGCTGCCAGCCGTTTCGCCTCGGCGCCGCACGAGGAGGCCCTGCGCGAGCAGAGCGCACGGCTCGAGGTGATTCCGCTGTTCGTCTAGACACGTGAAAAGGAAGAAGGAAGAGCTTCTTTCTTCCGCGTGAGCGGCACGTTGCCGCTGCGTGAAAGTCGCGTTCCTCGTCTTAACGCGGTCACGCGACAACGCGGCTCGCAGTGCCGCCTTTTTCTGGTGTCCTTCTTCCTTTCGTCAGGCGAGGGGTTCTGCCATGGTGCGCATTTGGATTTCAATGATCCGCGAGCCCTGGGATTGTTTGCGGGCCAACGGGGTCCGGGGAGCTGGCGGCTAGCACGTTGCCGGAGGCTCCTCCATTCGCCATTGGATTGGACCGATTAACTGCGTTTATCAGCAGCGGATCCGAAATGTATTGACGGAGACGAGATCTCCGGATTATCTCCTGATGTCGACATGAGACACGCAGTACGGGAGTTCGGTTGGGTGCTCTTGGTGACGTTGATCGCGCTGTTCGGCCTTCAGGGTGTCGCATACACCCAGCAAAGCGCGGAGCAGACTTCGAGCTATCTCCCCGTCGATATTAAGGAGACCTTCGCTACGATCCTGGCTCGAATGCAGGCTGCGAAGGCCGAGGTGATGAAGCGGCAGATGGACTTGCTCAACGAGCGCTACGACTTGAGCGACCATCCCGCCCAGGGCGTGACGATGTCCCGGGGAAAGCCCATTCAGGAAGGGGTGCGGATCAAGCTTCCCGAAGGAGTAAGCTGGGACAAACTGGCAGCGATGATGCCCGAAGAGATTCGTGAGAAGGACCTTTTCCCGGCCGGGTTCTTTCCCCTGCCTCATCCGAATCACCCGGAAGGCGGCATGGTATTTCCGAAGTTCGAAATCGACGAGATCAAGAAGCAAGAAGGCCGCGATTTGACGCGCTTCGATCTGGATTTCGATTTGCCGGACCATTTCTTAGCCGAGTTCCCTCCGCCCATTTTTCTGACCACCAGGCCCGACCTGGGAGACGTCTCCCAAGGAAAGCTGGTGACCATCGAGAACTACTACGAGCTTTTTAACGGGATTTTGAACCCCAAACAGCTTGAGGGGCTAAGGTTGCTGTTGACACCCTTCCCGCAGCAGCAGTTCAACCAGACTGAGGACCGTCGTTCGGAGCGTCCGAGCCGTGGTGTGTCGTGTTTCGACTGCCACGCCAATGGGCACACGAATGGGTCCACTCATCTGGTAGGGGACATTCGGCCCCAGGAGTTCCGTCACCGCATTGACACGCCTCCGCTCCGGGGGGTGAATATCCAACGGCTCTTCGGATCGCAACGAGCATTGAAGACCGTCGAGGACTTTACCGAGTTCGAGCAGCGTGCAGCGTATTTCGACGGCGACCCGGTGATTGCTACCAAGAAGGGCGTTAACATTCTTGAGCGTGGCAGCCAGGTGCACTTCATGGCGGAGTTCCAGGAGATAATGAACTTCCCGCCAGCGCCCAAGCTGCGCGTCGACGGCAAGATCGATCCCAGAAAGGGCAATGAGTCCGAGATGCGTGGGCAGGCTCTTTTCTTTGGCAAGGCGAACTGTGTGAGTTGCCATCAAGCGCCCTACTACACCGACAATCTCATGCACGACCTGCAGACGGAGCGCTTCTACAAACCGCGGAAGATCAACGGACTCATGGCCAGTGCCGATGGGCCGATCAAAACGTTCCCCTTGCGTGGCATCAAGGATTCCCCGCCTTACCTGCACGATGGGAGACTGCTGACGCTGGAAGATACGGTAGAATTCTTCAATCTGGTTCTGGAGATCAAGCTCACTGAGCAAGAGAAGAAAGATCTTGTCGCATTTATGCGGCAGCTCTAAGTCTAAGTAAGCAAGGTAGACGCATTCACAGTAGATACTTCAGACTGCCCTAGCCGTGCCGCGAACGCTCAGCGGAAGTTCGCATTTTCGGTTTGACCGCGATAGGAGCCCGATCGGCGGGCCAATCGACTGCTCGTAGCTGCCAGCCGTACCAGGCGGTCAGTGAGAATGCGCCTGCGATGATGAGCTCCGAGAGCACCAAAAAGGGAAGGTCAACATATGGGTATTGGGGCGCCGCTCTTGCGGCAATCACCCACGTTGCGGCCGCGAGGAGGATCGCCATTCCAGCACTCGCGAGAACTGCACGGCCTGGATGAGCAATAGCAGGTCTTGGTCGGCCTCGCAGCCGGACCGCGAAGGCCGTCGCCACGGTCATGCAGAGCCCAGACCACGCCAGCGCCCCCAGCGCGTCAGACGGCCGATGCCAACCAGTAAACAGGACGGCTGTCGCAAATGTTGCGCTGAGGCAGCCTGCCGCGACTGCCAACCACGGTCGCCAGCGGGACGAGGAAACAAAAAGCAAGCTCAAGGCGAGCGAGGTGCCAATGGTCGCATGTCCGCTCGGGTATGAGTTGTTGAACCGCAAACCCTCCGAGAGCAAGGCGTCATCGGGCACCAGCCTTCGCCACGGAAGCACGTCTTTGAGAAACTCAGCGCCCACCACCGCGCATCCAAATCCCGCCACCGCGATTACACCGGCAAGAGCACAACGGCGCACGGTTCCAATGACGATCAGGACCGTTGCCGCAATCAGCAGCGCCCTCTTACTCACAAGGTCGAGGACGTCGGAGTCCAACTTTACGACTTTCCGACTCAAGGCTTTGCGTCCAAAGTACGCGTCGTCATCGAATTGATGTCCCCAAGGCAGGCTCACAAAGACGAAATAGCCGCCGATCAGCAGGACGGCGCAGCTCAGCGCCCCTAGCAGGAGCCGCCTCTCAATAGTCCGGTCGACGCGATCACTCATCGGGATGAGGTGCAAGCACGAGTCCCGCAGCTTCCTTTGGAAAGCAGTGATCTCAGAACTTGCGGCGGCCCGTGCGAGATCAACATATCTCACCGGAAGCTCCGAGCAATTTATTGTGCGCGACTACAGGCGCCGCGCGCATTAGCGTAACGGATACGTTTCTTGCGCGAACCAACAGTCCTCGATGGAGTCGGGGATTGCATTTGGAACGAATCGGCTGGGCGATAGCACGGGGAGAAAACGATCGTCAATGATCAACAAGGAATCCACCACGATCGCCAACGAGCGACAAGGGAAGAAACTAGAACGCTTCAGCATCGAAATTCTGACCGCTGCTCTTCGTTTACCCCGCTCGATTGCTTTGGACCGTCCAGTTTCTTACCGATCGTTGTTGATCGTTGACGATCGTTGTTTGATCATTTCCTATGAACTACCGTTTTCTGGGCAGTACCGGGCTCCGGGTGAGCGAGCTGTGTCTCGGCACGATGACTTTTGGTCGCGAGAACGAAGCAACCGAAGAAGAGAGCCGGGCAATGATGGATCGGTTCGCAGAGGTGGGTGGTAATTTTATCGATACCGCGAACGTTTATTCGCTCGGAATCTCGGAGGAGATTGTCGGACGATGGTTGAGGGAGAAGAATCGAGAAGATTGGGTGGTCGCGACTAAGGTGCGATTTCCAATGGGGGAGGGCCCGAATGACGCGGGGCTCAGCCGTAAGCATGTCCTGGCCTCTGCTGAAGCGAGCCTCCGGCGGCTTCAGACCGACTACATTGATCTCTTTCAGGTTCACTGCTGGGACCCGATGACCCCTTTGGAAGAGACTCTCTCAACCCTGGATCAACTCGTCAAAAAAGGTGTTGTTCGTTATCTCGGTGCGAGTAACTACGCGGGCTGGCAGTTACAGCGCGCGATTGATCTCAGCCGCGAATCTGGATGGGAGAGGTTTGTCTGCCTCCAGCCGCAATACAATCTTTTGTGCCGTTCCACGGAATGGGAATTGGTTCCGGTCGCCCTTCGCGAAGGTCTGGGAGTGATTCCCTGGAGCCCGTTGCGAGGCGGCTGGTTGTCGGGCAAGTTCCGGCGCGGCATGACCGAACCGCCAAAGGGAAGTCGCATTGAAGTCGCGACCAAGAAAGGTTGGGGCGAGGCTTGGCAACATTACAACACCGAATCGACCTGGCGTGTTGTTGATGCCCTGCAGGCGGTCGCCAAAGGAGTCGGGAAAACGCCGGCTCAGGTCGCGATTAATTGGCTTCTACGCAAACCGGGTGTGACGGCGCCAATCGTCGGAGCGAAGCGCATGGAACAGCTCGAGGCAAACCTGGCCGCGACTGGTTGGGAGCTGGATTCCGATCACCTGAAACAGCTGGATGAAGCGAGCCGGCCACCGCTACCGTATCCGTACGATTTCATAGAAGCCGCCGCCAGGTGAAAGGGGAACGATCGTCAAGGATTCTCAAATCCAAGAAGGCCGAATTGCTTTCGCGGCTATGCCCAAGTTGCGTTGGGAAGATGCGAGCGGCATTTATGGCAGGGACGGCCTGTGTTACGAGGCAGTGGCGGCTGCCCGATACATTCGGGAAGGGCTGACCGAGTCTCCCTGGCACAGTCTTGATGAGACCGTAGCCGTAATGCAGACGATTGACGACGCGCGTCGTCAGGTCGCCGCTCAGGCCGGTGGGGTGCGTAGCGCGGCTAAGTCTAAGGATGCGCTTGCCAAAGCAGAAAACTAAGGCAGCAAAAGTCGCGAGGACTACCACATGAGCGCGCCATTCACCTTCGGCAGCGTCGGTAGCGGTCGGCGCGCGGAGTTCTTCGCCCGCCTGGCGCGATTACTGCCCGATCACCGGCATCCAGCCATGGGTCCGCTAGTTCAGAAAACAAGACACGGCGGCTTGAATACTCATCTATTTCAGGTGAAACTTCGTGCCGATCTGCAGTCCGAGTTTATGTCAAGGGGTAACACAAGGGACGCTGTTTGCTTCACTGTTTTTCGAGAAGCCGGACGAGGCCGATAAAATCATCGTTCTTCCACCCGGCGGCGATGCCTTGATCATAGGCTTCTTTGAGGTGTTCGGTTTGTCTGAGCGAGAGCGAGAGATCCTGTGCCGTCTCCACTGCCAGGCGCAGGTCTTTTGCCATATGCTTGAGGGAAAATTGCGCACTGTAGTCGTGCTGTCGCAGCTTCGGCTCTTTGAGTTCGGACAGGCCGGAATGGGCCACATTGCGAGACAGGGCTTCGAAGTAGGTCTCATCCGAAATGCCCGCGGAGCGACACAGAGTCAGGCTCTCGCACAAGGCTTGTCCAATGCTGGCGATATTCATGTTCATCGCCAGTTTGAGCGAAGAAGCCGTACCCAACCGGCCGATGTGCAGGATCGCGCTCGATATGGGCTCAAGAATCGGGCGCGCCTTTTCGACGACAGCGGGCTCCCCTCCAAGGTAATAGACGGTTTGCCGCTGTTGCGCCGCGAGTTTGCTTCCAGTGAACGGCGCTTCCAAAAACAGCGCTCCGGTTCTCTGCACCTGTTCGGCGAACCACAGAGTCCATTTGGCGGAAATCGTGCTCGACTGGATAATTAACTGACCCGGCGCGAGTTTCGATTCGATCTGATCCAGCACAAACTGCACGGCCGATGGGTCGGCGACGACCACAAAGATCGCCTCCGCTCCTTCGACGGCCTCGAGGATCGACGCATGGAAGTTCGGCAAATCCTTCGGTGTCCGGTTCCAGCACCGCACCACATGGCGGTCGTCAATCAGGTTTTTTGCCCACGCGTTTCCGATGATTTTTAAATGTAACATTGAGGTCTTCATAACAGTGCGTTTCGGCGCTCGATTGAATTGTTAAAGTAAAATCTCCTTCGCGTAAAGGGAGGCCCGAACAGAGAGAGTAGGGATAGAGCGTCGAGCACTTTGTCTCGATGTTCCGGGCCGATGCCGGGGCCTTCGTCGGCCACCTCGACCACCGCTGCCCGTTCATTCCCTTTCTCACGTCGGCGCAACCGCAGGCGGATCACGGTTTCCTGCGGGCTGTAGCGAATCGCGTTGTGGATCAAATTTAGTAACGCCTGACGCAACGGGGCCCTCAGCAACC
>CAVPTR010000004.1:0-46940 GCA_963708595.1 uncultured Verrucomicrobiae bacterium
TGCAACGCCTTGAGAGCGGGAAACAACTCGTCCGGATCCGTGGCACGAATCCGCTCTTCACCTTCGCGACGAGGATCAGTTTCCTCCTCTCGTAAACGCCGACGAGTAGCGCGTCGAACCCACGTGCTCCAGGGATGTAGCCGCCGATGGCAAACTCCTGCTCGAGGTTCGCGCGAAGCTTGATCCAGGCGCCTGAATGTTTAAATCTCGACGATCAATCGAAGCTTGCTGCTCAAGCTAGTCTGTGATCCGGTAAAGCTGACAAATTTGACTCTGGAAAGGAGCTAGTCGATGGCAAAAGTCGTTTCGCTTGGGGTTCATATTGTTGATGTTCTTGGCCGTCCAGTGGCCGGGATTCTACCAGGACAGAATCTTGCCATTTTGGACGAGATCCGGATGACTGTCGCCGGAACAGCCGCTGGTGCTTCGTGAGCATGGCAAAGCTTGGCCTTGAGGTGATCGCCATGGGCGCAATCGGCAACGACGAAATTGGTGAAATTCTTGCTGCGAGTCATGCAGCGGTATGGGGTTGATGCGACGCACTAGAAGCGGAAGGTCGGGGCGCAACTTCCTCAACGATGGCTCCCATCCGGCCGAACGGCGAGCGACCCGCACTACACGTGATCGATGCCAATGGGGAACTGAGCTATGAGGACCTCGATCTCGACGTAATGGCCCGCGCAATCCCTTCATCTTGGCGGCACTCCGCTCCTGTTGAAGCTCGACGGCGAGCCTGCAAGCCGCATCTGCGCCACGCAAAGGAAAGCGGGTCCATCACTACGTATGACCTCCTCGGAATTCGCCCAAGTTGACCCAAATGGTTGAAGTCTGCTTGCCTTACGTGGACTACTTCATGCCGAACTATGAAGAATCCGTCATGATCTGTGGCCGCTCTGACCGACGTGATATCCTGCACTTCTTCTTAGATCGTGGCGCGGGCACGTTGTTCTAAAGCTCGGAGCCGGTGGCAGCTGCGTGGGCTTCTACGACGGCGGGCGTTTACAGCAGATTTGCACTCCAAGCTTCAAAGTGCCCGTAGTAGACTCAACTGGTTGCGGTGATGCGTATAACGCGGGTTTTATCAAGGGCCTCTCTTTGGGTTGGAGTCTTGAGGAAGCCTCCAGATTGGCAAGCGCATGTGGAGCCTTGGTGATCCAAGGCCTTGGTTCGGATGCCGGCATTATCGATTTCGAACAAACTATGGAATTTATAGCGCGTTCAGAAACACTGCCCCTGCCAGACTGATTCCAAGGCTCACAGAAAGGATACCCCATGCCAGCAACAGATGTTCCGTTGGAGACTTTGTATCGAACATAGACCTTGCTCGAAGGTTTGGTGCAGATTCCTCCGGCAGCCACCTTCCTTCGGGATCGATTATTTGGCGTCGTTTCGACGACCGAAGCCGATCTCGTATCAATCGAATTTTATCGCGGACGCCAGAAACTCGCCCCCTTTTGCAGCCGCTATTCCAAAGGCATTGCCGTTCCCCGCGAGAAAACGCAGCTTTCGATGTTCAGCCCTCCATTCGTCAAGCCCAACCGGATGTTGCACGCCGATGATCTTCTGCGCCGGAACATCGGGGGCAATCGCAATGGCGGCAATGCCTCGAACCGGGATGCCGGGCTGCTGGTGATCGACGAGCAGGAACTTGATGCCTCCATTTCGCGCACCGAAAATTGGATGTGCAGTCAGGTGCTGTTCAGCGGCAAGGTGGTTTGCATGGATGGCGACACGGCGAGCTCGCCGAAAAATTGACTATGGGCCGATCTCGCGCACCGTCACAACGAAGCCCTGGAGCGATCCCACTGCCGATCCGCTGGCCGATCTCAAGTCCGCTCAGCGTCTGGTCTCGGGCGCCTGTGGGTTCGCCGCGAACTTCATCGTCATGGGCAGGCTGGCTGGCGATGCCTTCGAATCGAACGCCAAGGTTCTCGAAAGCTACAACAAGCTCCACATTCAGCCCGGTGTGCTTACCGCAGAGTTCGAGCAATTCGGCATCGTGCTCCTGGGCACGTGGCGAGGAGTTCCACTCTACGTCAGCGAGGAACAATACGAGGATGTCGATGGCTCGATGGAATATTACGTCCCCGAAAAAGAAGTTCTGGTCGCGGCCACTGGCCTTCAGAACGTCATGGCTTACGCCGGAATCGCCCAGGTGAACGATGAAGGCAGCGGAATGCGAGCCTACGAGGGACGCCGGATTCCCTTGGTCTACTGGGACCCCAGTGGCGAGGACTATCGACGCCTTCGCCTTAGCAGCAGACCGATTCCGATTCCCGGAAATGTCGATTCTTGGACTGTTTTGCAGGTGCTCGCCTAACACTCAACTTCTAATATTTATGGCAAATCAAACTTACGATCTTCCCCTGAATCTCGGGGACCTAATGGGCGCTTACGACGAAGCGCACTGGGAAACTGTTGTGCTCGAACTGACGCCCGACAAAGGCGTATTGCAGCGTGGCACTGTCCTTTCGATGGGTGGCACCGGCAAACTCGACGCCACGGCAGCCGGCAACGAGGCGCAAGCTTTTGGCGTGTTGCTCGATGGCAGCGTTGATACCGCGGCGGCGGCTGCATTCTCTGATGGATCTGTGACTGGCTCAATCGCCAAAGCCGGATCATTCCGCGGCCAAGCCTTAAAGGTCGGCGCCGGAACGAACGCCGCCACACTCATCGACGCCTTACGCAAGAACAACATCAACGTCGAAGGGCCGATCACCGTTCCAGCTTCCTGGATTTCGCTTCGTCGATGTGACCAACGTTGGACCTGACCAAATGCGGAGGCGGGTGGAGAAGGTTCCTTTCGTGGGCTTCGCGGCCCAACGTATTGATGCGTGGACATATAACCAAATGCTGCTGCGGGCGTTCGCTCAAAATAACGCGGTCGAAAAGTATGACCTGTGTTTCTGGATGGGCGACTATGCACAGGGACGACCGCCCGGAGAGCTTTGGCTAATGCATACCGCGAGATGAGTTCGCGGAAAGCTCGGGGCAATTGGGGCGATCCCGCCGTATCGCGACAGTGCGCCGAACACCACTTCTCATTGGAAAGCGTAGCGGCATCTTTGATCGATATATTGAAGGCCGCGGCATCCCGTTGACTGGGTGACTGGATCGGTCGATGGCGAGTGGCTTCTAAATCACGCTCCAGTCATCGCGCTGTTCATCAGTCTGTTTGGGATAACTGCGACACTCGTCTGGAATTTTTATCGCGACGTCCGCCTGAAACCGAAGCTGCGCGTTGAGCTCGGCGTCAAGAACATCATCGACGGTTCCGATGTGTCGAAACCTCCGCTGCTGATCATCTCTGCCACGAATTGCGGTCCCGGACAGACTACATGCGGAATGGTTATGGTGAAGAAGTCCTCTCTACTTCGAAGGATCCTACGCCGAGTCCAACGCTTTACTGTCGTTCACGACTACACAAATCCACTCTGCTCTAGAATATCCAACCGACTGAACATGGCGGAGGAAATCAATCTTCTCTTCACATACAACCGCGACTGTTTCTTGAAATTCAGGAGGGGATGGCGGCGGCGGGTCTGGCGGTGATTGAGAGCCGAACCACGCGATCGCCCAATCCCTGTCCCTCCGGGACCTCTGGCCTTCTGCTTGCGCAGGAGCCACGCCAGAAGCACGCATGGATCGCTGACCGCCGACGTTACGCATATCGCGCTACCTGCACAGTTTCAATTTCGTTAAGCCCGGTAGCTTGTGATCTATGACCACTATCAACGAAAATCGTTCCCGACCTTTTCCGGCTCTCGATTTATGTGCCGGACTTTGACATGCAGTTCAATCACTTCCTTGTGCGCGACGAGGAACCGCTACTCTTCCACGCGGGGCTGAAGTCGATGTTCCCGCGATTGCGCGAAGCCGTGGCTAAGCTCATCAATCCTGCAAGACTCCGGCATATCGCCTGGAGTCACTTCGAGTCCGACGAATGCGGAGGTCTCAATGACTGGCTGCACCTCGCGCCCGATGCCCAACCGGTCTGCACCCTCGTCGGCAATGTAATTACAAAGACCAAAGGTGGGCGCGCGGCCAAACTTCTCCCTTGCCGAAGACAGTCGCAAGGCCGTAAGAAGGCACCATTATGGGAAGCCTCATCGCCATCTGCCGAGTGGCTAGACGGCGAGGGGCGGCACTCCTTCTCACCGCGTTTCTTGTCGCCTCCGCGCAAGCCGAGAGCTTGAAACCGGATACAAGCCGGCCGACGAAAATCGGCGTCTTCCTCAATTCGATCTTTGACATCAATCCCGGCCGCGATTCCTACGTGGCGGACCTTTACGTCTGGTCACTGTCGCCGGCGACCGGGCCCGATCCTCTGGCTCAAGTCGCCTTCCCGCGGGCGAAGTCTCAAACCGTGGTCGAAAAAGGGAGCGAAATGCATGGGGATACATTGTGGTCCGTTCGGCGTTTCCGTTGCGACATGACCAAGAACTGGGACCTTGGCGACTATCCCTTCGATATGCACATTCTGAACATCGTCATAGGCCCCTACGCGGATGCCTTCATCCTGCCGCCTCTGGAAGTCGATACCGCCCACTCCGGAGCCAACGAAAATTCCACCTCGAAGGGATGGAGGTTAAAAGATTTCCAAGTCAAAGTGAAGACCGTCACCTACGCGACCAATTTCGGAGACCCCTCTACCTGAGGAGAACGAACCTCACACCTGGATCGCTGCAAGCTTCGAACTGGACCGGCACGGTTGGTGGCTTTTCCTGAAGCTCATGACCGGCGCCTATATCGCATTCGCCTCGGCCATGCTTGCCTGCCTGATGAAAACCAACCACCCTCCCATTTTCGCCGGCCGCATAGGACTGCAGATCGCCTGCCTTTTCGCCGTCATCATCAACCATCGCTCGACCAATTCCAGCGTTGGAAGAGACGATGTGTTTAGTCTTCTGGACACTCTCCACCTGATCGTCTACGCCCTGATTTTTGCCGCGATTTTCATCACGCTGAGATCGCGCATGCTCAATGACCGGGGCGAGGAAGGGCAGGCTATCCGCTGGGAACTGCGCATAACCCTCGTCCTCGTGGCGCTCTTTGCCACAGCCAACCTGATTTTCATCCCCGCAGCAATCTTCACTCCCCCCCATCAAGACGACCTTTCCCACGCATCCCGCATAGCCAAATAGCTGCAGCCTCTCATCCCAGCGATCATGAACGACATCGAAAACCTGCTTGAAAACAACCGCAACTGGTCCCGGCAAATCAACGAAAAGGAACCGGATTTTTTTCCAAAGCTCGCGCGACAGCAGTCGCCCGATTTCCTATGGATAGGCTGCTCGGACAGCCGCGTCCCTGCCAATGAAATCGTTGGATTGCTTCCCGGGGAACTTTTCGTCCACCGCAACGTGGCAAACATTATCTATCCGTCGGATCTCAATTGCCTCTCGGTCGTCGAGTATGCAGTCAACGTTCTTCAGGTTCACTACATCATCGTCTGCGGCCACTACGGATGTGGCGGAGTCAAGACGGCCATGGAGGGCAACCCGCATGGGATCATGGACAATTGGTTAATTGCCATCAAGGATGTATACACCAGGCATCGGGACGACGTGCACTCCCTCTCGACGGACGAAAAGCGCCTGAATCGAATGTGCGAGCTCAGCGTGATCGAACAAGTAAAATCCCTGTCGCACACGACCATCGTCCAGAACGCCTGGGAACGCGGTCAGAAACTTGCGATTTACGGATGGATTTACGGCTTGCAGGATGGACTCCTTAAAGATCTCGATGTCTGCGTCGATCGCATCGGTCAGGTCGGGCTGGCGTATCGATTCCAGAAGGAGAAAGCGGAGAGTTAAGCGGGAAAGGCTTGGCGGGCTGGTGTTCGGTGCCCTGAATCCGCTCAAGTATAAGGTCTTCCAAGCTGTCTTCGGTCAGATCATGACTGTGGTGATCGCGCTGCTGGCCAGCTAGAGCGGTTCTCAAAAGAAATTTCCGAAAAGAGGCAAGAAAGGGCTTGTACTATTACAAGGGATTGGCAATAAGGTGGTGATTGCGCCATCAAGAGGCAGAGCCCAATGCAGAGAACGCCACGCTGGAGGAATTGAGGGTGGCGATGGAGGCTGCGCCCAATCGGCGCAGTTATATTCGGCTTACGGTCATACGCTCCTTGCTCATGGGATTGGAGCGCAGTGTAGTGGCTCAGCAATTTTGCCGGACCGATCGAGTGCTACGACTCTGGATCGAGATGTTCAACACAGGCGGCATTGACGCGCTGACTACCAAAGGGCGCCCAGGGCGAGGCCGCAGAGTGAAACTGGAACGCTTACGCGACCTCTTAGTGCCAGTCTTAGAGAATCCCCGTCAAGCTGGAGAGCTTCACTGGACGGGGGTCAAAATCCATGGCTGGCTCAAGGAGCAGCTTGGGCTCGAAGTGGGTTACAGCACGACGGTGCGCTACCTCCATGAGCTCGGCTACAATCTGCGAGTGCCTCGCCCCTGGCCAGAACGCCAGAATGAAGAACAACGCAATATCTTCTTAGATCAACTGCGCACATGGCAAGCCGATGCTGGCGTGGAGTTATGGTTTGCCGACGAGTGCGGCGTGGAGGGTGATCCGCGTCCGCGGCGGCGCTGGAGCCCTCGGGGCAGCCGGCCAAAAGTACCTTATCTTGGAGACCATATCCGTGCCAACGTCATTGGCGCGGTGTGTCCGGGCACTGGAGAATGCTGCACGATGATTTTCGACGGAGTCGATACCGATGTCTTCCAGTATTACCTCGATCATTTGGCCCAAGAGATACCCGCTGTGGACTCCAAACGCCGACTGCTCATCGTTGATAACGCCAGTTGGCACAAATCCCAGAGACTCAACTGGCATCACTTCGAGGTGCATTACCTGCCGGGCTACAGCCCCGATTTTAATCCCATCGAACGGCTCTGGCTACGCCTCAAAGCCGACTTCTTTAGCGACTTCATCGCTAAGAGCCCCGATGACCTCACCCAGCGTCTTTGTCACGCCCTGACCTCCTTCATGAACGACTCGGAAAAAGTCGCCTCTCAGTGCTCTTTCCGGAAATGATTTACGAGAGATGCTATAGCCGGAAGGGAAAGGCCATTTCTGTTAGTCCGGTTGCAGTCTTGAAACGGTCTGCGTGCTTCGGCCCACCAAAGACTCCTAAGGAGAGTGCAAACAAATTTTGGAGATTCTTTGCAAGTTCGAACGAACCGTTCGTATGAACGTATCAGGGAGGGTTCACAAATCGGAGGGAATGAGCGCAGCAAAGTGAGCTTCGTTTTTGCACACGCAATGAAGTTTTCGATGCGAGGTCCATAGTGATCGTTTCATTCTGGGTCTCAGAAGTCATCCAATCGAAAATAGGCAGGCATCTAGTGTGCAAGCTTCCTATTGATTCAGCGAATCCTCGAAACAGTCATTCACCTGGAAAGGAAGTGGGAACATGCCGACTGCCCTAGAAGTCGAGTTGAAGCACTACGCCCATAATCTCGTGGCGGACCATGTCAAGTATGAGTACGATCGCCAGATTGGACTCTGGCAGCAGTACATCAACCTGATGGCCGATGCCCAGGAAGAGGCACTTAAGCGCCACCAGTCAGTGCTGGACAAGGCGCGAAAGCAAATCGAAAAGGAGCGGGAGGCCGCATTCGGCCTGGCCATGCTGGCTCTGTCGGCGATTTCCGGCCCAGTTCTGGCTTGGGTTGCGGCGAATATTGAACACGCTTGGTTTCCGAAATTCACATCGGAGACACGGGAGCGAACGGTGTTCATCGCCGAACAGGATAGTATGTGGGGAAAATTCCACCATGTGTTAGGAAAAGAGCACGACCGCACGAAGCAGCAGGTGAAGGAAGAAGCGGTGTGTTGGCAACAGCGCGATGCGCCTGGGGGTCCCTCCTCGGAGGATACCGTGCATCTTAAGATCCCTCGTGCGGATTATCGCAAGGCGCCTCCGGAGGTCGTCGTGATCGATCCCGACCGGAAGAAAGCCGAGCAGCGCGTCGAAAGAGGAGCGCACTTGGCGCATGCTTCAGCGCGATCTCGACCTGAGCGGAGTGCATCCCCCGACGGCAGATCGGCCGGTCGTCGATGTCGGCTTAAGGGTAGACACCCAGCAAGAGATCGACGCCCTCGTCTCCTGGGCCAAGCATCACCCAATAACGTTGGCTGCCGGGCAAATGGAGGGCAGTAAGCGAACGCTCGCGTCCATCGAGAAGATTCATGGCTAGCTCCGGTCGGTGGAAGCACGAAAGCTGCGACGCCTCGAGTTGTGTCGCATCTCACAACTGAATTCGCGGGTTCCTCCTCTTTGCGAGAGTTCCCGCCATGACTCGAGTGCGCCCGTCTTAAGCGGGCTGGGAGAACCGATGTGAGTATCGTCCAGATTGCATCTCCACTGGCCCCGCATGACTCAAACGAACTTCTCTTTGTATGTGCCCGCTCTCGCCCGTGTCCTCCCAATGCCATCTAAACTGTTCCCGCAACCGGGGGCCCCAAGCGCCGCGTCTCTGCAAAAGTCCGCATTGCGCTCACCGCTCTGCACGGTAAACTGACTCGCTGACCGAAGCGCGCCGCGCTTCGAACTGTAGCCGGCGTGGCGGAACTGGCAGACGCGCACGACTCAAAATCGTGTTCCCTTCGGGAGTGTGGGTTCGATCCCCTCCGCCGGCATCTAGTTGATAATCAATACGTTCCGATGCTTACTCAGGTTGAAAATCAACCCTGCCAAATCGCCTTGCTGCCGGTAACTGCCCATTCCGCGCGGGAAAGGGATAAAAGGGGAAAGCCTCAAACCCCCGGGTCGGGGGCCCTCACCCCTCCCCAAAAGAAAACCCCCTACCGGGCATCCTAGCGCAAACACGCGGCCGATTCAAATCGGAGAGACCTCACCGATTTGGAGGAAAATCTGCCAATTTTACGTTAAATCCGTGGACATGCGCGCGGTCTCGGAGAAGATCGCCGAGTCGCTGGAGGGCGACATCAGCATCGAGCCGGACTGGCTGAGCGAGCATGTCGTCGTGCTGCCCGAAGACCGCGTGCGGATCGACCCGGAAGTGTGGGCGCAAGTGGCGGGCCACATGCGGGCGGACTATCAGAGCTTCAAAAAAACGCCCGAGAGTCGCTTCCCTAAAAAGAAAGAACAAGGTCGGCTCTCTCTGTTATTAAAAAGTCACGCAAAAAATAATTCCTGAAATAGGAAAATTGATTGAACAACTGAATAGTCGTTGTGTTATAAATTGCTCTAAAATCAAAAACCATGGCAAAGAAAATTATAGGTGTATTCGGCGCTACCGGTGCACAGGGCGGCGGACTTGCCCGCGCAATTTTAAATGATAAGAATAGTGAGTTTGCCGTTCGGGCAATAACAAGAGATACAAACTCTGATAAAGCAAAAGCCCTCGCTGCAATAGGAGCTGAGGTAGTTGCTGCAGATATTGATGATCCAAAAAGTATGCAAAATGCTTTAGAAGACGCATACGGAGCATACTTTGTTACTTTTTTCTGGGCGCATTTTTCTGCTGAGAAAGAAACTTCTGAAGCAAAAAATATGGCTGAAGCCGCAAAGCTTGCCGGTTTAAAACATGTTATCTGGTCTACACTGGAGGATGTAAGAAATTATGTACCGCCGAGTGATGATCGTATGCCGACGCTTCAGGGAAAATATAAGGTACCGCATTTTGATGGCAAAGGTGAAGCTGATCATTTCTTTACCGATGCAGGAGTGCCAACAACTTTCCTGCTTGCTTCTTTTTATTGGGAAAACCTGGTCTATTTTGGTGCCGGCCCAACAAGAGGACAAGATGGAGTACTGGCAATTACATTCCCGATGGGCGATAAGAAGCTTTCGGGTATTGCGGCTGAAGATATTGGCAAATGTGCTTATGCGATATTTAAGAAAGGGCCATCATTGGCAGGAAAAAGAATTGGAATTGCCGGTGGTGAACCTACATGCAAACAGATGGCTGAATCCTTGACAAAAGCATTAGGAGAGGAAGTAAGATACAATGACGTAAGTCCTGATGTTTACAGGAGCTTTGGTTTTCCCGGTGCAGATGATCTTGGTAATATGTTTCAGTTTTATCGCGATTTCGAAAATGTATGTACAAAGACAAGAGATGTTAAATATTCTAAAGAATTAAACCCTGAATTGCAGGATTTTGGTACATGGCTAAAAGACAATGCCAAAAAGATCCCGCTGGAGGCAAAATGAGTACCAACCATTATGACGGCAGCAGACTCTTCGATGGTTGGGGAAGCTCTCCACAGCTGGGAGCGGGGCGCGACCTTTCAACTTGAGCCTCCGACATACGCCCGCATGGCTCGCTGTTCATTGGCAGTGGCGCGCAAAGGCGTCGAGCCTTCAACGATCGCCAAGCTTCGAACCGGCAAGCCAGGATGTGATCTCGTTCTCATCGCCCGGAGAAGCTCGCCCGCCAATGCGGCCTGCGCCCTATTGCCCACAAGCATGCGAACTCCGCCTCCCATTTCCACCGCCACGTTCTCAGACTTCGGGACTTCTCCCTCCACTCGCGCTTCCCACCAACCCGGATGATCCTGCCTGGGCGTTACCATTTGTCCGGCCGGTCCGGCTTCCTTGCGTCGTTTCTGCAGCCAATACATCAGCGTCGAATACCTAACCCCGACAAACCTCGCGAACTGCGCTCCAGTCATCCCGCTGCGATTAAACTCGGCTAGCATCGCCTCGCGTTTCTCCGGCGGCATCCGAACGCGGCCGACTTCATCAACCTTCAAAATCTCTGATCCAGGTTCCATAATCGTCATAGCGCAATCCTATGGCGCCTATGGTCCTATTTGATAGTGGTGCCCGGTGTGACGCTTACGTTACTGGCGGTCATCATTGCTCTGCTTCATGCAGTGTTATCCAAGGCTCACAGAAAGGACACCCCATGCCAGCAGCAATCGAAGCACCAGCGGAAATTTACCGCACATCAACCGTTCTCGCGGGGATGGCGAATCTCCCGCGAGCATCCGTATTTCTGCGCGATAAACTATTTTCGCGCGTCGTCACCACTCCCACCGACATGGTGGACATTTCTTACTATCACGGCAAGTCCAAGCTCGCTCCCTACTGTTCGCGATTCTCGGCCGGAACTGCCGTTCCTCGTGAGCGTCAACAGTTGAGGCTTTTCAGTCCACCGTTCATGAAACCGGTGCGCACGCTCACCGCTTATGATGTTTTCTATCGCAGCATGGTCGTGCCAGGATCCAATACCGATGATCGCGACGCCCAGCCCCTGGTTCTCGACATCGAGAAATTGGACAACGATATCAGCCGCCGCGAGGAATGGATGGTTTCCCAGGATCTGTTCACCGGAAAGATCGTCTGTCTTGACGGGGACACTTCCGAAATCGTTGCCGAGGTTGACTACACGCCGATCAGTTCGAGCGTGGTCAGCCCATTGTGGAGCGCAGCCAGCACCTGCGATCCTCTTGGCAATCTGAAGACCGCAATGAGGCTTGTCAGTGGTGCCTGTGGATTCTCTGCCGATCTCATCGTGATGGGCAAGGATGCCAGCGACGCATTTGAAAATGCTGACAAAGTCCTGGCTGCTTACGATAAGCAGCACATCGCTCCTGGGCAGATCACTCCTGCGCTCGCAGAGTATGGCATCACGCTTTTGGGCAACTATCGTGGGTTTGCCACTCTACGCCAGCGAGTCGCAGTATACGGACGCCGCAGGAGTGTCTCAGTATTTCGTCCCGCCTGACAAAGTGCTCGTGGCCGCGTCTGGACTGCAAGGCACCTTGGCCTACGCAGGCATCGTGCAGGTTGACGAATCGGAATCCTCGATGAGGCCTTACGAAGCTACTCGCGTTCCACTGGTCTTCCATGAAAAGGGATATGATTTCCGCAAGCTGCGCTTAAGCAGCAGGCCGATTCCAATTCCGGCCGACACTCAATCTTGGACAATCTTAGACGTTATCTAATTATGCCAACTTACACTCTTCCTCAAAATCTAGGCGACATCCTGGGCGCGCATCACGATGGGAACCTTCAAACCCAGGTGTCTGAAATCAAGGCCGGTATCGGCGTGCTGGTGCGTGGCACCATTCTTGCAACTGGCACTGCCGGAGACAGCGGGAAACTGGTGAAACTTACCGTGGGAACAGAAGCCAGCTCGTATGGCGTGCTGCTCGACCCTGCAATTGATACTTCCGTTGCCTTCGGTGATGGCTCGGTGACTGGCTCGATTGCCAAGGCTGGCAGTTTCCGGGGACCGGCGCTCATCGTTCCTGCGGGAGTCGATGCCGGGTTGATTGCGGTGGCTTTGCGTGGACGTGGCATTTTTGTCGAAGGGCCGATCACTGTTCCTGCTGCTGCCGCCGCTGCTGCAGCTGAATCGGAGTGAGACTCAGCGTCAACGTCATTACCGGGGGCAGGTATTACCGAGCCTTCGAGGATGATGTCCCCATTAATCAGCTCTCGGACACGATGCGGAAGTTTGCGATCGCCGATCCACCAGTTGATGCGGCCGTGCCGACTCCCAAGCCTTCGCCGCTGGCCAGCTCCGAGCCTCCAGGCAAGGCCAGGAAGCCTTCCAAAGGGTAGGTCCGCTGTTCCTGATACTGTCTGCCGGGCCAATCAAAAGCCCGGCAGCACGCTACAGTAATGCAAGAACCCCAAGCATCGGAAGAGAGGACACGAAGTGAAGCCTCGCAAGACCAATGGCGAGCGGAAGGTACGGCATCAATCTCGCGTTGAGAGGCTCAAGCAATGGCGTGGTTGTTGAAAATCTGCCAATCGGCAGAGACTGAAGCAGATGTTTTGTCTCTGAGACCCGGAAAGAGATTTTGTAGCCAGTAAAATTAGAGACGCAAATCGTCTTGTAACTCCTTCCTCGACACTGATATCGTTAAATCGCGATCGATCCTAAAACAACGGGAAGAAAACAATGAAAAGACGCTTAGTAGTTCCCCTCGGCGTATTGGCAATCGGCTTTGCTTTGCCGACTTACGCCCAACAAAAAGACCTGGCGGATCCACAGACAACCCAGAAGATCCTCGCAATCTGGAAGGCGCATGATGAGGCAATGAACAACAACGATGCCGCCGCTCGTGCCCCGTTTTACACGCACGACGCGGTTTTGGTTACGCCAGAGGGGCCAATCACCGGTCGGCTAGCCATTGAGAAATGGTTTGCGGTCCTGTACCAGCGGTGGCACCCAAAAAACCATATCACCAAGGTCGACGGGAATGCCTTTCACTTGATAGGTACGGCTGGCAACGAAGCGTGGGCAACCGGAGAATGGAGTGAGACTGGGCAAGGCAAGAACGGCGAACCTATCACAATCAACGGCTATTGGGTACATTTTCATGTTCGTGAGGCCGATGATTGGAAGATCCGGGTGGACACCTTTAACATTACCCGGGACAGTGTCAGGGCCACTACTTGGTGATCTATGTCCGTGATGCCGATACGTGGAAGATCCGTATGGCCTACAAGAATTGATTGCCAATACAAAGGGACGGCGGATATGAGGCTCGATTCTCTAGGTCCTGTTAAGCCATTGCAGCACAAGGAGAGGCAGCCCAGTTGAAAGGCAGCAAGCCGAGGTTCCGGCCCAATGGAAAGACCGAGGAAATCACTCGCCAGCGAGTGAGCGAACTCTCCGAGGAATACCTCCAGGCCAGAAATTCAAAACTCCGCTCCCAGGCGTTTCTGGTCGAAGCCCAGGCCAAGGAAAAGGCTGGGGAACTGATCTCGCGGCAACTAGTCTCCCGGCAGGCCCAATACATCTTCATTTGCCTCCGGCAGGCGATCTTGAATTTCCCAAACCTCTATGCTCGCCGCGTGGTCGGAATCGCCGACGAGCATCAGGCCAAGGCGGTGCTCACCAAGGCCGCTCACGAGTTCCTGACCGAACTCGCAAACTTTTCAGAGAGGGCCATCGATCCTGGCTGGATGCAGCTTGAAGCCGATGGTTCCGAGGAAAAGGAGCCTCTTCGCTCAGCGACCGGGGCGGGATCAGGGTCGGCGACGCCTACTGCATAATGGCGAAACCATTTTTGCATTACTTTGTCATCAGGGTATTCTTTGAGCACATACTGCACAGCATAGTCGTCAAGTTGCGGTCCAAGACCATTTTCAATTTTTCTCTGCCTGGCTTTGTCAGGATTTTTGATATTCTCCATTGCCTTTGCAACTTCATAGCTTGCCACATTTCTGGCCCATTCTCGCGCCTCAACTAAAACTGCTACTGTCGGCACAAATCCAGGTGTAAGTGAAAGTACACCTTCACCTCTAGCGCGGTGTAGGAGTGGGAGTGGGAATCGGAGTGGGAGTGGGAACCGGCGTAGGAGTGGGAACCGGAGCCGGGGTAGGCTTAGGCGTAGAATCAACCTTTGGCGCAGGCTGAGCCTTCGGCGCAGGTTTCGCTACGACGACAGCCACGGGGGCTTTCTTGTATGCGGCACTGCGTGCAGAATAGGCTTGGCGAGCTTTCTGAAAGGCGCGTCCAGCTTCTGAATTGTTCCATTGGGCGAACGTGCTAGCTTCTGAGAAGACGACGACCGCTGCAATGACTGTGATGATTGTGATGGGTTTTTTTATTTTGTGTTGTGCTGTGTTGTGTTTACTCCGGGGAGAGAAAAAGTGGGGCAGACTTTAACCGGTCTGCCAGCGGATATTAGTTAGCTTTTACTTGGTGCCATGGCGTTCAGCCATCTTCGCGGCAAATAAGGATTCGGCTGTAGTTGTCTTCGCTGAAAGCTTGTAGGTATGCGAATATGTTGGTATGGGTTTGTTCGCTGCTACAGACTTCTCTTTACGCTCTGCGGCTTTATTGCGAAGTTCAGCGCGTTGGTCTACACGGTATTGCCGATATGCGTCGAAGCTAGCGTAGGGATGGAGGCCGCTGATTTCTACGACTGGCGTGTAGTTAGCTTTCGGACGCGCGTCTGCGAAGGTGATTGTCGCAACGAGTGCCAGGGTTGTAATTAGTGTTTTCATTTGAGGTTGGTTGGTTGGTTGTTGTTGTTGCGTTGTGTTGATTGTTAGAAAGTGGGGCAGACCTTTGACCGGTCTGCCAGTGGCTAGGACCGCTTCGAGAGAGACAACGTGAATTTCGCTGACTGATTGGTTGCAGCATCTATTATGACTACTTATACGCAGAATGTGGCAGATACTTGCATATATGTTTCTTCTATTATGTCGCGTATGAGAAACCGCTGCTTATTTGTTGCATGCAGATTGTATGCACATCTTCCTTCAAAATGGTGCCATTTTCTGCAAAATCATGCAAAACTGCATGGTCACAGACAGGATGAAGAACTTTAGCTTAAATCTTTGTTGCCAATCAGTTAAGCTACATGCCTAGGCTGGGATCAACCCATCTGATACCGGTTTCGCGAACCACTTCCGCAGGCTCTTTGTCATCGCGCATGGCAACGAAGGTGGAATGACGAAGGTGGCCGGCATTCGTCCACTCGACGAAGGCGACTTGGCAAACAAGCTTCGGTTTGACCCAGCGGCATTGCTCCATTTTTCTCTGCGGTTAACGATTCTCCCCACGGCAAGGCCCTTTTCTCAGGAAGATTTGTGAATGGGCACTGGGCAGTTTGCAGCGCCTTAAGAGCGGGGAAGATTTCGTCCCGAATTCGCGGCACAAAACCATCCTTCACTTTCGCGACAAAGACGAGCTCCTTATTCTCATAAACGCCGACGAGTAACGCATCGAGGCCGCGGCCTCCGGGAATGTAGCCGCCGATGACAAACTCCTGCTCCATGTTTGTGCGATGCTTGATCCAGGCGCCCGATCGCTCGCGGGGCTCGTAGGTGGAATCGATCCGTTTTCCGACGACGCCTTCCAGACCGAGCTTGCGCACCGCCTCAAGAACCTCTCCCGCAGACGCCCGCAACAGCGGCGACAGGCGCACCGGATCCCCAGGCGCGGTAAGCAGGCCTTCCAGCGCCTCGCGCCGGCGAAAAAAAGGCAAATTCACAAGCAGCCCGCCATTTCGGTTCAGTAAATTAAAGGCGTAAAAATAAATTGGAAGTTCCAGCGACAGACTGTTTTGCATAAGCTGAAACGGCCTTCCTTGCGGATCGAAGGCGACCAGCTCTCCATCGAGAACAAAGTCGCCCTCGAGCGAGGCAACCGCCTCGACGACGCTGGAAAAGCGCCTGTTGAGCACCTTCTCGTGGCGCGAGAATAGGGTGACTTTGTGCTCGCGCTTCACGGCAATGCAGCGATAGCCGTCGAACTTGATCTCCAAAGTCCACTTCTCACCCGCCGGCAGTGCCGTGCCCGGCTTGCACTGCATCGGCTCGATGAAGGCAGGTTCCGTCCGCTTCCGAATTGTTTGGTTCTTTGTCGTCTTGGCTCCCAGTAGCTCGATATCTCTCGGCGAGCCGAACTGAAAAAGCCGGATTGATCCGGGCATCCGCCAGCCTTGCGGCGACCGTGTTTGACTCCCAGGCCCACACTTGTCACTCTGCGTTCATGGAAATGCACGCTTCCGGCTTCAGACTCCGGGCCAACGCCCCGGAGGGCCAAAAGCGATTTCCGATCGGTGACGCGAAGAGCCGGCCGTTCGATTCGGCGAAGCTCGACGCTCTCCTCGATGACGCCGGCATCGACGCGCTGGTCGTTACCTCCAAGCACAACATCCAGTATCTTCTCGGCGGCTATCGCTTCTTCTTCTTCGACCAGATGGATGCCATCGGCGTCAGCCGCTACCTGCCGATCCTGATCTACCAGAAGGGCCGGCCGGCCGACTCGGTCTATGTCGCCAACAAGATGGAGAGCTACGAGCAGGAACTCGGCAAGTTCTGGATGCCGAATGTCGTCAACGCCACATGGGGAACCGTCGACGCAGCCAAGATCGCCGTGGGTCACCTGAAGAAGCTCGGCAACACCGTGCGGCGCATCGGCGTCGAGACCTCGTTCATCCCTGCCGACGCCTACGCCGCCCTCCACGAAGGCCTGCCAGCCGTCGAAATGGTCGACGCCCTCTTTCCGCTCGAACGCCTCCGCGCCAGGAAGAGTGCCGCCGAACTCGACTATCTTCGGATTGCCTCCGAGCGCGTCATCGATTCGATGATGGCGGTCTTCGCGAGCGCCCGGCCCGGCAAGACCAAGAAGGAGCTCGCTGATCAACTGAGGCAGGAGGAGATCTCCCGCGACCTCAATTTCGACTATTGCCTGATCACCGCCGGGACGAGCCTCAACAGGGCGCCGTCGGACCAGGTGCTGAAACCCGGCGACGTGTTCTCGCTCGATTCAGGCGGCAACTACAAAGGCTATATCGGCGACCTTTGCCGGATGGGCATCCTCGGCGAGCCCGACGCGGAACGGAGGGACCTGCTTGCTGCGATCGACGAGGTCCAGCAGGCGGCGCGCAAGCCGATTAAGCCAGGCGGCACCGGCAACGAGATTTACGCCATCGCCGAGAAGGTCTGGCATGCCTCGCCGCACCGCGCCGCCATCGTCGATTTCACGGCACACGGCATGGGCATCGTCGCCCATGAGGCGCCGCGGCTCAGCGACAACGCTCCGCAGAAGTATCCAGGCTACGACGCCGACCGTCCGCTCGAGCAAGGCATGGTCATCTCGATCGAAACCACGATGAACCACCTGACGCGCGGCTTCATCAAGCTGGAGGACACGGTCGCCGTGACGAATGACGGCTGGCAGGCCTTCGGCGACGGCGGTCGCGGCTGGAACCGCGGCAAGGCCTGAGCTGTTCCGAACTCGCGGCTAGCACGCCCGCCCGCCATCGCCGCTCCGATGTCGGGCGTCGGATTGACCGGGCTCGGAGCGGGAAATAGAGTTGCTTGCGGACGATTCCCTCGATGGGGGTAGCGATGGCGAGAATCAAGCTCAATGCCGACAGGCTTGTCGGTTACATGAAGACGGATTCAAGCGAAACCAATGCCTCAAGTTTTCGAAGATCATCGACTTCTTTGATCCAGCTATCACCGATGTTCTGCGTCACAAGAGTGGAGAGTCGAGGATTGCATCAATACCTTTAAGTGCGTTACCTGGTAGTCATTCCCTCGCCGCCGTAGGCAGGGAATCACCAGAGCGGCAGTAAAACCGCGATCAATCTCCGATCCGCAGGAGATCCTCCCATTGGCGAAAGTCGCCCTTGAAGCCCATGCTCTCGGCGATTCGGAACGTCGAAATGACACACCGCCCGATCTGTTTGCCGGATTTGCCGGCAGTTTTACAGGTTCGTCGATATTCTTTGCGGGACTGATAGAGGTGAGAGACAAATCGCTCGCGTTCCAAGGGCGCCGATTGAAGTAGGGTCAATAACTTTTGGAGGACGGTTCTCGCTTCCTCGCTCGGTTCATATCGTGATATTTCACGATATTCCGAATCATAGGAAAAGACATCTCCGAATGTCTGAAAATTCACCCGTTTTCCACGCAGGCGTTTTCGGACAGTTTCGGACAACTGAACTTCGCAAAATCGGATAGAGACTGCGAAGCTACCTGCGACCGCATGACATGCTAGTCTACTTGTTATTAGCATATTAAACGCAATCTTAGACAGTTTCCACGAAGTCGAGAAATAGGCGAAAAGCGGGTTCGATCCCCTCCGCCGGCAGTATTCCACGGAGTTTGTGGCCCAATCGGCGGCCTTGGTAGCTCCGGGAATGGCTTTGGTCACAGCACGGTGAGCAACGCCGATCAGTTCATCGAGTGGCAATGGATCACGAGGCGATCGCAGGTTCCCGCGTACCCGTTCTGATCCGCATGACCATAATTTTTACCGACCACATGGTACTGCAGTGAAAGACACTATGCGAAACGCTCTCGCGGCCCACACGGTCCGGTACCTTTCTGTCATTCGCGGCTATTTTTGAGCCGAAACGCTCTCTGTCAAACTGTAGTTCAGCCTTGGAATTCGTTTTCAAAGCTTTGCTCCGGATGATGTTTTCATCCCGGTTTGTCAGTCAGTGATCAGCACCATGCGGAACCGTGCTTTGCCTTGCATCATGCGAGCGCAAGTATTCATCGACATGGGTTTGCCGAGGGTCGGGCGATTTGAAAAAGATAACACCTTTCCGTCTTCAACCGGTTCCGCAGGTCGCAAATCCTTTTCCACTTATCCTTCTGCTGCTCAGCGTCTCGCAGAGAGGTGGGCCAGCGGGGCTCCTGCAAGAGAGCCTGCAAAAGGCTGGAATAAGAAAGACGCGGCCGAAAAGCTCCGGCCTCGACGGTAATGCAAATGAGAAGGCCAGTGCCGACATAACTTGCTGGTTGATAGGCTGGCTTCTATAAGAAGGGAATCCATGGACGTAACTCATGCGTTAGGCAAATCATATCTTTACTATGAAAGACTTCTTTTCCTCCTTCGATAGGTTCGCGGCGTCCTTTGCAACAGGCTCTTTATTGCTGATAGGGATCTACCTCAACATCAGTGCTGCGGTTCGTCCGAGCTACGACACCCTCAACTCATTTATGCAGGGACCGGCGACGGCTGCAATATTCAGCATTCCATTACTCATTTTCGCTTACATCCTCGGCGCTGTTAACACGACCGTCGCAACATTATTTTACGACTGGCGATGTAAGCCTTACAATGATGAATATCTGATTCTGGATTCAATTGAAGCTCGGGAGCATCCAATTCTTGCAAAGGAGATCGCGGACCTGCTTAACGCAAAAAGATTACTTCTCTCTTCTACGCTACCACTTGCTTTAATAGCAATAGGCCTTGTCTGTCTTAGGGATCGCGTTCCGGGTTACAGTCAGATCAACTGGTTGGGCGCGATTTTTATCAGTATTCTCACTATTGCCGCACCTTCGATTGCACGATGCATTCATCGAAATGTCCGTGAAATACACAGGAGCCTGCCTCCGCTTCAGAAGCCGAGGAAGGATGCCTGAGGGTTGAGGGTCGTTTGGAGAAGGGCTTTCGAGCAATAGCCAATTATTCCTGCTCTTCCTTGTCGGCGGCTTCCTATCCGACGGCCTTTGTCGGCGCTGACAGAAATACGGGACCGTTTTTTGGTCACTCGCACCGCGGTTCTGCGGGCGGCAGCCACCGGCGAAGACGTGGCACGTAATCCCATGGCGCCTCGCGCGTTTCGCGGCCTTCCGTCCAGCGAACGCGTGTCCGCCAGGCACGTTCGGTGATCCAGAGGAGGGCATCCAGATGCGGAGTGACGGAAATCTCGTGACGGTGGATCTTCTCGATTCTCACAACGTTTCGTAGTCTTCAGAAATGAGTGTCGCATCGAGATCCTGGACTTCCGCGTAGTCGGAACGAGCCGCTGCGACGGCCTCGCCTAGCCGCGCGAAGGCGCTCGACACGTCACCCGCTGGATTCATTCCAGCAGCCAAAGATCTCCGCCGCGAAGTCGTCGCTCGAAAATCTCTCGCCGAGAATCAATCCCGTTTCCCCGACGACAAGCTCAAAGAGATTGAGTTTCTCTTGCAGCAATTCGAGCAGAAATGCCTGCAGACTCCGAGCCTGGACGAAATTAAGAATTTCGACCGGATGCACCTGGCCGATGCGGTGAAGCCGTCCGATCCTTTGCTCGATTTCCATCGGGTTCCAAGGCAGGTCGAAGTTGACCAGGTGATGGCAAAACTGGAGGTTGCGCCCTTCCGTGCCGCTTTGCGTTAGCACAAGAACTCCGCCTTCGCGACGGAACGCGTCGGTGATCGGTTGGCGCTCGTGCGGCGGCGTTTGTCCATTGATGAAGCGAGCGGTTGTCCCCGTTTGTGCAAGGCGCGAGGCGATCTCACGCTGCGTGGCTAGAAATTGCGTGAAGATCACGACCCCGCCTTCCGTGCGGGCTAGGGGAGGAAGCATTCCAGCTTCTCCTGGAAAAGCCGCGAGTCTCCAATTGCCTCGCTCCAGCGCTTCGCGAAGGCCGCGTCAGGAAACGACGTCATCGCCTGACGCCAGGCCGGCGGACTGCTGCCCATTGCCTGAAGAAGGATCCGTCCGCACAGACTGACCTGGGCGGGCGGAAGCGCGGCCAAAGCTGCGCGCAGCTCGCCTTCCCAGTTCGCCCAGAACGCCGCTTCATCGGGGCCAGGCTCGAAGAGGACGGTTTCGGCGCGCCGCGGCGGGAGTGCGATTCCCGCATTCGCCCGGGTGTTGCGGATCATCACTTGATTGAGCAAACGGCGCAATTCCTCCGGGGCCTTTGGCTGCCGGGGCCGCTCCTTGTCGATAAATCGTTCGCGAAATTCCTGTGGGGCCGGAAGGCGTCCCGCATCGAGGAGCGAGACGAGGTGATAGAGATCTTCGAGCGGCATCGCTTCGAAGGACGGGGTTCGTCGTCACGGCCGAGATGCCGAACTTTTCTTCGAGTTCCTCCTGCCATTGGTCCACCAGCGAGGGCATCGTAAGAATCAAGAACCGCCGAACGAGACCGCGCGTCAGACATTCCTTGAGAACCAGGCCCGCTTCGATCGTTTTACCCAGGCCGACTTGGTCGGACATTCCCGAGACACAATCCGCTCAATAATCACAGAGCCTTTCCAATGCAACCGGGGAACCGCGACATCAGATTGAAGAATTTGTCGACTTTGACGGAGCCCGAGATTCTCGAGGCCAACGCTCGCCTCCGAAACGCTCCCGGGCGCATCTCTTGGGCGTTGTCCTTTGGCTTCGGCAAGCTGGCTCGGGTCTGAATACGAATTCCTCCCGTTGTTGCACCAATAATTCGCGTCCGCTGGCGTTACTATTTGGACTATCGATGAAATTCGCTGCATTTTGGAACGTGCGAAGCCAATCTTGAACACTTCAGAGACATCAAGCAAACCAGGCACGCCTCTCCCGAGCGCAATCTTGGAGACGTGCCTCGACGTTGCAGATCTGCCCCGGTCGCGCGCCTTCTACGCCAGCCTTTTTGGTTACTCTGTGATGCAGTCTGACGACCGCTTCTGCGCTTTCAACGTCGGGGGACGGCAAGTGCTGCTTCTCTTCGTTCGCGGCAGCGACCCGCAGGGGACGACTTTGCCCTTTGGAAGCATTCCGTCGCATGGTGCAAGCGGCCAATCGCACGTTGGCTTCAGCATTCCCTCCGAGAGTTTGCCGGCGTGGCAGCTACGCCTTGCTGAACGGGGCATTCCCATTGAAAGCATCGTCAACTGGCCGACGGGCGGCACGAGCATCTATTTCCGCGACCCCGATGGACATCTCCTCGAGCTGGTCACTCCAGGGATTTGGCCGATCTACTAGCAGGCTGTCAGACTCGAAATCGAACTCGCATTTGTGGAAGAGATTGTGGTTGATAAAAGAAGTTTCGCTCCTTTAGATGGGCTCCTGAAATCGGGTTCCGGGTGAATCGCGAGATTGCCCGCACGATGGCGATGAGCGATTGTCTTTGAACGTGGACCCTCAATTAGCAATCAGCGCGACCGACGTTCCAGAGTTTTCGCGCCAAGAACAAAGTCTCTACGGAGTGCGCATTTCGCCCGGGCTTGCCATAGGAACAGCTTGGGTTGCTGGAGACATTCTGGAATGCAGCGCGCAAGCCGTTCGGATTGGGTCGGAGCAGATTGAGGCCGAGATGCAGCGAATTCGCCGGGCCGTATTAGAGGTGGAAGCCGAACTGGAGGAATCCGCCCGGCTCATAAGCGAGCAACTCGACCCGCGGCTGGCCGAGATTTTCCACGCGCATCAGATGATGCTGGACAACTTCGTCGCATCGGGAAAATTCGACATGGAATTGCAAGAATCCCTGGTGGCAGCGCCCGAGGCAGTGCGGCGAGTCTTCCGCAAATGGGAGGCGAAGTTTGCTGCGCTGAAAAACGAGGCATTTCGCGTGCGCGCGGATGACATTCTTGACTTGGCCCGGCGAATCCTGCGCCGGCTCGAAGGCGAGGAGGCTTACGGACTGGCTGCAATGCCAACCGCCAGCGTGCTGGTAACGCAGCGGTTGTTGCCGTCAGATGTCGTCTCACTATCGCGGCGAGATGTTGCGGCGATCCTTGTCGAATCGTTGGGGCAAGGCTCGCACGCCGCATTGCTCACGCGCGAAAAAAGCATACCGGCGGTTGCCGAACTCCCTGGCTTGCTGAGCCAGATTCGGCGTGGTGACAAATTGCTGGTTGATGCTTTTCGGGCCATCGTCGTGATTTCCCCCACCGAGGAGACACAACTCGCCTTCGAGCGGCGGCTCGACGCGCACCGCTCGCGCCAATTTCTTTGCAAGGGCGAGTGCCGCAAGCCCGCGACTACGCGTGACGGAAAAACGATCTCTGTCGAGGCAAATCTTGCCGCGCATGACGATATCGAGCTCGTGATTGAGAATGGAGCCGATGGTATCGGCCTTTTTCGGATCGAGCAGCTTTACCTTGCACGGCAATTGCCGCCTACGGAAGAGGAACTCTACGATGAACTTCAAGCGCTCGTGAGCCCATTCCGCGACAGGCCAGTGACAATTCGGTTGCTGGACATCGGAGGCGACAAGCCCCTCCCATTCTTAAATCTTCCGCCCGAGACGAATCCGCTGCTCGGCAGGCGCGGAGTGCGCCTGTTGCTCGCCTTTCCTCAGCTCGTGCGAACGCAACTCAGAGCCCTATTGAGGCTTTCTCAAGATCAGACCATTCGCATCCTCGTCCCGATGGTCGCGCTCGAACGCGACATCCAGAAGATTCGCGAGATCTTTGGAATCGTTGCCCACGAGATGGGACTTCAACAATTGCCGACATTCGGCGCAATGATCGAGACGCCCGCCGCCGCGTTGACGGTCGCAGACATCGCTAGACACTCCGATTTTCTCTGCGTAGGAACAAACGACCTCACCCAATACACGCTTGCGGCCGGACGCGATGACGCGGCTGTTAGTGAATACTACATTGATGACCATCCGGCCTTGCTGCGACTACTCGAAATCGCCGTTCGGGAGGCGGCCGGCAAGCCCATTACCATCTGTGGCGAACTGGGAGGCCGCGAGGAAGTGATCCCAAAGCTTCTGCGGATAGGCTTCCGCGGACTTAGTATCGCGCCGCCCCTGATTCCTGCGACGAAGGACCTCATCAGATCAATCTCCCTTGACGAATTCGGAATGGAGCCGGAGGTGGCTGCAATGCGGGATAATGTCTAGGAGGATAGCAGCGGCGAGTCCCCATCGCAGACCGCGGGGAGACGGTCGGAACAATTCCTGCATTCGCGTGCCAGCAGCGATCCCCTTAAGTGAAGCGTATGCGCATTGATAAGTCCCTTGCATGATGAAGAGATGTCGATGGGCTAAGAGTGAACTATCCGTCGCTTACCACGATCAGGAATGGGGTCGGTCCCAGCATGATGACCGCATCTTGTTCGAGTTTTTAGTCTTGGAGGGGGCACAGGCCGGCCTTAGTTGGGAGACCATTCTACGGAAAAGAGACAATTACCGCCGGGCCTTCGATCATTTTGATCCTGAGGTCGTTGCGCTCTATGGCGCACGAAAGGTGGAGGAATTGCTCGCCAACCCCGGAATAGTCCGCAATCGGCTCAAGATAGCGGCCGCGATTGCGAATGCTCGTGCATTCCTCGCCGTCCAGGAGGAGTTCGGAAGTTTCGATGCGTACGCCTGGCGATTTGTGAACGGCCGTCCGATAAGAAATACGCGGCGATCTGGCGGACTGCCTACCCACACGATCGAATCGGATGCCATGAGCAAAGACCTGATGCTTCGGGGATTCAAGTTTGTGGGAACCACGATCTGCTACGCCTTCATGCAAGCTGTAGGGATGGTCAACGACCACGAGAGGGGTTGCTTTCTCTATGGCAGGACGCTATAAGACTAAAGGACAGGACGGACAAGGAGGGCGCACGATGGGTTGCGAGGAAATTTGCTCAAGCGCACTTCGCCACTTGAGCGACACTTGCGCGATTCCTTCGGACTGTGATACCAAAGTTCCTTCATGAGAATTGCTTCACATTTCGTGTTCGCAGCGCTCCTTCTCGTTGCTTGCGATGGAAAGCCTGTCGAGCGCCGATTCGGGAAAAGAGAGAACCCAGAGAAGGATACATCGGTCCTACAGGCTGCGGATCTCACAGGATATGATGGAACGAAGTTGAGAAAGAACGCCGGGGCGCTGATTGATGCCAACAAGAAGCACAATCAAGCAATCGAAAATGCGCTCGATAGCAAAGAATGAAAGCTTAGCTATGGATCGAACATCTCGCTTTGGCTTTGACCGGGAAGGAGCAAGCAACTAGTAGGAGGAGACATGATCCACTACAGAAGCCGCCTGCCCCAGCTTTCAGGGGAGCTTTTTATCACAGATGGAGGGATTGAAACCACGCTAATTTATCTCGAAGGCCAGGAGCTGCCTTATTTTGCGGCCTTCGTTCTCCTGAGGGACGATCAGGGATGGGAGATTCTCCGTAGCTACTATCGCCGCTACGCTGATCTGGCGCGAAAGTACAGAACCAGCTTTATTCTTGAAAGCCCAACCTGGCGAGCAAGTTCAGATTGGGCAAATAAGCTTGGCTACACCGAAGAGGCGCTCGCAGATTTCAACCGCAAGGCGATTGAGTTGCTCTCCGGCGTCCGGGACGAATACGAAACGGAGGAAACGAAGATCGTGATCAGCGGGTGCGTCGGACCTCGGGGTGACGGCTATGTTCCATCGGCAAAAATGTCCGTCGAGGCGGCCCAGGATTACCACAGCAGGCAGGTTGAAGTGTTCCGCGATTCCGACGCCGATATGATTGCTGCAATCACGATGAATTATGTCGAGGAGGCAATCGGCGTCGCGCAGGCGGCGCGGGCGGCCCGAATGCCATCGGCAATCTCTTTTACCGTTGAGACCAATGGCAGATTACCGGCTGGCGACACGATCAAGGAAGCAATTGAAACGGTGGACGCGGAGACCGGGGGCGCACCCGCCTATTACATGATCAACTGCGCACATCCCACGCACTTCCAGGATGCGCTGAAAGCCGGAGAAGCATGGCTAGAGCGGATCCGGGGTATCAGGGCCAACGCGTCCTCAAAGAGCCATGCTGAACTTGATCAAGCTCAGGAGCTCGACGCTGGCAATCCGGTCGAACTGGCCGCGCAGTATTGCGCGCTAATGCGCAAAGTGCCCAGTCTCAATGTCCTCGGCGGCTGCTGCGGTACCGATCATCGCCACATCGAGGAGATCTGCAAGGCGTGCAAAGATTAGCCGTAGGGGAAAGCCACTAAGGCGGAGAGGGGGGTAAAAGCGGTTGCGGCATTTGCTCCGCCGGTTTATTTACATTGATGAATTTGAGGCAGATCGCGATTACTCCTCAACGGGTTGTCGCGTTCACACTGATAGCGATTGTGATGTATGTCTTTTTGCAGGGTCCTGAGCGATTCTATCATGAGGCGTTTGGCACATGGATCATATCGCCTGTCATCTACGTGCGGCTTCTTCCTTTTCCATTCAACCACTGGCTTCTCGCTGGAATACGAAACTTTCCTCCCCTGTCGGCCATTCTATGCATCGCGCCGCTGCTGATATTGTCATTGTCCTTTGCATTTGCGATCTATTCGATCTGGCAGAACTCTCTTGTTCACGCGTTTCTTTCGCTTGCCTTGGCGGCGACCGTATTTTCCGTTTATCATTGCGTCCAGCCTTTCGGCATTACGTTGATTCGTTACTAGAATCCTTCTTTTGTCCTTGCCATTTCCCTGTTGCGTGACACGGGGAAGGCGGGCACTCTTTTGCTCATGGGAACCGCTTTGATCATTGTGCTCGTATTGTTGTGCGGTGCGGGATTGTCGGCGGTGTTTGTCGTCGGTAAATACAACAGCCTCGTTACCCTGCGGAACCGGTACAAGAACGGTTTCTCGCAGATTGATGTCCAACTCAGGCGCCGCTATGATCTTATTCCAAATCTGGTGGAAATCGCGGAGGGCTATCTCAAGCACGAACGCGAGACCTTGGAGACGGTCATTTCAGCGCGAAATTCCGCGTACTCGACGGGCGCGAAGGCGGCGGCGAATCCGGGCGACCCGAAAGCAATGAGAGATCTTGCGGGCGCGGAGGCAGGGCTGAGCGGCGCTCTCGGGCGATTTTTCGCTGTGGCGGAAGCGTATCCTGATCTCAAGGCGAATCAGAACATGCTTCAGCTTTCCGAGGAGCTGACGTCGACAGAGAACAAGATTTCCTTCGCGCGGCAGGCTTACAACGACGCCGTCATGGCTTACAACACGCAACGCGAGGTTTTTCTCGCCGGCATCATTGCCACCATGTTCAATTTCGCTGCGGCGGAGCTCTTTCAGATCCAGAACGCCGTGGAGAAGGAGACACCAAGAGCATCCTTCACATGATTCCACTGAATCCGTCGCGCTCCATCTTTATGGAGCAGGCGGCTACGGCAAACGTCGTTCCGGTCTGGACGGAGATTGTCGCCGATGGTGACACGCCGGTGTCCGCCTTTGCAAAGATTGGCAGAGAGGCTCCGTCGTTTCTGCTCGAATCCGCCGAGCAAAGCGATCAGGTCGGGCGCTATTCGTTTCTCGGAGGGGGCGCTCGGCTCATGATTTCCGCCCGGGGGAAAACCGTGACAGTGACCGAAAATGGGAAGATTCGCACGTTTGAATCTGCGCGCGATCCTCTTGACGAATTGCAAAAGATCATGGCCCGCTACCGCTGTGCGCGCGACCCACGCCTTCCGGGTTTTCACGGAGGCGTTGTCGGTTATCTCGCTTATGATTGCGTCCGGTGGTTCGAACCGACCATCGCATCACCGCCCGAGGATGAACTTGGCGTTCCGGACATGTTTTTTCTATTAACCGGGACGGTAGTAATTTTCGACCACCGTCGCCGCAGGCTGAAGATCGTTGCAAATGCATTCATTGAGGGGAACGAAGTCGCGCCGGCTTATGAAGCTGCGGCAAGCGAGATCGAGACGATTCTCGACCAACTCAAACAGCCGATCTCTTTCCCGCCGATCTTCACGGAGTCCGAGCCTCAGCGCGGCAAGGCTGAGAGTAATACGACGCGCGAGGAATACCACGAGATGGTGAACCGCGCGGAAGAGTACATTCGCGCCGGAGACATTTTTCAGATGGTGCCGGCGCAGCGCTTCGAGACCCCTTTTACTGGTGATGCGCTCGACCTATACCGGACGCTTCGGTTCATTAATCCGTCGCCTTATATGTTCTGTCTGCGCTTTCCGGGCGGTTATTCGCTCGTCGGGAGCTCGCCGGAAGTGCATGTCCGACTTACGGGCGATATCGTGGAGATTCGTCCCATTGCAGGAACGCGCAGGCGTGGAGCGACCGAGGAGGAGGACGAGTCCAACGCAAACGATTTGCTGGCTGATCCCAAAGAGCGAGCTGAGCACTTGATGCTGGTGGATCTTGCGCGCAACGACGTGGGACGCATCGCGGATTACGGCAGTGTGAGAGTCACAGATTTCATGACCATCGAACGTTACAGCCACGTGATGCACATCGTCTCACACGTTTCCGGCAAACTGGCAGGCGGACGCACCGCCTACGACGTCATGCGCGCCACATTTCCAGCGGGAACAGTATCCGGGTCGCCAAAAGTCCGCGCGATGCAAATCATCAACCAACTCGAGAAAAGCAAGCGCTGCACCTACGCGGGGGCGGTCGGCTACTTTGGTTTCGACGGGAATCTCGATTCCTGTATTGCCCTACGTACTGTCCTGCTCAAGGACGGCAAGGCGTACGTCCAGGCGGGTGGGGGAGTCGTTGCGGATTCGACGCCCGAAGGCGAATATCAGGAAAGCGTAAACAAGGCGATGGCCGCGATGCGGGCCATCGATCGAGCGCGCGAATTGAAGAACGATGCTTCTTGTCATTGATAACTACGACTCGTTCACCTACAACTTGGTGCAATACTTCGGCGAGTTCGGGGTGGAGGTTCGGGTGTACCGAAACGATGAGGTGACGCTGAAGGAAATTGAGGAGATGAATCTCGAGCGCATCGTGATTTCGCCCGGGCCGTGCACGCCGAACGAAGCGGGGATCAGTTGCGACGTCATCGCGCACTTCGGGCCAAGAATGCCCGTGCTTGGCGTATGCCTGGGTCATCAGAGCATTGGGCAGGTCTATGGCGGTGAGGTCGTTCGGGCGGATCGTCTCATGCATGGCAAGACATCGCCAATCCTCCATGCCGGTGAAAACGTGTTTGCGGGATTGCCAAGCCCCTTTGAGGCAACACGGTATCACTCGCTCCTGGTGAGGCGGAGCACGCTGCCCGGGTCTTTGAAGATTACGGCATGGACCGAGGAAGGGGAGATCATGGGCCTTGCTCACGTGCAGCACCCCGTGTTTGGTGTGCAGTTTCATCCGGAATCGATCCTCACCTCTGAAGGAAAAAATCTTCTGAGAAACTTCCTGAGCCTCTGATGATCATCACCCTCACGACGGATTTCGGACTGCGGGATTCGTTCGTCGGGACAATGAAAGGTGTGATCCTGGGCATCGCTCCGGCAGTTCAAATTGTTGACCTTACCCATGGCATCGCGGCCGGAGACATCCGCGGAGGCGCCTTCGCATTGATGACCGCGGCGCCATTCTTTCCTGTCGGGACAATCCATGTTACGGTGATTGACCCCAGCGTGGGAAGCGCCCGTAAAGCCATAGCGATTCGCACGCGGCGAGCGATGTTCATTGGCCCGGACAATGGGGTATTGAGCTGGGCCGTAAGGGAACAGGATTCTTTGGAAATTCGCAGCGTGGATAATTCCGAAGTTTTCCTGACGCCAGTTAGCTACACCTTTCACGGTCGCGATCTCTTTGCTCCCGCGGCCGCATGGCTTGCAGCGAAGCGAGGATTCTGCGAATTGGGACCAGAGCTCGCCGACTTTCAGCGGACGGAGTGGCCCAACCCGATTCGTGTGCAGGAAGGCTGGAAGACGGAGGTAATTCATGTGGATACCTACGGAAACGCCATCACGGCCTTTCCGGCAGCGCGCACGGATGGCGTGCAGTCCGTGGTGCTCCCGGGAGGAAAGCGAATTTCGTTCGAACGCTTCTATGCCGCGGTATCTCGAGGAACTCCCCTCGCGGTCATCGGCTCATCCGGCTTTGTCGAGATCGCCATCAATCAGGGTGATGCGGCCAAGGAATTGAGCCTACGCACAGGGAGCGAAGTGATCGTAGTTTGAGGGTAATTAGCCAGGTTTTCTATGGCGGCGGGATTCGCTCTTCGAGCGCGGCCTTTCCGAGGTTTCAAAAGCGACCGGCTTGCCGCGGCCGGAACTAACCTGTGCGACGTGCAGGCCAACGAGCCGGGCCATCATAAGAACGATCAATATCTGCCCGGTGATCGCTTCGAGCACGACCATACTCCGGGCGATATCGGTGGAGGGCAGCATGTCGCCCATGCTGACTGTCGTCAATGTCGTCAGGCTGAAGTAGATCAGCCATCCGGGGTGCACCTTACTGGGGCTCGGCGTGGGCTGCCCGGCTTGCTGAATGATTATGAAGCTGCCGGGATAGAGCAACTCTATCAGAGAATAGATGAAGCCAATCAGCACGCCGATCATCAAATACAACGACGCGGCGCCGCAAAGAATATTGCCATCCACGATGGACGCGCGAAAGACGACCCTCACGACCACGAAAATTACGTAGGTCAAGAAGGCCATCTGAGCGACGAGGTGAATGGCAGCGAGCGAGTCGTGACGAAACAACGTACTGAGACACAGGAAGGCAACGACGAGCCCGCCAAGAAACATTGAGACGGGGCGGCTGCGCACGCTCGACCAGATCGCGTACGCCGCCGCAAGGGTGAGCACGAGGACAAGAGGAGCGATTGCTGCCTGTCCATGGAGTCCGGGGATGAATGCAGCAAGCTTGGAAGTCAGTGGCGCTCCGACAATGGTCATCATCAGAGAGGCAAGCAGGACGCCGAAAGGATACTCCTTCAGCAGTATAATCAGCTTATTTTGCGAATCGTGCATGAGGCTCAACCTAGCGGCGAGATGGGAATAGTCAGCGTCTAGAAAGCTGTCGGACTTGGAAGTCCGTGTTGATGTTTCTCCCAGAATCCCGCTTCGCAGCGCAGGCGCCTCCGATCCGGCAGTTTCCAGACTAATGGCACTGCGTGCTGAAAAGAGGCAAGATTTTTCCCTGTTCTTCCGCCGGAGGCGGAATTTAGCAGCCTGCCAGGCAGGAAAACTTCGTTTCTCGACCTCTCCAAGTGGGAGTTCGACTTCAAGTCCGACAGCCTGCTAGCGAATTGTCCGTGACGTATACACCGGGGAACGGCTATCGAAGAACAGTGAAACTCGATATTCCGATCCGCGAATTCGGCGGCTATGTTTTTGATTGCGACGGGACGATTGCGGACACCATGCCGATTCACTTTCGCGCCTGGAGCCTGACGATGCGGGATTTTGGCGGCCAGTTTCCTGAAGATCTCTTCTATCAATGGGGCGGCAAACCTACCGCGGTTATCGTGGAGCATCTCAACGAGACATTCGGCCTTTCGCTGCACGTGGACGAGACCGTACGACGTAAGGAGTCGTACTATCTTAAGGGTGTCCGCGACGCGCAGCCTATTTTAGCCGGTGCTTGAGATTGCGGTGGGTATGCGCGGCATAAAACCGCTGGCCATCGCCTCGGGAGGGCATCGAGAGCCGGTTGAAGCGACACTGAAGGCCATTGGCGTTCTTGATATGTTCGATGCGGTGGTCTGCGCGGAAGACTATGTGCGCGGCAAGCCGTTCCCGGATCCCTTCCTCGAAGCAGCGCGGCGGATCGGAGTTCCGCCCGAGGATTGCCTGGTTTTCGAGGATAGTCCCACCGGCATAGAGGCGGCAAAGGCGGCCGGAATGCATTACGTTCTGGTACCCACGCCAGAACGTAGATGAATACCCTTTTGAGGATGCGAAGCGACGATCGGACAAACTGCGTCAGGCTGCCATAACAACCGGGCCTTTGGCCGGAGAGAGCCGGCGCAGTTTCTCGATGACCTCCGGCACTGCGGCGCAGGCGAAGGCGACCTGTTCGTCCGTGTTGAAGCGTCCAAACGAAAAGCGCAGGCTGCTGCGGGCTCGATGGTTTGAGAAGCCCATTGCCTTCAGAACGTGCGAGGGATGCACGGAACCGCTCGTGCAGGCAGAGCCGGCGGAGCAGCAGATACCGCGCTCATCGAGAAGCATGAGCGCGCCTTCGCTTTCGATGTCCTCGAACGCGATGTTGGTTGTGTTCGGCAACCGATTCTCGCGATCGCCGTTGACCGCCGTGCCCGGCAGGGACTCGAGGATGGCCTCTTCAAACCGGTCGCGCAGGGTTCCGGTCTTGCAAGAACCCCCGCTGAGATGGCCGGCAGCAAGTTCAGCCGCTTTTCCAAGTCCGACGATCGAGGAAACATTCTGGGTGCCGGCGCGCCGGCCGTTTTCCTGGCTGCCACGCAGCCACGGAGTGAAGCGCACACGTCCGTTGACATAAAGGGCTCCCACACCTTTCGGGCAATGCAGCTTGTGGCCGGAGAGGGAGAGGAACTGGACGCCGAGGTCGCTGACGTTGAGGGGAAGTTTGCCGACGGCCTGCACGGCGTCCACGTGCAAGGCAACCTTCCTGCCATTAGTTATACGAGCAATTTCCCGAATCGGAAAGAGAACGCCGGTTTCATTGTTGGCCCACAGCAGGGTGACAAGCGCGGTGTCGGGACGGATAGCACGTTCGAGCCGCTCGAGATCGAGCCGTCCCAGATCGTCCACGGACAACCACGTAATTTCATAGCCTCGCCTTGCGAGGTGCTCGCACAGCTTGATCGTGGCGCTGTGCTCGACAGCACTCGTAACGATATGCGTCTTATCGGGATCGATTGACGCGGCCGAGAGAATCGCAGAATTGATGGATTCTGAGCCGCAGCTTGTAAAGACCAGCTCGCCTGGTGCGCAATCGATGAGCGAGGCAACCTGCTCCCTCGCGGTATCTAGGGCGGCAGCTGCGCGCTTGCCCAGCGAGTAAACGCTCGATGGGTTGCCATACTCGTCGCGCAACCAAGGAAGCATCGCCTCGAAAACCGCAGGATCGACCTGCGTTGTCGCGTTATTGTCGAGATAAACGATGGGCTGGTGATTGGCGCTCATTCGGGCAACTATTCATTTTATGCAGGACACTGAATTATGGCAATAGGCAGAGTCATTTGCAGGGAAATCCTCGATCACCTTCCGGCTGATGACCCCTCTGCCTTGCGTAGCCGGCTTGACCTACTGGTTGTCCATGCCTTGATGGGCAATATCCGCTGGGTGAAACGGGCATTGCGCCGCGGCAATAAGAACTCAGGGAAACCGGGTCCATCGGGTGTGCACGGCATGCGCTTAATTGAAATTGGCGCGGGAGACGGTCGTTTGTGCAAGAAAATTTCAAGCTGGTTTCCCGGGTCGATGGTCATCGGTATAGATCTTGCGCCACGGCCAAGCGGACTACCGAAGCCGATTTCCTGGAGGCAGGGTGACCTGCTTAAAGAGCTTCCCGGCTGTGTTGGGGAGGCACTCGTCGGGGTTTTTATTTTACACCATTTCCCCAACGAAAGTTTGATGAAGATCGGCCGAATGCTTCGCGATTTCCGAGTCGTGTGCTTTTGTGAACCGCGGCGGGCACGATTCCCGCATTTCTTGGGCGCCCTGATGCGGCCTTTTTGCGGCAAAGTGACCCGGCACGATCTGCACGTCAGCATTGACGCAGGATTCGTGGCCGGAGAGCTGCCCCGGCTGCTCGGGTTGGAAAGTTGGCATGTTGAAGAATCCGTGGACTGGCGCGGTTCGTTGCGTTTACTGGCATGGAAAGAATGATCACGATCATTGGCGGCGGCCTGGCTGGGCTTTCCTTGGGGATCGCGCTGCGGAGAAGAGGGGTTCCCGTAAGCCTGCACGAGGCCGGAATCTATCCCCGGCATCGAGTTTGCGGGGAGTTCATCAGCGGGGTATCGCAGAGCACCTTCGATGCGCTGGGAATTGGAGACCTTTTCGATGATGCGAAAAGACATCGTTCGACAGCGTGGTTTCTTCGTGCTCGAAGAATCCTCTCAACTCAACTTTCGAGCGGCCTGGGAATATCCCGATTCACCCTGGATGAAAGGCTTTCAAGGAGATTCCAGGAGCTCGGCGGACTCCTTTGCGAGCGCTCGCGGAGGAGGGTCCAAGGGGAAGACGGGCTCGTCTGGTGCGCGGGGAGAATGCCGGCAAAAGGCCGTTGGATCGGGCTGAAGTGCCATGTTCTTGGGCTTGAGCTCGACGCGGATCTCGAGATGCACCTCGCGTCCAACGGTTATGTGGGCATGGCGAAGGTGGAGCGAGACAAAGTCAATGTCTGCGGCCTCTTCCGATTGGCGCCCAATCTGTCCGGTAAGGGAATTGAGACGCTTGAGGGGTATTTGTCCGCGGGCGGCCTTGATGCCCTGGTCAGGCGCATATTTGCTGCACGGGTCGATGTGGAATCCTTTCTTGGCGTTGCAGGGTTCCGTCTCGGCCGGCAGGAGCCCCGCGACGGGATCGCTGCTCTCGGAGATGCCTGGGGAATGATCCCGCCCTTTACGGGCAACGGTATGTCAATGGCCTTCGAATCGGCCGAAATCGCCGCAGACCCTTTGCACGCTTGGCAAACGGGTCGAAGAAAATGGACCGAGACCCTCGAGCGGCTCCGCGAAGAATTGAGGCAGCGTTTCGCAAGGCGAATGTTTTGGGGACGAGCCTTGCATCCGTTCTTGACGACAGACGCCGGACAAGCGTTCTTCACGCTGGTGTCACGTTCCGGTCTCCTGCCATTCAAATCCTGTTTTCGCGCCTTGCGGTAGGCTGATGTATTTGCAGGCTCTGGCAAGCGCTTTTCCCGACGCGCGCTACACACAAAGCGAGTGCTGGCAGATTGCCAGGTCTAGCCCGTTTTTGGCTTCGCTGAGTCGCCGATCGGCAAAGATTCTCGAGACCGTTCTTTCAGGTTCCTCGGGAATTGAGACTCGCCATTTTGCGATTCCGACGGGCAAATTGTTTTCCGCGGATGCGGAGTATCTCAACAAGGCGTTCGAGCAGGCGGCTCCTCCACTGGCGGCAAGAGCGCTTCAGGAAGGCATGCAATTCGGCCGGTTTGGAACCTCGCGCGATCGACGCCCTGTTTGTCTGCACTTGCACCGGTTACCTCTGTCCGGGAGTCTCCAGCCACCTGGCGGAGCAGACCGGCGTTCGACCCGATGCGTTTCTCAACGACATGACGGGTCTTGGGTGTGGGGCGGCGCTTCCGACCATGCACGCTGCATCCTGCTTTCTCGCCGCGCATCCGGACGCGATGGTTGCGACGGTGGCAGTCGAGGTATGTTCGGCGGCATTCTATCTCGATGATGACGCAGGTGTAATCGTTAGCGCGTGCCTTTTCGGAGACGGCGCGTCGGCCGCGCTGTGGCGATCCGCCGATGAAGGCGGCCAGTGGAGGGCATCCAACTTCCGGTCTCTGCATCGTCCAGAGGAGAGGGAAAAAATTCGCTTCGTCAACGCGGGCGGAAGATTGAAAAACCAGCTTCATCGCGCGGTGCCGCGAGTCGCGGCGGAATCTGTCGAAGTTCTTTTTTCCTTGTGCAGCAGCAAGCCCGATCAGGTGATTGCGCATGCGGGCGGGACGTGATGTGATCGAAGCGATTGAGGAGCGGTTACCTGAATTTTCACTTGCGGAAACGCGCGAGGCCTTTCGCAAGTACGGGAACCTGAGCAGTCCTTCGGTCCTTTGCGCATTGGAGGAGCGGCTGTCCAAGGCCAATGGAGACAAGCTCCTGTGGCTGACTACCTTTGGCGCCGGATTCGCCGCACACTCCTGCGAATTGAGTCGGGGCTAGAAAAGGTAGAAGGAAGAAGGGAAAAATTAAGAAGGAGGACTTCCTTCTTCATTCCTACTTCTTCCTTTCCAGCGAGCGGCGACCTGAGTGGCGCAGGGTTCAATTGTCGTAATACAGAGAGAACTCGTGCGGGTGCGGGCGCAGGCGCAGCGGATCGATCTCGTTGTCGCGCTTGTAGTCGATCCATGTGCGGACCAGATCGTCGGTGAAGACGCCGCCTTGCGTGAGGAAATGGTGGTCTTCCTCCAGCGCCCGCAGCGCCTCGTCGAGCGACCCCGGCGTCTTGTTCGTGCCCGCCAGCTCCTCCTTCGACATCTCGTAGATGTCGCGATCCAGCGGATCCCCTGGATCGATCCGGTGTCGGATGCCATCGAGCATCGCCATGACCATCGCGGACCACGCCAGGTAGCCGTTGCAACTCGGATCGGGGCAACGGAACTCCAGCCGCTTCGCCTTGGGGTTCTTCGAGTACATCGGAATACGGATCGCGGCTGAGCGATTCCGCGCGGACAGCGCGAGGTTGACCGGCGCCTCGAAGCCCGGCACCAGGCGGCGGTAGGAGTTCGTCGTGGGAGCCGCGAAGGCCAGAATGGCGGCCGCGTGCCTGAGCAGTCCGCCCGCCGCGTGCAGGCCCAGCTCGCTCAGGCCGGCGTATCGATCCCCCGCGAAGAGCGGCGTGCTCCCCTTCCACAGGGAGATGTGAGTGTGCATGCCGCTGCCATTGTCCTCGAAGACCGGCTTGGGCATGAACGTGACGGTCTTGCCGTGACGCCGCGCGACGTTCTTGCAGATGTACTTGTACCACATGAACTGATCGGCCATCTTCACGAGCGGCGCGTAGCGCATGTCGATCTCGCTCTGCCCCGCGGTGGCCACCTCGTGATGGTGCGCTTCGACGACGATGCCGATCTTGCGCATCTCGTAGACCATCTCCCCGCGGAGATCGTGGTAGGTGTCGGTCGGGCTGACCGGAAAGTACCCGCCCTTGAAGCTGGGTTTGTAACCGAGGTTTGGCTCCTCGATGCGCGCCGTGTTCCACGCGCCTTCGACCGAATCGATCTCGTAGTAGCCCTTGTGCTGGTTCTGCTCGTAGCGCACCTCGTCGAAAATGAAAAACTCGGGCTCGGGCCCGACGTAGCACGTATCGGCGACGCCCGACTCGCGCAGATGCGCCTCGGCCTTGCGCGCGACATGACGAGGGTCGCGCGAGAAGTCCTGACGCGTCACGGGATCGACGACATTGGCGATGATGCTGACCGTGGGCCTGGCGAAGAACGGATCGAGGCAGGACGTGTCGGGGTCCGGGACCGCCATCATGTCCGACTCGTGAATGCCCTTCCATCCGCGAATGGACGACCCGTCGAACCCCAGCCCTTCCTCGAACGTCCCCTCGTCCCAGGTTTCGATCGGGAAGGAGCAATGCTGCCACGACCCGAGCATGTCGACAAACTTCAGGTCCACCATCTCGGCCTGGTATTTCTTCGCAAGGGTGAAGAAGTCGGCGGCCTTCACGCGCGTACCTTCGGAAAAAACGCATCCGCGTGTCAAGACAGCAATCGCCGTACTAGGATGCGCGGGCACCGCATGTCAGAACCTTCGCGCGTGCACCGGGCAGGCGAGCCTTGCGACGAGTCTTCATTGCAAAGCGACTAAACCCGGAGGTAATCTCCGACACCTTCGATAACCAATCAAAATTATGATCTGTACCGAGTGGCAGGCGCGTCATGGACTTTCGCCGGCGGATTACCAGCAACACTTCGACCAGCTCGCAGGCCAGGGTTATCGGCTCATCAAGGTCGCAGGTTACAGCGTGAATGATGAGGCACGCTACGCCGGGATCTGGCAGAAACGAGGAGGCAACGCTTGGCAGGCGTGGCATGGCCTTTCCGGGCACGGCTACCAGCAAACCATCACCGATCTCGGCCGGGATAATTTTCGCCCGACGCATATCTCCGTGTTTCGGATGAAGGATGAGACAATTTTCTCAGCCGTTTGGGAGCAGGAAGCCGGCCTGCCATGGATCGCCCGGCACGGCTTGACCTCGGCCGAATATCAACAGCTCTTCGACCAATTGGTTCGGCGCGGGTATCGGCTTCGTTGCGTTTCCGGATACGAAGAACGTGGCGAGGCTCGATTCGCCTGCATCTGGGATCGCTACGCCGGCCCTGCTTGGGAAGCGCGGCATAATCTAAGCGCAAGGGTTTACCAAAGCGAGTTCGACGCGCTGTCGTCCCACGGCTTCCGGCTGATCCAGGTCGCTGGCTATACAATCCAGGGGATGCCTCATTTTGCGGCGGTGTGGGAACAATCGCCTGGTCACGACTGGGAGGCACGGCACGGCATCGCCGATCAAGACTATCAGCAAGAGTTCGAGACGACGGCCCGCCGCGGCTTTCGCCTGGTGGACGTCAGCGGCTACAATGCCGGCTCGTCGGCCGAGTACACCGCGATCTGGGAAGACGCCTCGGCCGATCAACCGTCCGCCGATGCCGTGAGCGGGCTGACGATCCCGTTTATGCAGAAATGGGCCGTTCCCGGGCTGTCCCTGGCCGTGGTGAGAAATGACAGTATTCACACCTCGCGATGCTTCGGATATGCGAACCCGATAACGCGCGAGATCGTGACACCGGCGCACCGGTTTCGCATCGCGAGCGTCAGCAAGCCAATCACGGCCATCGCCATTTTTCAGCTTATCGAGCAAGACCGGCTCCGGCTCACTGACAAGATCTTCGGCACCGGAGCAGTCCTTGGAACCAGTTACGGCACGTTGCCCTACGGGCCGCACATCGGAAGCATCACCGTGCGCCACCTGTTGGAGCACACTTCGGGCGGCTGGCCAAACGACAACAACGACCCAATGTTCCAGCAGATCAGTCTCAACCACCACGACTTGATCTCGTGGACGCTGGACAAGGCGCCGCTCCTGTTTGCACCGGGAACGCAATATCTCTACTCCAATTTCGGCTACTGCCTGCTCGGGCGCGTTATCGAAGCAATCAGCGGTTTGTCCTACGCTTACTACGTTCAGCAATTCATCCTTGCCCCGTGCGGCGCTCCCGGCCTTGCGATCGCAGGAAACAGCGCCTCGGATCGGCAGTCAGATGAAGCAATGTATGTTGGCGAAAATCTCAACGCACCGTATCACTTGCCAGTAGGACGCATGGATTCCCACGGCGGCTGGATTGGCACGCCGAACGATTTGCTTCGTATCTTGCTCAGGGTGGACGGCTTTGCAGACCCGGCAGACATCCTTAGCGCCGCAACGGTCGCCGGCATGACGACGCCGTCCGCAGCGAATCCCGGTTACGCGAGCGGCTGGGCGGTCAACTCCAGCGGCACGCGGTGGCACAACGGAACGCTCGTGGGAACGCAATCGATCATGGTGCGCGTCGCGAACCAGCATGAGTGGGCTGCAGTCTGCAACGCGGGCAGACCATCAACAGCGCTCGGCGGCGAATTCGACGCACTCATGTGGCAAGTGGATGGCGTCGTTTGAGCAGCCTCATTGGCGAAAAGTAGTCGCTAGGTCAATCTGTCGATTCCCCCGACAAACGAGGACCGAGAATAAGGCCGATCAAGCCTCGCTGGCGCGAGCACCCGCGGATTGAGCTCGGCATGAACTGGGGCGGACGAACGGCCAGAAGCCGCTGTTGCACGCATTGAAGACAGCGAGCTTGGTGGCGGCGCGAGAAAGGCGCAATGCGAGGACATCGCTCCACGCCCACGGGCAGCGATTCGGAAGCGCCTCGAGCCGGGATATACCGATCAACTGCGACTCCCTGCCATAAGTTCCGCGCTCGCAAGCTGAACCATTACACCGCGCCCGTCCTCCATTTCGGTGTGGCCGGCGTAGTGGAAAAGATCGCAACCGAACGCGATAGCACGGTCCACCTCGTCCGCGAGTCCGCGCGAGCGAAGTCAAAAGTGAGGAGGCTCTTGAGCGGGTGCATCGCCTTTGAGAGGCTTGCATGCTCAATACCCACGCCCCACATGTCCGAGCCGTCGTCGAAGAGCGCGCCGACAAACAGTCCGTGTTGCGTGCGATCGGTCTGTGGTGGCGCGGCGACGAGCGACGGCGGTTCGCGCACGAGCGATATGCGACGAAGCGAGATTCGTGTCGTCACGTCCTTGGTCGTGTCCGCAGGCTTGGACATTCTTCCTTTTTTCTCGCTACGGTTTCGTCACGATCGGCTTTCTCTTGGCTGCGCCGATCAACGCCTCCTCAAGGCCAGCCCCTCAGTAGAAAAGAGGGATGACGGGACGGGTCACTTCTTCCATTTTGACCTCGGTCTAGACGAACAGCGGAATCACATCGAGCCTTGCGCTCTGCTCGCGCAGCGTCTCCTCGTGCGGCGCCGAGGCGAAACGGCTGGCAGCGTCGAGCACCTTCGGGAGGAGATGAATGTCGCCCACAGTTGCTAGGAAGATCCCGGGACGTGCGAGGACCCAGTGCACAGCGGTATCGATATCGCCCTGGTCCTCGAACGGCTCATACCATGTGGCGCGTGTGTGGTCGCGACCCCACCACGGGCGACGCGCGATCGACTTGATCGTCTGCACTGCCACGTTACGCTCGCCGCATACGGCAACGAGTCGATCGAACGCGGCAGCATAGTGGGCGTCTTGCATCACGATGTAACTGTACGGAAGCAAGACTGTGTCGAAGTCGAATCGCTCGAGGCTGCGCAGGTGCGTCGCCGCGATCTGGCTACCGTGCCCGGTGACGCCGATGAACCGCACTAATCCCTGCTCGCGCGCTTCGACACAAGCATCGAGCGCGCCCTTCGGACTCAGCGCAATATCCCATTCGATCGGGTCAGCGAGGCTGTGGAGCTGGATCAGATCCACGCGCTCCACGCCCATGCGTTCGAGGGAATGGTGGATGTCGCGCTTGGCGTCATCATAGGTGCGCCCACCGGTCTTGGTTGCGAGGAAGAAGCGCCCGGGGTGCTTTTGAAGCCACGGAGCGACCCGCAATTCCGCGTCGCCATAGCCGGCTGCGACGTCGATATGGTTGACGCCGTAGCGCAGTAAGACCTCGAGTGTTTGATCCGCTTCCTCCTGCGTGACTTTCGACAAAGCTGCCGCGCCAAAGGTGGCCCGGGTGCTCTCGTGTCCCGTGCGCCCGAAGAGTTGCCTGGCAATCATACGAAGGAAGAACTATGAAGGAAGAATTAAGAAGTCACAATGAAGGAAAGCACTCCTTTTTACTTCTTCCTTTTTTACTCAGAGCCGGACCGACCCTTCCTCGCGGAAAAAGACCGGCAAATGGTCAAGCGGGGCGGATTCATTAACGATTTGGCCGCCATCGAAGACCTCTCCGCTCCCGTGGCTGATCCACCGGGTTCCGCTGGGCAGATAGACGTCCCGGGCGCGTTGCCCCTCAAACAAAATGGGTGCGACGAGCATATCCGGCCCGAACATATAGGCATCTTCAACGGACCAGGTTTGCCCGTCCTCTGGAAAGTCGTAGAACAACGGACGGATGATCGGAGAGCCTTTTGTATGCGCAGCGGACATCAAGCCACGGATATAGGGACGCAGGCGCTCGCGCAGCCGCAGGTATTTCTCCAGAATGGCGTAGGCCTCCTCGCCGAAACTCCAGAGTTCGTTGGGCGCGCCGCTCACGCACTTGCCACCACCGGTCGTTGACAGGGCTTTGCTGTGCGGCTCGCGGTCGCCGTGCATGCGAAGCACCGGTGAAAACGTCGCAAATTGAAACCACCTGATCAGGCATTCTCTAAAGGACGGATCGTCGTTCACGCCGCCGTGAAATCCGCCGATATCTGTTGTCCACCACGGAATCCCAGCGAGTCCCATGTTAAGTCCCGCCGCAAGTTGGATTCGCAGGGATTCAAAGCTTGAATCGATATCGCCCGACCAGACGAGAGCGCCGTATCGCTGGCTACCGGCCCACGCACATCGGAGAAGATTGACAACATTCTCCTGTTTCTCGGCGGTCATCCCCTCGTAAAAACCCTGGGCATATTTCAGCGGGTAGATGTTACCCACTTGCAGGTTCGGACCGAGATAGTAGCGGTAATGGTCGAAGTCGTAGACCGCGTACTCCGGCTCCGCCTCGTCGAGCCAGAAGATTCTGACTCCCTTGTCGTAGTAGTTCTGTTTAATCAGATTCCACACATGCTCGCGCGCCTTCGGGTTGGTGGGATCGTAAAACACCGTGTCGCCGAGAAATTCCATCGTCGTCGCGACTCCGCGCTCAGTCCGCACGAGCAATCCCTTCGCGCGCATCTCGGCAAACTGGGACGAATTGCGGTCGATGGTCGGCCAGACTGACACCATCAGCTTGATTCCCATCGCCTCGAGTTCCCGTACCATCGCGGCAGGGTCGGGCCAGTAATCAGGATCGAACTTGTATTCGCCCTGCATCGGCCAGTGAAAGAAATCCGCCACGATAACATCGACGGGCAGGCCACGCCGCTTATACTCGCGTGCAACCGCCAGAAGGTCGTCCTGCGTCTGGTAGCGCAGCTTGCTTTGCCAAAGACCCAAGCCATACTCCGGCATCATCGGAACCGTACCGGTCACTTCAGCATAGTTCGCGAGAATCTCGGCAGGCTCGTCACCTGCGGTAATCCAGTAGTCCATCTGCTTCGTGGACGTCGCGATCCATTCGGTGCAGTTCTTTCCGAATGAGACTTTGCCAATCGCCGGATTATTCCACAAAAAGCCATACCCGCGGCTCGATAGGGCGAAGGGGACCGACGCTCGTGAATTGCGTTGCGCCAATTCGAGCACGCAGTTCTTTTGATTCAGGAAGCCATGTTGATACTGGCCCATTCCGAAGAGCTTCTCTTCGGGACGCGATTCGAAGCGGACGGTCAGCGTGTAGTCCCCACCCAGGATTGGTTTGAATTCACGGGGGTAGATTGACAAAGCACTGTTGAAGTATGTGACCGCAGCTTTATCGATCTGACCATCGCCAGACTCCATGTTGCCAAGTCTGACGCGCATGAACTCCTCGAGCAGAACCTCGCCCTTCCGGTCGACGAAGGCTATCTGCCCTCTGGGATCGACACGCGCGGTGATCCGGCCGTTCGTGATCGATGCGGACCCATCGCCCTGGATGGAGATTTCGGGCGTCTCGGCGTTCTCTCTGGGAACGAGAGCCCAGTTTTGGTCTTCGAAGCACGCGGTCATCGTGCTTCGGACGCGCAGGCTGTCCTTTCCCCAAGCCTCTATGACCAGCCTCTCATTGGCATATTCGCGGACTAGCGAACTGTTCTCGGAATGGAACATGAAATAAAGGAAGAAGGAAGAATTAAGAAGTGACAAGAAGAAGGACGTTTGCCAATGCAGAAGGAGAATGATGAAGGCAGAAAGCGATCATCGTGGTTCGTTCCTTGAAGTCGTCCGCATTCTCCATTTTCCTAATTCTTACTTTTACCTTTCCAAGTCTTCCTTCTTACTTCTGCCTTTGCTTTCGCCTCCTTCGCGATTGCAGACACGATTCGCGCGCGCCCCTTGGCGCGTTCGGAGACGAGACCCTCTTCTCCGGTCTGAGCTAGCCAATCGAATAACCGCTGCACGCCGTCTCTGGTGGTGCCATCATCACGGCAGTTCACGATGAAGGCGAATTGCACCTTCTGGATGTTGTCGGCAACAAAGATACCAAATGGGGCACTTACCACGGTGGCGTCAGGAAGCCCAGCAGCTTTGTGGCCTGTGCCTCTGTGGCAGTCTTGTGGCAGGCAATGACTGTACCGGCCCGCCTCTGTTCGCTTTCAGGAATGGGGACAACTCATGGTCACGCAGGAAGGGCTGGCCGACCATCTCCTTCGCTGCGTCAACGCTGATCGCGGCCGGAATGGCATCGGCTATGAGCAAAATTTCCGAACCCGCGAGCTTCACGATGAGGTGATCGCCGTCGTCCTTTCGAGCCGGCTCGCTGGCGCATGGCCTCGCGCAGCACGCGACGCATCTCCGCCCGCCGCGCACGGAAATCCAGGCGATTCCAGTCGAGCGCCTGACCGCTGTGGAATCGGCCTTTGCTGGACTCCCGCACCCCCGCTTGCGCCAATGAAAGTAGAGCGTCATGGAGAGCTTCCTTGATCCGGGCCTTCAGTGCAGCCTCTGTCGACACTGTGCCACCGCGAGACAGGCTCTGCGTCTTCGCGTACCTCTGAAAGCGCTGATTGCGCTCGCCCTCTGCCGTCTCCGTGACGGCGATGTCTCCGAGGGCAATCAGCCGCACTTTGCCTGGGGCTCGTGAAAGCCCAGTCAGCAGCTCGGCATGGCAGATCCCAATTTCACCGCCGTCCTTCGCCCACCCCGCATTGCCATTCGAAGAGAGCGAGACGAAGATGTCGCAATCCTCGCCGCCCGAAGGCACACATCCCAGCTATCCCAGGGACCCCGCCTTGCGGGGGCGTCTCCTCATTGATCCACACCTCAAAGATCTTCTTTCCGAAGACTTCAAATGCTTCGATCTCCATTTTGAGCTCCTTGCGGATCTCTGACAGCGGCCGGCCTGAGAGATCTGCCGGGAACTTGTCATCGCAGCGGCTCGAGATCATCACGCGCAATTTCGAGGACTTGGCCATCGCTTGGAAAGGCAGAAGTAAGAATTAAGAAGGAAGAAGGACTTTTGCCAAGGCGGAAGGCAGAATGATGAAGGATGAAGTGATCTTCTTTTCTTCACTCTTCCTTCTTACTTCTTCCTTTTCTTAGTTCCTACTTCGATCTCGGGCGATCTCTGGACGTCACGCGACTGCCAACTCGCTGGAGTAGACTTCTGCTTGCTCTAAAACCGGTCTTTGTGGCCCTTTCCTGCTTGTCGGGCGGGTAGCCGTGCTTGCGCTGGATCCGCTTGACGAGGACCCCGGAGCTGGGCGCGCACGTTCTCGCGGACGGTCCAATCGATCGTGGACGTTGGCCCGGACCTGCTCGGTCAGCGCCCGGGCGATCGCGAGAAGCTTCGTCGCCCAGCACCTTGACCGCGCTGTCGTTGACTTCGAGCGCGTCGTAGAAGGCGAGCTCGTCGTCGGACATTCCCGAGCTCCTCGCCCCGCTGCTCTGCCGCTCGCATCTCCTTAGCGAATGCGATCAACTCTGTAATGACTTGCGCCGTCTCGATCGCTCGGTTCTGGTAGCGGATGAGCGACTTCTCCAAGAGGTCGGCAAACGATCTGCCTTGCACGACGTTCCGCCGAAAGTTGGTCTTGATCTCGCCCTTGAGCAGTTTTTGTAGCATTTCGACGGCGAGGTTCCGTTGAGGCAGGTCCGGACGTCGGCGAGGAACTCGTCGGACAGGATCGAGATATCGGGCTTCTGCAAGCCGGCAGCCGCAAGATGTCGATGACTTCGTCCGACGCCACCGCTCGCGCGACGATCTGCCGGATCGCGTGGTCGATGTCTTCGGGCTGCGGCGATTAATGGCTCAGTCTTCATCAATACAGCCTTCACCGCCGAAAGCATCCGACGTCATCTTGGAATAGACAAGGCATACTCGTGGGGCACAGCCAGGGTGAACGCCTTTGAGGCGCGGCTACGACGTCAGCTAATCGCTGCTTCCCGTTGTCCTGCGTAATACGTGTTCCTGTGCGAAGGTAGCAGTGACAGTCGCTGCGTCGGCCTGCTGCTCCAGGCTGACGATCGAATCCGCGAAGATGCCGCAGCAAATCTCGTATTTCTTGCAGCACGGCGACGGCCTCGTCCTGGTCGATGCCGCGCGGCCGGAGCCGCCGCTTTCGGTGTAATTGGCCAGCGCCTTCTTCAACTCGATGCGCCAATCCCAGATAGTCGACGACGAGCCGGCCTGGCTGTCCTTGAAGACGGTCATGACCCTCGCACTCACCTGGATGGAGCCGCGTGCCCCTCATCGGCTGGTCGACGTACATCGGTGCAGGCAGGCGCGTCGAAACGGTCAGCCACATGTCGCGGACGAGCCCGATTTTAAACGGGTCCCGCGGGTCCTTGAATCTTGTCGCAGCCCTCCCGGACGCGTCTTATTTCTTCCGTGTGGTTGCCAATTGAGCGGTTCTGAAGCCGGCCGGTCTATCACGGTCTGATGACCCCCTCGTCGTCAGCGTCTGGTGCCATTCAGGGCGCAGCGTCAGATCGCGTTGTAGAGGTGCAGCGCAGCTCTCGCGGCTCATGCAGACGACCATCGCCTTGCCGTCCATCGCCTCGAGCCGGTTCTCGAAATGTTCGACGAGGTCGCGGCGACGAATCACCCGCTCTCTGCTGCGACGAACCGCCTCGAGTGCCGCCCATTTGGTTCTGAGCTTCTCCTTGTGGTCGAGCTCCTCGCCCTCGGTCGCTTCCTCGAATCTGGATCGAGCTTCGGCTGTTCCACTTCGTCGGTCGCCACTCGGCCAGCGGCTTCATAGACGGGCACGCGGCTGTCCTTTACGGCCCTGCTCAATGTCGTAGAGATCCACATAGTCGCCGACACGCTCCGCGTATTAGATCTCGGTGAGTTCGATCGGCGTACCTGTGAATCCGATGAACGAGGCGTTGGGTAGTGCCTCACGCATGTGGCGCGCGTACCAGGGGTGCGAGGATGCGGTCGATCACGTGGAGCAGGTGGGCGTCGTCGTGGAAACGGGCGGCGGCCGGGGCGATCCGCCCTGGCGTCCCACCCGGCCGGGGCCGCACACCATGACCTCGGTGACCTCCGGGTCGCGCAGCAGCGCCTCGAAGGGCCGAGGCCCAGCGCCTCGTCGACCACGGCCTCCACCAGCGCGTCCCGCCCGCGCACGTCAGGATCCGCCGCTCCTCGGCGACCATGTCGCGGACCAGGTTGGCCAGGTCCTCGCGGGTGACGTCGCCTCCGCCGGCGCGGGCGTCGCGGGCCGCGCGGTGGCGCAGGTGCTCCACCAGCGCCGGATCGGGGACCGCCTCGGCGACCGCCGGGATGGCAGCGGTCACGGCGATCGCCTCGGCCAGCCGGTTGACGGCGCGGTGGAGGCGGCGCCCCCGCCCGGAGGCCCAGCGCCCGGCGCTGAGCTCCCTGCCCTCCCGGCGCGCCCAGGCAGCTCGGCGACGACGGTCGCGGCGAGTGCCTCCCAGCGGCGGCGCCCATCTCGCCGCGCTCCGGGCCGGCGCTGACGACCACGGCCGCCCTGGCTGTCCGCGCCCTGCGCGGCGAGGGCGTCCAGCAGCCGGCCGGCCGCGTGCTGGCGAACGTGGGAGGCACATGACCAGGACGCCTCCGCCACGCTCGGCGGCGACCGGTGGCCGAGCGCCTGGCGCCGGCGTCGACGATGATCTGCCCCTCCCCCGCCG
>CAVPTR010000005.1:0-15477 GCA_963708595.1 uncultured Verrucomicrobiae bacterium
CTCGAGCGGCTGTACGACCGTTTCAATGCCCGCGACATAGAAGCGGCGCTGGCGACCATGCACCCGGACGTCATGTGGGCCAACGGGTTGGAGGGCGGGCATGTCCACGGGCACGACGGTGTCCGCGACTACTGGACGCGACAATGGGCGATGATGGACTCACGCGCGGAGCCAACCGGCTTTTCGATCGGCGAGGATGGAACAGTCTACGTCGAGGTTCATCTGACCGCGCGCGATCTGCACGGGAACGCGTTGTTCGATGAGAAGGCAAGCCATGTTTTCCAGATTGAGGACGGCCTGATCAGACGCTTTTATATCCGCAAGTAGCATGTCGGATACACTCAAATCGGTGCGGATCGGGAGAAGGCTCGCCTGGCGAGATTGAGAACGGCGTGAGCGTAAGGATTCTCTGCTGGCTGCAACTCGACGACTTTACTCTTGAGCATTTCTTCGGCGTGCGGCGTACATCATCCAAGGCTTCTCGCACAGGTTTATAACCATGCAACCGGCAAGGACCTCGACAGCCGCTTCGTCGCGGTCAGCCGGGGTTCCGCTAGCTTGCACGGAAGAGATTACACCGATGCGATCAATCAAGGCTTGAAGGCTTGCCGAACGTGCTCCGAGGGAGTAAGCTCGCTAGCCATGCCAAGAGGCGGAGCGAGACCCGGCGCTGGCCGACCGCGAGGAGCGGCGGCGGGCGAACTGTCGAGTGCCGACCGGATTCGATGACGCCGGAATCGTGACGGATGCTCGACAAGCTACGTGGCGGCTCAGTATCGCGTGTGGATCAGCAGCAAAGTCTGGGCCGTCTACCGTCAGTCGAGACAGCAAGGCCAAAGCTTGCCTCCCGCGCTGTGATATACGCCACATTTCGACGAAAGATTCTCTCGTCTCACTCTTGCATTGGAGTCCGCCTCCAGGCATGTTGCCCTTTCGAGCGAATGCGAGAGGCTCTTCCCCGCCAATAAACGTTCGGATAACTCCCAGTCTGGCATGATATCCGAAAATGACAGAATCACTTGTTTAGGCCGCGCTGCCCCAAAATGCCATGATCCTTCGCGTCATCGATCCGATGAAACGCCATCCCCTTTCTACTTCTCGTGCCAATGAATCGATTGCTTCGTGCACTGGCGCCGCGCTCAGCGTCGGCGCTCAAGCGTTAGGAGCATTGGCCCTGGGCGCGCTAGCGGTCGGCGCGCTAGCGCTTGGCGCAGTTGCCATTGGTCGCCTGGTGATCGGGCGCGCGCGGATACGGCGCGTGGAAATTGACGAACTTGTCGTTCGCAAGCTTCGTGTTACTGAGGACCTGAGCACGCCCGACCGTTCGGTGACTTTCCGTCCAGAGGGAACGATGGTCTACCAAGAGACTTTTGTGCAGCGGGACCAACACCGGATCTACGTTCGAGACCACCCGGGGGCGGAACCGACGATCGTTGTGATGCACGGGTTCCCGGACAACTTGCACCTCTACGATCGTCTGCTCCCCCACCTCTCGCCGCCGCGCCGGGTTGTGGCATTTGATTTTCTCGGGTGGGGCAATTCGGATAAACCGCCCGGCTACCCTTACACCACGGACAATCAAGTCGGCGACCTCGACGTCGTCATCACGCAACTGAAGCTCGGGCCGGTCGTCCTCGTCGCGCACGACGCCTCGGGCCCGCCGGCCATCGACTGGGCACTGGCCCACCCCGAGCGCGTGGAAGGGCTGGTGTTGTTGAACACGTACTACTGCGAAATGCCGACACTCCGGCCGCCGGAGGCGATATGGCTCTTCTCCACGCCCGTCGTCAGAAGCGTCGCGAGGCCTGTGTCGCAGATGTTCGGGAACTGGCTCTTCCGCCGGATGTACTGGTGGCAGGTCGGGAGCTTCATCCGAGACGCGGATGTCAGACGTGAGTTCGTGCCGCTGCTGTATCAACAGTTCGACGCCACACCCAGCGCCCGCCCCGCCTTCTTCCGCTTGAATGAAGACTTGCGGTCCACGGTCAGGTCGCGCACGAAAATGATCCCCAAGCTGAGGGAGTTCAGGCGCCCGGTCCGGATCATTTTCGGCGACGCCGATCCTTCGCTGAACAGCGGTGTCGCCCGGACGTTCCACGAGTTCCTTCCGGAGTCTGAACTATTCCTTATCCCAGGTGCTCGACACTTCGTCCAACTGGACGAGCCGGAGCAGGTGGCGCGGTTAATCCTGGCCATGCCAGGTCCAGGGAGCAACCAGGCCTGATGCCTGTAATCAAATGCGTGTCGGCCCCCAGACACGTATGTTACTGGCGAAGTATGAAATCCCGAAGCAGGGTCGCTAGGCCACTATCCTAAAACCGGGAGGAGACAATGAAAACGCCTTTCCTACTTGCCCTCTCAGGGTTGGCAATCGGCTTTGCTGTGCCGACCCTCACCCAACAAAAAGAGACGGTCGATCCGCAAGTACGCGAGCAGATTGATGCGAACATAAAAAAAGTGACGAGGCGTTCAACAACAACGATGCGGCCGCTTTGGCCGCGCTTTTGACCGAGGACGCGATTGTTGTGACGGAGAGAGGACCGGTTTTCGGCCGGGAGCCATGGAGAGATATTGGGAAACCGAGTTCAGGTATTTGCATTTCAGCAACTATCTCACCAAGCGTGATCCGGCTTCGCCCCGTGTTATAGGTACGGCTGGCAATGAGGTATGGAGCACCGGCGAATGGAGTGGGACTTTTCAAGGCCAGAACGGTCCTCCTGTACAAGCCAATGCCGGATCTTCGAACAGGACCCTTCGCGCCGCGCAGAGCGGAAGATTGAGCGGACGATTTCAAATCCGTATTGGCGGTTAGCGTGGCGCTCTCTGCTAAGCGCGCGTTGCGGAACGCCGCGATCTGCGCGCGGGCAATTTCCTCGAGCGCGCGATCGGAAGCGCTCCAAGAAAGTCGAGAAACTTCGAGACGGTATCGCCATAACGCCGATGAGTGGCCGGAGAGGTGGATCGTGTTGGACGCAGTCCAACGGGATAATCCCTCCCTCACCGCCATTCGCCCGAAAAGCAAGGTAAACAAATAGTCCGATGGCGTGGCGCGGTTGCGAGAATCGGGAGGCATAGTAACACGCCTAGTAACGTGTATCCTCTGCAAGGCACCGAGCGCTCGGGGGACTCCTCAGTTAAGCCGCCAGCATGATTGGCGCGCGGTCGACAAAGCCAGCGACGCCTGGTGCCATAATGATGAAACCATCCATCACCATCAATATGAACGGCGTCCCAACGGGACGGGAGCCGTCGGCAGGGAAGTCGAAAGAGCAATGCAAGCCCCGATCCGAAAATCACGGCGGCGTGGAGGGAAGACGAAAGAGCATGCAAGCTCAATCCGAAAATCTCGCCGGCCACACGATTGACCTGAATCCGCAATCGGGAACGCCGGCATCCTTGAGCAGCGAAACGCTGGTATGCCTCAATGAGTGGAAGGATAAGTCTAGTCCCGTACGCTTTCCATCTCGGCCGATGCCACGGCTCCGGTGATTGCGCGGCTCTCGCAATCCAGCATTGACGAGCAATTCACTGAACTGGTTGGAGAGCGTTCCAACTCTCCCCTTCTGCGCGTGAAGAATTTCGAATGCGCTTGGGGGCACTGGACCGCGTGGATTGTCCCCGGGTTCGAGTGTGCGCAGGTGTTCGCGCAACGGTGTGGCAATCGGGATCAAGAGACGCTTGCCAGTCTTGCGGACGGTGAGCGCGATCTCCTCGCGAGTCAGATCGATTTGTGCCCAGGTCAGTGCGGCTAAGTCTCCGAGCCTCTGGCCGGTGTAGGGCCCGAACTTGATGATGCTCTTCCATTCGCCGCCAGCGACATCGAGAACGGCACGCAATTCATCTATCGTGAAGGGCCGGCGCTCCAAGGAGCTGTGGTTCTTGACCGTCGTGACGCCTTCTGCCGGATCCTGCCAGAGGTATCCATCCAATCGCGCGGAACGGAAGATTCTTCGCACGATCTTCAGCGTGGTGTTCGCCGTCGCCGGCGCGTTCGTGGCGAGCATCGAATCGCGGAATGCGACGATCTGCGTCCGTGTGATTTCATCAAGGCCGCGTTCGGACTGTGCGCCCAGGAAAGCGAGGAACTTGTCTTTGGCCTCCGCATAACGCCGGAAACGTGACGGACGCGTTGCGGATTGCCTTTGCGCTGAGCCACGCGTTCGAACTGTCAGCGACTGCCAAAGCACGCTTCTTGTCAGTCTCTCCGGTAGTGCGACGATGTTGACGGCCCGAGGCGTCCCGGAAAGCGGCTGTCCAAAACTTGGGCGTGGGCCGTTTGATCAGAGAGGCGATAGTAACACGACATAGTAACAGCGATTATCTTTTTGGAAAGCCTTGCATCGCCTCGCCCGGTGAAGTGGTTGGATTCAACTCTCTAGATTGCAACATAATACGAGACGCGATAAAAACCGGCAGAAAGCGTGTTGCCAATCGAGGGTTCGCATCCCTCCCTCGTCTTAGGTCAGTTGATGGTTGGACGTGAGTCCCCGCGTTGCTGGGACAACGTCCCGGCTCACGCGGAGAGCTCAGCGTTGAGGCGAGTCCACGAGCCTCCTTGAGGTAGCCGGGAAGCAACTCTTGCGAAGTCACAAACAAGGCATCTTAATTGGTAGTAGCTTGCATATGGTGTGAATAGCATTGTGTAATCGAAAGCTCGCATGAAAAAGTCGGCGTCGTCCCCCAGGCGCGTCTTGACCACCGATGCGGTGGAACGCCTCGCCAGGCAGTTGGTCCCGAGATACAGCCAACACCCCGCAGGCGCGGCGGTGCGGCGCAAGCTCCAGGCGCTGGAGCGCAATCGCCGATTCACTCCCAGATCCCGGCAGTTATTTGAAGAGCTCCTCGGGCGCGTTGGAGTCGCTTCGACACAGGGAATTTCTCTGCCGATCAGCGATCAACCCTTCTGGTTTCGCGCCGGGCATCCGCTGGCGAATTATCAATCGGCGCCGGCATTGCCCCCCTCCGTGGACGTGCTGATCATCGGCGCAGGGCTGACCGGCGCATCGGCGGCCTATCATCTCGGGCCGGCCGTGCGCGATCGCAGCCTGCACGTCGCGGTCATCGATCGCGGCGATCCCGCCACCGAAGCCAGCGGACGCAACGGCGGCAACTTCGAGCTGCTTCCCGAGAATTCCGTCGGTCTGTACGAGGGTCTGGCGCGCGAGCGACTTAAGTTTCTCCTGCACGTCTACCCTTCTGTGCCGATAGAAGTCCTTCGCGCCGAAAGTGAACGGCAGGCGTCGCTGGTCCTGGGAATGGCCCTTCGCAACCGCGATCGACTTCAGCAGATCATCAATGACGAATCGATCGATTGCGATTTTTCTCCGCGCGGAGGGATCTTCCTCGCCCACACCGACGGCGAAGAACAGGGAATATGCGAGGAAGTCATGCTCGCCGCCCGGCACGGCCAGCGCATCGAGCTCTGGTCGCGGCGGAAAATCTTCGAGGAGTTCGACATTCGCACCGACTTCGTCGGCCGGTTCATCCCCGGCGATGGAACGTATCATCCGTTCAAATATGTCTGCGGCGTGATCAGCGCAGCGCTGAAGAGTGGCGTTGAGCTGTATGCGCGCGTGCGCGTGAAGCGGATTCGATCGATGTCGCCCGATCGTCATTACGTGACCACCGACCGTGGCCGCATCGTTGCCCGGCGCGTGATCGTCGCGACCAACGCATTCACGCGCGAGCTGCTGCCGGAGATGCGCAGCATCTCGCCGAGGCAAAGCCAGATCATGCTCACCGAACACGCGCTGGATCGCGCGCGGGGACGCATCATCAGCACCGAGCAAGGCCCAGCCTTCTTCAATCAGCCGCGCGCCGGAGCACGCGACGGACGCGCCCCCCTGTTATTTGGCGGCGGCAACGATCGACCAATGAAGAATCCCGCGTCACGCCGCAGATCGCTCGGAATTCACAATCTGCTGCTGCGGCTGCGCGATCGATATTATCCCGAGTTGTGCGGACAGCCGCCGACTTCTGAGTGGGTCGGGCCGATGGCGTTCACGCCGGATGCATTGCCTGCGCTCGGATTTGTTCGCCCCGGGGTCATCCTCGCCGCCGGTTTCAACGGGTATGGCGGCAGTTACACTACCGCTGCCGGGCAAGCCAGCGCCGAGATGGCGCTCACCGACGAATCCCCCGATTGGGCGCCGCAGGATGTCTTCTCTCCGCGCCGGTTCCTCAGCAAACAGCCTCTGTTCCTCTCGGCCAAGGATAATCTCTGGCGAATCGCACAGGCACTGTGCAAGCGATTGATCGCGGTCGACGAACAGATCTCCTTCGAGTGCACCTACGGTGCGACCAGCGTCCCGCGCGAAACCCCGGAGATTTCGACCATGACGCTGGAGCGGATGACCTCGCAGCCGGGGTCGACGATCAAGCCGGATGCGCTGCGCGACTTTCCCCTCTTTGCTGATTTCAGCGATCGCGGGCTTCGACAATTGCTGCGGCTCATGCGCCGCTGGGACCTGCCGCAGGGAACTGTGGTGGTGAGCGAAGGTCGGCCCGGCGGCAGCTGCTTCATCATCGTCAGCGGCAGCGTTGACGTGACCGTTCGCGTGCGCAGCCGCCAGCAACTCCTTGCCCAACTCCCCGCCGGCAGCATCTTCGGTCAGGTCAGCCTCATCAGCGGCGAGGCGCGCACCGCGACGTGTTCGATGCCCAACGACGGGATCATCCTCGAGCTGGAGCGCAAGCCGTGCGAAACCTTCCTCTCCGCCGGCTCCCACACCGCCCTGAAATTCCTCGCCGCGTTGAACCAGGACCTCATCAGCGCCCTCCGCGGCGCCGACCAGCGGCTGCTGCAGCTCAGCGCCAACGGGCGTGCGGCGTGTGCGGTCTGAACGCGCGATCGCTGATCATTCCCCATGCGGGGACCCGCCGCCTTTCTGAGCCAGAACGATTGGCCACTTTTCAGCGCCGTTTTTCTCCCAAGTTGCGAGCGGGATTTTGATCGGGAGTCTACCGGCTCCCCGAGGGTGACTCGCCAATGTCCTAACCCGCTTATCTCACACTCGAGTGGTTCAGATTGCGTAATGCTTTGGTCGCCAGGGGTGAGGACGACCAAGGGATATCCAAGTTGATATGGTGCGGGAGGACGAATCCGCTGGCGGCCAAATGATTAGCAAGATGGGCCGCCAGAGTGTGAGATATGCGGGCTAATGGTCCGCAACTTCGGTGGGCCGCTTTTCCGAAACGCGAGAAGCACTGATCGCCTGCTGAGGCTTCGCAGGCTGCAATGCGTGCTCGAAAGCCCATTCCCCAATGCGTTCGCCCTGGATATATCCGGCGTTCACTGCGGTCGAAAAGTGAATTCCGCAAAGGATACGGGACGCAGCATTTTCCCGCGCTGCTTCCGAGAAGCTCCAGAACTTGCGAGTGATGCCCGGATAGGGCGCACCGCTGGTCGTCGAGAAACTGATGAAGTCTGTGTTGAAGAACCGGGCCATCACCGTAGCTGCAGCAGCCCCTTCAACCGTATGGGTCGAAGGGTAATCCGGTACCGGCGGGGTCGGCAGGCAACTCAGCCATTCGCTGTCGCCGCCTTCGCGGATGGCAGTGACCGGCCGCCAGTAGTTGTAATAATATTTGCTATCGAAACCGGCGATGTAGCCGTCGGCCATCGCTAGATTCAACAGTGCAAAGAGTCGGGCGTTCTCCCACACGTCGAATTGCCGTGCAGCCAACACCTCGCGCGCGATGCGGTTCCAACCCTGGGGCGAACTCTCATACCAATAGCGGCCGATCTCGCTTTGCTCGGCAGTCCGTGTGGCACTCTTGCTTCCACCGATCGCCTTGACCTCTTCAAGGTCTGCGAGAGCACGCGAACTGTTCACAGCCGGCGGTTCGGGGCAGCGGAACTGATCGGCCGACTTCAGCACAAACGGCGTCACGCTCCCCCATTGTACCAAGGCTGCCGGTTTAAAGTCCGGAGGTGTCGGGCAGTAGTCGCCCGGCTTCGTGCCCGGAGTGTATTGCACGGTTCGATTCTCACCGTCGCTTTGGCGTGCCGTGAGGATCGCCGCGGCAGCAGTTCGTCCAACCTCCAGACCCGCTGTTCTTCTCGAATCGTCGGTGACGGGGCGAAGCGCCTCCTCCAAAGCCGCGTCAAAGATCGCTTTCGAGTCCGGAAGTAAAGCGACAAGTGTAGCGTGCGCGGCCCCAGCGATGGCTGCCTCGACTGAGGCGCCGGCCGGGGCCGGAGATGTCCTCGGCTGATATGGCTCATAGCGGGGCTCAACGGCATTTACTGCATCGTGAATCGCCACGTGCAGGATCGCGAAGATGCGGCTTTCCGCGAGCGGGTTAGTTTTGGCCGCGACGGTCGCATCGGTGGCGACTTGATTCCACCGCGCAACTTCGTCAACCGAAGCTCTGCCCACAACGGTGATGGCCAGCAGCGCTGCGGCCATCATAGCGTTAATCCCAATTGATTTTATTGTCAGGCGCTTAGCGCCGAGGCGATAATTGGAATTAGAAACAGAAGGCATAAGCCCCCTCACGCTGAATGACTAATTATCGTATTTCTCTTGAACAAGAAGTAATAGCTTTTAGCAAGAGTAGTCAATTCAATAGTGACGAGTGAGACTATGGCCGCGATAAACGGGGGGCGGAACCTAATGACCGGTTCCGACCGTCCGGCGGATGCCGCCCCTGCTCTGCGTTCTCAAGCTTCCTGGACAACTGCCCGATAGGCTGAGCAGCTTTATCTCGCCAATCCAAGGACGACTTTCCTTTCGAGCTAAAGATCTTTTGGTGAAAACACTTTTTACTCTCCCAAAGGTGATATTTGCGCACCTGCCGCAACCATCGCCCTCCTCCCGGCAGCCCTGGCGTCCAGACGCCCTGCGGCAGAACAGTTCTGCCCCACAGGTCGTGATTGCATAGTGGCCAGGCCGAACGGGCGAAACGGGAGGGGTGATCTGGAAGAGTTGATGGTTGAGAGTTCAGAGAACCAGACCGCGCAATGGATTGGGGAGCGCACGCGTCCCCGCGTGCATTTATCCAGCGTCCCGCTGGACATGCCGACACTGGTCTACGAGGGCGTGCAACGGTTCGGACGTCTCCGAAGAGTTGGCGATCTCTTCGCCTACGGGGTCATGCCATTGAACGACGACGCTCGATCAGCAAGGTGACGGACTGCCTGCAGAGGACGCCAGGTTCGGAGATTCCGTCGGGATTACAAGGTAGGGAGATGTTCATGCTCCCTATCGAATCGTTTAATCGTTTACCGCGTTGATCACGAGAAAAGATTGGTTTCAGTATCCAGATTTCGGCATGGCGCACGATTGCTTTAGCGCGTGAAAGAATCGGCCCAACAAGGCGCTCCAACTGATCTCGGGAATTCTCGACGTTTCGCAATGAAAGGCGATTCAACCAGTTGACCGTCCAGCTGCTTTTTACCGGTGCGTCTTCGGAATCTAACGAAGTTACCTAAACCCTATTCGCTGCCTCGTTTTTTAGCGGAACTCCGGCTATGTCACGTCCAGCTTTTGGCGTTCATGCCGTGAGGATTTTGGAAGTGGAGGATTTGGGATACGAAGATTTATAAAATGCCTTACTATATTCACCACGCTTCCATACTCGCTCTCAAATTTATTAAAATCCCTTAGCTCAATTTCAATTATAAACATAGAACTACCTAAGGGAGATACGGATTTCACCATTTCGTCATTGTTGATCTCTTCTCTAACAATCTTCTGAAATTCTTCTCGAGAACAGCAGGATTGTTTCCTTGAAATTGAGAGGGCTATGCATGGCAATTTGTAGGATTCCACAGTGTCTCCCTCTTTTCTCCAGAGACGAACGATTAACTTATACAAAACAAAGCAGCAAAGTAGGGCTGCAACTGTGTATCCAAGAGCGGCCAAAACTGCGGAAAGAGTCACGATTCAGCCTACCAGAGAGATGTGTATAAATCAATTACAACGAGCTTTTCGCAAGAGCGCCCAAAGAGGTCGAGAACCGGCCATAGCCCTCCAGCGGGAACTGATGGTGGAAGTCGATGATGGCATCCTTTTCCCATGCTTCGAGCCAATGATCGCGGGGAACCGGCACTTGTGTTCGTTGGCTTTGCTGCAGCGATCCCTCCACTGGTAATACTTGGAGCCGGAGAGTTCCATCCAGTCCACCGGGCGCAGCGCGCTGATCTCGGTGCGCGCAGAGAGCCGGTTGATGAAGTCGATGACATTGTCACGGGTGTCGTGAGGAACCCAATGTCCGCTTAGCTCTCTCCAAGCTCATTTTGTTGCACACCAGTTTCTCGACGGCCTCAGCAAGCACCTAGGTCTGTTTCTGAAGCTTGGCTTTCAGTGCGGCGATCTTATGCTCTTCTTTGGACAAAGGCTGGGAGCGAGGCCGCGACTTTCAAAGGCTGCGGCTCCGTTCTCAAAAGAGGCTTTTCTGCCACTGGTAAGAGAGCGTCGGGTGCAGCTTGTGCTTGTCGCACAGATCCGAAACCGGCACGTGTTCGATGAGGTGTTCGCGCAAGATGGCCACTTTCTGTTGCGGGGTGAACTGTCTGCGGGTCTTTTCCATGGGGATCCTTTGGGACGGCCCACTCAGTAGCTCATGGGCTCGCCATGTCCAATTCCGTCCGAACTTTACGCCTGCTCATGACCTGCTTAGGGTAACACTGCCGCGCCAGCGATCTTGGCAGTCTCTGCCACGAACATGAAGCTCGCCCTTGCTTTCCAAGGATCGGGCAGCGCAAGGAAAAACTCCGAGAGCACCTTGCGCAGATTTTCTGCGTTCCGGTTTCGTTCGCATTCGCGCAGCAGCGCGCAAAGCGTCTCGCCGACCTGCTTTTCGTCGGTATGTTTCGCCCAGTCCTGCAATATGCTAACGAGCTCCTTGGCATCAGAGGTGCAGAAGGCAGAGCCGACTGTTGCGCTTAATTGTTCTGTGAGAAGTTTTGTCTCCTTCAGACCGAAGATATCGCTAACAAGCTCTTCATCGGAGCAGGGTGCTAAAACGGGGGCTTTTTGGTATTCTGTCACCCTACTCTCAAAGAAATTCATCGTGGAATCGCTCAAAGGGGCTCGTCGCCTCGCATACAAGAGACCGCTCGGAAGATCGAAGCTTGGCTGGTAGACTTCGTTTTGGGCGACAGCCACTTTTTCAGCATCATCCCACGCAATAAACACCGTGCGCGGCAGACCAGATTCGCCTTCTTTGCGAGCGCAATGGCTTCCACGTCCTTGCCATCCTGAAGAAGATTGTCGATGCGGCGCTTCATCCAGATGAGCTTTGGCAAATCGGTTTCCACAGCCTGCGTCTCAAGCGAAACGGTTAGCGGTCGGCCAGCGGCATCTTTGCCTGCAACATTGATGCCCGATGCATTGTCCTTCGCCCGGATGGAAGCGAAGACCACCTGACCGGCATGGATGTCCGGCAGTTCGGTGTCAGCCAACTCCCAGGCTCCATCCAAAGTCAGATGTGTGAAAACCGGTCTGCCGAGTCTGGAGCCAAGGAAGGCAACGGGACGAACGAGGTCGTCGTCCGGAGTCAGAAAGGCGCTCGTTCCCCGCTGTTGACCACCCAACTTGCGGAGAAATGCTTCGTTGACGGCATGGTCAATGCCAAAACAATGAATCGGAGATGGATGCCCGGAAACTTCCTTTAAAACAGCCTCCTCGTTGGCGATCTGGCCGTCCGTGATGAAAACGATGTGGCTGCACCGTTGCGTTGAGAACCGCTGCTCTATCGCCAGGACATGCCGTAACGCCGGAAACATTTCGGTGCCCCCGCCTGTGCCGAGTGCCGCAAGGGATAGGAACTTCGGGTCTCGCAGCAGCGCATCGCGCTCCAAAGGCCTCTCAGCGAAGTCACGGAAATCTGACTCAAAAAAAGTAATCCAGACACGGTCATGCTGCGCCGCAGCGTTGACGAACGCGATCAGGGCCTCGGCAGTCTTTGCCCACTTCTCCCCGGCCATGCTTCCCGAACGATCAACAAGGAAATAGATGTCGCTGCCCTCCCGGCTTTCGGCCGGCGCCTTCTCCGAAGCCCTTAGTTGAATCAGCGCGTATGTGGCCTCCTGATCTGACGAAATCCACGCGGCCGAGAGCAGATCGGGGCGGGCAGCGCGCCTCCAGCGCAAAACGAAATCACGATCAGGGACGGCCGTGTTCGCGGGCAGGAAAATCTCGAATGCGCCGGCAGCGGGACGCACGGGCGTAGGGTGTGTGGGCGAAGAAATGCTGCACAAATCCACATCCCGTCCATCGACTTTTCCCCGAAGCGAGAGTCGCGCGGCGTCAGGGTGCATCTGATCGATACGCGGTGGCGAGATGGGGGAGGCGTCTGGAACCTGATCCGTGTCGTCCGAAGAGCCCCTGCCCGAATTCGAGCGCAGAAGCGGCTCGCCGGGTATGTAGCGCACTCCCGGATTGAAGGGGATCTGCAAAGCCAGTTCGTCCCTCCATGCGTCAAGTCCCTCAAAATAGGCGAACCGAATAACAATAACGTCATCAGGCTGCACGTTGCCGAGGGACAGCGTGAAGAGATTCCCTCGCTCCATTTCGACCAATGCCGTGCGATGACCTTCAGCTCTCTTCCGCATCGCGATTTCGCGGGCAGCCTCCTGCTCGACGACCTTCGCGCGTATCGTGCGGCCGTTGACGATCATCTCGCACCTGTAGACCGCGGCTCTCGACGAGACGCTCCTCATTTGAGTTTGGCCTGCGCCGAGCTGCTATCGGCCGGAACTGCGGGCAATGCGAAACGTGCCGCTGGTTTCGCGCAGCTTCTGGCGATTTATATCGCCGAGAAATACACGAACGTCGCATCGCAGAGGGCTGACTATCGCGACGGCTTGCCGATCGCACGGCTCCGCAAGATCAAGCAGGCCACGGCGATGAGCATGCCCGCGCAGATCGCGCTCGCCTGGCTGCTGGCGCAAAAACAGTGGATCGTGCCAATTCCGGGTGCCACGAAATCGAACACCTGGATGACAACCTGCCCGCCACCAATCTCCGGCTGACGGCCGAAGACCTGCGCGAAATCGACGAGGCCTTTGCCACCATCGAGATCAAGGGTGCTCCGTTGTCGCCGGCCCTCGACGCCGCGATTGATCGGTAAAACCGTGGCACCGATGCCAATCCTCGAAACTGAGGGAGTTACTGCTTCTTCCGTTTCCGGCGTCAGTGGAAACGATTTCCGCAAGATCGCGACAGGCGACGCGCGAACGCGAGAGAAGGGCCGTGCGTAATACTCCATAGTCCTGTAATGTCCGAACGATTCGGGCGCACATCAACGACATCTCAAAATGAAAACACGCAAACTTGGAAAAAGTAATCTGGAGGTCTCAGCCATCGGCTTTGGCTGCATGGGGCTGAACTTCGGCTATGCCACTTCGCTCAGTAAGGACGAGGGTATCGCGCTGATCCGCGCGGCAGTGGAACGCGGCGTGACCTTCTTCGACACCGCCGAGGTCTATGGCCCCTTTACCAATGAGGAAATGGTCGGTGAAGCCCTTGCTCCGTTCCGAGACAAGGTGGTGATTGCGACAAAGTTCGGCTTCAATATCGACCCCGAGACTAAGAAGCAGGCGGGCCTCGACAGCCGGCTCGAGCACATCCGCGAGGTGTGCGACGCGTCGCTGAAGAGGCTGGGCGTCGAGACCATCGACCTCTTCTACCAGCATCGCGTTGACCCGAACGTGCCAATCGAAGACGTGGCGGGCACGGTCAAGGAGCTGATCGCCGATGGGAAAGTTAAGCATTTCGGCTTGTCCGAGCCCGGCGCGCAGACCGTTCGCCGCGCGCACGCCGTGCAGCCGGTCACCGCATTACAGAACGAGTATTCGCTTTGGACGCGCGGGCCGGAGAACAATGGCATTCTCGAGGCGTGCGAAGAACTGGGCATCGGTTTCGTGCCCTACAGCCCGCTCGGCAAGGGCTTTTTGACCGGCGCGATGAACAAGGACACCAGGCTCGGTGAGGGCGACTTCCGGAATATCCTTCCGCGTTTTACACCGGAGGCGTTGGAGAAGAACCAGGCGCTGGTCGATCTGCTGAAGCGCATCGCCGGCGAGAAGAAGGCAACGCCCGCGCAGATCGCGCTCGCGTGGCTGCTGGCGCAGAAGCCGTGGATCGTGCCAATTCCCGGCACCACCAAGCTCCACCGGCTCGAGGAGAACCTCGGCGCGGCCGACGTCGAGCTAACTGCCGATGACCTCGCAGAGATCGTGCGCGCTGCGGCCGAGATCCAGGTCGAGGGTGAGCGGTATCCCGAGGAGCTCATGAAAACGCTCGGCCGCTGAGCGGCCGTCACACCAGCGTTTTGAAAAGCAGAACTAAGGAGATGTCATGAGTAACAAGAAGACTTGGCTTATTACCGGAGCTGGCCGTGGCATGGGCGTTGATTTCGCCAAAGCCGCGCTGGTGGCCGGTCACGCGGTCGTCGCCACTGGCCGGGATACCGACGCCGTGGCTAAGGCGGTGGGACAGTCGAACGACCTGCTGGCCGTAAAGCTGGACGTCACGAGCCGCGCCGATGCCGAGGCGGCGGTGCGGGCCGCTGTCGACCGGTTCGGCAGCATCGACGTGCTGGTCAACAATGCGGCCAGCTTTTATGCCGGCTACTTCGAGGAGCTGACGCCGGAGCAGTTCGAGCGGCAGTTGGCGGTGAGCCTCATTGGCCCGATGAACGTCACTCGCGCTGTCCTGCCGGTGATGCGCAAGCAGCGCTCGGGGCACATTATTTCGATCTCCTCGTCAGCGGGCCTCGCCGCCGGCTTCGAGTTCGTTAGCGCCTACGCCGCGTCGAAGTTCGGTCTGGAGGGCTGGATGGAGTCGCTGGACGCCGAGGTCGCGCCATTCGGGATCACTACCACCATCGTCAACCCAGGGTTTTTCCGCACGGAACTCCTCACGGAGCAGTCGACGAACTACGCCGAGCCATCCATCGAGGACTACGACGAGCGCCGAGCGAAGCAGCTCGAGTTTTGGAAAGCTCAGAATGGCCTGCAATCCGGTGATCCGGCCAAGCTTGCGCGAGCGCTCATCCCCGTTGCGAGCCAGGAGCCACCGCCGCGCCGCTTCATCGCCGGCGCCGACGCCATTGCCACTGCGGAGCAGAAGGTCGCCGATCTGAAAGCGCAGATCGACGCTGAGCGGGACCTTTCCACATCCCTCGATTTCGATGAGGTCGGCAGCACCCGGCGCCGGAACGTAGATCGCCATGCGCGCGAATATCACCACCGCTCCGGTCTTCCCCGGTGATGCTGCCGATGACGCCGCAGTCGGGGGGATGATGGTCGGGGGGCACGCCCCCTTGATGGGATTCCCGCGAGAAGAACGTCCCGATTGGGACTTCCGGCACCAGCGCCAGCCATTCCTGGCCTCCCGGAATGCCCGTCACCCATCAGCGCAGCATAGTGGCCGCTCTGACTCGCCTCTGCCGGGGCAAGCTCCCTGAGAGGGGTTTCCCGTCACCTCACATACAGTTTACCTAAGAGTGCCAAAGCCGCCACAA
>CAVPTR010000006.1:0-10566 GCA_963708595.1 uncultured Verrucomicrobiae bacterium
TGCAAAAGTCGTCTGCTCAGCTTCGCGTCAAACGCCGCCACAGAGTCTGACCGCTCGGGAATCAAGCGTGAACCGGTGATAGTTGAAGCGGATGGGCGATCCGCTAGGTTTTGGTATGCTGGGTGAGATTCGCAAGGTCCTTGGTAGCTTCCTTTGCCACGGACCGTGCCTGATTGGACAGATCCGCATTCTTCCTGACTATTCCTTGAGCCATGTGGAGGATGCGGGAAAGGCAGGACTGGAGACCTTCACGAATCCGCATGATGCCATGGAAATCGCCAGGTACGACGATGCCGGGAAATACCGGCCGCTCAAAACCGCGCCAAATCTGAGACACGGTTGGCGGCTTACTTTGAAAAACCTCCATGAAACCTCGCTTGCTTTGGACTTTCTTTATCCAGCCGCGTTGGGAACCGCCGTGGCTCATGCGCGAAGCGAGCTTCAACCCGTGGATCTGCGTGAAACGCTCGCACGCCAGACGGGCATGTACGCCGTCGTAAAGAAAATCACTGACGAACAAGCGGAATTGGTTGTCGCAAGTACCTGCAATCATAAAGATGGATGCTTGCGTCACATCCTCTGGTCGATCTCACCCGGCAACCCAACGTCGTTGAGCCGCCGGGGATCTGAAGTGCAGCATTCAGAAAACGAAATCCCCATACTCTGCGCGGAGGCATGCAATTTGCTCGTTGCCGCAGGACGGAAGATCGTCAAGACCCGGGTCGTTTAAGCTCTTGTTGGCCCTCGTGGGTCTCCGGTTCGATATGGACGACAACATCGGCAAGATGAAAATCGCCGTCGAGAAGCCGGTTCTTCACAGAATGTGCGATGTCATGGCCTTCACGGACGGTGGATTCACCAGCCACGCGCACATGAATGTCCGCGAACCGCATGAAGCCGCTCTTGCGCACCCGGCATTTTTCCACGCTCGTGACGCCCGGCACCGCGCGAACGGCCCCCAGAATTTCGGTGACGATTTCCGGAGCGGCCTGCGCATCCAAGACTTCGCCGATTGATGCTCGAAGCATCCCCAGGCCGTTGAAAATGATCACTGCGCACGAAAAGAGCGCCGCCCAATCATCCGCTTGTGCCCAGGAGGGTCCGCCGATCAATGCGGCCGAAATACCGACAGCTGCTGCCAGGGACGTCATCGCGTCGGAGCGATGGTGCCATGCATCAGTCTGAAGGGCCTTGCTTTCAATGGCCACGCTGCGCAAATTGACCCATCGGAAGAGCCCCTCCTTGAGGACGATAGTCGCTCCAAGAACGACCAGCGTGAAACCTGCCGGGGTATTATCCACGCCGGCAGCGCGTTGCAAAAGAAAGATTTCGCGTATGCTGTTCAGGCCAAGCGCTGCCCCCGCCATAATGAGCAGCAGGGAACCGGCGACTGCTGCCAGCGATTCCATCTTGCCGTGACCGTAGGGATGATCGCTGTCTGGCGGCCGCTCTGCGTATTTGATCGCCCCCCACATCATGACGGAGCTCAACACATCCAGTGATGACTCGATACCATCGGCGATCAACGCATGTGAGCGACCAAAAACACCGCCTGCAATCTTTGTCAGAGCAAGGACCAAGTTGACGACAACGCCTGCCACTAAAAGCTTGCGGCTTTCCTTCGCACGGCGTTCCACCGAATCCACAAGATTGTCCCTCTGTTGGCGAAGCCTAAAAATTGGTAAAGCTCATCCTGCCTGCGGCTGGCGCGAAATCGCCGCCTTCCGTCTTGACCAAATAGGCAACGGACCGCTCCTTCTCATTCGGTATCGGCACCTCGCCGGGCCCGGCCCAGCCTTGCGGATGGTCTGTTACCGTATAAAAGATATTCACAATTTCATTGGGTTTCAGGCCGCTGATAGTGCGGAAGACTTCTGTCGTCAGGGCCACCACATGAACTCTTTGCTGGGTCGGAGATTCTCCGGGCTCCACATCCACCCGCAGAACCTCAATCCTTAGATACTCGGGTGCCTTCGCTTGCATTGACTCGTAAGCCGAAGGGGGAAGCTCCGCATGCAACACTGGCACGAGGAGAAAGATCAGAAGTGCGCGAAATGTCATGCCCATTCTAATTTAACAGCTTCTTGAAACTGGGTAAATGAACGAATGCTCTTGAGCAGCACGTATTGAGATCCTTTATTCGGAGCCCAAATCTCCGCGTCACACGCGTTCAGCTTCTCTCAGCTCCCGCCCGGGATTCCCGTATGAATTCGGTAACCGCCGATTGAATTTGTGAAGCCAGGTCGAGCTTTGCCTGAACAAAACGTGGCTTGAACCAGGGAAACATTCCCAAGAGATCATGGGTTACCAAAATCTGACCGTCGCAGCCACGTCCGCTGCCTATTCCAATCGTGGGTACCCGGATCTTCCGCGAAATCGCCTCCGCAACCGGGGGCGAAACCAATTCGAGCACCATGCCGAAAACCCCGGCATTGTCCAAAGCCATCGCATCCTCCATGAGTTGCTCCGCTTGCTGTTGAGTCTTTCCCTTAATTCGATAGCCGCCCTCCTCCTTCACTTTTTGCGGCAGCATCCCAATGTGACCGAGAACAGGGATTCCCTGGCCGAGAATTGCTCTGATGACGGGCAACAACTCTTCTCCGCCCTCTGCTTTAACTCCGTTGGCACCCGCCTCGATCAATTTGCGAGCGCTCAGCACACCGATCGCTTCGGTCGCTGTGCTGTGGGCGGGGAGATCAGCGATCAGAGTTGTCTTGCTAACCCCCCGTGCAACCGCCCGCGTATGGTGGACCATATCGCCTAAGGTCACCTCCGTAGTGTCAGGATGACCCAGGACCACCATGCCCAAAGAATCGCCAACCAAAAGAAAATCCAGCCCAAGATCATCCAGCAATCTCCCCATCGGATAGTCGTACGCGGTCAGCGCGGCAAACCTCCAGGACTCTCGCTTCCGCGAAATAAAAGAGGACACAATGGGATCTATTTGCTTTTTATTAGTAACAAAATCACCCATATAATTGTCGCTCAGTAAATTACGTTACAATATAGTTCAACTTTTTCATCACTTTTCAATTCTGCGAGCAGTTCTTCGACATTTCTTGTGAAGTGCGGAAGAACGAGCTTTGGCCGGATATCAGCTAGGGGCCGGAGCACGAATCGGCGTTTTGCGATCTGAGGATGGGGGATGGTGAGGTTGGATTCTGAAAGAGCGATATCGTCACAGTAGAGCAAATCGATGTCGATTGTCCGGGGGCTGTTTCTCTCCTGGGTGGGTGATCGGCCAAGGTCCCGTTCGATGCTTTTGAGCTTATTGAGGAGTTGCTGCGGCTGCATTTCGGTGAAAAATTCGAGCGCAGCGTTGAGGAAAAGCGGCGATTGGGCTGGGCAGTCGACGGGAGAAGTTTCGTAGACCTTGGAGCACAGGACCGGTTGCGGCCCATGGTGGAGGCTAAAAAGGCGGCGACGGGCGGCTTGGAGATAGACAAGACGGGGCTCGATATTGGAGCCAAGTGCAATTCCGGCGCGCATGTTAGAAAAGCGATAATGAGCCGCGAAGGCGGGTTCGAGCATTCGCCGCTTGCGCTGCTCATTTTAATCCAAGGACATCTTGCATGTCATACAGTCCCGGGGGCTGATGCTGCGCCCATTTGACTGCGCGAAGCGCTCCTTTCGCGAAAGTTTCCCTGCTGGAAGCCCTGTGTGTGAGTTCAACCCGCTCGCCTGGACTGGCATAAACGACCGTGTGATCCCCCACGACGTCACCGCCACGCAGGGCATGCATTCCGATCTCCGTCTCGGATCGTTCACCGACCATCCCTGCACGCCCGTGGCGGACATTACTTTCATAGCTCAGGCCTCGAATTTCAGAGAGAATCTCGGCAAGACGTTTTGCCGTTCCGCTCGGGGCATCTTTTTTTAGGCGGTGATGCATTTCAATAATTTCCAAATCAAAATCCGGGCCCAGAATTTCTGCGGTCTTTCGTGCAAGCCAGAAAAGAGTGTTGACGCCGACGCTGAAGTTAGGAGCGAAGACGATTGGAATCTTTCGCGCTGAATTTTCCACGCTGCGCCGGCTCGTGCCGTCTTGACCGGTTGTGCCGATAACGAGGATCTTTCCGGATTGTTCGCAAATTTGCGCGATCGCAGCGGTGGCATCGGCATGCGTAAAATCAACGATCGCCTGGCATTCCGGGATCGCGGAAGAAAGATCGTCCCCGATATCAATCTGGGCGGCAACTTCGAGCTCCGAATCGGCCGCTGCGCACGAAATGAGGGCTTGTCCCATACGACCTTTAGCGCCGTTGATGAGCAGTTTTAGCGGGGTCATAAAAGTGTCCGGTCGCTTAAGTCAATTCGTCAAAGCAGCTTGCAGCGGCGTTTAGTTTCTCACAGGAGTCGTAACGCGGAGAGAGTCGAACGCAATTTTTCCTTGTTGGAATCGCTCATCTCGCAGAGCGGCAGGCGCACTTCGGCGCTCATGAGACCCTTGAGGGACAAGGCGTACTTGATTGGAACAGGATTCGGCTCGATGAACAAATCCTTGAACAGGCGATAGTAGTGCCGGTGGGCATCGACAGCCTCCTGGGTTCGACCCGCCCGCCAGGCGCCTACAAACTCTGACACCTCCCGCGGTATCAGATTTGAGGCGACGCTGATGACGCCGGTGCCGCCAGCGGAAAGGAATGGCAGCGTGAGCGAATCGTCACCGGACACGATTTCGAAGGCTTCGGGCACTGCTTGCCGAAGCTGGCTAACCCGCTCCACCGTGCCTCCTGCTTCCTTGATACAAACAATGTTGGAGCAATCGTTCGCCAGCCGCACGACGGTTTCCACTCCGATTTCGATCCCGCAGCGGCCTGGAATGCTGTAAAGGACGATTGGGATCTTCACCGTTTCGGCGATGGCACGGTAGTGGCGGTAGAGACCCTCCTGCGAAGGCTTGTTGTGGTACGGAGCCACAAGCAGGACAGCGTCGGCTCCGAGGCTTTCAGCCTCTCTGGTGAGGGAGACAGCTTCCGTCGTGGAGTTCGAACCCGTCCCGGCGATGACCTTGCAGCGACCTTTTGCGGCTTCGATCGCGACACGAATCACTTCGGTGTGTTCCTCGTAGGTGAGGGTGGGAGACTCCCCGGTGGTGCCCACGGGAACGATCCCATCCACGCCTCCAGCAATCTGGGCTTCAATGAGGTCGCGAAACGCTTCGCTATCGATAGCGCCGTTGCGAAACGGTGTGACCAGGGCGGTATGGGTGCCGGCAAATGACATAGGGCCGTCGAGAACTACAGCGAAATCGTCCCGTCGAAAACAAAATCCGCCGGACCGGTGAGCGTGACATTGTGGAAACCGCCCCCGGATGCTTCGAATGCGACCTGGAGTGTATCTCCACCGCGAACCTTCACATGAACAGGAGATGGCGAATGGGTGAGAAGATGGTGAACAAGCGCCGCCGCGCAAACGCCCGTGCCACATGCGAGAGTTTCACCCTCGACGCCACGCTCATAGGTCCGAATCGCAATCGATCCTGGGGAAAGCACTTGAACAAAATTTGCATTCGTTCCCTTTGGAGCAAAAGCAGGGTGATAGCGCAGCGCAGCGCCGCGTTTCGAGACGTCCACAGCTTCGACGTCATCGGTAAAGACTACCGCATGCGGCACGCCTGTGTTCACGAAGTGAACTTCGAGGGTGTTTCCGATGATATCAAGACGGATCGGTGGGCGATAGGAGTGGGGGTCGCTCATGGCGACGCGAACCTCATTTTCAGGAAAGGAAGCCCGGATGATCCCGGCTAGGGTCTCGAAACTGATCTCGGATTTGTCCGCGCCCAGCTTGCGCGCGAAACGTGCAAAGCAGCGAGCCCCATTGCCGCACATCTCTGCCTCGCCACCGTCCGCGTTGTAGTAACGCATCCGAAAGTCCGCTCCTTGCAAAGGGGGCTCGACAGCAAGCACACCGTCAGCGCCGACGCCCCGATGGCGGTCGCACAGCAATGCGATGCGGGAAGAATCCAGCGCGAGCTTTTCATCGCGATTGTCGAGAATGATGAAATCGTTGCCGGCACCATTCATTTTGGTGAAGGGAAGTTGCATTGCGGGAAAAATTAGGCGGACTTTGCGCCCTGCACAAGGGGACGGACGAAATCGTGGACTCGCTTGGCTAAGTCGGGCGAATTCCCGTTTTCCGCGATTTGCCGCACAATCGCACTTCCGACGACCACCGCATCCGCGTGCCTGGCCACCGCGGCTGCCTGCTCGATCGTCGAAATGCCGAATCCCACCGCAATCGGCAGCGAAGTGTGCCTCCGTAGCTCGGCGACTTGGGCAGAAATGGTATCCGAGAGCCGGCTTTGTTCACCGGTCACTCCTTCCCGGGAGACGTAGTAGATGAACCCTCGGCCAGTCGAGACGATCCGCGCCATACGCGCGGGAGATGTGGTCGGCGCGATGAGCCGGATCGGGTCCAAACCGCCCGAGGAAATGAGATCGGAATTTTTCGCCGCCTCATCGGGAGGGAGATCCAAAATTAGCAGCCCATCCGCACCGGCTGTGACCGCATCGGCGAGAAACCTCTCAAATCCATACGCGTAAATCGGATTCAGATACGTGAATAGGACGAGCGGAAGCTCCGAATCCACCCGGAAGCGCCGCACGAGTTCCAAGGAACGGTACACAGTCATTCCCGCGGCAAGCGCTCGGTTGGAAGCCGCCTGAATGGTTGGACCATCGGCAAGCGGATCTGAAAACGGGATGCCTAGCTCCAAGATGTCCACGCCAGCCGATTCGAGCGCGTGAGCAACGGCGAGAGTCGCGTCGAGCGATGGATCTCCCGCAGTCACATAGGCAACAAAGCCGCTCGTTCGCTGAGCGGCGAGCTGGTCAAAACGGTGAGAAATTCGTCGGGGATTCACGGCGGCTGCGCACAATCTTCCGCTCCACAGCTGCTGGCAAGCTAATCCCAGCTCGTGTCTGCCGTTGCGCAAACGCGCGTCACGGTAAGTTCACCGCTGAGAAAACACAGAGGACACAGAGTTCCGCGGACAAGAAACGTTGTTCCGAAGTTGTTCACAGCGATCGAAATGCCTCTCACGAAATGGAATATCTATAACATCATATAATATATGTCATATATATTTGTGATCGGTTTTTCTCTCGCCTTTTGCTCTGCTCCCTAGCCGCGCCATATGGTATGCAGCAGAAGTTGTGTCTTGGAAAATTGCCGACGTTATCGACTTTGAATGGTTTCTCGCTGAAGACGGCGATGTTGACGATGCGGCATTGCGAGCTCGTGATCGCCAGATCTTTGAGAAAATCTCTCCAGCGGGCGTGTCGCGCCAAGCCAAGAGCCGCAAGGAAACATTCCGCGCCTGGCTGGAAATGCGGCGGAGTCAGACTTCAGAGAATCCGCCGGGTGAATACTTTCTTACGGCTTGGCAGACGCTAAGCGTGCTGTCTGCGTTGGCCGGTGCTGCCATTGGAATAAGCGTCGCGGCGGCAGTGCTCTTGACCTACAGGGGTGATGAACCGGTGAATGTTGCCTGGTTTTTCGCATGCACAGTAGGCATTCAGTGGCTGATCTTGGCCGCCGCGCTGGGGATCTGGCTCCTGAGGCGGACGACACACCCTTTCGAGAACTTTCATCCGCTGCGCAAGCTTCTTTCCGGGTTGATTTGGTCCTTGAGCGCTGCGCTGCATCAGCTTCCCGGCGATCGGCGTGAACGCATTCGGGCAAGGCTCGTGGGAATTCGACGCAAAGGCGAGGTCTTCAAGTTGCTGGTATGGCCCCTCCTGATGATCACCCAGATTTTCGGCGTTTTTTTTAATGCGGGTGTGCTCGTTGCTCTCTTGTTGCCTTTGGGCAGGGATGTCGCCTTCGGGTGGCAATCGACTTTGAGGACGAGTCCGGAGACAGTTTACGGTCTGGTTTCGTCGATCGCCACTCCGTGGTCTTTCCTGCCAAACGCCCATCCGACCCGCCAGGCAGTCGAGCAGAGCCGGTTCTCCTACAGCGAGGGGATAAAGTCGCTTTCCCTGCCGGCAATGACTTCCTGGTGGCCCTTCCTCTTCTACGCCACGTTCTTTTATGGATTTCTCGTTCGGTTTGTTTTGTTGATCTGGTGCGGTCTGAGTTTGCGCGCGGCATTGCGCAGCTTCTCCTTCGACCACGCGAACTGCAGCGCGCTCTTTCGCAGGCTTACCGGACCCTTCATCCAAGGGCATCCGGAAACGTCGAAGCGTGCGGTGCCTGAATCCTTTCCATCAGTCGATCACAACGCAAATGGCGCTTGCCTCGCCTTGGTCGCGAGCGAGCTTGAGATTCCGGAGGACGAGATCGAAACGGGATTGAGCACGGGATTCGGCTGGCGGCTTTCGAGGCCGGTGCTCTCCGTGCGTATCGACGACCCGGGTGCAAACGCCGTCGCGCTGGAGAGAATTGCTCGAGAGGCTCCCTCGCTCGCGGGCGTTGCGGTGTTGATTGGAGCGCGCCGTGCGCCAATCCGCGCCATCGCTTTGGTCTTGCGGAAGATCGCGGAAGCGGCAGGCGGAAAAATCGAGGTTCTCGTCTTGCTTGTGAGCAGTCGCGATTCTCATAAGCCCGGCGAGACCGGTGAGTTCAACACCTGGCGCGATTTCCTCGCGATTCATGATCTTCGTGTCGGCTTGGAGAGATGGCGGCCATGAGCGAGACGATCCCAACCTTCGCCATTGTCGGCGCGGTGAACCACGGAAAGTCGTCAGTCGTCTCGACGCTCGCCGAAAACGATCAGGTGCGAATCAGCTCGATGCCAGGAGAAACCGTCACGTGCCAAAGATTCTGGCTGCGTGATCTCTTTGCTTTTTATGATACGCCCGGTTTCCAGAACGCCATTGAGGCGCTCCGTGAGCTCGAACCAGCCGCGCGGGCTAGCGAGCCATTGGCGGTGTTTCGGAGCTTCCTGGCGCGACATCGCGGCCAACCCGACTTTGAGGCGGAATGTCGCCTTCTAGCACCTATCATCGAAGAAGACGCCGGAATCATCTATGTGGTGGATGGATCGGAGCCCCTCTTGGAGATCCACATCGCCGAGATGGAAATTCTTCGGCTCACAGGCCAACCTCGACTCGCCATCATCAACCGGACGAAGGCGGAAGATCACTTGGCGGAATGGAGGCGCCGGCTCGGCTTGCACTTCAACGCGGTGCGCGAATTCAATGCCCATTACGTGGGCTTCTCCGACCGGGTCGAATTGCTCGAGACACTGGCGGGTATCGAGCAGCGCTGGAAACCCCAGCTCATGAATGCGGTGGCAATTTTTCGCGAGGAATGGGAAAAGCGGCTCGATGACTGCGCGGAAATCATCTTCGATTTGCTCAACGATGCGCTCACCCACTACGAGACTGCACCAGGATCCGAGCTCGCCTCGCGGCGAAGAGCCGTCGGCGAAACGCTCAAAGGGCAATTCATGCATACCGTCAGCCAGCGTGAAGCAAGGGCGCATAAGGAGCTGATTCTTCTGTTCGAGCATCACCGTGTGAAGCCGGGCCATGCCATCGATCGGGTCATTGATGCGGGCTTGTTTAGCGAGGAAACGTGGCGCTTGTTTGGCTTGAATGAGAGACAGTTACTAGTCGCCGGAACGATCGGCGGCGCGGCGGCAGGCGCCCTCTTCGATCTCGCAACCGCCGGGCACTCGATTGGCTTGCCCACGATCCTCGGTGCCGCAGGCGGAGCCGTAGGAACTTTTCTCATGGGAAAGAAACGCCCGGAATTGAAGGCGAAATTGCCTGGAACATTTCCGTTGGCGCCGGGAAAGCACATGCAACTCGGCGGTAGCACCATATCGGTCGGCCCGTGCCGCGCGTTGAACTTTCCGTGGATCCTCCTCGACCGTGCCATCGGCGTTTTTTGCTACCTCGTCAATCGCACCCACGCCCGCCGCGACGAGGCCACCCTCGGGGCGTCTCAACTCAAGGCCGTGCTCGAACAGCACAATGCAAGTTCCTCACATTGGAGCGACGAGAAGCGAAAGGCCTGCGAAAAGATATTCGAAGCCATTAGGCGTAATAAATCTACTGCTCAGCAGCGCGACGATCTGCGCGCTCTTATCCGGGAACGTCTGGGCGAATTGAGCAAGGTGGCATTGACCAGGCAGGCGTGATTCGCTTCGGCGCGGCTGTTGCAAACGCGCTTCAAGCCATCCTCACGAGCTGCGGCAAAATTTCTTCCAATCCCTTCGCAAGGTGGACCTGTGCCATTCTTGAGTTTTTCAACAGCTTGTTGAAGCCGTGTACGCACGAAGGATGGCTGACCAGGTAACGGAAAAGCATGAGCGGATCCGGTCGGCCCGTTTGAGGATTTAGGAGAACGTCCGCTGGCACCGGCAGATCATCCTCCACCGTGTCGCTAATGCAGCGCACGCTGAGCATCGGAAGACGGCGTTCGGCGCAAATTTTGGCGAGTAGCGCTGTTTCCAAATCGCCCGCCAAACACCCGGTTTCCAACCCAAGGTGTCTCTTATCTTCGGCTCGCCCAAGAATGGCTTGTGCCGTGCTGACGCCGCCAATACGCCATCGGTTGTCCAAAGAAAGCTTCGAAACGACATGCGGATCGGAATGGTTCTGGCCCAAGACC
>CAVPTR010000007.1:0-66555 GCA_963708595.1 uncultured Verrucomicrobiae bacterium
TCTTAGCATCCGCAGAGCGCCAGCATCTTACTGAGGCAGCGGCCGGAGTCGAGGTGTTCCTCCGCGAACATCCGCGCCGCGCGGCAGTGGCGCTCGTAATGCGCATCAATCTCCGCGACACCGGCGACAGTCTCTTCCAGATCGCGAAACATCAACAAACCTTCGGCCGTGGGCAGGTGATGGGAAAGCCCGCTGTCCTCGGCAAGAACGGGTCTGCCGCTCGCGAGATAAGCGGCGCTGCGGTCGCTCAGCCAACCGGTTTGTAACTCTCGATAGATTGGCTTCGGACACGAAATCTCGGTGCGCGAGCGGCGAACGTAATCCGCGTACGCAGCAGGCGAAGCGGCGACTTGGTGGGGATCGCAGTGGCTGCCGAAAAAACATAGATGACCATGCATCGATTCTGGGCAAAATACGGCCGGTTTACAATGATTGGAACGGACTCGCTGTCCGATCTTGCACTTCGGCCACAACAGGTGCTGGCGCGCGATATTCCAGACAACTTTGTGGAATGTGGGGTTTCGCGTCGCGGCGCCCACATTCTTGATAGCTGAACTCATGGGGCCGGCCGGAGTTGTCGCACAGAAGATCAGCTGTCGGATGGTTATACCTACACGGCGGCCGAAGGTAAGGCAGGTTTGTGTTGCGCCTTAGCACAAGCGCGCGTCCATAATAACTCGAGCGCAGTGATCGAAGTCCCTCATGTCCACAAAACCGGGCGCGAAATATGCTATGCCGATGCCTGCTCAAGTACGTGCTGAGCAACCTTCTTTGCATCGAAGTACTCCTCGGCAATCTCGCGAGCGAGATGGCAATGTCGTTCGTAGTCTGACTCAATCGCATCAAATGACGAGAGCGCTTGCTCCGGTGTCGTAAACCTAAAGAGCCCTCCCTCGGCCGAGTATCGACTAGGAGCGGTATACTCCACGACTGCGGGTTTCCCGCTCGCCAGGTAGCACAAAGTGCGATCGCTGACCCACGTACTGCTCAAGCGGCCGCAAGACGGCCTTGCACACGTGAATTCGCCCCACGATTTCTGAACGTAATCACGAAATCGCTCCGGTGTCGCGCAGATATCTCGAGCATCCCGGACATTCCAACCGTGCTGTTCCAAAGTTAAGCGGTCGGTTGAGCGCGTGAACTCGTCGAGAATGATGCATAACTCGAGTTTCCTCGGGACCTGTGGCGCAAGCTGGAGATATCTCAGGAAAGCGGACCGCTTCTCGTTGCTAAACATCTCGCCGTCAAGTTCCATCCACTTGTCCCACCATCCAGTCACCGTCGTATACGGCGCTGAAGAATCAGCACGCACCACGGGCCATGCAGGGAGAAACACTGGGGGCGCGATGTATTGCCACCGCAAGCCACAATCGGGAAAACGAGCGCTGCTAGTCCCTACCGTCTCTCCAATTGTGAAATACAGATCATGAGGTGCAACATTGATTTGGCCCCGACTCATCCAGATCTGTAGTAATCCCGGATCGAGGTCTATGAGAACAGATCGTCGGAAGCGCTTGACAAAGGTAGCTGGCGCTGCGTAGAGAAAGTTGATCAGCAGGTCGGCTTGTAGGACATCACCAAGATCGGGAGTCCCCCTGATCGGAATAGGTAAGAGTTCGTTGTCCTTGAGAGCGGTGAGGACTACATTGTCGGCGAGATCCAGCGGCCGGAGCCGATCCCGAAAGTTGGTGATTGCCGCCTCAATGTCCCTCGTCGAACCATCCGTCATGCAACTGACATCTTCGAGCCAGAAGACTCGCGACCCGATAGCACGCAGGCCCAGCGCCCAATTCATGAAGATCCAGAGATGTGCTGCATTGCCGCTACCCATCAGCGTATGAGCAGGTGTTGCTATACAAACTGTAGAACTCATGAGAATGGGTTCCCTGATCCTTGTCTCGTTGTTCGGCGCTCCATAATGGCATCACCCTGAAAGGTCAAGCCGCGATTTCGAACCTATCAATTTTGAAAGGGAGTCTTGCCGAGAACGATCCGCAAGCGGCTCATGGTGTGCTGGTCCGACTTATCCAACTGCATCCTCGATCAGCCGCTGGAGAACTTTGCCGGAATCAAACCACTCCGCAGCCACGGCCCGCGCCCCGGCGGCGTGGCGCCCGTAATCGACCTCAACTTTGCGCAGCGATTCAGCCGCTTCGTCGGGGCTGTTGAAAGGCAGCAGCCCATCCGCGGCGGGAATCACGCTGCTGAAGCCGGTGTCCTGCACAACCGCTGGCCTTCCAGCCGCGAGATAGCAGGCCGAGCGGCAACTGAACCAGCCGCTGCGCGTGGCGACATACACGTGCTTGGCGGTCGAAAGCTCCCCTCGCGAGCCGGCGATGAAATCGCGATACCGCTCGGGCGTGAGCGTCGCCTCCGGGCCATCCGCAACGCTCCAGCCGTGCCGCGCAAGGCGCTCAAGCGGAGCGTTCCGGCCTCCGACGGCCACCCGGAGCGGAGACTCCACGTGCCGTGGCAGATCGAGGATCTTTTCGAATTCGCTCCCTTTGCTCTTGTACTCAACCCCTTGGTAAACCAGCTTTCCCTTGAACGCGTCCCAAGTCATCACAGTAGTCCAAGGTGCGCGCGGTGGTGGCTGGGACAGCGCGATTTTGTCCCACAGGTCGAGCACGATCGGCATGCGCGTGGTTTTCCACCCAAACCCCGCCTTGGGGATAATGCAGTCGGCACCATGAATATTCTCGGCGTAAGTAAAATGCCGGTCGTGCGCTGCGACTGAGGCGCACCAGCGTTCGACGTTTTCCGACCAGCTAAACCGCTCGGTGAGCATGATCTGGTTGTAGCCTGGATCGGTATCAAGAAAAATTTTCACGCAGCCGGGTGCGAGCTTCTCGGGAAACATCGATGCTCCGCTGACATTTACAAACAGATCGGCCGTATGCGCGATCTCTTCGAACGCCGCGCGCGACATCCCGTAGCTCGTCTCATGGTGAAAGTAGTGCCAGCGCTCACGCAGCTTCGGGGCGTAGCGCTGGAAGAAATCGGCTAGGAACTGCGCCGAGTACCTGCCGTCGGACGTGAATGTTTTCTCTATCGGATGATACGGCCAGATCCGGGTGTCTTCATGGTAATAAATCTCGCAGCCTAGCCGGGCGAAGCCGATGACGTATTGCAGGTAGTCCCACGCGACGCCGCCTACGGGAAAGAGCCCAACCATGCCGGTGACAATAATGCGCATGATGCCGTCGCTGTTATCTCACTGACAAGTTTCTTTACCGCGTAGCCAAGGGAGCTTTTCGCGCGAACAATCGATGGCTTTTTTGTAGGTGTCAAGCCCCCGCCTGATGTAGGGATCCATTGCAAATATTCGTCTACGCGCTGCCGCCCGGCCTCTCCCATACGGCGGGGCAGAGCGGGATCACTCGTACTGCGAGGGCAAACAAGAAAACGTCGGCTTTGCGGCATAATTCGGGCAGGCACTGCTGCTCAACAAAGCCGAGGAATTCCACGTTGGCTTCAGCGCCTTCGCGGCGCGCTCGGGACTGCAATTCTCGCACACGCACATCGCCAGCTTTGGCCACGTTTTTGCTACTTTACCTACCACATCACTAATGCTGTAACTGAGGGACTCAATCGCAGCCACCATAAATGAGCGATATCAAAACAGTCTGCCTGGGTACATCTAATAGCCTGCGCTACCCACAAGGCGGACACCTATGGGTTTTCCTCAATTGGACCGCTGGCTTCCGCGCCCACGGCTGTCGCATCATCTGGCTTGACGTTATCGAACCAACGGACACCGCCGAAAGCCTGCGGCAGAAAATCTCATGTCTCAAATCCCGAATCGCCCCCTACGATCTTACCGATTCAATCGCACTAATCCAACCCGACGGCACACCGCTTGAATGTCGCACCGACTGCCTCGGCCCCGACGACGCAACTTCCGCGGATCTTCTCTTTGACCTGCGCTACGACTTTCCCGAATCGCTTGTGAAGCGATTCCGTCGCACCGCTCTTCTCGACATCGATCCCGGCATACTTCAGATAGCGATGAAGGGGAAGCATATGAACCCTGCGCGGCACGATATCTACTTCACCATTGGCGAAACAGTGGGCCAAACCGGCTCGCGTTTTCCATCGCTCGGCATCAATTGGGTTCACGTGCCCCCCTGCGTCAGCACCGAGACTTGGCCTGCGCTTCCAGCTCCCAGTGATGGCGCCTTCACGACAGTCTCTCACTGGTATATGAGCGAATGGATGGTGGATGATGACGGTTCGTTCTATAAAAATGATAAGCGCAGCGCGTACCTGCCGTTTATGGAGTTGCCCAAGCGCGTCTCATCGCCACTGGAGCTCGCTATCCATCTCGCTGGCGATACGGTCGAGCGCGAAATTCTCGAGTCTCAGGGCTGGCACGTCAAAGAAGCTCACGAAACGGTAGGTTCCCCTGCCGACTTCCAGAAATACATCCAATCCTCCCGCGGCGAATTCGGCTGCGCGAAACCCGCGTACGTAAAGATGCTAACCTCGTGGATCAGTGACCGCACGATCTGCTATCTCGCTTCGGGCCGTCCCGCGATCATCCAGGACACCGGTCCTACTCGTTACTTCCCGGGACGTGAAGGCGTTTTGCGCTTTCGCGATCTCGAGGGCGCGATAGACTGCTTCAAAGCAATCGAGTCAGATTATTCACGACACAGCGCCGCCGCGCGCGCACTTGCAGAGCAACACTTTTCTGCCTCGAGGGTAGCCGGGGTTGTTCTCGACCGTTGCAGCACGCAAAAGAACAGATAAACCACAGATTTCCAAGATTTCTTCGAGGCGATCCCGTTAACGTTAAGGCTCTAGCGCTCGGGGAGCACGTGTTGACGATTTTAAATCCGGGGTCTTCTCATGGTAGGACATTCCGGACCGCCCTGCCCCGCTACCACTTTAAAGAACAAACAGCCCGGTCATTACGCCCATATTGGAGGCATCCCCCAATACCTCCAACGGAATCCCTTGACCGGGCTGTTCACTTAGGATCGGTTGAGCATCACGCGTGCCAACCTGTGCCCGAAAAACGCGCGATTCTTTCGTGGCTGAAAATCAGGGTGTTACCCATTCATGTTCCTTGACCGTTGTCTCGACGAACCCTAAGCGCGCTCCGAATGTCCCAATTTGCGCATTGAAGGCGGCGTCTCGCCTCGGCGTCACTAAGTCCAAGCCGCGCTGCGACGATGCGTGCCGCACGCTCCCGCAGCTTCCTGTTGGTGGGCTGGAGACAGGCCATCAAGTTGCCGTCCACGCGACCGAGCCGGATCATTGTGCAGGAAGAAAGGATATTTAGGGCGACTTTGGTTACGGTGCCCGCTTTGAGGCGGGTTGAACCGGTGATCAATTCGGGACCTGTGGGCAGATCGAGCTCCACGTCGGCTTGAATGTAACCCTTTTCCCGATCGGGATTGCACGTCAGAAGGATTGTTGCGGCACCGACGGTTTTCGCGGCTTGCAATGCTCCGCGGACAAAGGGCGTGCGACCGCTGGCGGTGATTCCGCAAACCGCATCGCCCTTGGTCACGCCGCGTTCTTGAATGGCTAGCGTTCCCGCCATTCCGTCGTCTTCGGCGCCCTCGACGCTCGTTTGGATTGCCGGGGCTCCTCCCGCGATGATTGCCTGCACGCGGTCGGGAGGCACGCCAAAGGTTGGAGGCATCTCGCTCGCATCGAGCACGCCAAGACGTCCGCTGGTTCCCGCCCCTGCGTAGAAGAGTCTGCCACCGTTTTGGAGCGATCTTGTGGCAAGCTCAACTGCGCGGGTGAGGGCGTCGACATTCTCCACGAGAGCTTCTTCCACCCGGCGTTCCTCGCTAACGAAGAGCGAGACGAGGTCGCGTACGGACATGCGGTCAAGATCCCGCGATAGGGGATTGCGCTGTTCCGTGGCAGCCCGGTGCAACGCGACTTCATCGGATGGTTCGCCTTTGTGAGGCAGGATTTTCAAGGCGCTTGCAGCGAGAAGTGCCGCTCCAAGGCTGGCTGGAATTCCGCAGACCGCAACTTCGGAGCCCGGCCACTCCCGCTTCAAGGCTTCGGTGAATAGCCGAACGTAGAGAGGCTGATTGAGAAAGACTCCGCCCATGAGTTGGACGGGAGGATGATGGAATGCAAGCCTGCGGCACACGGCCGCAGCAAGCATCGCGAGGGCTTCAGCCCCTTCCTGAAGGATTTCACCCACCTCCGAGTCGCGTTCGAAGAGCAACGGGGTGAGACGGGCGAGATCGTTCTTTTGTGCGGTTTGCGCCCAGGCGGTGAGCTCGCGCAGCGTATTAAGGCCGAGCGTGCGAAGGGTCTGCCGCGCCAATGCTGAGATGCGGCGGCCAGTGTCAAAATCGAATAACACCCGCCGCAAGGCGCGAATAGCAAGGTCGTATCCGCCTCCGCTATCGCCGAGGAGATGGCCCCACCCGCCGGCGCGGTCTTCGCTCCCTGCCTTTCGGCCTGTGACTGCGGAACCTGTTCCGGCGATAACAGCGATCCCGTCGCCGTTTCCAAAGGCGGCGGCGAAGCCCGACTCGCGATCGCTTCCGACCCGGGTGGTGGCATCCGGCCAAATCGACAAGGCGATCTCCGCTAAACGATGGCGATCCCCCTCAGTGGCGCAACCGGCCAGGAAGACGCCGACGTGGGAAACCTGGCGCGGCAAAACGGAGAGCAGTCGCTGCAAAGCTTCGGGTTCGAGCAGCTTCATGCTCCCGGGACCCAGACGGCCTTCTTCGACAGGTCGCAAGGCGCTGGATGTCATTTTGCAGAGCGCCCAATCTGTTTTTGTCGCTCCGCCGTCGATTCCCAGGATAAGTTGCTTCGACACGCGACCCACGACTAGATTGTATAGCAAATAGTGAAGGGCACTTCTTTTTTCTCGGGTTTCCTTGGTTCCTTGTTCGGGCTATGGGTGGTGACGCTGTGGATCTTCTCATCGCTCCCTGGCCAGGACATTCACCTTCCGCCATTTCCCGCGGTCGACAAAGCGGCTCATTTCGGCTACTTTTTTATCGGCGGATTTCTCCTCGCAGGGGTGTTGAGGAGGACGCTCCGTTGGCGGGGATGGAAACTGATATGTAGCGTCGTGTTTGTGATCGCCTTGATTGGAGCGCTGGATGAGCTTCATCAGCTCTATATCCAGGATCGCTCGGGCGGCGACCCTGCCGATTGGATTGTAGACTGCGCAGGTGGCGCTTTTGGCGCACTTGTGATTGGATGGATCTATGCCCAAGGAAGAGGTCGAGGACCCCAAGCGCCGAGCGGAGCGGTTGCGCAAGGAGATTGAGCGGCACAACCGGCTCTATTACGAAGAAGCGGCGCCGGAGATTTCCGACCAGGATTTCGACATCCTTTTTCGCGAACTGCGAGATCTCGAGGAAAAGTATCCCGAGCTCGCGACCGCGGATTCCCCGACGCAACGCGTCGGGGGGAGGCCAAGCCGGGGATTTTTGCAGGTGCGGCATGCGCTGCCCATGCTGTCTCTCGATAACCTCTTTGCGAAGGAGGGTCTTGAGGGCCTGCGGAAGTTCGTAGCCAGCGTTGCGCGAGCCGTGCCGGGCGAGCCGTTGGAGTGGTTGGTTGAGCCGAAGGTTGATGGAGTCGCGATCAGTCTGCGTTATGAAAACGGCGTGCTGCTCAGCGGAGCGACACGCGGGGACGGCGAGACAGGGGATGACATCACCCAAAATCTGAAGACGGTGCGTGCTATTCCGTTGAGGTTACGAGGCGCGGCAGTTCCGTTCGTCTTGGAAGTGCGTGGAGAGGTTTATATGACCTCTTCAGGATTTGCGCGGCTCCGTGATGAGATACGCTCCGCCGGCCAGGAACCCTTCGCCAATCCGCGGAGCGCCGCTGCCGGTTCGCTCAAACTCTTGGACTCGCGCCTCGTCGCGCGGCGGCCGCTCGAATTTGTCGCATTTGGTCTCGGTGAGGTCAGCGAAGGGACCAATCTTCCCGCAACCCAGAAAGGCATTCTGGATTGGCTGAAATCGCTGGGCCAGCGCACGCATCAATGGACGAAAATATGCCGTTCGGCAGATGAAATCCTTGCGGCAATCGATGGACTCGACGCCATTCGTGATGGATTCGGCTTCGAAACCGACGGCGCCGTGATCAAGCTCAACGACGTTGAATTGCGCGAGCGTATCGGCGATAACGCCCGTGCGCCGAAGTGGGCGCGTGCCTGGAAATACGCGGCGGAGCAGGCGGCAACGCGCCTGCGCGATATCACAGTTCAAGTTGGCCGTACCGGCGTGCTTACTCCCGTCGCGGAGCTCGAGCCTTTTTTTCTTCGCGGAAGCACGATCGCTCGCGCCACACTGCATAACGAGGATGAAATTCGCCGCAAGGATATCCGAATTGGAGATACGGTGGTCATCGAAAAAGCAGGCGAAGTGATTCCTGCGGTGGTGAGCGTCGTTCTGGACAAACGTCCGCCCGACACCAAGCCGTTTGACTTCTTGGCGCATATTGGCGGCCGTTGCCCAGCGTGCGGGGGTCCCGTAAAGAGAGATCCGCAATTCGCCGTTTGGGTTTGCGAAAATCCGCAGTGCCCCGCTCAAAAGACCCGCCGCCTCGAATATTTCGCGAGGCGTGGCGCACTCGACCTCGATGCACTCGGCGGGATCGTCGCGGACAAACTTGTGGAGCGCGGTCTTGTCCGGGAGCCTCTGGATGTCTTTCAGCTCGAGCTGGGCCAGCTTTCCACACTCAATCTCGGCACAGACTCTGAGCCGCGCGTCTTCGGCGAGAAGAACGCGAGGAAATTACTGGAAGCCATCGAACGCGCCCGCCAACTTCCTCTTGCGCGCTGGCTCCATGCGCTTGCCATCCCCGAGATTGGCGAGGAGACCGCGCACGATCTCGCGAGATTTCACGAATCGTTGGACAAGGTAGCCGGCTCTCGGCTCCTTCAAGATGTTGTCGCCCTCGATCGCTTGCGCGGCCAAATCGCGGAAACCAATCCGCGCGCCAAAAGAAATCGCGACACGGGCGAATTCGAACGACAAGAACTCGCTGAGCACCATCGGACGCTTATCAAGGAAGCGGAGGAAATTGGCGGCCGGCTTATCGCGAAAGGCTTTGCCGAGAGAGCAAAGAAGAAGGGCGCCAGCAATTCGGATGCAGTGGTGAAGGTCGGACCAGTTGCTGCCCGGGCCGCGCTCAACTGGTTTTCAGGCGAGCGCGGGAAGGAAGTCTTGCGCAGGCTTGGCGCGCTCGGCATTCGTCCGCGAGGCGGCGCGCCTTTCAGTACGAAGATGCTTTCGCCGGCAAGACGTTTGTCCTTACGGGCTCGCTCGAGAAGATGACGCGTTCCGAGGCGCAAGAGCTAATTCGATCTCGCGGTGGCAATGTGAGCGGAAGCGTAAGTCGTAAGACCAATTACGTCGTCGCCGGACCTGGAGCAGGTTCTAAACTCGCCGATGCAGGGGAACATGGAGTGAGCGTGCTTTCAGAAGAAGAGTTCCTTGCTCTGCTTAGTGAGAAGCGTTCGAAGGGTTGAAGGAACGGGAGAACTTGCTGTCAGGAAGGAATGTATGTCTCGAAGAAAACATTGTCTGCATAGCGCAGCGCGGCAGCCTGTTCTTTGGCGCTTCGCACGGTCCAGGTAAGCAGCGGCATTCGAACGAGCCGATGGAGCAACGCGGGTATGATTGCCGGCAGTTGTTTCCAATGGTGTGAAATGAAGTGCGGGCGGCTCATCCAGTTCATTCCGTAGTGCGCAAGGATGATCTTTTTCCAGCCAGCCATATCATCCGTGTCGAAAGAGCAGGAAATCTGACCGCGACAGAGGCCTGAATGGTTCCGACGAAACCAGCCCAACGAAAACGGATTGAATGAGTGAATTGCGACATCCCCCTGATAGTTGCGCAAGATCTTCGACACGGCCGGCTCAAGAGCGGTCGGGCGTTTGCGGTTTTTGATCTCAATGATCACGGCCTGTCGTCCTTTGATGAGATCGAGAACGTCCTCAAGCAGGGGGATTCGTTCACTGCCGCCGGCGAGCCGCAGGCTTGCGATTTCCGCGGAACTTGTCGATTTGACGCGCGAATCGAAGCCCGTCATGCGAAGCAGATTCCAGTCATGGAAAACCACGGCACGTCCGTCCGAGCTTACCTGTACGTCGATCTCGATGGGAAAACCGCGCTGAAGGGCTGCCTCTATGGCAATGAGGGAATTTTCCGGGCGCCTTTCGTCATGGAGGCCGCGATGTGCGATCGGTGTTGCGACAAGCCAGGCTGGAGCGGGCACTGCGTGAGCCTACTGCATCGGTTGCCCGGCCTCGTAGCGGGCGAGTTGTTCGATTCGGCCCTGGTGGCGGCCTCCTTCGAAGGTGGACTTGAGCCAGATATCGACGATACGGAGGGCGATCTCGATCGAAATCATGCGCTGCCCGATGGAAAGAACGTTGGCGTTATTGTGTTGACGGGAGAGTTCGGCCGTTTCGTCATTCCAACAAAGAGCGCACCGGACGCCTTTCACCTTGTTGGCAGCGATCGCCTCACCGTTGCCGGATCCGCCCAGCACAATACCCAGCTCCGCCTCACCCTTGACGACCGCCTCGGCCGTAGGAATGATCCACAATGGATAGTCGGTCGATTCAGGACTGTGGGTGCCGAAATCGACAACGTCGTGTCCCTTTTCCTTAAGGTGAGCGATAATCTGCAGTTTGTAGCTGTAGCCGGCGTGGTCGGAGCCAATGGCAATTTTCATAGGGGTTCAGGAAGGTTGGAGAAGGGGGCTTGAGGCTGAAGGTCGAGAGCGTGAAGGAGATCTTTGTCCGCGTTCGAAGAGGGATTGGACGCGGTGAGAAGTTTGTCGCCGTAGAAGATGGAGTTTGCGCCGGCGAAGTAGCAAAGCGCCTGCGCTTCGCGTGAAAGCCGGTTGCGGCCTGCCGAGAGACGCACCTTGGCATCGGGCAATGCAATGCGCGTCGTGGCTATGAGCCGCACAAGCTCGAACGTGTCAATGGGATCACAGTGCTCGAGCGGGGTCCCGGGCATCGGAACGAGGCAGTTGATGGGAACACTCTCTGGCGGTGGATCGAAGGAACAGAGAACTTCCAGCATGCGCAGACGGTCCTCCTCCGTTTCGCCCATGCCGATGATTCCACCGCAGCAGACGCTCATTCCTGCCCGCTGCACGGCGCCAATGGTATTCAGGCGATCTTCGAAGGTATGAGTGCTGACGATTTTCGGGTAATGAGCCGGCGAAGTGTCGATATTATGGTTATAGGCTGTGACTCCAGCCTCCTTTAGTTTGCGCGCTTCGGTGTCGCTGAGTTGCCCGAGGGTCACGCACACCTCCATACCGAGCTTGCTCACGGCCCGGACAGTTTCGAGCATTTGCTCGAATTTCCGATCCCCGTCACGCACTCCTTTCCAGGCCGCCCCCATGCAAAAGCGGGTCGATCCGTTTTCTTTTGCCCTCTCCGCGTAGGGAAGCACTTCCTCGGCGCTCATCAACTTCTCGCGCGCGAGGCCGGTGTTGTAGCGCGAGCTTTGGGCGCAATAGGCGCAATCCTCGCTGCATCCGCCAGTCTTGACGCTCAAAAGCGTGCAAAGCTGCACTTCGTTTTCCGGCCAATGCGCGCCATGGATGCGCCGGCCTTCTTGAAGCAGATCGAAAAGGGGACGACGGTAAATTGCTTCGAGTTCGGGAAAGGTCATTCTCACGCGAGCATCCTTCTTCTTAACCGCTCAAATCCATATGCGTCAACGTTTCGCGGCAATCGATTGCGCCTCACCGTCTTGAAAACGGGTTCTGAGCAGCATTCCAGCTTTGATTCCCTCTACAGAAGTCAGCGGATGGCCTTCGGCGTCCATGGTAATCGTGTATCCGCGCATGAGGGTCGCGTGCGGATCGAGTGCCTGAAGAACACCGGCCGCACGTTCCAGGCGGGCCCGCCGCACCGCCAGTTCTCTCGTCGCGACTTCCATGATTTGTTGAGTGAGCATTCGACAGCGGAGCCGGCTTTCCTCAATCGCCTTGACAGGAAGTTGCCCGAGCAGCCGGCTCGCAAGCCGGTCGAAGAGGTTCCTTTCGCGCTCAAGGCGCAGCCTCGCGGATTGCCCAAGGGCATCTGTCCGCCGGTCCAGCGTTTGTAGGAGCTCCAGGACCCTGCGCGCAGGCTCCCGGAAAAGAGCGGATTGTCGGCTCGTGTCCAACCGAGCCGTCAGCAGTTCCAGTCTGTTGACACAGGCCCGGGTGAGCCGCAATGAGTCCTGCCTCAGCCGGGCAAGCACTTCCGTTCGGTCGGCGGCGAGAATCTCCGCCGCTGCGCTTGGAGTGGGCGCTCTCAGGTCCGCGACGAAATCTGCGATGGTGAAATCGATCTCATGTCCGATTGCACTCAACAGCGGGATCGGCGAAGCGGCGATGGCGCGTGCCACGACTTCCTCATTGAACTCCCAGAGGTCTTCGATGCTTCCTCCACCGCGCGTGATGACGATTACGTCCACGTCTGGGAGACCGATCTTGTAAGATTCACCGAAATCGCGAATAGCCTGCGCGATCTCCAGACTCGCGCCCCGGCCTTGAACGCGCACGGGGTTGATGAGCACCTCGATGCCAGGATGGCGGCGGTGCAGCACCTTGAAAAAGTCGCGGATGGCCGCACCGGTCGGCGAAGTGACCAGGCCGACTCGCCTCGGGAAGCGCGGCAAGGGACGCTTTCGTCCGGAATCAAAAAGTCCCTCCGCCGCCAGCTTCTGCTTCAGGGCTTCGAACTTTGCCTGCAACGTGCCCTGTCCACGGCCTCGGATCAGGCGCACGATCATCTGATATTGCCCGCGCGGTTCGTAAACGGAGACTATTCCAAAGGCTTGCACGCGCTGGCCGTCCGCCAGCCTCACTCCGTGCAAGGCCGCTGCGGCGCCGCTGAAAAGTACGCACGGAAGCTGGCAGAATTCATCCTTCAAGGTAAAATACTGTGCCCCGAGGCCTGGCGGCGATGGTTTGAAATTTCTCCCTCGACCCACACCTCGCCGATCCCTCGCTCGATCAGTTCGCGGATGCGTCTCGTCAACTCCGTGACCGAGTGAATTTTCGGCTCGGTCGGCACGGGCGTCTGGTGAAAGTCGAGATCGAGCTGCATGTCGATTAAGGTCTGACCTCGAAGCGTTCGACTTCGCCCTCAATTTCGGAGATCGGATTCATTGGACCGTTTAACAAAGAGCCGCAAACCGCGACCGTCAATATTCCAAAAGTAATAAGCCGTGATTTGTTGGCGCTAAACGCATACGGACCACTTACGAGAATCCCTGGGCGGCGCGACGAATGCCGGAGATGTAGCGACCGTGTCCGCACGGTCGTCGATGACGACATCGCCGCGACAGCTCGCTCCAAAGTGGACCGTATTGAGATAGCCGTCGCACTCTTCCATTCGAATAGCCTTTTGGCTTCCTGATCACCTACGTGCCGTGGTTCACGCTGGTCGTGCCGCGGCTACTCGGCTACAAAGGCTGACCCATGACCAAGCCCATCTACGTGCTGAACGGCCCCAACCTGAAGCGGCTCGGTACGCGCGAGCCCGGGATCTACGGCACGACAACGCTCGCCGAGATCTAAGCGATGTGCCGCAAGGCCGCCGCCGGACGCCCGCTCGAGTTCCGTCAATCGAATGCCGAGCACCAGATCATCGACTGGATCCACGAGGCGATCGACCGCGGCGCGGGGATCGTCATCAATCCTGCCGGCTTCACCTTCGGATCCATTCCGATCCTCGATGCATTGAAGATATTTCCGGGGCCGATCTTCGAGCTGCACATCACCAACGTCCACCGTCGCGAGGAGATCTATCACCGCTCGCTCGTCTCCAGGGTCGCAACGGCTGTCCTCATGGGATTGGGGGCGGACGGGTATCCGACGGCGGTGGCCGCAATGGTGCGCCTGCTGGACTCGTCGGGGCAGTGATCCCCGCCGGAACATCTCTTCTTTGCGGCCTGATCGGCTCCGGGATCCAGGGCTCGCTGTCGCCCGCGATGCACGAGCAGCAGGCGGCGGCGAGTGCCGCTCAAGGACATCTTGCGCAATTGGACGAAAGCTCCCCAAGGGCGAGAAGTTCGAAGCTTGTCAGGAAAGCGCGCGTGAGATAAACAATCGGTGCGACTTTACGGTTTTTTACGCCATGAACACTTTCCCCGAGATTGACGTCAACTCGCTCGATTTGAAAGACCGAGAGCAGATAGTCAGCATGGCGAGACAATTGCTGAAAGGCAACAATCCCGGGATTTTGAGCACGGTCGATCAAAGCGGACTCCCACAATCCCGTTGGATGGCCACCATGTCGTTCGAGGACTTTCCGGACTTATACACTTTGACCTCCGCCACGAGTCGAAAAGTCGCTCAAATCCAGGAGCATCCGATCGTCCATTGGATGTTTTCCAATCAAGAGTTGAGTTTCATTGTCAATTTGACGGGAACAGCGGAAATCTACTTGCACGAAGCGGAGGCGATGGTGCGAATCTGGCGGCAAATTGCGGACAAATCGCGCGCCTATTTCCTCGGCGAATCTGAGAAGGGTCCCGGCTTTGTCGTGATTCACACGAGGGTTGAAAGGATCGAATGTACTATTCCACGCAAGGTGCTAAGATTCTCGTTCGATCCCGCAGAGATGAGCCGTGATGGTTGATTGTTGATCGTTGATCGAGGGAGCGAACTTCTCATTGGAGGGCTATCAATAATCAGCAATCAACTATCACCCATCAACAATCATACGATGCCTGCAAAGCCCATACCAGACGGTTACGAAGGAGCAACACCCTACCTGTGCTGCAAGGACGCCGCGAACGCTCTCGAGTTCTACAAAACGGCATTCGGCGCGAAGGAGCTAATGCGAATGCCGATGCCCGACGGAAAGGTCGGACATGCCGAAATCCAGATCGGTGGCGCCCGAATTATGCTTGCCGACGAATTCCCCGACTGGGGCTGTCTGAGCCCATCGTCCATTGGCGGCTCAGCCACGAGCGTGATGATTTACTTTGAGGACGTAGACGCAGTCGTCGAGCGGGCGGTGGCCGGCGGCGCAAAAGTGCTGCAGCCAGTAACGGATCAGTTTTATGGAGACAGGAGCTGCAAGCTTGAAGATCCTTCCGGGCATACGTGGATGTTTGCCACGCACAAAGAGGATGTTGATCCAGATGAGTTGAAGAGACGCGCCGACGCAATGTTCAGCGGAGGCTAGGACAAAAATCATCCCGCGCTTCCGACAATTTGCTCGGGACTAAATTAACGTATGGTAAGTAATAACTAACGCAATACTCACGTCAACATGAGCTAATAAGACGCAGTTAATGTTTCAAGAAATGGTTTTCCGGATTTTTGCAGACGCTCTTCCAGTCGTTGTGTGCAGTTACAATCGCTGCAGGCCCAGGCTTCGGTGCCGTTTTCGTGGTGGCAATTTCGGCGGGAATGGGCGTCCTGCACTCGCATCAATTCGAAGAATTCCTCCCAGTATGGGCGTTCCTCTTGCAATGGGGTGGCGCAGTAGCACACCTCGACCCATTCCGCCGTTCCGTCTTCTCGGAGGCGGGCCTGTTCCATGTCGTAGATATACTCGTCGCCGGCGATTGACCCGCGACCCGAGGGAGCCATCCGCAACTGCCCGCAAAAGTGCCTTCTCTTGTCCGCGTTTGACACGTGCCTTAACGAGGTAGCGCATTCCCGAAGATACACAAATTGCGCTGCCGCGAAACCGCGGACTACTTTTCCGGCGGATCTTCGTCCCGAGACAGACCAAGAATTTTGCCGCTGATTTAAACGGATCTGACGGATAAAAATTGAATCCGCCTAATCCGTTTTCATCCGCGGTTAATAAAATCACGGCGCGTTCCGCGAAGCGGAACTTCAGCAGCCCGCCAAAGAGGCCGCTTCCCGTTTGCGAGAGCTATTCATCACATCCCCATTTTGGATACCGAATCCGGCGGGCTGCTAACGGCTCAACTCGAGCATCCTGCGAACCGAACGCTCGGCTTTGAGGCGGATAGGTTCGGGGATGGTGATTTCCGGTTCGAGGTAATCGAGACAATCGCGAAGTTTCTCGAGCGTGTTGAGCTTCATGTACCGGCAATCATTGCAGGCGCAGAGGTCGGTCGGTCCAGGAATAAAAACCTTTCCGGGCACTTCCTTTTTCAGCCGGTGCAACATTCCGCTTTCGGTGACGATAATGAATGACTTGGACGGACTTTGCTTGCAGTAGCTCACCATCTTCTCCGTCGAACAGACCTCGTCGGCCAGCATGCGGACGGCGAATGTGCACTCCGGATGGGCGACGACTTTCGCGTCGGGATACTCTTTGCGGATTGCAGCGATGCTGTTGCGGGTGAACTCGACGTGGACGTAGCAATTGCCCTGCCAGAGATCCATTTTGCGCCCGGTCTTCTCCATCACCCAGGAGCCGAGATTTTGATCGGGAACGAAAAGGATGGGACGGTTCTCGGGAGCGCTCTCGACGATCTTGACGGCATTGCCACTGGTACAGATCACGTCCGCCAACGCCTTCACCCCAGCACTGCAATTGATGTACGCGATGACATAGTAGTCCTTCTCGGGATGGGCCGCCAGGAAGGCAGCAAGATCTTCCGGCGGGCAGGAGTCCGAAAGCGAGCAACCGGCGTCCATGTCCGGGATGACGACCTTCTTGCTCGGGTTGATGATCTTTGCCGTCTCGCCCATGAAGTGCACACCACAAAAGGCGATAACTTCCGCGTGGGTTTCGGACGCTTTGTAGCTCAGACCCAGCGAGTCCCCGACGAAATCCGCCAGATCCTGAATCGGCCCCACCTGGTAATTGTGGGCGAGAATGACGGCGTTCCGTCTCTCTTTTAGATCGAGAATCTCTTCTACAATGTCGGTGGCGACGGCGCTCATGAGCTACTTTCACGAAAAACTGTGCTTCTTCAAGTCACATCACGCAATTCTCGATTTGGCAGAATTCGTCCGTAGGACCGCGAACATCATGGCAATTTCCTTTCAGCATGATATTCAGCACCTTGCTGATGGGAATATATGATTATCGTAATAATGGGAGTGTCTGGATCTGGGAAGACGACCGTGGGCCGAGAGCTCGCGGCGGCTTTGCGCTGGGACTTTAGCGACGCGGACGAGTTTCATAGCCCAGCTAACCTGGAGAAGATGAAAAGTGGTATCCCTCTAACAGATCAGGATCGCGAGCCTTGGCTGCAGAGTATCAGGGATGCGATCGAGCGGTGGAAATGCGACGAGCCAGGACATGTCCTCGCATGCTCCGCCCTCAAGAAACGTTATCGCGAGGTGCTGGGGCGAAATGATCCCGACGTAAGATTCGTTTACCTCCACGGGGGATTTGAACTTATCTCCGAACGGCTTAAGTCGAGGAAGAGCCACTTCTTCAATCCGGCATTGTTACGCAGCCAGTTCGAAGTCTTGGAGGATCCCGAAGACGCACTCGTCGTCGATGTCTCGAAGGAGCCCAAAGAGATCGTCAGCCAGATTCTGACGGCGGTAACGACAAGTAAGAAGGAAGCCACCTAAGGCGCGCCCTGGCGGGAATTAAGAGGGAAGCGTGACATCCTCCCGATAGTGAACCGCGAGTTTCTGTTTGCTGTTTGTTTCTTTCGAGGAGTAATGCACGTCGCCGCCCTCCCGATCGAAGCTTCTAAGCCAATGCCTTCACCGCTTCCGTAAGGCTGGCGGCATCGGCAATCGAAATGACGGGGGTGCCTCTGCGGATGCGGCCTACGAGACCGGCAAGGACGCCGCCTGGTCCGAGTTCAAGCAACTGGCTGCAATGGAGATGATCGAGCAGGTATTCGATGCTTTCCGTCCACCGAACGCTGCCGGTCACCTGGTCGGCCAGAGTGCGGCGTATCGAATCCGCATCACTAACCGTCACCGCGTTCACATTGCAAACTACGGGGACCTTCGGAACGTTGATGGGAGTATCTTGCAGGACCTCCTTGAGCTTGAGGTAGGCGCTTTCCATTAAGCGGGAATGGAAGGCTCCTGCAACCTGAAGTTCCACCGCCTTCCGAGCTCCGTATTCCTTGGCGATGGAAACCGCCAAGGCGATTTTAGATGACTCGCCGGACAACACGATTTGGCCCGGGCTGTTGAGGTTGGCGACATCGACATCAGCCGCTGCCGCGAGTTCGCGGATCCGCTTTTCCTCGCCGCCGATGACGGCAGCCATGCCGCCCTCGGTTTTCTCGCAGGCTTCCTGCATGGCCTGCGAGCGCTTTGCGACGAGGCCCAGGCCGGTTTCGAAGTCAAACGTCCCCGCTGCCGCGTGGGCCGTAAACTCGCCGAGCGAAAGTCCCGCCGCCGCATGAAAAGTGAACTCCGGCAGTTTCTCCTTAAGGACGGCGAGACACGCCAGACCATGCACAAAGAGCGCCGGCTGACAGATCGAGGTCTTTGTCAATTCGTCCGCCGGGCCTTCGAATGCGGTCTGGGAGAGCGGGAAGCCGAGAACTTCGTCGGCCCGTTTGAAGAGGTTTGCGGCGGCGGGATATTCCGCGGCCAGATCCTTGCCCATACCGACTGCCTGGGCCCCCTGGCCGGCAAACAATAGCGCGATTTTCTGACTCATAAGGTGATTTTCAAGAGCCGAGCAGTTCTCACCGCTGCTGCGCGCAAGAGTTCTGTCGCACGCAGACGGGATTCATCAAGCGTCAAAGGGCCGTTGGCGATCGGCACACAGGCGTCGAGTCCCGGGAGATCTTCTTCCACAAGGCCCGCAAATCCGATCACGGGTTTGCCATGGCGTTGAGCGAGGCGGGCGATTTCGAATGGGGCTTTACCCAGCAGTGATTGTGCGTCCAGACGGCCTTCCCCGGTAATTACGAGATCGGCGCCCGCGGCCTTGCTTTCCAAATCCATCAAACGCGCGACGGCTTGGAAGCCAGGTTCCAGAGTCCCCTGGCAAAAAGTTAGCAAGCCGAAGCCGAGACCGCCCGCCGCGCCCGCCCCTGGCGAGTTGCAGTAGTCGTTGCCGAGTTGTTCACGGCACAGATGCGCAAGATGACTCAGAGAATTCTCCAGACTGGTTAGCATTTCGGACGGCGCGCCTTTTTGCGGACCGAAGACGCGCGTCGCACCGGACTCTCCGAGCAGGGGGTTCTTGACGTCGCAAAGACCGGTCACACTGCAAGAGAGCGGCGTAGCGGGCGGAACAAGTTGACGTATGCGAAGGAACTCCGCAGGGTAGGAAGCGACGGGTTGGTTTTCGTCATCAAGAAATTTCCATCCGAGTGCTGTGGCCATGCCAACCCCGGCATCGTTTGTCGCGCTTCCGCCCAAGCCGACAAGGAGATTCTTTGCTCCGCGCGCGATGGCATCAGCCATCAACTCACCCGTTCCAAACGTGGATGCCCGCGAGGGATCGCGTTCGGTGTCGGCAATCCGCCAAAGTCCCGACGCGGAGCTCATATCGATCACCGCAAGCTCGCTGTTCGAAATCCATGAGTAGGAAGCGGTGACCGCGCGCCCGAGCGGGTCGTGAGCCGCGATTTCGGTTCGGCGGCCGCCGAGCGCTTCGAGGAAGATCTCAGCGGTTCCCTCTCCGCCGTCGGCCACAGGGACAATATCGAAATTTGCCTCAGGAAAAACGGAATGGAAGCCATCACGGATGGCGGAGGCCACCTGTTTGGCCGTAAGAGATTCCTTGAATTTGTCCGGGGCGATCAGAATCCGCATGAAAACTATTATCGGGCGGAAACGGCGGCTGCGGGCTTTTTCTTGCCGTCGATTACTTTCTCAAGCATTGCGTTTGCAAATTTCTCAAGGAAGATCCCCCACGCGCTGAGCACAACCAGGACGACCGCCGTCATCACAAAAAACGCCCACGCGGGCCAATCCCTGATCCGAAGTCCCACCCAAATCACGTACGGCTGATGAACGAGGTAAATGCCATACGAAAATACGCCGACCAGGCCGAGCCACTTCGCCGCCACGGCCCATTTCTCCAGAAGTGCCGCGATACCGACGACGGATAGGAAACAGCAGGTGCCCGTCCACAAATCCGCGAAAACGTAGGGGGTCGCTCCGGTGTAAAAGTACGGCGCGACGAAATACAGCGCGAGCCCAAGGGCAAGGCCCGCGCCGCCAAGCAGCCACCGCTCGACGCGCTCCGGTTGACGGAGATGCAGCATCCCCAGTACCATCCCCAGTGCGAACTCCGGCAGGCGCGACAATGCGTTTCCGCCGAGGATCCACCAGCCGTTCGCGTGCCACACCTCCAGCAACAGGTACCGCATGCAAAAGCCAACTGCGAACGCCAGCAGGACGTATGGCAGCAATCCTATCTTCCGCATCGTCAGGTACAGGATCGGGAAGAGCGCATAGAGCTGAATCAGCATCGCAAAATACCACCATGCTGCATTCAAGTACATGAAGTTCACCGAGATATCGATCATTCGCAGTCCGGTGAGACTGATGATGAAGCGCCAATCGATCGGCTCGAGCCGCGCCACGAAGGGTGAGACGAGATACACGAGATGCGCGAGCCAATACATCGGGTATAGCCGAATGAAGCGCGAGCGATACCATTCACCCCATGCAATTGGAGCTTTCGCTTCGCGCCGTGCCGAAGCGGCAGCCAGCGACCACCCGCTGACGATAATGAACAGTCCGACCGCGTGGTAACCGCATCCCGAAATTGCAAACCAAACGAGCCTCGCAGCTGTCTCGATCGAGGCGGATGCGGTCTCCCATCCATTCGGACCAGCGACCTTCGCGATAAAATTCCCGGACATCGGGGACGGCGAGCCAGGCCGATAAGTCTGAAAGAAATGAAAATAGACGACCCAGAGGATGGCGAGTCCTTTGGCGATATCGAGCCAGAGCAGGCGTTTCATGACAGGGGCACCGGTCTTTTCTGGTCGATTCAGGACTCGCGTGCAAGAATGGAAATCGGATGACGCCCGGAGACCCAAGGGGGAGAGAGATCAACAAAAACTATCGACCGCTGCTCAACGCGAAGCTCGAGGATCCTTTGCTGCCCAGAAATCTGGAACAGGCTCAAAGGTTGCGCGTTGAATAACGGTTTATAAAGAAGATCGCAGAGACGAGGGAAATCAAATACAAGCAACTTGGAAAGATTCAGCTAATACTTTTCGGCGCCGGGCTTTTTTGCCTTCTTGCTTGGGTGATAATATTGTCGGGGGTATTTTCTTAAAATTTTGCCGATCTCATTTCGCGAGATGACTTATGGCTCTGAGCATCGGATCGCTGGAAATTCGGATCATGCCTTCGAAGGGCAAATCCATCTCCAGGATCAGGAAAATGGCGCCAGCGACCGAGAGCGCTGACGCCATCAAAGCCACGGTGGCCGTAGGATTAGGCGGGGAGAGCAGGCTGAAACTCAGGAAAATGAGCATTAGCCAGCAGATCACCACGATGAGCATCGGCCTCGAAATGGAGGCCACCGACTGGGCAGTCAGCATTGAGCGGAGCTGCCCAAATTCCATGACGAGGGTCGTCGCCTCCGTCTTGAGGTTGCGCTGGGTGTCGTCGCGCGGAGTGAGCCGCTGGAGCTGCTCGGCGATAAAAACGGAATAGTAATCGTGTCCGTCAGGGCGAAACTGATCGGGAATGTCATTCACTCGCGGCCACAGACGCCAGGTCGATTCCTCGACCATCTCGCGGAATTGACTGCGAACCTCGTCGGCATCCGGCCCATAAGCCCTCAACACCCGGTCGATAAACGCGACTTTAGCGGCCAACTGGATGACTTCACCTCTCCGGATGTCGTAGGCGCCCTTCACCGAGTTCACAAGGAGGCCCAGGACCAGCGCCGACATTGTGGCGACCAGACCCATGGCTAGTTTCACGGCGTCCTTCGTGTCCGAGCCCAAGTAGTGCTCGGGGAGAACTCGGCGTAGATATATACCGAGCACCACGGCGCCCATGAGGCATCCGAATAAGATTAGCCCGAAGGTAATTTCCGCACTCATCGTGGTGCTTTCACCCGTGCCGCCAAGAGCACTTCATTTTCCGAACACGCCGCCGGAAATACAACGATCATGTCAACCAAGAAAGCGGGCAGGGACGATGTGTGCATCGGCCGATTACCACCTGCAGTATAATGACCATTTCCGAACATTGGGCAGCTCAAGCCGCTTTTTCAAGCTCGCCAATTAATCTCAGCCCGTGTCTTTAGTGCACGCTTTCACGCCGCTGCTTACTACGATCATTGGGGCTGCTATCAAGTGCAAGGTGGCGAGAAGCCACGATGAGAATTTACCCCTAACAATTGGCAGCTTTCGGCAGCGAGATGGCAGCGCGCCCACCCTTCAGAGGCGTGGGAGTGAACGTATTCGACGCTGGGTTACTGACCGCCTTGCTTCAGAAGAATCGTACGAGACGCTTCCATACAACTTTTGCACATGGAAAGCGCAAAGTTATCGAGATCAAACGAGACGCTTCGAGGACTCTTCGAGGAAGGCTGTTCAATCGCAAAATTTAAAGGTTCTACGGCCAAAACCCAAGAATTCGTGCGGGCCGCGCTGAAATGGCTTCGATGTCGCACAAAAGCGTCGCACACGGACGGGAAGAGACCGATTCCCGCACAAACGCTCTAGCCCTCGGACACCCTTTGGCTGGTAAATACTGCGCGGGCGATCAAAACGATTCCTGGGCCGCATCCGGGCGCAAGAAACCGCCTCTCTGAATTTGGTTTGGCGCTATGTGGGACGCCAAAATCTGGTTTGGAGTTATGTGGGATCGTGCCCGAATGGGCATAGGAGTCCCTGGGAAGGGGACCCCTCTTGGAAAATTGGTTTGGGCGCTATGTGTTCACCGTGTCCAGATATCACATGGAAGTCCCTGGTTAAGGGGTATCCTCGCCGAGCGAATTCGTGGCGACGCACAAGTATAGCGTGTTCGCCGCGCCGACGCCGGAAACCAACCTGTGCAGGCTGCTGGGGCAACTGCAGGCAAGCGAGCACGACAAATTCGCGGCTCACCTCTACCGGTCGCGCAGGGAATACTGGTCAGCTTGCGAGCGAGCCGGAAAGAGCGGGAAGCCCATCGAGCGATGTGTGATCGCGACCTTCCAAGTCGCCGAGAGCATGGGCTTCAAAGGGGAGTTGCGGCAGTGGGAGGAGCTGCTAGCAGTGCTCATACTACCGAAGGGCAAAGGGTAAGGGTACCCTCAGCAGCCTTGCCGATATTCCTAAGATAGCACGCTACTTCGGCCGGCTATGGCGGCGAGCGCCTCACACAATCGGAGCTGTCTCTTCGCCGAGTTTGCCTATGATCCTGAAGACCGAAGAGCTCGGACTCCTCAACTCTTTCGCGATGGCGCGTCCGGTAAACCCTTGCGTTTTCAGGCAGGGCAATGTCGCCGGCCGAAAGTAAGAAAGCGCGACATGGGGCTGTCCAGGTGGATTTACCCCTATTCATTTCTAGGCACTTGAGATAGCTGATATTCCTTTCTTGAAAGCCAGCAAAATGGGAAACTATGACCACAGGGTCGGTAATGATTAAAGGGGCAGTTACCCTGTTCATCTCTCACGCCTCGGAGGACAAGATTGTCTTTGTTGATCCCTTGGTTGAGGGCGCTCCGTGAACTGTTCGAGCTTTGGTACGATACCGATTCGATCATCCCGGGACAGGGCAGCCTGCTAAAGCAGATCTCTGCAGGCCTACACAAGAGTGATTATGGGGTCGTGATCCTCAGTGAGGCGTTCTTTAGGAAGAAATGGCCGCAATACGAACTCGACGGGATCTTCGATTTGGAGATTGCCGAGCAAAAGATAATGATTCCGGTCTGGTACAAAATCGGAGTGGAAGAAGTCAGAAATTTCTCAGCGATTATCGCCGCGCAGCCCGCTATTCGAACCAACGGAGAAATTGAGCCCGTCGTCGCGGACATCATTCGGTCCGTTGACGCCGGTGAGAAGACGCGCCGCCTTCTGAGCCCGTTGGCTCAAAAGCTCCAATTAGTCGGTCAAACCGCCACGCTCAACCAAAAGTTCGAGGAATTGAGCCGAAGGAGGGTTCCGACTCTGCGAAGGACATGCGAGCCGACACCGCGAGCCGGCGGGGCGAGCGTGAGAGCCTTCGCAGCGGGAAGCATGGGGACCCTCAGGGACAAACCATGATGGAGCGAATCCTCACCCCGGAAAACCTCACCGCCGCCTGGAAACGGGTCAAAGCGAACAAGGGAGCTCCGGGCATCGACGGGATGACCGTCGAGGCATTCCCGGCCTTCTGCCGGGAGCACTGGCCAAGGATTCGCACCGCGATAAAGGAAGGAACATACCGCCCGTCGCCTGTGCGTCGGGTGTTCATTCCCAAACCCGATGGAACGCAGTGTCCCTTGGGAGTGCCGACGGTGCTGGATCGGATGATTCAGCAAGCGATGGCGCAAGCGCTGGGACCGCTCTTCGAGGGCGGATTCAGCGAGCGAAGTTATGGCTTTCGCGAAAGCCGCAACGCTCACCAGGCGGGTGCGCCAAGTGGAAGTCGGATGGGAGGAAGGACGCCGCCACGCGGTGGATTGCGACCTCAAAAGCTTCTTTGACATGGTCAACCATGACCGGCTGATGGAACGACTGCGTGGAAAGATCCGGAACCGGCAGGTCCTGGGATTAATCCGCAAATACCTGCAAGCCGGAGTGGTAATGCCCGACGGCACCCGCGAGGCGACGCCTCAGGGAGTGCCCCAGGGCGGACCGCTCTCCCCGCTCTTAGCCAACATCGTGCTCGATCCATTGGACAAGGAACTCGAAGCACACGGACACGCGTTCGCGCGATATGCCGACGACTTTGTTGTGATGGTGAAAAGCGCGAGAGCAGCCGGGCGGGTGATGGCGAGCCTGATCAGGTTCGCCGAAGACAAACTCAAACTGGTGGTCAACCGGGCCAAAAGCCAAGCCACACCGCTCAAAGCGTGCGCCTTCCTGGGCTTCCAGATCGGCGCACGGGGAAAAGCGGTATGGACGGCCAAGGCCCTCGCCCGCTTCAAAGAGCGGGTGCGGGAGATCACCCGGCGCAACCGGGGACACCGAGTGCGCGAACTGCGCCTCTACGTCACCGGCTGGCTCAACTACTTCGGCATCAGCCATACTTACAAAGTGGTGCTGGAACTGGCCGATTGGGTCCGGCGCAGAGTGCGTCTGTATTCTTGGAAGCAATGGAAGCAGCCCCGCACGCGCCGCCGCCATCTGATCGCGCTGGGGGCAAACCCGGCGGAAGTGAAAATGGCCACGCGCAGCCGCAAAGGCTATTGACGGATGAGTTCCAACCGCATCGTGCAACAAGCGCTAAGCAATCGCTGGTTGGAAGAACAGGGAGTTCCTGACATGCGAACATTATGGATTAGACTTCACTACGGGCCAACCGCCCGAGTCTGATCGGAACCGCCGGACGCGGACCCGCATGTCCGGTGGTGTGGGACCCGTGGCTGACTAATACTCAGTCACGGGGACCCGATTGGGCATTACATGCGTTGAGTGATTGGGGCCTGCCTTAAACCCTGTCGTCGACGCTCGAAAACGACTACGCTGTCATAGCACGCAATGCAATCAGTGGAACGCGTGAACTCCGAAACGGGCAGAGCTTCCTTGGTATGTACAGCATTTATCTCGTCAAGCTTGTGTTTTACTAACTCCATAAAGCTGTCTTTACGTCTAAGCCCACCTCCATACTCACCCCAGTAGCAGGTGTGGGTGTCCTCCACAATGTAGACACCGTTAGACTGCACGCGGTTATACATCAACTCAAACGAAGCGATCATGTGCCGCATGATGTGACTACCGTCGTCGAGTACGATGTCAACCTTTGGATACCTAGAAAAGATCGTATTAATCAGAGTAGGATCATCTTGACTGCCAATGCACACTTCAATGCCATCGCCCTCATGTTCTTTGCACTCGGGGTTGATGTCTATGCCAATGATACGGCTCCCTGGACCGAAATACTCCTTCCACATTGCCAGAGACCCGCCTCCCATTACGCCGATCTCTATCATCACCGGTGACATCCCCCGAAAGCGCGCGAGGTGACGCTCGTAGATGTCGAAGTAGTGAATCCACTTGTGTAGGCGCTTATGGGAGTTGTTGAGAAAAAACCTGTGAAGAAAACCATCACTCATTGAGATCATCCTTTTTGTATGCCTAACTTTTTTTGTATGCCCAACAAGTGATTCTGTCTTGTTCGGATATCATGCCAAATCGGAGTTATTCGCTAGCGAAAGGCGCTTTTGGGCGTTCATTCGAAGAGCCATCTATCTGGAGGCGAACCTTAACGTCAAGCGCGACATGATTGAATCCTTCGACAAACCTGGATAACGCTTGACTTCGGCAATAGCCGTGTAGAAATGTCGCATAACATCCGTATTGGGTTGTTATGTGACAATAGACATTTGGGGACCTCCAGGTACGGGCAAGAGGCTGTGGAACTTGCCAAATTGTTCCTCGGGATTTACTGTCCTCATGGTTTAGCGTTCAAAGTTGAGCGTTTCAAATTCTCTGTCATGCGGGCCGGGGAGTCCTGGCCCGTTCCTTTTTGATGATGCGGCGCGATTGAATTCATGCTTGAAGCATCTCGAAGGAAGCTGTTTCAAACGGGGGATGAGGAAACCCGGTTGCAGGATCTCCCTGCACACCATGGCTTCTCCCGAGAAAGCGCATCACCAGAAGCTTGAATCATAGCGAGAGTTCGATTTGCTTGTCTTTTGAGCGGGACAGGCGGGTGACGGTTTCGTAGTGAATCAAATCCACGAGGACGCGGTTGAGCACGTGTTCGACTTCATCCGCGTTCCATTCCGGATTCTGCTCGGCAATAAGCTTGCGGACCGCGCCCAGGTCGATGGATCAAGCCTCAATGAATCGCTCGGGGCTGAGCGTGTCGTCCTCGCGGGGCAGAGCCTCGAAAACCCGTGCCGTATCGCGTGAGAGTGTCCACTGCGGGGTTTCCTCAGACGTGCCAGTGGGGGATGATGCCCGGTTCCTTGAGGAGTAGTTCCTTAGCCTTTTCGCGCACACGAGTGCGATTTGGTCGACAAGTTCGAGGCAGTCGAGGAACTGACAGCCAACCCTGCCGGTAGGCAACGGCAAGCGGTGCAGCTCGGCGAGGACATGTTGCAAATGCTGGACAACAGCTTCTTCCGAGGTAGTCTTCAGCAGCTTGGAAGCTGCGGCCGCGTCATTCTTTAAGGGTGCGCGGCCCACCCTTTTTGTGGGCACTTTCATTGTCCCTCCTGCGAGGCGAGATACTTCCTTATCGAGCGATAGTCGAAGAGACGTTTGCCTCGGCCCTTAAGCACGACAGATGTGACCAGATTTTGCTTCCACAGCTGGTAAAGAAGGGTCCCTCGAATGCCGAACTGAATTCTGACATCCTTGGCGTCGTCGTATTCAGGCTGGGAAACAAATAACCGCGCAGACCTGCGTGGGGATTCGTTGACTGCTGATTTCATAAAGCGAGATTCCACTTGTCTCGCCGCCAGTGCCACTCGGCAGAATTATCCCTAAATTTTTCCGACATTTTTAGGGACTAAAAATGCCGAATTGACTTTCTACTGTTGTTTGCAGAGCGGAACGAGTGCTTCCATCGCTCTATCTTCCTGCCTCTTATCGGGAGGAGTTTTGAGAGTCTCCTTCAATCGCTTGAGAACTTGCTGCGTAGTAGGACGCTTTTCCAACGCCTGGCACAACTCTTCGTAGATCAAGAGAGACTGCGTCTGGATGTTCAGCTTCTCGAAAAAATCGTCTCTTTCCAAGGCGTCGTCTGCTCTAGCAACTGCGCGAAGGAAATCACCATTTCCATTCACCAGAGATTGATCAAACTCCCTTGCAATCGAGATAAGAAGTGGCTCGCTTGCCAGTTCGTTGGAATTGTCGCCAACCATGCGCAAGATGCTCCGACGAGCCGCGAGATTCCAAACGCCTCCGTCTTTCAGTTTTGCTATCGAGTGTTTGTGAATAGCCCGAAGCCAACGGAAAACCCGTAGGCGTTCCTTTTGTTCGGGGGAAAGTTGGTCATTGTCCGGCATTGGAGCCGCAACCTTACTCCCGAAATCGCATGTCTGCAAAGCTCCACGTAATCCAGCGAACGTGTTATAATAAATGGTTACAACTCTTCCTGATCCGAGACAAAAAATATCCGTATAAGTCTTTGATTTATGGTTGATTGCGGGAATCACGGTGAGGGAGGGATTCGAACCCTCGGAGCCCTTTTGGAGCTCGGAGCTTTAGCAAAGCTCTGCTTTCGACCACTCAGCCACCTCACCTCGGCGAGCCAGGAACCCAAAACTATCTGGATTTTTATGGAGAACGTCAAACGCCGAATCGCCCGAAACCGGAACGTTGGCCGGATCAAACAACGTCCTTTTCCGGCGCAGCCAGTCTCACTACAAGGTAGGAAGGATGAGCGTCGTTCGCATAAAAGTTCCTGCCTCAACCGCCAACCTCGGCCCGGGTTTCGATTGCCTCGGGATCGCCCTTCAAATTTACAACTGGATTAGCATTCAGCGCGAAGCGCCTATCCATTCGGATGGCATGGTGGAAGCGGCGTCTGCGGCGTTTTTTCGCCGCACGGCTGGACGTCCATTTTCCTTTCGTTGGAAGATCACGGGCGAGGTGCCGCGCTCGCGTGGCCTCGGAAGCAGCGTCACCGTGCGCCTGGGCGTGCTGCATGGTCTGAACGAACTGGCCGGTTCACCGTTGACCCGTCAAGAGGTCTTTGAGTTGTGCGCCGAGCTCGAGGGCCATCCCGACAACGCTGCCCCCGCGGCGTTCGGCGGCTTCACTATCGCGCGCGCGGGCGGCTACTTTCAGCGCTATCGGGTGGACCGCGCAGTGGGCTTTGCGTTGCTCATCCCCGATTTCGAGGTGTCCACATCGGACGCCCGTCGCGTACTTCCGAAAAGCCTGCCCCTTGGCGACGCGGCGGTCTCGGCGGCCAATGCTTGCGCAATAGCCGGAGCATTCGCGGGCAGGGATTACGAGAAGCTTGCAGGATGCTTCGAAGACCGCCTCCATCAGCCATTTCGCGAAAAATTGGTTCCTTTCCTTTCGACTGTGATCGACGCGGGAATAAGGGCGGGCGCACTCGGGGGCTGGCTAAGCGGTTCGGGATCCACCGTGGCCTGTCTCGCGCTGGGAAAGATTGAGCGTGTTGCCGGGGCGATGCTCGCGGCATTCGGGCGGCCGGGCGCCCGGGTCATGACGACACGGGCTGACAACACCGGGGTGCGGATTTACCTCTGATCCATGCGGCGCTGGCTGGAAGGTCTCGAAACGTTCGCCATAGACGTTATTCTTGAACGTCGATATGGGCGGCGTGCGGACGTGCTCCGTTGGATCCTGAACGGGCTGGCGGTAGTTTATCGTCTTATTGTCCAGTTCCGCCTTGCGCTATATAGGAATCGCTATTTCCGCCCGCGCGGGCTCGGCTGCCTTGTCATTAGCGTGGGAAACCTCACCGTGGGCGGAACGGGAAAAACGCCCGTCGTGGAAATGCTCGCCCGGGCGTTGCAGGCCGGAGGACGCCGTGTGGCAATTCTGAGCCGCGGTTACAAGAGCGTTCCGCGCCCGCTCCTGCTGCGGCTATGGGACGCCGCATTCAAACAGAAGTCGGTTTTTGCGCCCAGGGTCGTTTCCGATGGGAATGCGTTATTGCTGGATTCTCGAACAGCCGGAGACGAGCCCTTCATGCTCGCGAACAATCTGCGTGGAGTCGTCGTGCTCGTGGACCCCGACCGTGTGACGAGCGGCCAGTACGCCATCGAGCATTTCGGGGCTGACACGCTGCTTCTTGACGACGGCTTTCAGTACGTGCGCATGCGCCACGGCATCGAAGTCGCGCTCATTGACAGCCAGGCACCGTTCGGGAACGAATTTCTTCTGCCGCGCGGCACGTTGCGCGAGCCGCCTGGAAATCTCCGTCGCGCCACACACATCTTTTTGACGAAATGCGCGGGTCCAAATAACACCGAGCCGGTCGCTCGAATCCGAAAATATAATCGCACGGCGGACATCATTGAATGCGCCCACAGCCCGCGCCATCTGCGCAATTTTGTGACTGGCGAAATTAAGCCGCTCGAGTTCTTGAATGGCCTGGAGATTGGTTCCATCTGCGGAATCGCAATCCCGGAGAGCTTTGAGAGCGCGCTGATCGGGTTGGGAGCCAAAATTTCCGTTTCAAAGTTTTACATCGACCATCACCGTTATAGCGTCCGCGAAATTGAGAATTTCATCCGGCGGTGCGGTCGCCGCGGGCTAACAGCCATCATCACCACGGAAAAGGACGCGGTTCGCATTCCCAGAATTCTTGAACCGGAAGTCCCGATTTTTTACCTGCGAGTCGAGATTGAGATTTTGGCTGGTCAGGAAACCTGGGTTCGATTTGTCGAGCGACTGACGACGAAGCAGCCGATCGTCGCGCCGCTGAGATTCTAGAAGCAAATGCAGAAATTTCTTTCAGCATTTGCTCCAGCGCCTACAGGCCGGCAGGTACGGCCGTTGCGTGAAGTCGTTGGTCCTATTGAGAAGGATTTCCAGGTTCCGCTTTGCCGAGAACTTCCAGGTATGTCCGGTTGAGGATCTTCCTGGTTTCAGGATCAAGCGTTTCCACACGCATCTGCTTGAGCATCCACTGGCCATCGATTTTCTGAGCGGAGATGACTTCAAAACGGCGAAGCAATTTGCCGTCCCTGTTGTAGCCTTCCATGCGCAGGAGGGCTCCGCTCTCCTGGTCGATCCAAAGCCGCGCGACGCCATACTGCGACGAGACACGGGCAGCCTGCAGCTCCATTTTCCAAGCCTTGCGCGAACGGATGGTTTCTTCGCCGAGAAGCTTAGGATCTTTCCAGAAGAGAAATCTCAAGGAGAGGTCTTCGTAAGTGATGCCGGCGCCGCGCACGGAGTCATCGAAGCGGGCGGCTCTGACGGGCGCTGTTTTGCCGCCCAGGCGTTCGGAGAGCGAGGAGGAATCGTCGCCAAGTTCAAGGATGAGCTCCTGATCGGGATTCTCAAAGCGGTAGTGAACGGCATCATCCACCACGATTTGAAAAGGAGTGTTCGCGGAAGCGGTCCGCAATTGAGCCTTCAACGAGATATTTTGGCCCAGGGGATTGAGGCGGGCAGCGCGGAGAATGGCCTCGGCGTCCGGTTCCGCGCGACAAATCGTCGTGAAAGAGAAAGCGATCAAAAGCGCAAGCGGCTTGCGAAATTGCGCGGAACGGAAAATCATCCGGGCACGCTAGCCAAGGCGACGCATGGATCAACAGCTTCTTTTCCTCATCAATCACTCGTGGGCGCATCCGGCTCTTGACCGGTTGATGGCGGTGATGTCGAGTTTGGATTTTTGGTGGCCGTTTCTGATCGCCATGGGGCTTGTTGCGGCGATCTGGGGCGGCTTTCGCATGCGCGTGATGCTGCTCACGGCGGGATTGGCAATCGCAATTACGGACGCGGTGGCTGTTCGTACGCTCAAGGATTTTGTGGGCCGCCCGCGACCGCACGAGATGCTCGAGGGCGTGCGCACGCTCGATCTGGCCTTGGCCAGGCCGCGATTTCTTGCGTTGGCTATGCCGTTAAAGGAGGAATATTCCGTGGCTCGAATCCGGCCGCCACGCGGGAGTTCTTTTCCTTCGGCGCACGCGGCAAACAACTTTGCCGTAGCCGCAGTGTGTGCAGCTTTCTTTCGAAGATGGGGTTGGTTGTTGTTCCTGCCCGCGGTTCTGGTTTCCTACAGCCGGGTCTATGTCGGTTCGCACTGGCCGCTGGATGTGGTCGTTTCCTGCTTGCTGGGTGCAGGTCTGGGCCTGTTGGTGGTTGTCGCTGTTGAGGCATTGTGGCGTAGCTGGGGCGGGCGTTGCATTCCCCTCTTGCACGCGAAGCATCCAAGTTTGCTGGCAGCGTGAGTGGGTTGAAGACGCTCCTCTTGTTTGCGATGGCGGCGACCATAGCCCGTATGGCGGCTGTGTGGTTGACTGACCCCTCGCCGCAGGAAGCGTATTATTTTCTCTGCTCGCAAAGACCTGCTCCCGCCTATTTCGACGGTCCGGGAGGCACGGCGTTTGTCACCGGCCTCGCAAGTGCCGACGGCAAATCGGACATCGCGTGGCGATTGACTGCGCCATTTTGGGCGCTTTGCGCGACATTCGCCTGCTTTGGCTTGGTACGGCAGCTTGCGGAGACGACTCGCGCGGTTTGGGCTGCGTTGTTGTTGAATGCCGTTCCGGTATTCAATTCTGCTGCTCTGCGTGTGGGACCTGAGCTTCCGGCCTTGACGTTTGTCCTGTTGGGCATGCTTGCGGCATGGCGGGCTTCCCAGGCGAAGAGCGGCAACTTGGCTTGGTGGAGTGGGGCGGGTCTGTTTTTTGGCGCAGCTTCGTGGTTTGCCTATGAGGCGGTTGCGATTCTCCCGGGCATCGTTGGTATTGCGCTCTACGATCTTAAACGCCGCCGAGCCGTGGATTTTTACGGCATATGCATCTTGCTGGGTATCCCTGCGCTTTGCCTGGCCCTTCCGCTGGCATGGAATGCCGAGCAAGAGTGGATTCCCATTGCCGGCGGAACGTTTCGGACGCTTTGGGAATTTAACCTAAGCAGCTTTCTTCACTCGCTTTCCAGCTTGTTGTGGAGTTTTTCGCCGCTCGTGTTCCCCGCGATGGTTCTCGGGTGGTTCCTGGCGTTTTTGGAGTCGCAGAAGGGTGACGCACGGGCGCGCTTCACATTTTGGTGCGGACTTCCTGGTGTTCTGCTGGGCTTTTATTTCGTTCTCCGCGGCGGCTCGGGCGTTCTCTATTTTCTGCTTGTCGCGCCTCTGCTGTTGTTCAAGGCGATGGACTTGCTTGCATCACGTCCACGTCTTGCCGCAGGCTTGCGCTGGTCGGCGGTCATCCTTGCCTGCATCTTTTCATTTTTCGCAATCTCCGATGCGGTGCAAGCCGGTCGCGGCTGGCGGCATGCAGCGTTGGAGGTGGGCCGCGTTTTCCGCGAAAAATCCGCGGAAGGCCAGGATGACCTCTTTCTTATCGGCGAGGATGCGGAACTCGCGTCGGTGCTTGGCTACCATTTGAGGAACGATTTCGTTTCTCCTGCCGGCCACCCAACTGTCTATGTCCGCGAGTCGCAGGATATTTCAAACCAATTCGCCCTTTGGCCGAGCTATGCGGACTTTACCGAAACCGGTAGAGTGACGGATGAGTATTTCACCGAGCAGCAGGCGGAAAACGCCTTTCTTGGCCGCAGCGCTATTTATATCACCCGCGAACGTGCCGGCGATTTACCACAGTCGATCAAAGCCGCCTTTGACGCAGTGATTCCCTACCGTGAGCTTCCGGGCGCGGGAGACGATGCTCGTCCGCTTTACATCTATCTGTGTCTGATTTACCAAACGCTGCCCCTGTGAATAATCCGGACTTTTCGGTTGTTGTTCCGCTTTTCAACGAGGCCGATAGCTTGGCGATTCTGCAAAAGGAGATCTCCGTTGCCCTGAAGGGACGAAATTATGAGCTGATCCTTGTGGATGATGGTTCAACAGACGACACGATTCTGCGCATCGAGCGCGGTCCGAATGTAAGAGTGTTTCAGTTCAAGAAGAATGCCGGCCAGAGCGCGGCAATGCTTGTTGGGATGCGCGCGGCAAGGGGGGAGTATGTCGTGCTTCTTGACGGCGATCTGCAAAACGATCCGCGGGACATTCCCAAGCTTCTTGCCGAAATCGAGCGCGGCGCCGATCTCGTCTGCGGTTATCGTGTGCTTCGAAGGGATACACTGCTCAAGAGACTTAGCAGCCGCATCGCGAATTTCGTGCGCAGCCGCTTTGTGGGCGATGGCGTGCGCGACACGGGTTGCACCTTGAAGGCCATGCGCCGCGTCTGCGTGCATGCCCTCGTGCCTTTCAAGGGGGTGCACCGTTTCATTCCCGCGTTGGTCAAGAACGCCGGCTTCTCAATCGTGGAGATCCCGGTCAACCACCGGGCTCGCCAATTTGGGGTTAGCAAATATGGCCTGGGCAACCGTGCCCTCCGCGCGACTCTTGACATGTTTGGAGTGCGCTGGCTGCAATCCCGTCGGCTTGATCTTGTCCCCGGCGAATGTCATGAGCCCGATTCCTCAGCGAAAGCATCACGGTCCGGCCGGTAGCGTGCGCGTCTCGCTGCCTTCTGGTGGTCGATCCCAAAAGTAACGTTTGAGCAGGACCTTCAACGTGGCGGTGAGCGGGACAGCGAGCAGCGCTCCCAGGAGACCGCCGAGAATCAAGCTCCAGGCAAGAACGGAAATAATCACGGTGAGCGGGTGCAGGCCGACGGATTCACCGACGATTTTCGGTGCGATGATCATCCCGTCGATGTTATTGGCCACAATGAAGATGATGGTAACCAGCAAGGGATGCCACCAGTCACCAAACTGAGCGGCGGCGATGATCACTGCGGGAATCCAACAGATCATCATGCCGAGATAGGGAATGAGTCCGAGAAGGCCGACCATCAATCCGATGAGTAAGGAGAACTCGAGCCGCACGAACACGAGAAGGCAGAACCCGATGAGAAAACCGTCGATCAGACTCACGAGGAGCTGGCCTCGGAAAAAATTTATGAGGTAATTATTGATTTCGTTCAGAAGAGAAACGATCTCGCTCTTGAGCGGAGAAGCCCGCAAAGGAAGATAGTTGCTCCAGTTCTCGGAGATGGAGTGGCCCTCCTTGAGAAAGAAGAATAGAAAAATGGGAACCAGGATAAGGCTGAGCAGAAACCCGAAAACGCCAAGAAATCCACCGACGCTCTTTCGAAGGAACTCCCCCGCGGCCACGGCGATGTCGGGAAGTTTTTTTTGCAGCCAGGCGACGCCTTCGTCGATAGCTGTGGCGATATAGCCGCTGAAAACACTTGGGCGGGCCACAGGATCTTCAGGCCTTTGGAAAATGGGCAGTTCACTCAGTCGCTTCGCGTTCTCGATCGTGTTGTTGAAGAGCCTCTGGGCACGCGCGGTGTATTCCGGCATGTGCGTCGCGAATTGCTGCCCCTGGTTTCCCACAGCGGGGATGATGTAGATGAGGATTCCCGCGACGATTGCTACCGAGACGCTGAAGACCGCAATCACCGACATGGTGCGAGACAGGCGACGATTTTCCAGCCACTCGACGAGAGGCTCGAGTAGATAGGCCAGGATGGCCGCAATGGCGACCGGAATCAACACGGGTTGAAGATACGAAATCCCGCCGACGATGAGCCACCCAAGGAGCGTTGCCACAGCTCCCATCGCTACAAACGAGACTGCCGTAACAGCCGCCCAGAATATTTTCTTCTGGAAAGGCGTCGGTGACATGAAAGCAAATAGCCGAATAACGGGCGAGAATCCAAGAGAAAGCAAGGGCGGCCTCCCAGTGGGTACTCTGCCGCAATTGACGGTGCACGCCGAGGGAACTTCGGGTAGGCTCGCGCCGGATGACTATTCTCGAGTTCATGTTGGTCGCGAGTTCATGAAAAGCTTATTGCGGTTTGTTCTCTTTGTGGTGATAGCTGCTGCGGCCGTCGGTGGGCTTTATGTTTGGAAGAATACGCGGTCGAAGCCGGTAGCTGAAGCCACTGGTCCCCTTGCTCCGAGTCATCGGTCCCTTTTGACTGCACTCGACCGGGAATTCACCACGCTCGTCAACCAAGTGCTGCCCTCGGTCGTGAGTATTGAAGCGATTCCGGTGGATACTGTGGATCCTCGGCTTCAAATGCTGCGTTTGCTCTTTGGAGGAAACGAAGCGGGTGCCCGCCCGAGCGGATCGGGTGTGATCGTATCCGATAATGGGCACATCGTGACCAATCTTCACGTCGTGAACAATGCCAGCGCAGTTCAAGTTCAGCTCGCAGACGGGCGCACCTTGCCCGCGAAATTTGTCGGAGCAGACAGTCCGTCCGACATCGCTTTATTGAAGATCGAAGCCGAGGGTCTTCAGCCGTTGCCGTTTGGAAACTCGGACAAGGTAAATGTGGGCCAGATGGTGTTCGCGGTCGGCAACCCGCTAGGTCTGCAGGAAACCGTCACGCAAGGCATCATCAGTGCCAAGGGTCGACGGGCATTGAGCGAAGCGGCTAATGAGTTCTTTCAAACGGACGCCGCCGTAAACCCCGGCAACTCGGGAGGGCCGCTGGTCAATTTGGAAGGCGAGATCATTGGGATCAATAACTCGATTTCGCCGCAAGGGCAGGGGATCGGCTTTGCGATTCCCTCAAATACCGTGCGGCGCGTTTTCGAAAGCATTCGGGATCATGGACGCTTCATTCGGCCATGGTTCGGCGCCTACATGCGTTCATTGACTCCCCAGCTGGCCCAACAACTCGGCCTCCCGGATGCATTGGGCGTGCTGGTTATGCTGACTTATGAAGGATCGCCCGCGGAAACTGGCGGCGTGAAATCCGGCGATGTGATCATCGAGTTCAACGGGAAACCCATTCGCGATCTCATCGATTTGAGGAATCGTGTGGCGGAAACGAACATCGGGCAGAAGGTTGCCATGCGGGTGAGGCGAGCAGGGAAGGAATTGAGCCTTCAAACGGTCCTCGCCGCCGAGCCGACCAGATAGAGCATCGGACTTTCCTTTTGACTGCGCTTTGCTAACGTTAGGTTTTGTGTCAAAGGCCACAATACATCCTCCGATTCCCAAGCAGCCGATAGGCACCACGTTTGTCGTTGCAATCGGTCTGCTTGGGACTTTTGCGATCATCCAGTTGCTTGCGGTGGCCTGGCACTATATCCCGCTAGTGCGACAGCAGGTCGCCACGACGACGGAGCCGCAGGCGACTTTGCAGGAAGCCGCACCTACGCCCGGCCAGCAAACGCAGCAGCCACCCGCTCCTTCGGCGGAAGTGCGAAAGGCGCAAAAGCTGCTCGCCGACGCGGATCGAAGCTATCGTGTTGGGGATTTTGAAGCGGCTCTAAAGACATTGGAGGAATTAGGAAAGCTATTGCCCGGCGACCCCAGCGTCCTCTTGCGTAAGGCGCTGGTTCTCGAACGCCTCGATCAACCGGCAGAAGCAATCGTGGTTCTCGAAGAGATCATGAAGTATCCGGGACTTCCTCCGGAGATTAGCAGCCAGGCGCAAGCGAAGCTCGAAGCGCTTGCGCAAACTCTCGCCCCAAAGGAGGATGCGCCAAAGGATGTCGCCCCAGCGCCTCCGGACTCCGCCGGTGCGGACATTCGGGATGACATCGGATTGCAACCTGGAGCCAGTCTCGGAATCGTCGATGACCGCCTGCGGGACGGGAAACCAGGAACCAAATCCCTTCGCTTGGCCGTAAAGTCACGTCCCGCGTCATCCATAAACGTGCAGGATGTCAAGATTCACGTGTATTTTTACGAACAGAACGAGGACGGGGAGGTGATTCTTACGGAGTCAAAGGTCATCTCGCAATGGCTCAGTCCGCCGGTGGACTGGACCGCGAACGAACCGGAGTTGCTCGAGGTGCAATATGTGCTACCCGACAGTCTCCGGCAGCGCCGCGGAAAACGGGGCTCCAGGAAGGAAATACTTCGGTTACATAGTAGGCGTATATTACAATAGTGAGTTGCAGGACTTCCGTGCGGATCCTGCGAGCCTTGCAAAAGATTTTCCGCTCCAGCTCTATCTCAAGGAAGGCGGAGAATGAATATTTTGATTGTCGATGACGAGCCCGGTCTTGCCGCCGGGCTCGCCGGATGGCTTGAGGAAAATGGCTGGGGAGCTCTCGGGGTAGCCACCACCAGCGATGAAGCGGTCGAGTGGATCAACCGGAACGGACGCGTCGATGTGCTCGTCTGTGATGTCGCGATCGAACCCGCTGACGGATTTACGCTTCGAGAGACCATTCAGCCGCATTTGCCGAAAATGCGGACAATCTTTATTTCCGCCTATGATCTTTCCGGGCATTCGGCGCGCATGGAGGGATGTCACTTTCTTCCAAAGCCAGTGACTGGAGAAGCGCTGGACGACGCCATTCGCGGCCTTTTTCAGCCGAAGTGCGCCCAAACCGTTTGTGAGTCCGCCTAACGCTCCCGTTGCAGCGGCGGCAAGGAGTACCGGTCCGGCCACTCCTCGAGTGATCGCTGCCTCTCCGAGAGCTGTCGCATCGCCAAGTGCTCACAAAGTGGTCTCTGCTGCCGGGCCGGCGAGGCCAAGACCCACGGCGGTTGCGCGACCGGCGGCCAAGCTTGCGGCTGCAAGTCCGAAGACTCCGTCTTCGATTGCCAAGGCGCCGGGTGGATCCGAGATGGAATTGCCGCCTGATGACCTCGTTGGAAGCGATGTGGGGAACTATTACATTGAGGCCAGAATCGAGCAAGGCGCCCAAGGTCCGGTTTATCGGGCCGTGCAAGCAAGTATGGGCCGACAGGTTCGGCTTTATACGCTTGATCGGAAGCTCGCGCAGGACCCCTTGGAGATTGCGAGATTCCTTTCCAATGCCAGCGTCAAGGCCAACGTCCGGCATCCTTATATTTTTGCCGTTTATGAGGCCGGCGAGAGCAATGGCGTTTATTTTTACTCCTGCGAATTCGTTCCCTGCCGTTCTATGCAATGGTTGCGCGAGGCGGGAGTTTCCTTGGATGAGCGGACGGCGCTCCAAGCGATGAAGGTCGCGGCTGAGGTGCTGGCTTACTTTTCGCGCGAGAATATCACGCACAATCTCCTCTCCGAAAACTCCGTCCTTATCGGTCCGAACAATCGGCCTCGGATAGCCAACATCGCTGCGCATGAAGTCACTAAGAGATTCGGTGTTGTTGAAGAAATGCAGGAACTGGGCAGGATTATCGCAGGGGTGGTTTCCGAAACCTCGCAGACGCTCGACGTCCGCAAGTTCGCGAGATCTCTGGCCTCCGGAGATACAGATGCATTTCCGGACTGGAGCGCGCTTTCGCAAAAGCTCACCGCGATGGAGCCAAACTTCGCTCCCGACGACGCCTATAAACTTGATGCGCAGGAGCGCGCGACCAGCCGCATGGTTGAGGCGGCAAGACAGCGGCAGCGAAGAAGCATGCTCATCAGTTCCGCTGTTTCGCTGTGTCTGTTCGGCCTGGCCCTTGGTTCCCTTTGGTGGTTTCTCTTTCGGCCGAAGGGCGGCGACGTTCGCACTTTCAATCGCATGATTGAGATCCCCGGCCGGCGAATTTATTTATCAGGACGGACAAAAACTTAGTCTGCCAACATTCTTTATCGACGAGTACGAGGTGACCATCGGCCAATACGCCGAGTTTCTGGAATACTTGGAGCAGCATCCCGGTGAGGCCGCAAAATTCGATCATCCCGGGCAACCCAAGGGCAAGTCGCATGTGCCTGCCGCGATGGGCGGATCAAAATCTGGCGACTGGTCCGATGCAGGGCTACTACGTCCGGGCAAAGCGATGGGGAAGGTATCGCGACGCTCCGCTTGATGTGAATTGTCCGGTCTTTGGGGTGGATTGGTTTGATGCCTTTGCCTACGCGAAATGGAAAGGTCGGAGGCTGCCCACCGAACAGGAATGGGAAAAGGCCGCACGCGGAACCCAGGGCTTCAAATACCCGTGGGGAAACGAACCTGACGGGACCAAGGTGAACAGCGGCAGCGATTTTGATCCCGATCCAAAGAAAGGCGGTGAACAGGACGGTTACAAACGCTGGTCGCCCGTGGATGCCAAGAAGGGGGACAGGAGCCCTTTTGGCGTGATGGACACGGCGGGAAACGTTTCGGAATGGACGGCGTCGCTCGACACGGATCCTCGGATGTCGCGTCAGAAAGTACCGGTCATTCGTGGTGGGAACTGGAAAAATCCCGACCACAGCATTACTCGCCGCGTTCTTCTCCTGACAGATCTCCAAGCCGATGACGCGCTGGGCTTCAGGACAGCATCGGATGTTCAACCGGATAAGGCGGCGAAATGACAGGAAACGCTGGAGCGACACGCGCCCGCTCTCCCTCGCAAACTTAGGCATTGGACACGAGCAACGCGCTGCCTCGATCTTTTTTGGGCTTGCGGTTCTCCTCTTTCTCGCGCTGGCGGCATCCAGCCGCGCCCAGGTGCAGGTGGATGTTGCCTTCAAGCGATCGCTTTACATGCTTTACGAGCCGCTTATCTGCGCGGTGACCATCACCAATCTCAGCGGAGGCACGCTCAGTCTTGCAGACACCCCGCGCGAAAAGTGGTTTGGTTTTCAGATCGAGACGGTGGATGGCCGCCCGCTGCCGCCGATCGATCCCAACTACCGCAATCAACCCGTCGAGATCGAGCCGGGTCAACGGCTGACGCGCCTCATTAACCTCACTCCACTGTACCCGTTAAGCGAGTTCGGAACGTATCGCGTGAGAGCCGCGATTTATTCGGCCCAGATCGGAAGGTATTTCGTCTCGCCTCAACTGAACGTGGAAATCACTGAGGGCCGCCAGCTCTGGCAGCAGACTGTTGGCGTCCCGGAGGGCGCGGGCGAGGGAAAGACACGAACATTTTCGATCCTTGCGCATCGTTTGCCTCGCACCACCATGCTTTACCTTCGGGTCGAAGATAAGGAGGCGGGAATTATCTATTGCACGACCCAACTCGGGCGTTTCATCACGTTTGGAAGTCCCGACATCGAAATCGACGGAGGAAATCAAATTCACATCCTTCAGAACACCGCGCCCAAGGCCTTTCTTTATTCGCACTTTGACGTCAATGGTAAAGTGATTAAACAACAGGCCTATCAAGTTTATGATTCCCGGCCCTACCTCGTCAGAAAACCGGACGCCTCGGTGATTGTCGTGGGAGGAGTGCCTTACGATCCTAAAGCCACGCCACCTGAGCAGCAGTTGCCAAAGCTCAGTGACCGGCCTGTACCTCTTCCAACCCCGCAGATGAAGGCGACCCCGCAGGATAAACGGCCAGAAAATCTACTTTCGCGCTGAGTTCCGGGACGAGATAGCGATCGGGATTTTTCACTTGCACTTTGACTTGCAGGGTGCCCTTTTGACGGTTTGCTTCCGGGGCGATTTCAGCGACGTAACCGTCGTAGATATGCTCGGGATAAGCCTCTGGCGTGATGCGGCAGGGCTGCGCGAGCGATACTTTCGAGAGGTCGGCCTCGTTGAGATCGACCTCAACTTGAAGGTCTTTGGGGTCCGCCACCGCAAGTAGCGCCGTACTGGGACCCTTGTCGCCTCCAAAGCTTTGTGGTGATACCAATTCGTTTTCGTCGGCCAGCTTTTCGAGGACGACACCGTCGATGGGTGAGCGAATGATCGTCCATTCCAATTGCCATCTCGCAAAGTCCAACAAGCCTCGAGCCTCTCGCAGACCGGCTTCGGCGGCGTTGAGTTCGGCGAGAGCGTCGTCGAGTTGCTGTTCGGACTCCACGCGCTGTTCGCGCAATGTTTTGAAGCGATTGAAGCGGGTTTTCGCGATCGTCACGGAAGCCTGGGCGCGGGCAAGCCGGCCTTCCGCTTCACTCAGCCGCGCGCGTTGCTCGGAATCATCGAGAAGAACCACGACCTGACCCTTCTTCACCGGGTCTCCTTTCTTCACGCCGATCCATCGGACGGTTCCCACGAAACGCGGGCTCAGTTCGATCCGTTCGCGATTGATAATATATCCGCTCGTGGTGAGCAACGTGTCGCCCGGCGCCGGCGTCGACGGAGCGGGAAGACGGTGCGGGAGAGGCTGCGTCAGCTTGATGAGGCTTGGTCTGAGCGACCAAGCGCTTAGAGTCTGAGGTGCGCGGCCACGCAAACCAGGCGGCGATCAGCAGGACAACGGCAACCGCAGCGTAGATTAGAGCGGTGTAAACGCCGCGGAAGATCGCTGGCTTTGCGGAATGCGCAGTTTCTCAAGATCGTCGCGTTTCATGTGGTGGAAGGGAGCGAATTTTCATCCGCTTCAGTTATTTGTCACATTGCTTTTAGCGCGGAGATTACAGGAAGCCTGGCGGCGCGGATGGCTGGCAACAAGCTTCCAACCAAGCCGACCACCACAGAGAACGCCAGCCCCTGTGCGACGAGCGTGGGTGTAATGCGAAAATCGAAGACCGATTCGCTGAATGTCTCGAAACTAAGCGTTCCTACGCTCCAGCCGTTGAAGACAAAAGAAAACGCGCAGCCGAGCACGCCGCCGAGGAGCGCGAGGAAGGCCCCCTCGATGAGAAAGCCGGCGAGGATGCTCTTCCTTCGGTATCCGAGCACGCGGAGTGTGCCGATTTCCCGCGTTCGAGCTCCGACCGCCGCATACATTGTGTTCATCGCTGCAAAGACTGCGCCGACGGACATCGTGGTCGCGAGGAAGCTGCCGAGGATCTTGATGAGCTTCACCGCGCCGGTCTGCTCCAGATAGTAGTCCACCTCCGGCAGAGCACGAAGCTTGAAGCGCTTGTCACTGTCCAATTTGCGGATGATCTCTTCGCGAGCAGCGTCGCTCTCCGGCCGGAGCAACACGCTGGAGTAGTTTTCCCGGTCAAAAATGGAACGCGCTTCGTTTGCGTCCATCCAGATTTCCGAATCGAACGCGCTCCGATTCCCGTCAAAATGGCCAACGACGGTAAGGGTCGCAGGTCCCGTCTTGAATGACTCTCCGATCTGCATTTCGGCGAGGCGGGCGGCAAGACGTTCACTCACGATGACTTCGCGTTTTCCGGGAGTGAACCAGCGGCCCTTCGTCAGACGGACTTGCGGGCGCAGTTTCGCTCCGAGCGGCGAGACGCCGCGGACAATCGCGTTCGCTTCGCCGCCTCTCGCTCGCGGCACGTTGATGACGAGGCTTAGATCGCTCGAGGCCAGCGGCACGCCGGACGCGTCGCGTTCGATGCCCTCCAAATAGCGGATGATGCGGTATTGCTCGGGAGTGATCTGGCTGGCCGATTCCGCCGTAGCCCCGCGCCGTATCACGAGCAAATTTCGCGGGTCACCGGTGTTGCCGCTGGATTTTTCCAAACCAACCGCGAGCGACTGAATGACAACATAGACGGCCACGACAAGGGCCGTGCAGAGCACGGTGGCAAGCGTTGAGCGCCAGCGGACGAAGACGCTGCGGACATTATACGTCAGAGGAAGTTTCATGGGAGTCAAGTCCGACAATCTCCTAGTCCAGGGTCTTGAGTCCTTCGACGACGCTCATTCGTGAGACGGACCATGCGGGGGCGAGCATGGAGATGACTCCAAGCAAACCGCCAATCAGGAAGGCGAAGCCGGCGATCCGCGGGGTGAGTTCGAAAACGGGAAAGAAGCTGAATTTCCCTGAGCTGAAGAGGATCGCGGCGCCGCCCACACCGGCCAGCGCTCCGGCGAATGAAAGGCCAAAGCTTTCCGCAAGGATGCAGGCGACGAGTTGCCGGCGGCGGAAGCCGAGAGCTTTCAAGACGGCGAGCTCGCGGAAGCGCTCCCGAATGGCCATGCTCATCGTGCTTGCCGTCACGAGCGCCAGGGTGAAAACGACCACGGTGCAAATTGAGTTGATCAGCAGGCCGATGTTCCCCCACATCGAGACAAAGCTCATCTGGAAGGCGCGCTCGGTCTCGGCGCGCACCTCGGCGGATGTGCTCGCGAAGGCCGCGTTGATGCGGCGGAGAAGATCGGGTACCACCTCGGCGTTCTCGGCCCTCAGCCACCACATTCCCACCTGGCCCCAGTTGTTCATGGCTTCGTCGAAGTACTTGTGGTGAAACCACATGTTTGTGTCGTCGATCGTGCCTTCATAGATCCCGGCAATCTTCAACTCGAGGTCAACGGGATAGATCGTTCCGACAAGGGTGACCCGGTCGCCTACTTTCAGACCGTAGCGCTTCGCGGTGTCCTTGCCAACGATGCAGGAGTCCCGCGTGTGCTTCCACTCTTCGAGTTGATCGGCAGGAATCTTTGCCTCACCGAAGAGTTGCAAAAACTTTTCCGGATCCACCGCGAATTGCGCAAAGCCAAGGCTGTCGTCATCCTTGAATTTCCCGCCGAAAAAGGTGAACGGTGTCACGGCTGCAACGCCGGGCATGCGCAAGATGGTGCGAGAGTTGCCGAGCCGGCAGAGGATTGGCCAGGGAAATCTTGTTACGGACGGCGATTCGCAGCGAGGCGCCCACATCCTCGGGAGGAATCGTCATCTCCCTGATGGCCACTTGCAATGTCACAAACAGGAACAAGCTCACCGCAACGCTGCCTGCGGTCAGAAACGACCGCCGCTTGTTGCGCAGGGCATTCCTTAGGATGAAGCCGCCGAGGGACATTACGAGGCGGGACGGCTGTCTTCTTTCTCCGGCAAGAGGCGTCCTTTTTCCAAATGTAGCGAGCGCGTTCCCCGGCTTGCGGCGCGCGGGTCATGCGTGACCATGATCACGGTTTTTCCCACTTCACAGCTCAACGCGCGCAGGATCTCGAGGACGGATTCCGCGGAATGGGCGTCGAGATTGCCGGTAGGCTCGTCAGCGACGATGAGGTTGGGGTCGGTGACGATGGCGCGGGCGATGGCAACGCGTTGCTCCTGGCCGCCGGACAATTGCCTGGGCAGATGGCGCGCCCGATCCGAAAGACCAACGAGATCGAGCGCGGTTGCGACCATCTCCCTGCGCCGCGGCGGAGGAACGGCCGTTAATAGCAGCGGAAGTTCGACATTTTCCGCGGCAGTCAGGACGGGGATGAGATTAAATGTCTGGAAGATGAATCCGACGTTTTGATTTCGCCAGTCGGCAAGTTGCGACTCGTTGAGTCTTGCGACATCGACTCCCTGCACATGGCACTCGCCATCGGTGGGTCGATCAATACCCGCAATAATGTGAAGCAGAGTGGACTTGCCGGATCCGGACGGCCCCATCAGCGCGAGAAACTCTCCGAATTCAATGTCCAGACTGACGTCGTCCAAGGCGCGCACTTCTGTTTCTCCCGCACCGTAAATCTTGGAGAGTTGGCGGATGGAAACAATCGTGTTCATGCGCTCTAGCCAATTGGGAGGGCGAACCTCCCGGTGAGCCGATGATTCACCCTCGCTCAACAGCAGAGCTTTCGCCGGGCGCGAGACTCCTGTTCGTGCGAAAGTCTCCGGTCCTTCTCTCCATCTGTGTCAGTCGTCGTCAATCGCGGGTTTCAAAATTGCACAGCTTCACATACGCTAGAGCGGCGGCTGAAGGATGCGGACTTTTGCATTTTTTTGCCGCTCCTGCTGGTAAATGTTCGGAGGATTGGTTGATTTCACCTCGGCACCAAGGAAGATAAACTCAGGATAGAAGCCGTTGCTTGCCGGTTCATAAACGGTCTCGCCGGAGAAATAGCCGGTAAGCCGGTATTCGTAATTGTTATCTGATCCAAGTTTGTTCTGTTTGCGATCCGGAGCCAGCACGCGTTGTTCGTTCAGCATGACAAGCTTTGCCGTCCTCCAGGGTTTGCCCGGTTCGCGCACCCAGCCCCAAACCTTGTACTCCACCTTATACATGCGGCGTCCGATGAAATAATTCCCGGCCGGCTCGCGCCGGATGGCCTCGTTCATCGCGGCGCGCGAGGCCGCGCCCGTGTCGATGCTTTCGCACCCTGCCAGAACGATTACGCTGAGCGCAAGAGCAAGAACGCGCAGCCTCACGGGATGCCCGCCTTTTCCAGGAACGGAGCGATCCATTCGGCTAGGGCTTCTTCCGATTCGATCTCGAAGTGTTCGGTCAGCGGGAAGAGATGCCAGGTTTCGTGGTGGTTCGCGGATTCGCCTGGCCGCAAGGTGACGAGAGGACCGAGAGATTCAATTTCCAGCATTTCGGAATTTGCGAACGTCTCGAAATTGCAGCCACCATCGGGATACGCTGCGGTGGGATCGTAATCGAAGGTCTTTATAAACAACGTGTCGCTCAAGACATAGGCGATCCATCTCTCGCGATGGGCCAGACCGATCTTGATCGGCGGGTAGTCGGCGGCCTGCCGGAGGAGCCAGAACTTCGTACTAATGGTCAGCCTGAGATCTGACATATCGGTGTAGGCCCAAAGAACAATGCCGCGGTTTGGCAGCAAATCACGCGGATGTTCACCAAGAGGGGGCTGCGGGATGATTTCAAGGCCTTGCGGCTGCATCACCGTGAGTGCCCACACAGCCAGCATGACGGGTTGGTCGCCTTCGTTTGAGACGGTGTGGCGCAGGGAAACACGGGATCCCTGCGCGGCAGAAAGGATCCCGAGCGTCTTGCGAATGCGTTGCGGCCTTTCCTGAACGCTTTCGACTACCACTTCTCCCGAGAAAGTATCGTAACGCCAGACCGCCCGGCTATTATCGAGATGGTAACTGAGCACGGCGTCTTCCGGCGCGAGCCAAAGCCGGTGTCCACCCCGAATGCGCCAGTCTTCCTCTCCGGATGAACCGAGTTGCTCGTCAAATGTTTTCAGGACGTTCTCGCCGAGTGGGGTCTTGTAAACGAGAATGCGCGGGCCGACGTCCGTTGTAACGAGGAGTTCGATATCGTCGTTCGCGAGGCGCAGGGTGTTGTCCCAGCCGCGGTAAGAGATGATTTCAGGATTCATTAGCTGTTTTGCGTTAGCCACGGTGCCCGCCGTGTGTCAAGATCAGTCCCGATACTTGCCTGTTACAGCCGATCGTAGTCACCAGAGCGTCACCGCCGCCGGATTCGCGGAGCGCCAGGACGCCTGTAATGACCTGTTGCATTGTCGAGCAAGCGAGCGATTCGCCAAGCACCGATTTCGGAGTGAGAACCTTTGCGGTCGGAAGGAGTCTTTCCAAACAATGCTTCTCGGCGAAATCCAGGCGCGTTCCGGAAGCGCACGAAACGGAAAGGGCAACGGGTGAGTCCGCCAAGAGCTCTTTGATCACAGCGTCGAGCCGTTCTTCAGTTTCTTTTTCGGTCCGGCAAGAATAGCCGGGATGTGTTGCGGACACCCAGCAATTATCCGACTCGCGAGCCAGGACAATCGCCGCGGCCCCTTCCGAAAACACAGATGCTTGGCTGGAGCCATCCCCGATCAACCCCCATCGAACATACGCCTCGCAAGTTATCCAGTCGATCTCCTGGGCGGCGGTAACCAGACAAAAATCCGCTTCGCCGGCCGCGAGCAGTTCGCAGCCCGTCCGGATCGCGGCCAAGCCGGCTGCGGCGTCGCCGACGAGGGTAAGGACTTCGCCCCGAAGTCCCAGGCGGGCCGCAATGTGACTCGCGGGGGCGTTGTAGACGGTCTCCGGGAAAAGCAGCGGACTGCCCGATCCCTCTCCGCGCTCGACCAGATCGGCGTAAAAGCGCCTCGTGTATATAACTCCGCCATCTGAGGCGGCAACGATCAGAGCCGTTCGCGCCAGCTTTTCCGGGGTCATTCCCGCGGACGCGGCGGCATCTGTCGCAGCGGCGACCGCAAAGTGCGAGATGATGCTGGAACGGCGCAATCGGGGCAGTGATGCCGCATCGCGCACGAGATTCTCCGGCACGCGCAGAACAGGCACAGCTCTTTTGGAAATGGGGTTCTCGAGCCGACCGATATCCGGGCGCTCATTTTTACGGATCGCCTTCCAAACGGACTCGAGATCGCGTCCGAGCGGATTGACCCAACCCATGCCGGCAATGCTTGCGGTCATCATGAACGGCGTTCGAGCAGCACTGCGGCGTTCGCCCCTCCGAAGCCGAAGGAATTTGAGATCATCCGACGTGCTTTGATCGTACGGATCTTGTTGGCGACGATGTCCAGCGGAAATTCTGACTTTGTAAAGTTGATGTTTGCGGGAAGGAATTCTTCTCGGAGTGCCAAGCAGCAAAATGCGGCTTCGATTGCTCCGGCGGCGCCAAGAGCATGACCCGTCATGCTCTTGGTGCTGCTAACGGGGGCGTTGGGACACAGCTCAAGGATGGCACGGGCTTCGCTCGCATCGTTCAGCGGTGTGCCAGTTCCGTGCGCGTTTATATAGTCCACGCTCGCGGGTTCGGCGCCCGCAGTATCCAACGCGCGTTTCATGGCATTCAACGGTCCGCAGCCGGAGGGATGAGGTTGTGTGAGATGATGGGTATCCGCGCAACTTCCGTAGCCGGTGACGCAGAGACCCGAATTACCCTTTTCCAGGCAGAAGACCGCGGCGCCCTCTCCAAGCGATAGACCAGTACGGTCGGCATCGAAGGGACGGCATTTTTCAGTCGTTGAAGCGCGCAGACAATCGAAGCCAGCAAACACCAGCTCCGACAAGGCATCGTATCCTCCTGCCAACACACGGCGAGCCGCGCCGGCGCGGATCATCTGACAGGCAAGACCCAAGGCATTCGTTCCCGAGGCGCAGGCGTTCGAGACGATGCGGATGGGAGAGTCGAAATGGAAAACCGACATCGCCTGCATTACGGGCTCGTGTGGCACGTAGGCGCGGACCCTTCGGGTCGCTGACCATGCGGGCGAACCCGACGCCAGCGCCCGGTAGAATTCTTCGCCAAGCAGCATTTCTCCACTGGTCGTGCCCATTACAACACAATCAGGAACGAAGTCCGGTCTGGCCGCGAGAGCCTCGGCCAACGCGGCGAGAATCATCTGTGCGGCGCGCGTCCATCGCTTTGATCGCGCAGCGATCGCAATCGCGGTGTCGCGAAGGCTTTCGTCGATCTGCCCCGCGGTCTTTGCGTGACACGTCGAAACCGGAAATAGCCGCACAGCCGTTATCCCGTCTCGTGAATGACGCAGGTTTTCCGCAGTTGACCTCAATCCAATCCCCAAAGGACTTACACAGCCGAATCCGGTAATCTCAACGGTAGGGAACGCCACTCTGGCAGCCCCCGTATTGAAAGGGGCGTGTTGATATTGTCGGAGATTTTTCATTGATTCAAATTCTGGCTTCATTGAATTCCGACAGGCTGCTAGCCGGATCTAAATCGCCGTACAATGGATGAGTTGGTTGTCTGTCGAAAGGAATTTATGCATGCTTCACACGCAGAAGAAGGCGTCCGACAAGAGCCACTGCGGCGAGCGCCAGGCCTGCTACAAAGCCAAACCAAATGCCTCGCGGGCCGAACCCAAGTTTGAATGCAGAGAGGTACGAGACCGGCAGCGCAACAAGCCAGTAGGAAAGCACGCCGATGAACATCGGGACGCGCGTGTCCTCAAAGCCTCTCAATGCGCCGGAGGATGTGATCTGGATGCCATCGAAAATCTGGAAGAATCCCGCAATGAGCAAGAGTTGCGTTGCTAGTGTGGTGACGGCCGCATTCACGACGAACCATGCCGAGATCGTGGCGCCGGCGCCAATGAAAGTGACGGCGAAAATCGCCATGATCAACACAGCCATTCCCAAGGCTCCCAAAGCGATCGGGAGATAGCGTCTTTCCTCTCCTGCTCCCCGAGCTTGTCCGATTCGAACGCTGACCGCCTGTGAAAGGCCAAGCGGGATCATAAATGTCGTGGCCGCGCAGGTGATCGCGATCTGATGCGCGGCGAGCGCTTCCGCCCCCAGCCAACCCATCATCAATGATCCGAAGGCAAATCCGCTGATCTCCGCAAGGTGCATGCCGCCCGAGGGAAGACCGATTACAAGCAGGCGGCGGATTTCCGCGACCAGACCGGTTGCCAGCCAAACTACGGGCAGGTTTTCCTTCAGCGCAGGAGCGAGAAGCATGTAAACGATGATCGCTGCGGCTACAGCGGTGCGCGCCAGCAGCGTTGCCACCCCAGCACCGTCGAGACCCATCGCGGTCACGCCGAGGTTTCCGTAAATCAAAATCCAGTTGAGGCCAACATTGAGCAGCACACCGGCAATCATGATCCAGAACGGAACCCATGGGCGCGATAGCGCCTCGCAGAAATTCTTCGTGGCAGTTGTCACAAAAATCGGAACAGCTGACCATGCGCACAGGACAAGAAAATTTTTGCATGCCGCGTTGATCTCCGGTCCCTGGCCCAGCCATGGCAAGAGCGGAAGCGCAGCATGGATCGAGCCCGCCACGAAGATGCCCAGGATGCCGCCCACCACCAGGCCGGCCCGCAACGGCTCGCCGGACATTCGGCCGCTACCGCCGCCGAACGCGAGGGACACGCGCACGCTCACAGAAGAGAGCACCGCGAAACCGAAAACCAACGGCACGGCAAGCACTGTGTTTGCGAACGCGCAGGCAGCCAATGGAACAACGCCCACGCGGCCGACCATGATCGTGTCCGCCCATCCCATAAGCATCTGTCCGACGTAGCCAGCGATTATCGGCGAGGCCAACGCGAGCGTGCGGCGGTTTTCGAAAAGCGATTGGGCAAAGAGAGGCACGGGAATGCGAAAAGACTCAACGGGCGGAACGAGGCTGTGCAGAACAGGCGCGGTCTCTTACGCCGGCAGCAATCCGCCAGCCACTCGGAGTCCGCGCTTGCGGACCTTGAAAACGGAGTTGAAGACGATGGATTGCACGAAGCGAAGCCTAGCCATCGGCCTCTCAAAGTCAACTTGCCCGGCCCTCGAGACGATTTCCAGCCCGCCGATGCAGGCAGATTGAATACCGACTCTTGTTTCTTCGATCTCGCTGTTGCTTTTTCGGGGCGGGATCAGGAAGATTGCGTGCGATGCCTCGTTGGGTCTTTGTTTTGTTGATGCCTTGCATTCTGGTGGGATGCGGGCAAGGAGATTATTCGGGGTATAGTTACCGACCTTACGCGGTGTACGGCGTGCGCTACACACCGATGTCACCCGGACAGGCGCCCGGATACGTGGAGGAGGGAGTGGCATCTCACTATAAGGAAGGATGGTTATTTTTTCCTGGGCCGACGGCTTTGGGCGAAAGTCTCTGGCCATGGGGCCGAAGCGGAGCGCACAAGACGCTGCCGTTGCCGTGCCGCGTCCGGGTGACCAACCTGCGAAATGGCCGATCGACCGTCATTCGGTTGAATGATCGTGGTCCTTTCGTCGCAGGACGGATTCTGGACGTCACAGAGCCGGTTGCCAAAGAGCTTGGATTTTACGGCGCCGGTTTAGCGCCCGTGCGGATCGAGGTGTTGAGCGTGGGTGACGCAAAGTGGAAAGTCACCCGCCCGGTGATTCCGCGCGCCGTTCCCGTGAATGCACCGCCGCGGATTGCGCAATAGGTGCTAGACCAGATTATTGCACTCTCGCACGGGCGTACATCGTATTCTGGGGAGCACATGCGTCCCGCGTGTGGTGTCCGGCGTCCCGCCGGACACGCATTGGGCATCTACAGTCGAATAGGCAAGTCGATCTTTCGGCGAGACGCCGAAGACAGCACGCGAGGACGCGTGCGCTCCCCCTCTGAAGTCGCGCATCGTTTCGGACGGTCTAACTCGCGTTCCTCGGTGAGGTGAGAAGCTCTTTGGCAGCGTTCAATTGATCTTCGCTGCCTATGAGGAGAATTTGATCTCCGCTCTCCAATTCTTCGTCCGGTGCGGGATTGACGATGCTGTTGCCGTGCCGCTCGATTCCGACGACGCTCGCTCCGGTTTGGGTTCGCAATTTGAGCTCGGCAAGCATCTTTCCCGCGGCTTGCGTGCCGGGCTGCACTTCGACGGTTTCCAGCCTTGCCTCGCGCAAGAGAGGCGGCAGGCTGGGCGCTCCCTGGAGCGATGGCGGATCGGCAGGCTGAGCGAAGGTGTCTCGCAGGGCAGATTGGGCTTGGGAATAGAGCTTCTCCGCACCCCTGTAGAGCAAGACGCCGGAGATCACCATGATCAGCAGCGTCAAAAGCAGGAGATTGCGCGAAGGAAGGAGAGTCGAGCTGAGAAGAGCCACAAGAAGAATAAGAACGCCGGTACCGAACACGAGGATCGTGCTGGAAATGAGGGCTTGAAATCCGAATTCCTTGGAACCGGCCTTGCTCAGCCCGACACTGGCTTCCGCAACGAGCATCGCCCCGGCCTCCAGCTTGCGCCACACGGCAACTAGCAACGGAAAACTCACCAGTAACGCCGCCAGCCAGGTGGCTGCCTTCGTTCCATCCTCTCCGCCGGGGAATTCTGGCCACCAGATCACAATTCGTCTGTGCAAGAATACGGCCCCGATGAAAATGCCTGCAATAATCAGCAAGTTCACTGCGATCTGTGCGCCCAATTTGCCGAGAATCTTACGCTCGATGCGCCATCCGATTTGTTTTCCGAGGTTTCCAACGCTCTGGCTGTAAGCGTCGATTCCTTGCAACAAAGGCTTCGGAGCGATGCGGTCGAACCATTCGACCAGCCCGTCGGAACTCTTGATGAGATAGGGAGTCAGGAATGTGGTCAGTGACGAGACGGCGACAGCGATGGGATAAAGGAAGTCACTCGTGACCTTTAGGCTGAGTCCCAGCGACGCAATGATGAAAGAAAATTCGCCAATTTGCGCAAGTCCCATTCCCACGCGCAGCGAGGTGCGCATGTCATTGCCGGCGACGAAGCTTCCGAGAGCACAGCTGAAGACCTTGCCCAGCACAACGACGATCGTAATGGCAAGAATCGGCATCACGTATCTTGCAAGAAGGGCCGGATCGATTAGCATGCCGATGGAAACAAAAAACACCGCGCTGAAAAGATCCCGCACCGGCTGCATCAGGGTCTCGATTTTATAGATTTGACGGGCCTCGGCGATGATTGCCCCGATGAGAAAGGCGCCTAAGGCTACGCTGTAACCCAGCTTCACGCTGACTATCGAGATTCCAAAGCAAAGACCCACCACCGTGATCAGCAGCATCTCGTCGCTCTTGAAACGGGCGACGTAATTCAGAAGCCGAGGGACTACTATGAGACCGGCCACTAGGAGGATTCCGAGGAAAGATCCCAGGCTCAAGATGGTAATGCCCACAGTCTGCGCCTCAAGTTCACCGGTCCTCGCAAAACCGGAAAGCAGCGCAATCAGGACGATCGCCAAGACGTCCTCAACAATAAGAATGCCAAAGATCAGACTGGCAAAGTGCTCTCGTGTCTTCGCTAGGCCTTCGAGCGCCTTGATGATGATCGTGGTTGAAGATATCGAGAGGATCGCGCCAAGAAAAATGCTGTCCATCTCATTCCAGCCAAAAGCGCGCCCAAGTGTGAAGCCGGCCAAAATCATCAACAGGATCTCGAGGGAAGCCGCAATGAATGCGGTCGCGCCAACCTTTTGCAGCTTGCGCAAACTGAATTCCAGCCCAAGCGCGAACATCAGAAAAATGATGCCAAGTTCGGCAAGCGTCTCGATGGCATGCTCATCTGCAATCAGTGCGAAGGGTGGGGTGTGCGGTCCGATGACCAATCCGGCGAGGATGTATCCGAGGACCACCGGCTGCTTGAGTTGGCGAAAGACGAGCGTAGCCAGGGCAGCCACGCTCATGACGATCGCCAAGTCCTGCAGGAAAGTGATTTGATGCATGCGCGACGCTTTTCTTCGTCGAGCAACGCGAGAATGTCCAATCTCGAGGCCGGAAAAGCGCCGGCGCATCGGGAGGGCGAGCGTCCCGCGAGCCGTAACCCGTGAGCCGCGTTGTCGCGTGACCGCGTTAAGGCGCGCCACGGGAGCCGCGCTCACGCGGAAGTCTCGCCCTCCCGGTGCTACAGTTTTGCCCTACTTCCTGGCCAGGAACGGCGGCCCGTCTTCCGACGCGAGGAAGGCTGTGACGGATCGATGAATCTCTGCGGACACGACTGGCCAGAGATGCATCGGAATATCCGATCGCAGAACCAAGCTGGCCTTTTTCCAGCGGCCTGAGGATCCCGGAATTACCATGAGGTCGTACGGACACCAAGTCGCCAGGGTTGGGTATGTCCAAGGCGCCGCGTTGAGCTGCTTGAGGAAGGCGCTGCCGGGTCTCATTTCGCGACACGCGGAGAGCGGAAGCAAGCAGGCCGCAGCGCTTCCGTAATTTGGGGAATTCAGGAGCGCAACCCGGCGCACTTTCAGCCCGGGCGTCTGCCGGAGAGCTTCGCGGACAACCAGTCCGCCCATGCTGTAACCGACGAGATTGACGGGCGTATTGATCCGCTTGAGCTCCGAAGAGAGAGCTGCCGCGAGGGACTCGATGGATGCGCGTCCGCTATTGTCGTAACGCCAGATCTTGCAAGGACCCACCTCGGTCGCGATGCGGCTTCGAAGGCGTTCCCAGCGCGCGTGCGAACCCCAGATGCCATCGAGGATCAACGTGTGCGCAAGCCGCGCGGTCGATCGAGGCGGGGAGGCCTCTTTGGAAAACGCAGGCAGGTTTGAAGCGAAAAAAATCATGCAGACAAAGCGTAAACTCTCCGGAAATCTCATCGAACGGCAGGTGACACTGTCACCTGTCGCCGGAATTCCGCAAGGTCGAGCTTGCAAGGAGCTTCCGGGCGAATTTTAAACAGAAGGAAGCAAAGAACCCAAGGAATAGGGAAACTCTCCTTTGCGCCCTTCTGTGAAAAATTTCGAAGAAGATCGCGAACGATATCCCCGCCTTCTTTTTTGTTTGAGGAGAGCCATCAAGAGGATTCTTTGCAAACCGGTGCGAGATGGCGTTTGATCTCTCCCGACGATGAAGCGTGCATTCCTATTCCGCCTTGCGCTCGCGGGGTTTTGCCTTGCGTTGTGCTCCTGCGCATCCGTGAGCGTACCAGAGATCATCCCGTTGACCGATACGCCAGTCCAGGCGCCTCAAACAATTTTCGTGCAAGCCTTCGAATTCGAAGGCGACATGATTCGCGTCGGCCGCCAAGGACAAGAGCTGGAGGACTTTAAGCGCCGCCTCCAACAGGAAATGACATCAAATCTTTTTGAACAAGTTCGCAAATACATCGCTCCGGCGCAGGCGGTGTCCGATGGAACCGCGCCGCAGGGAAACTTCTGGCTGATCACCGGTCGTTTCACGCGCCTGAACCAGGGCAGCCGGGCCTTGCGCAGCGCACTGGGCTTCGGTTCGGGAGGCACAAAGATGGACGTCACGGCGACCGTGTCGGATCTTTCTGGAGGCGTGCCCAAGCGATTCCTCATGATTCAAACGACAGGCGGAACAAACGCAATGCCCGGCGCGATCATGGGGGTTATCGTATGGCCCTTGACGTTTTCAGGAGCGCCAGGGTTGATCTCTGGACTCTCCGGCGATTGCCGCCGCACCTCACGTGAAATTACGAGCGCCCTTGCGGTATACATGAAGGAGCATGGTCTGCAGGTGGCAAAGGACGTTCCAAGGCCGAAGCCAAGGGGAAGTTTGTCGTGGTTGCAGCAGAAAAAGGACGAGAGGTGAGTGTCGAGGGGTTGAAGGGCTTCGCGTTTCCCCAGCAAAACGGACCAGCTTCCGTCAGAATTCATCGATCCCGATTGCGAATTACATTGGGGCCTGCGTCATGTTGCGGTGTGCGTTGTTTCTATCATCCTGGCTACACCTTTCCGCTGCCGGAGGAGCATCCGTTTCCCATGGACAAGTTCTGGCGCGCAGAGGAGATGATTCGCGCCGAATGCCCGGCAGCTCGCATCACAGCTGTCGAGCCCGCTCCCGTGGTCCAACTCTTGCGGGTTCACACGGCGTGTTATCTAACCAGTATTCGCTCGGGGACGCTGAGCCGCGACGAACTGGTTCGGCTTGGCTTGCCGCCGTGCGAGGCTCTGCTTACCCGCTCCCGGCGTGAAACGGCAGGCACCGTGGCGGCAATGTGGGCCGCGCTCGAGGACGGGCTGGCATGCAACCTCGCCGGAGGCACGCATCATGCCTTCCCAGATCGCGGACTCGGCTACTGCGTGCTCAACGACGTCGCCATCGCCATCCGGGACCTGCACGCGATCCATCCTGAACTGCGGATTTTTGTAGTCGATACGGACGCCCATCAAGGCAACGGTAGCAATGGCATCTTCGCGGACGATGCGCGTGTGTTCACCTATTCCGTCCATGTCGGGCGCAACTATCCGGCGGAGAAGACGGCTGGTTCGCTTGATGTCGAACTGCCACGTTTTGTCAGCGGCGCAGAATATCTGGAGCGGCTCAATGCCACTTTGCCCGCAGCATTCGAGCGGTTCGCGCCCGGCCTCGCATTCTGGATTTCGGGTTCCGACCCGCACGAAAACGACCGATTCGGTCAGATGAAGCTTAGCGACGCCGACATGGCTATGCGCGATAGCGCGGTGCTGGATCTAGTCACGAAGCTTCGCGTGCCTATGGTGGTGCTATACGGCGGCGGCTACAATCGCGACCGCGTCCACACCGCCCGATTGCACGCGAACACGATCCGACTGGCGCACAACTTTTGGTCTGGCGATGGAAAGGGGAGGGGTCCGCATTCGCAACCCGCGGCGTCCTGCCCAAGACGACGCGATAAAGTCAAATCGGGAGGGCGAGCGTCCTCGCGGGCTGTAAAGAAATTGCCGTAGAAAAAATGAGGCTCGGTGGCACAGTGACTCGCGTTGTCGCGTGACCGCGTTGGCGCCACTGTGAGCCTCACAGCTGCCCAACGTGCCGCTCACGCGTGGGCTCGCCCTCCCAATCCGACACGTCGCTCCGACGTCTTCGCGCTCAGCACCAGTCCTCATTCTTGGTCATTCTAAGTCGCAGGGGGGGCTTCTCGGGCGCTGCTCCTCGACCGCTCAGCCGGCGGATTTGTAGTGTCTTTCCAAAACCTTTTTTGCGAGCAGTTGGCATGCTGCAAGATCATCGGCAAGAAAATGAATGAAGCCGCGATTCTGGCAGAGGATCTCCCATTCCTCCCGGCTGAACTTCTTCGAAAACTCGATTAGCTCGATGTGAGTCGGAGGCTTCTCCAATTCAACGTATCTCGGCATGGGTTGTTTTGGGACAATGTCCTAAAATTTGCCCTTTGGCGAGCCCGCTCTCGTGCGATCGCTGTCTTCCTAGACGTCAGAGTCGTCACCGCCAAGGAAACCGCCTCCATCGTCGGCGGCAAACGAGTCGTCTGAGCTGGGGTCATTAGTCGAGTCGCTGTCGGCGGTTGCGTCGCTTGCAGTGTCGTCCTGTGTTGTGGATTGATCGGTTGTTGAGGAAGGATCTTCTCTCTCGACGACCTCGTTGACGACCTCGGTATTCTCAACCACGGGCTCGTTGCCGCTGATGACGCCGCCCGAAGGGCCGCTCAACCCTGCGAATGGGCCGGGGTTGTGACCGATCAGGTTTTGAATGCCTTGAAAAAGAAGTGCTCCCCCGGCGACTCCGGCAGCCGTGGACAGCGCGCCTTGCAGGAAACCGCCGCCGCGGTTTGGGGCGCCTTGTTGAATTGGCTGCGGAGCATAACCGGACGGCGATGTTGGCTGAGCCGGAAGGGGCGGGGGCGCTTGCACGGAGCGCGGTGCGGGTTGGGGAGAGGGCTGTCCCACCCCCAAAAGATTGGCTACACCGGAGAGGAAACTCCCGCCCGGCTCTTGGCTCGGGCGAGTTGCCTCGGCGAGCTGCTTCTCCAGGCTGGCGATGCGGCTTTGAGCCGCAGTGAGTGCCTGCTGCATGACCAGTGTGCTTTGAACGAGCAAGTAAGGGGCCGTAGTTTGCTCCAATACCTTGGTGCGAATGTACTCGTCGGCCTCGACGTCCTTAGGCTGGGCGCCAGCCTGCTTCAAGCGGTCAAACAGAGTGGAAATGAGGGTGCGTTCGTCCGAAGTCATAGGAAGAAGGAAGCCCATTTGCGTTTATTCGCAAGCTTCAGTCTTTGGCAAAGCGAAGGGTGGTTATGGGGCGGGAGCTGCGACTCACTACTGGCTGCTGTTTGATCTTCCAACGAGTTGCGAGAACCGCGGGCTGCGCGATGGTTATTGGTATGGACGTATCCCTATTGCAAGAAAGCGGAATCTCTCCAAGCGCCCCAAGCGGTGCGACCAGCGAGAACTGTTGCGAACGGTGTGGAGGAGTTAATGCCGTCAAAGTCGGCGGACGTTGGCTTTGCGAAAGCTGCTACGTTGAAGCGGGTTCGTGCTGTCTTGAATTTGGCGCAGATGATCTTTGGGACTTGAAGGAGGCGAAGCCCGTCTAAAGACCTTCCTTTCGGTCACAATTATTGGAGGATCTCATCCCGAGCGAGATGATCACAGCGTATGCTTTTCTGGAGAAAGCGGAACCAGACTTCAGGCGAAGCGGTGATTCTTAAGATAGGTCGACCATCCAGTCCTCTGATCAAAGTAGAGCTTCTGATATGTTTCTTTCACACCCTGGAAGGAATAGCCGGAAGTGGGATACCAGAAGGCGAGTCCATTGGAATTCTGAACCTGTTGACCGAGCGCGACTGAGTGAATGCGACTGTTGTCGAAGGCCGCGATAATTTGATCGCAACGAGCTCCTACATCGCCAGCAGTTGCTGTGGCTTTCAATTTTTGGGCAAAATCCCGAATGTCGAAGGTGTCGCGCCGTGCGAAGGACTGCGTATCAAGCGCAGCGAGCTTTAGCCAATTCATGCCCTCACTTGCGTATGGGTCAAGTATGTCAACGAGTCCCTTCATGGCGTCCGTTAGTTGATTATCCGTCCGAAATGCAGCGAGCGTGCACGGAAATTGATCCGGTCTATTTTTGTAGCCCGCTTGGAAAGCTTCGACCGCTTGTCGACCCCATGCGGCTGCATCGACTGGTGGCGAGTCGCTCATGAGACCGAACCACTCCTGGTACTCCCATCCGTCTCCCGGTTCGAGATCTTCCGAGCCGACGACCACGTCGGTGAATTCCTTAAACTGCTCCAAGACCTCGATCATTCCATTCAGGCAAGTATCGGAAAAGATGAGATCAACTCTTTTACCCTCCTGCTGCGCCCTTGAGAAAGCAGCCTTGAGGACGCCGTGAGCCTCATAGTTCGTCAGAACTCCACCGTTTGTGTCATCGTGCAGCATTGCGCGCAAGCGAGGGTGGGCAGCAAGCCTTGACGGGGAAACGAATAGCCGGCGGGCAGGCACTGAACGACTGCGACGATGACGAGGGACCGCCCGCAATCGACGTTCCAGGTAGGTCTCATGCGGATCATTCTCGTCGAAGACCCCGCTGCCATGGTCCCAAAACCCAATCGCCTTATGGGGCACATTTTCAGCGGTCACTAGACTCCGGGCCAGGAAATTCGCCAGGGTTTCAGGATCGCCGGTATTGACTTCTCCCCACGACTCGACCACCTGGAGCCCGGCGCCCGGAGTGAGAGACATGACGTTTGCTTTGCCATCTTCAAAGTCCGCGAGAGCAACGACTCCAAAGGAGCCCCGGCTACCTGCGGCCATTTCTTGAAGGTCTTCGATAACATACGAACTGAGGTTGTTATCGCCACCAAAGACCTCAATGACTGTGTGTGTAACATTCGAAAGATCAATTTGAAAGGGATCGGGCTTTGCCATAAACGTTTCCTCCTACTTTAAGTCTTTTCTTTGAACCAAATCGAGGGTGCATCTCCTAATTTTGTTATTCTTGTTCTTTGTACACTCCTCCGCACGACCAAAAAGCCAACCGATCGTGCCTAGATCGGCCAACTCGATGGCGAATTGGTTCGTATCAGACCCGGGTCGCCAGTCAACCAATGGATGACGAATGGGCCGTGGATGATGATCATCGGTCCTGCAAGGCAGGGTCCCCCCTTCCTCCACGTAGTCCTGCAACGCATCCTCTGGTCCTCGAATCCTGACAGGACGCCCTATCGTCGGCCTTGCGGGACTCATTGGCTGAAAGGAACCAGGTTTTGGTTCGGCGCGCCGCACAGTGGGCGAGAGAGACTTGTCTAAGCTATTTGGCGGCTATTTGGCGGAAGCGAGTTGAGGGGGAGGGGCGGGTGCATCTTCAGACGGCGCGCGGGGGCCTCTGTCTTTTTGCTTCCGTGAACTCGTCGATTTTCTGCCGAGCCGCTCCTGCAAACCTTCAAGATAGATGTAAATGATCGGGGTTATGTAGAGGGTAACGATTTGTGAGATGAGAAGACCGCCGACGACTGCGAGGCCGAGCGGACGCCGCACATCGCCACCCGATCCGAGTCCCAGTGCAATAGGGAAGGTTCCCATCATTGCGGCCAGCGTCGTCATCATGATTGGTCGAAAGCGAACGAGACAGGCGTCGAAGATTGCGGTGGCGGGAGGTTTATTCTCACTCCGCTGAGTCTCGAGAGCGAAGTCGATCATCATGATGGCGTTCTTTTTCACGATCCCGATGAGCATCAAGAGTCCGACGAAGCCATAGACGTTCAACTCGAGTCCGAAGAGGCCAAGCGTGAGCAGGGCTCCGAAGCCGGCCGAGGGAAGACCGGAGAGGATTGTGAGCGGATGGATAAAGCTTTCGTAGAGGATCCCCAGGATGATGTAGATGACGAGGACAGCCATGAGGAGGAGCATGCCGAGATTTCCCAACGACGACTGAAAAGCTTGGGCAGTGCCCTGGAATTGCGTGCTGACCTGTTCGCCAAGTTCCGCCTTGGCCACGCGTTCGATGACGGGAACGACGTCGCTTAACGATGTGCCCTTGGCGAGGTCGAAGGAAAGCGTCACAGCGGGAAGCTGGCCCAGGTGTTGGACGGTGAGGGGGCCAACCTGCGATTTGAATTGCGCAACGGCGCTCAGCGGGACAAGCCGCCCACCGGACGATCTCACGTAGAGGCGGGAAAGGTCGGCGGACTCGCGCTTAAAATCCTCCTCCGCTTCCAGAATAACACGGTATTGATCGGTCGGCGTGTAGATGGTGGAGATCTGCCTCGCACCGTAGGCATTGCCCAGAGCGCGTTCGATCTGGCCGGCACTGATGCCAAGGCTGGAGGCCTTGTCGCGGTTGATGTCGACGAGCACCTGCGGACTCGTGATCTGGAGGTCCGTGGTGACGTCCACAATGCCCGGGATTTCCCTCATGCGGTTTTCCATTTTCCCGGCGGCCTCGTAGAGCACGTCGAGATCGGATCCAAAAAGAGTGAATTGATAGAGGCTCTTGGTGAAGGTTCCGCCGATGCGGATGGCCGGAGGATTTTGCGGGAAGACCTTGAGTCCGGGAATCCCGGCGAGATCCTTGCGAAGCTGGCGGATGATGTCATCGATGGGTGGACGTTCGCTGCGCGGCTTGAGGGTCAGGAAAAGCCGACCGGCATTTCCTGAGCTCGCGCTGCTGCCGCCTCCGATGCGGGACATGAAAGCCTCGACGGCAGGGTTTCTGGAGACTATGTCCGCAGCCCTCTGCTGGAGTTCGATCATTTTGTCAAACGCAACGCCCTGCTCAGCCTCCGTCGAGATCATAATGCGACCGGTGTCCTCGTTGGGCAGGAAGCCCTTGGGAGCCTTGACGAACATCCAGACCGTCACCAGTGCCATCGCGAGGGCAGCGAGGGACACCGCCACGTGATGGCGCAGCGCAAGGCGTAGCGTCTTTTGGTAACCGGCGAGCACATTGCTGAAGACGGACTCCGACCACCGGAAGAGAGCGTTCTGGCTCAAGCTGTGCGCCTCCTTAAGAAAGCGGCTGCAAAGCATCGGAGTGAGCGAAAGCGAAATGAATCCTGAGATCAGAATGGCCGCCGCGATGGTTACGGCGAATTCATTGAGCAACCGGCCCAGAATGCCGCCCATGAAAAGCACGGGAATGAACACCGCCGCCAGCGAGAGCGTCATCGAGAGAATGGTAAACCCTATCTCGCGTCCGCCTTTCATGGCGGCCTCAAGAGGTGATTCGCCCTTCTCGATGTGACGCACGATGTTCTCGAGGACGACGATGGCGTCATCGACCACGAAGCCGACGGCGAGAATGAGCGCCATCAGGGAGAAATTGTTTACGCTGAAGCCAAGCAGATACATCACCCCGAATGTGCCGATAATGGAGAGCGGAATGGCGGCGCTGGGGATAAGGGTGGCGCGGACATTGCGCAGGAATATGAAAATCACCAGCACAACCAGCGTGATCGCGAGCAAAAGGGTAAATTGCACATCATGCAACGACTCGCGGATCGACTTCGATCGGTCATAAAGAATGTCGAGCTTGACGCCTCCGGGTAGCTGCGCCTTGAAGGTCGGCAGGAGTTCACGAATGCGATCGATGACTTGAACCGTGTTGGCCCCTGGCTGCCGCTGGATTGCCAGAACGATGCCTCGCGTCCCGTTGAACCAGCCCACGTTCTTGTCGTCCTCGATGCTGTTGAGGACCGTAGCGATCTGCCTGAGCCGGACCGGGAAGCCGTCGCGGTACGAGACAATGAGTTCATGAAAGTCCTCCGCGCGTTTGAGTCTGCCAGTCGTCTTGATCGTGCGGGACTTTGCGCCGGCATCAAGCTCCCCGGTGGCTTCATTGGAGTTGGCCTCACGAATGGCATTCTCCACGTCGTCAAAACCGATTCCGCGGGCGGCGAGTTCGCGTGGATCGACCTTTACGCGCACTGCGAATTTCTGCGAGCCGAAGACGTCCACCTGGGCGACGCCGCTCACAGTCGAGAGACGCTGGCCGATCAGCGTCTCGGCGTATTCGTCCACTTTGCTTAGCGGAAGGGATTCGGAATAGGCCGCAAGCATGAGGATCGGCTGCTCGGCGGGATTGACCTTGCGGAAAGAGGGAGGCGCGGGCATTTCCGTCGGCAGATCCCGCTGCGCCTGCGAGATGGCGGCCTGCACGTCCTGCGCGGCGGCGTCGATGTCCCGCGCGAGATCGAATTGAATGGTAATGCTGGTCGCACCAAGCGAACTGGTCGAAGTCATCGACTCGATGCCTGCGATCGTGGAAAACTCCTTTTCCAGGGGCGTGGCAACCGACGAAGCCATCGTTTCCGGGTCCGCTCCCGGCAGGCTCGCGGACACGCTGATGGTCGGAAAATCCACATTTGGGAGATCACTGACCGGAAGGCGGAAATAGGCGAGCAGGCCTGCTCCGAGGATCGAGACCATGACGAGTGTCGTCATGATCGGGCGTCTCACAAAGCGATCGGTCAGGCTCATTGCTCGGGGGATGCGGTGTTTTCGGCGACCTTGGGTTTGGCGGGCTCGCTGACAGTAACTTTTCCACCCGGGGAGACTCGGAGTTGGCCGCTGGTGATGACGAGCTCGCCGGCATTCAGCCCCTGCTTTACAATGCTTTGATCTCCCACCGTGCGGCTGACCTGCACCTTGCGGAGGTTGGCTGTATTGTTGGAAACAACAAACACTTGCGGACCCTGCTGGCCTTCCATGATGGCGGTCGTTGGGACTACAAGCGCATCGGGTTCCTCCGCGAGCTTGACCGTCACATCCACGAACTGCCCTGGCCAAAGGCTCTTGTCTGCATTGGGAAACGTCGCCTTGAAGGCAATCATGCCCGAGACCCGGTCCACTGTGTTGTCTATAAACGTCAGTTCGCCGGTGCCGAGCAGCCGTCCGGTGTCCGGATCGCGCACGCTAACGACAGGTTTGCTCTTTGCCATCCATTGACGCACGTCTGCGAGCGAACCTTCGTGCAGCGAGAACGCGACATAAATTGGCTGCACTTGATTGATGACAGTGAGAACATCGGTGTTGGCGTTCACGATATTGCCCGCCTTGAGAATGGCGGACCCCGCGCGGCCGGAGATGGGGGCCCGTACCTGCGCCCAATTCAGGGAAAGCTGCGCCTCGTCCACGTCGGCTTGGCGGGCGTCAATTACGGATTTCTGCGTTTCGGCTGTCGAAAGAAACTGCGAGAATTGCTCCTTTGAAGCTACGCCGCGCTTGATCAACGTGGTGTATCGGTCGGCCTGCTCACTGGCGTTGGCCGATGTGGACCGGGCCATGGCGAGATTTGCTTGCGCACGTTTCAGGGCAGCCTCGAAAGGACGCGCATCAATGTCGAACAACGGATCCCCCGCCCGGACCTCCGCGCCATCCGCAAAGTGCACTCGCAGAATCTCCCCCTGGACCTTGGATTTGAGCTGCACGCTGGCAAGCGGCTCGACCGTTCCGATCGCCTGCATCTCTATGGGCATGGTCCGCAGCTCAGCCGTCGCCACTTCTACAGGCACAGGCGGCGCGTCCGACGCCTTTTGCGAGGACACCCTCTTGCAGGCGGGCATGGCGAGGACCGCAGCGAGGCATGCCAGGATACAGAAAATCTTCATGCGAGGGGGGATGAGTCTCTTTCTGAAGATCGAAGCGTTGCCGCGCCGTTCAAGAAACAATCGGCGGCAAAATCCGCCGAGTCCGTGAGGCGTCCATCACCACGCTCCCGAATCCACTGCCGGATCATTTGAAGCGTCGTACCGAGAAAGGCGACCGCATAAAGACGCGGATTGCCCGCCTTGAGTTCTCCGTTGGTTTGGCCACGGACGACGCAATCTTCAATCAGGGTAAGGCTTCGGCGTTTCAAATCCTCCATTTCCTTCCAATGGCCTTCGTTCAAGGGGGACGCCGCCATTTGATGCTGATGCAGAAAGAGTTCGAAGAACGGGCGGTTGGAATCATGATAGGCAAAGAGCGCAAGGACTGCAGCGCGAAGACAGGCCTTCGCAGAAGCGTCCGAAGTCAGGGCCGTCTCCAGCCGGCCAACCACCTCATTCATCTTCTCCAGAATCACAGTTCCGTAAAGGTCCGCCTTGTCGCTGAAATACAAGTATATCGTGCCCGTTGCAAACTCGGCGCGCACCGCGATCTCGGTAATCGACGCGTCGTGATACCCGCGGGCGCTGAAAACCGCCTCCGCCGCTTCGAGAATCCGCCTCCGCCGCACGCCGCGTTCCTTCCCTCGATGAGAAAAACGTTGCGAGGTCACTCTTGCTGAACGATCGTTCATATAGTGAATACCTATTCATTTTCTGCGAGGAAGTCAAATCTGGGGCTGAAGAGTCGGATTTGGAGGCGGGCTAATTGTGCGACGCAGAAGAAATCTGAGAACAAAAGCGCTTTGGCGCGATTCAATCGGGTATGATTTCCGAGAATGAGGTCCGGTCATCGCAGGCTCTTGCGCGGGATGTTGCGATTGAGAGTATTCGACCGTCTCGAATGAGCTCCTTCTGGCGAATTACGCGGTGGGTGATCCTGCTGGGTTTGCTTGGCGGAGGTTTTGCTCTTTGGAAGATTCGCACGACGGAAGCCGGCGAGCGGGAAGATCCGCAGGCTCGCGGGGCGGCGCGCGGACCCGTGCCTGTGGTGGCCGGCCAGGCTGAGCGCCGTGATTTTCCTGTCTACGTGAACGCGCTTGGCACGGTGCAGGCGTACAATAGCGTGACGGTTCGCGCGCGCGTCGATGGCGAGCTGCAGCAGATCTATTTTCAGGAGGGGCAGAATGTGCAGAAGGGAGATTTGCTGGCGCAGATCGATCCTCGCACCTACCAGGCTCAACTCGATCAGGCCAAAGCCAAGAAGGCGCAGGACGAGGCACAACTTGCGAATGCCAGAGATCGTTCTCTCGAGAAACGCGCTCTTGATTAAGAACAGTGTCATCGATCAGCAGACCTACGACACTCAGAAGTATACCGTGGATCAATTGCAGGCGCTGGTTGCTGCGGACCAGGCAGCCATCGACAATGCGCAAACCCAGCTCGATTACACCCGCATCACGGCGCCGATTTCCGGACGTGTTGGCATTCGTCTGGTGGATGCGGGAAACATCGTGCGGAGCACCGACACCACGGGGATGCTCACGATCAATCAGGTCCAGCCGATTTCCGTGGTTTTCACGCTGCCGCAGCAGGATTTGAGGAGCGTTCGCGATGCCCTCCAGCAGAAAGAGACGCTCAAGGTCCTCGCCCTGGATCGCGACAACCTCTCCATCCTCGCCGAAGGAACTCTGGAGGTTCTCGACAACCAGATCGACTCGACGACCGCAACGGTGAAGCTGAAGGCGGTCTTCGCCAATACCAATTACGACTTGTGGCCGGGCCAATTTGTCAATGTGCGCCTGCTTTTGGGCACGAAGGACGGTGCCGTGACTGCGCCGGCAAAAGCGATCCAGCGGGGTCCCAAACGGCTCGTACGTTTATGTGATTGACGCGGAGGAAAAGGCTGACATGCGTCCGGTGAAGGTGGGCGCGACGGAGGATGACTGGACTTTGGTGGAGTCCGGCCTGGAGGCCGGCGACCAGGTTGTCGTGGATGGTCAATACCGTCTTCAGCCAGGCGCCAAAGTCCAGGTGACGAAGGACCTCGCGCGAGAGCGGTGACTCCGGGAAAGCCTGGCAACCAGTGAATATTTCGGAGCCTTTCATCAGGCGGCCAGTCGCGACGTCGCTTCTCATGCTCGGCGTGGTGCTGGTTGGCCTTCTCGGCTACCGATTTCTTCCGGTGTCGGCTCTGCCGACGGTCGATTTTCCGACGATCCAGGTCGTTTCCCAGTATCCCGGCGCGGACCCGCAGGTCATGGCCTCGCTGGTGACGGCTCCGCTTGAAAAGCAGTTCGGTCAGATCAGCGGCCTGTCGTCGATGAGTTCGGTGAGTTCGTTCGGCACGTCGGTCATCACGCTGCAGTTTGTGCTTGGACGGAAGATCGACGAGGCCGCTCAGGACGTGCAGGCGGCCATCGACGCTGCGGGCGGGTTGCTGCCGCGAGGACATGCCGAATCCGCCGACCTTCAACAAGGTCAATCCCGCCGATACGCCCATCCTCACGCTGGCGATAACATCGGAGAACCTGCCGCTGGAAAGAGTGAACGATTACGCGGACTCGATTCTGGCGCAAAAGCTGAGCGAGGTGAGCGGTGTCGGGCTGGTGACGATTCAGGGCAATCAAAAGCCGGCGGTCCGTGTTCAGGTCAACCCTTCGGCGCTCGCGGCGCAGGGACTGAGCCTGGAAGATGTTCGCACCTCCGTTTCCCAGGCCAACGTCAACGCCCCGAAGGGCAGCTTCGACGGCAAGCAGCAGGCGTTCACAGTGGGCTCGAACGATCAGATTCTCAAGGCCGAGGACTTCAAGCCGATCATTCTCGCCTATCGGAATGGGGCTCCCGTGCGTTTGCAGGACGTGGCGAACGTCGAGGATGG
>CAVPTR010000008.1:0-17647 GCA_963708595.1 uncultured Verrucomicrobiae bacterium
AACTACCTCCTCCTGGCCGCCACCCTGACAGGCACGGCGCTTTGCGCCTGTGGCGCGGCCGCGTTGAACCAATGGTGGGAACGCGACTTTGATGCTCGTATGAAGCGCACCCAGCAACGTCCCCTTCCCGCGAAACGCATGCATCCGAGTGACGCTCTCCTCTTCGGCTTGCTTTTCTCTCTCTCGGGCCTGGCCGTGCTCTTCATCTTCACGAACATCCGCGCCGCGCTCCTGGCGCTCATCACGATTACGATCTACCTGCTCGTGTACACGCCGATGAAACGGATCAGCTCGCTGAATACGTTGGTCGGCGCGATTCCGGGCGCACTGCCTCCTCTTATTGGCTGGGTGGCAGCCGTCGGCCATTACACGCTGGAAGGCGGCTTGCTCTTTGCCATTCTGTGGTTCTGGCAGATGCCCCACTTTCTCGCAATCGCATGGATGTACCGCGAAGACTATGCGAAGGCAGGTTTTGTCATGCTCTCAAACTACGACCCTGAGGGATTCGTTACGGCGCGCCAGGCGTTCCTCTACTCGGGGTGCCTTCTCATCGCGAGCTTGACGCCTGCGCTATTTTTCTATGTCTCCGCTTGGTATTTCTTTGGCGCGCTGGCTTTGGGCATTGCTTTTTGCGCGACGGCCCTCCGCTTTCTGATCCGGCGTAGCCGCGCTTCGGCGCGAACGCTTTTTCTGGCGTCAATCCTTTACCTTCCTTTGCTCCTCGGGCTTCTTGTGGCAGCGCGCCGATGAATGAGGAACAGGCGCAATTTCTGGCTCATGCTCCTGCTTTGGCTCTTTGCGGCAGCCCTGTGCACCACGGTAATCGTTTTGATGCTGCTGCGCGGTCCCGCCGTTGCCCCCTGAACAATGAAACAAACTCCGCGCGTGTGACCAGGTTTTCACTGCCGAGACGACCATGAGAAACTCAAACTTGCCACCCTCGCCGGCATTCGGATCTGCTTTATGAGCACAGCTGTCCTGTCTCACGGCGAACACGCCGGTCACGTCAAAGCCCCGCCGGAGACCTGCAGATTCGGCATGATTACGTTTTTAGCCTCGGAGGCGATGCTGTTTTCCGGGCTGATCGGTGGATACATCGTTCTCCGCCTTTCGCGCGGCGAACCCTGGCCGCCCGCCGGAGCCCCGGACATCGGGGTTGTGTGGCCCTTGTCCGCTCTGAACCTGGTCATGATCGCGAATACGTTCATTCTGGTGGGCAGCAGCTTCCTGTTTCACAACGCCGAATCGGCAATCAAGAAGAAAGGTAAATCGGGTCTCTTCTGGCTCTTTGCCACGATTGTGGCGGGGTCAATCTTTCTTTCCGTGCAGGCATGGGAGTGGAATCACCTTCACCATGAAGGGCTTTGGTTCGACAAACATGGCATCTATGGCTCCTGCTTTTTCGTGATGACCGGCTTTCACGGCGCGCATGTTTTCATCGGCATTCTCCTGATTCTATGGTGCTTTCTGCGCCAGCTTTTTACGCGCTACTACAGGCCGGGACGCACCACCTCGCTCGATAACATCGGTCTCTATTGGCACTTTGTAGATGTCGTCTGGGTCTTCCTCTTCACCATCCTCTACGTCCTCTAAGCCGCCCACTCCGGACGAGAGCCAAACGCCGGCGCGTATCCCGCGTCTCGGCTGGGTCATCGCGTTTCTTGTCATCACGATGCTGATCGCGTGGGCCTACACACAATTCAGCGCCGATATCCAATCCCGCCGGACGGCGTCGCGCTTGGAGCGGTTGGCACCTGCCCCGCAGTTTCAATTCACCGCGCAAGACGGAAGCACCGTTTCGACCGCTGATTTCAAAGGAAAGATATGGGTCGCCAACTTCATTTTCACCCGTTGTGCAGGCCCGTGCCCCGTGATGACGAGCCGGATGGCAGAACTGAATCAAGCGCTGGGCGGGAAGGCAAAGGATGTCGGACTTGTCTCCATCACGGTGGATCCTGAGTATGACACTCCTGAGGTGCTCAAGGAATACGGTGAACAGGTTGGCGCGACGCCGGAGAGATGGAAGTTTCTAACCGGACCAAAGGATCAAATCGAAACGGCTGTCATGAAAGGATTCCTCCAGGCTCTGGCAAGAGAGCCCTCCGGCGCGCCGATTCATTCGACGCGCTTTGTGCTGGTGGACCGCGATGGTTGGATACGCAATTTTCTAGACGGCAATGATCCTGAAATTGCGCAAAAGCTTCTTATGGACATCGGCGACCTCTTGCGTGAGGCTCCAAGTGTTGGAAAGAAGTGAACTTCTGGTGACACGCATGAGGAAATCGACACTCCCAGCCCTTGCGCTCGCGGCATTTTTTTCGGCCGCGGAATGCGTCATGGCCTGTGTGGGCTGCCGCGAGCCGGGGTCTGAGACGATTGAGAAGGAATCGCCAACCGTTCTTGCTGGCTGGGCATTTTCCTGGAGTGTGCTCTTCATGCTCGTGTTCGTCTTCGTTATCGTGGGAGGAATGTCCCTTTACATCTGGCAGACCTGTCGGCGGTTGGAAAGGGAAGCGACCCTCCGGGTTTCGGGCGGATGAGCGTCAGCGATCTCCCTGCCGTCAATGCCTCCCTCAATGCCCTGGCCACAGTTCTTCTGACGGCGGGCTTTGTATTCATCAAACAGCGGCGAATACCGGCCCATCGAGCCTGTATGGTCACCGCATTCGCAGTGTCCTGCGTCTTTCTTGTCACCTATGTGATTCACAAGATCTTGATGCGAGGGGTCCACACGCCATTCGGTGGTGAAGGCGTCATCCGTAATATTTACTACACGATGCTGATCTCTCACATCATCCTGGCGATAGTGATAGTCCCTTTGGTGCTCGTGACCTTGCGGCATGCTGTAGCCGGGCGCTTCGATGTGCATAAGAAATGGGCCCGCTGGACCTTTCCCCTCTGGTACTATGTCTCAGTGACGGGGGTCCTCGTCTATTTCTTCCTCTACCAATGGTTTCCCCACCGATGAACGGTCTGGAGCATCCGGGAGTTCTTGATGCTTTCGCGCATGACCCACGCTCGGATAAGCTCGTTCTTGCAATGTATGAAACCCGTCCGTGGTCAGGCGAAGAGATGCAGCTCTATCAACTTCAGGAAAAACTTAACGCCTATCTCTCGTTCATTCTCGACGGAGAGCTGAGCGAGGCATATCCGGAACTCGCCGGGAAGCGCGTCGAGATTCAACTTCGCACAGTGCATGAGCCGGACCCTAAAGCATTCGACCTCATTCGCCGTGTGCGTGAGCAGCTTGAGTTGCAGCGGATCCACTTCGAGGTTGTCCGGATCGAGGCTTGCTAGTGTAAGTGTAACGCCCGAAGGGAACGCTCAGCCCCGGGTATTCCGTTTGCCGTCGCGGGAACAGCGTGCAGTACCGCCACTTTTCGAATGTGGCATGTTTTCTGCTGTTGTTGGAGGGGATCCTTGTCGCAGAAATTCAGGGACGTTGCGCACAAAAAGCCACAGACGAAGAACAATCAGCACGAAAACGAACAACTTATGAATTCTATTCTCAAAACCCTCCGCTCCGCACTTTGTTGCAGTCTTCTCGCCGCTGCCTTGCTGCCGGTTCGCGCGGCGGATGACACCGTCAAGGTCGGCGTCCTGCACTCCCTCAGCGGCACGATGGCGATCAGCGAAACCTCGCTGCGCGACGTCCTGCTTTTCACCTTCGACGAGATCAACGCCAAGGGCGGCGTGCTCGGCAAGAAGATCGAGCCCGTCGTCGTGGACGGCGCCTCGAACTGGCCGCTCTTTGCGGAGAAGGCCAAGCAACTCCTCGAGCAGGACAAGGTCGCCGTCACCTTCGGCTGCTGGACCTCCGTAAGCCGCAAGTCGGTCCTTCCGGTCTTCGAGAAAAACAAGGGCCTGCTCTTCTATCCGGTGCAGTACGAAGGCGAGGAGCAGTCACGAATATTTTCTACACTGCCGAGGCCGTAAATCAGCAGGCGACTCCCGCGGTCGATTACCTCCTCGCGGAGGGAAAGAAGAAGTTTTATCTGCTCGGCACCGATTACGTTTATCCGCAGACGACCAATCTCGTTCTGCTGGAATATCTTCTAAGCAAGGGTGTTCCGATCGAAAACATCGGCGGCGGATTCCGGAAGGACGATTCCGGCAAGATCATCAGCGCCGGCAAATACACGCCGTTCGGCCACACCGATTACCAGCAGATCGTCGCGGAGATCAAACAGTTCGCCGCCGGCGGCGATGCCTGCGTGATCAATACGCTCAACGGCGACACGAACGTTCCGTTCTTCAAGGAATACGCCGCCGCCGGCCTGAGCGCGGAGGATTGCCCGGTTGTGTCATTCTCGATCTCCGAGGATGAATTCCGCGGCCTTCCGGCGAAGGATCTCGTCGGCCAACTCGGCTGCTGGACCTACTTCCTGTCTCTGGGCACGCCTGAGAACAAAAAGTTCGTCGAGAACTTTCAGAAGTGGCTCAAGACCACGAACGCGCCTGGTATCGTAAAGGAAAATCGCGTGACCTGCACTCCGATGGTTCTCACCTACGATGGCGTGTATCTTTGGAAAAACGCCGTGGAGAAAGCGGGCTCCTTCGATGTTGCGAAGGTCGTTGCCGCCCTCGAATCGGGGATCACTTTCGACGGCCCGGGCGGGACCGTTGCCACGCAAAAGAATCACCATCTGACGAAGAACGTCTATATCGGTGAGACCAAGTCGAGCGGGCAGTTCAAAGTGATCGACTCTTTCGACGATGTTTTTGGCGAGCCCTTTCTGAAGGGAACGTTCAAGGGCAAGCAGGTTTCGAGCAACACCCAGAGTGCTTCGCCAACAGAATAACGTCCGTCGGAGCGCACCCAGAGGAACGAAACCAGCGTTCCGCCTTGTTCCCACGCGCGTGAGGGCATGGTTTCGCATTGCCTTCGTCGCCGTTACGGTTCTTGTAACGGCGAGGGCCGAAGCGGATGATGCGACGGCCCGAAATTTGCTCGCAAAAGCGATCCTCTCAGCGAATGTCAAAGAACAGGTTGAATTAATCGGCAAGCTTGCCGAGACGGAATCGGAAATTGCTCCGACGGTGCTCAACGCGTGGCGGGAGGGCAAAGTGTTTGTCCATGAAGCACCAGACGGCCAAAAAGTTCCCTTCCTAAGGACGAACGGCAAAGCGACGCGGATCGATGATGGAAGTCCAATCGAGGCTCATGAAACGGCTCCGGTTGAATCGACGACAAAGCTCCGGAAGGCGATGAAGAATACTCTCGATGTCCTTACGATTGCCGGGCCCGATCCGCAAGGTCGCCGAGCCGCTATAACCAAGCTGGGCATGACTCAAAATGCTGCTTATCTGCCGGTTTTCCAGGCGCGGTTGGCGGCGGAAAAGGATCCCTCGGTGGTGACCTCGCTTCGGGAGGCAATCGCGATCACTCAAATCGCCGGCAGTGACAATGCCGCCAAGATCGCCGCGATCGACTATCTCGCGAAGAACCGCGTGATCCGTAGTCTTGATCTCCTCAAGAAGCTTTCCGGCGACCCGGACCCTCAGGTTGCGGCCGCGGCAACCAAGGCCGTGACGAACATCGAGGGATATCTTCGCTGGGTTGAGCTGTGGGGAACCCTTTTCCGCGGACTGAGTCTGGGCTCGATTCTCCTGATTGCAGCTCTTGGTTTGGCGATCACCTTCGGCCTAATGGGCGTCATCAACATGGCGCACGGCGAGATTATCGTCGTAGGCGCTTACACCACCTACATGGTTCAGAACATTTTCGGCGCGGGAGTGTTTCTTTCGTTTTTCGGATTTAATCTTAATATTCCGGGGTTTCATTTCGGGGGCGCGCTTTACGAAAGCTATTTTCTCTTTGCGATTCCGATCTCGTTTCTCGTGGCGGCGGGCGTTGGAATCGCTCTCGAGCGCGGTGTCATCCGGTTCCTTTACAGCAGGCCGCTGGAGTCCCTCCTGGCGACATGGGGAGTTTCCCTCGTCCTTCAGCAGCTTTTTCGTCTAATTTTTGGGGCCAACAACGTCCAAGTTTACTCGCCGAGTTGGCTAAGCGGAAATTTTACAGTGAGCGACGTGTTGCTGGGATGGAACCGGCTTTTCGTGATCGGATTTGCAATTGCGATCGTTGTGCTCGTCTGGCTGCTGCTGACCAGGACGCCGCTCGGCCTGCTCATCCGCGCGGTCATGCAAAACCGAGACATGGCTGCCTGCATGGGAGTCAGAACGGAGCGTGTCAATATGCTTACGTTCGGTCTTGGAAGCGGTCTTGCGGGATTGGCGGGAGCGTTTCTCTCTCAGCTCGGAAACGTGGGACCGGGGCTTGGACAGAGTTATATTGTTGACTGTTTCATGACCGTTGTTGTCGGAGGCGTCGGAAACCTCGTCGGTACAATCTACTCGGCGCTGGGAATTGGTGTTGTGGACCAGGCGCTCCAACCGTTTTTAGGGCCTGTGATGGGCAAGATCACTGTCCTCGCCGCGATCATTCTGTTTCTCCAGTGGAAGCCGGGCGGGTTGTTTCCGACACGGAGCCGGAGCCTGGAGGGATAGGAGACTGTTGGAAAACCCACGTATGTCACGTTGCTGTCAATTTTCGGAAGATCGCAAGGAGCCAAGCGCGGACTTGATGGGGTTGCGGGGTGCCCATCTCCCCGCAAGCCGCAGCGCTACGGGCAAGCTTGGCGACATAGCGAGGGCCGAAAATTGGCGCAACCTTGGTGGGAAGAAAGGGTCCCACCCCTTTCTAGGCGTTAGCTCTTTGGGGCATCATGGAAGGGTGAGGGGCCCCTTCACCTCAAGGGCGTCGCTCCTCAGTCACAGCCCCTTCAGGGGATGCTCCTTCGTCCCTCCACCAATATCTGCCCCAAATAGCTCACGCGTGACGTGCGTGGGTTTTTCAACAGTCTCCTAAGTAATGGCCGGCTCCGAAGTTCGCAAGTTCGAGGTCTGGGGGATGGCGATCGCGGCCGTCGTAATCGTGGGCGTACTTCCCGCGCTGAACGCTTTCCTTCCGGAAACGAATCCGCTCCACGTATCTAATTTTACGATTAATCTCTATGGCAAATACCTCACTTACGCTGTTTTGGCGATTGGCGTGGATGTCCTGTGGGGATTCACCGGGCTGCTTAGCCTTGGTCAATGTCTTTTCTTTGCGCTGGGAGGCTATGCGTTTGGCATGTATCTCATGCTTAAAATTGGCAAGCTCGGCCAGTACAAGAGTGATCTTCCGGATTTTATGGTCTTCCTTGGGTACAACAAGCTTCCCGCGCACTGGGTTCCCTTTGACAGTTTTTGGTTTGCGGTGGCGGCGGTTATTCTGGTCCCTGGAATTGTCGCGCTGATCTTCGGGTATTTGGCCTTTCGCTCGCGCATCCGCGGCGTCTATTTTTCCATTCTCACGCAGGCCTTTACCTATGGCGCCTGCCTGATGTTCTTTCGAAATGACTTTACCTTTGGCGGAAACAACGGCTTGACCGACTTTAAGTTCGTTCTTGGGTACGATGTCAATAGCGCGGCGACGCAGCGAGTTCTCTACATACTCAGTGGACTGCTTCTCTTCGGAGCTTATGTTTTCAGCCGCTGGCTCACCACGACGAAGTTTGGCAAGGTCCAGCGCGCAATTCGAGACAGCGAGAACCGGGTGCTTTTTTCCGGCTATGCCACGCCGAATTTCAAGCTTTTTGTCTTTGTGTACGCCGCGGTGATCTCTGGCCTCGCCGGGGCCCTTTACACCCCTCAGGTGGGAATTATCAATCCCAGCGAAATGTCGCCCGAAAAGTCCCTTGAAGCTGTCGTGTGGGTGGCGGTCGGCGGTCGCGGAACATTGGTCGGTCCTATTATCGGTTCGGTGGGAGTCAACGCCCTCAAGAGCTGGGCGACCCGAGCGTATCCAGACCTGTGGCTCATCATTCTCGGCGGACTCTTCGTATTGATCGTCCTTTTCATGCCGAAAGGTATTGTCGGTATTCCGGCGCAAATTCAGGGGTTGCGCAAACGTTTCCAAAAGCGAGAGCCGATGCCCGCCGTATCCCGCGGCCAGTGTTACGACCGGCACGAAATGAAAGAGGATTTTATTCTCACCGCGGAGGGGGTCAGCAAGAGCTTCGACGGGTTCAAGGCGATCAATGATCTCAATTTCTATCTGGATAAGGGCGAACTTCGGACAATCATCGGCCCGAATGGAGCTGGGAAGAGCACTTTTCTGGATTTGATTACGGGACGTACCCGGCCAGATACGGGCACCATCGAATATCGCGGCACACCAGTGACTAAACTGCGCGAGTATGAAATCTACAGGTTAGGAATCGGGCGAAAGTTCCAGACACCGAGCGTTTATACCGATCACACTGTGTTCGAGAACATTCTTCTGGGCCTGGAAGGTAGCCGTGGGGTTTGGACGTCCATTTTCGGACGCGTCACTTCCGCGCAACGCGCTCGCATTTTCGAGGTGCTTGAGATTATCGGGCTCAAGGAGCGGGCTGAGGCAAGGGCCGGCACTCTTGCCCATGGCCAGAAGCAATGGCTTGAGATTGGAATGCTGCTTGCGCAGAACGCGCAACTCCTCCTTGTTGATGAACCTGCCGCCGGAATGACCGATGAGGAAACAGCGAAGACCGGCGAGCTTCTTCTCAGCCTCGCGGGCGAACACACGATCATCGTCATTGAACATGACATGGTCTTTGTTCGTCAGTTAGGGAGCAAAGTCACCGTCCTTCATCAGGGTCACGTCCTCTGTGACGGCACGCTCGATGAGGTGCAAAGCGACGAGCGTGTCATCGAGGTTTACCTCGGAAGGAAAAAGAAGCATTAGCAGCCTGCCGGACTTGAGATGAAATGGGATTCTTAAGCAAAAAGTTTCCGGTGGATTGTGAGCGCCCTTTCGACAGGCTGCTAATACAGCGCTTCGCACTGTCATTTCGATTTCAATGAACTGCCATGCTCGCGATTGAAAATCTCTGCGTCTCGATTGGCGGTTCACGCATCCTTCGCGATGTGACGTTGGAACTTCCCGATAACAAAGTTTTCTGTCTCATGGGCCGTAACGGCGTGGGCAAGACCACGACGCTAAAGACAGTGATCGGCCTGCACAAGGCCACCAGCGGGAGCATCCGCTTTGATGGAAAGGACATTTCCCGTATGCCAGCCGAAGCCCGCGCTTCCGCCGGAATCGGATACGTGCCTCAAGGCCGTGGCATCTTTCCGCACCTTACCGTTGAGGAGAACTTGTTTGTTGGCGCAGTTGCCCAGGGGAAGAAGCCTAAGCGCGCGCTGGAGCGCGTTTTCGCGCTCTTCCCAATCCTTAAGGAATTTCTGCCGCGCAAAGGAGGCATGCTCTCGGGCGGCCAGCAGCAACAACTGGCGATCGGCCGCGCGCTTCTTACCGAACCAAAGGTCTTGATTTTGGACGAGCCGACCGAGGGTATCCAGCCCAATATCATCGACCAAATTGGGGAGGCCATCAAACTGCTCCGGCGCGGTGGACATCACAACGAGGCGATGTTGCTGGCGGAAGCGGCTCAGTCCCTCAAGAAGCTGAGAGAGGAAGGAAAGCATCCCAAACCCGAACTGCTCGAGACGCTCGCCGAACAGATCAATGCGCTTCAGCGCGAGGGCGCTCATCGGGATTCCACGGCGTTTCGGCAAGTCAACGAGTCGTTCGCCACGTTGCGCAAGGAAGGACCGCACGAAGGCACGTTGTTAAGGGACGAAATCGAGACCGCCCTCAACTTGCTCAGCGGCGAAAGCGCCATGACTATCCTTCTGGTTGAACAGTATCTCGATTTTTGCAAGGAGCTCGCGGATAACTTTGCAATTCTCGACCGTGGCAGCGTGGTGGCTAGAGGTTCTGTTTCCGAGTTGACCGAAGAGGTTGTCAAAGAGCATCTGACCGTCTAACAGCCTGTCGGACTTGGAATGAAGCCAGAATTTGAAGGATGAAAAATCCCTGAAAAATGAACCCGCCCTTTCAGACATGCTGCTGAAATTCCGCTTCGCGGAGAAAAACCACGTATTTTGGTTCTCTTTTCGGCACGAAGTGCCGATTTTAGCAGGATGTCAGGCGGTTGGGCTTCCTTGCACGGTGGGTTCTCGAGGAGAAAATCCACTAGGACTTCCAAGTCCGACAGCCTGCTAAAGCTTCACGATGCATCTCAGCCCCCGCGAGCAGGAAAAACTTGATGGTTGTCGTCGCCGCAGATTTGGCGCGCCGCCGGCAGCAGCGCGGACTGAAACTCAACTATCCCGAGAGCATTGCCATTCTTACTTACGAAATTCTTGAAGGTGCACGCGACGGACGCAGTGTGGCCGACCTTATGAGTCACGGCACAACGATTTTGCAAAGAAATGACGTGATGGAAGGTGTTCCCGAAATGGTGCACGAAGTCCAGGTCGAGGCAACCTTTCCCAGATGGCACGAAGCTTGTTACCGTTCACAACCCGATCCGATGATCCCCGGAGAAATCATTTTAGCAGCCCACGGAGAACCTCATGAAGCCAATGTCGGCTTGGAGGTGAAGAAAGTCGTGGTATCCAATCGGGGCGATCGCCCGATCCAGGTAGGAAGCCACTTCCATTTCTACGAAACGAATAACGCGCTCGATTTTGACCGCGAGGCGTCGCGCGGGTTCCGTCTGCGCATTCCCTCGGGAACCGCCGTGCGTTTCGAACCTGGAGACACCCGCGAGGTTGAGCTCGTTGCCCTCGCGGGGAGCCGCGAGGTCTACGGCCTCAACGGAAAGATAAACGGGAAGCTTTGATTCGTTCATGAAACTGCCGCGCGCACTCTATGCCGAAATGTTTGGCCCGACGGTCGGCGACCAGGTTCGCCTGGCCGACACGGAGCTTTTTATTGAAGTAGAGCGCGATCTGATCGCGGAGAATGGCGGATATGGCGGCGAAGTGAAATTTGGTGGCGGAAAGGTCATTCGCGACGGAATGGGTCAATCGCCTGTTGCCACCGATACGGAATCCCTGGATCTGGTCATCACGAACGCGCTCATTCTTGATGCCGTTCAAGGCGTCATCAAGGGCGACATCGGAATCAAGCACGGTCGCATCGTCGGGATCGGACATGCCGGAAATCCGCTTGTCCAGGATGGCATCGACATGATCATTGGCGCAGCGACGGAGGTCATTGCGGGCGAGGGTTGCATCGTCACCGCCGGGGGATTGGACACTCACATCCATTTCATCTGTCCTCAGCAGATCGAGCATGCGATTGCCAGCGGGATCACGACGATGATCGGGGGAGGCACCGGTCCGACCACGGGCACTTATGCCACGACGTGCACGCCCGGCCATTGGAATATTCATCGGATGCTGGAGGCTGCCGAGGAGTATCCGATGAATCTCGGTTTTCTTGGCAAAGGCAATTGTTCGTCTCCCGAGCCGTTGCGGGAGCAGATTCGCGCGGGAGCGATCGGCTTAAAGCTTCACGAAGACTGGGGAACGACTCCTGCCGCCATCGACACCTGCCTTGGGGTCGCCGATGAATTTGACGTCCAGGTTGCGATTCATACCGATACATTGAATGAGGCCGGGTTTGTCGAGGATACACTTCGCGCGTTCAAGGGACGCACAATCCACACCTACCACTCGGAAGGCGCGGGAGGCGGCCACGCTCCGGACATCATTCGCGTGTGCGGCGAGGCAAATGTGCTGCCGTCCTCAACTAATCCCACTCGTCCCTACACGGTGAACACCATCGACGAGCATCTTGACATGCTCATGGTGTGCCATCATCTCGATTCCAACATCCCGGAGGACGTGGCCTTTGCCGAATCCCGCATTCGCGGAGAAACGATCGCGGCGGAAGACATGCTGCACGATCTCGGCGCCTTCTCAATGATGTCGAGCGACAGCCAGGCCATGGGCCGAGTCGGCGAAGTCATTACCCGCACCTGGCAAACCGCGCATAAGATGAAAAGCCAGTTCGGCAAGCTGGCTCCGGTGGCCGACAGGCGCATCGGATCACTCGGCGGCGGACAACTTTCGCGCTTTGCGATACATTGCAAAATATACGATCAATCCCGCGATCACTCATGGCGTCGCGCATGAGGTCGGCTCCATCGAAGCGGGAAAGCTGGCGGATCTTGTGGTCTGGAAGCCTGCGTTCTTCGGGGTAAAGCCGGAACTCATTCTCAAGGGCGGCTTGATCGCCTGTGCAAACATGGGCGATCCGAATGCCTCCATTCCTACGCCGCAGCCCACGATCTACCGGCCGCAGTTTGCGGCCCATGGGCGCGCGCAGCGGCTCAACTTCGGTCACCTTCGTCAGTCAGGTGGCGCTGGATAACGGTTTCCTTGATCACCTATCGCTCGGCAAGCGGCTTGTGCCGGTTCGCAATACACGTGCCGTCTCGAAGCGCGACCTGCTTTGGAACAACTCGCTTCCGAAGATCGAGGTCGATCCCGACACCTATACCGTCAAAGCGGATGGGAGGGAATTGCGCTGCGAGCCAGCCGTCGAACTGCCTATGGCGCAGCGATATTTTCTGTTTTGGGAACCTTTGGATATTATTTGCTCGGTTCAGGAATATCCGCCAATTGAAGGCGAGAGGATCGTCATTCTGACGGCGGATCGTGCCACGCTCGCCAAACGGCGCTGGCGAGGTGTAGCGCAGGACGGACGGGAGTTCGGTTTCGACCTCGATCATGTTTTGGCCGACGGAAGCGTTTTTCACAGAGAAGACGGAAAATGCTATGTGATCTCGCAAGTCTCCGAGCCCGTTCTGGAAATTGAGTTGGGCCGCGATCCGACCCAGGCGGCAGTTCTTGCTTGGCAGATTGGCAATCTGCACTTTGCCCATCGAGGTGACAGAATCCGTGATACGCAGCGCGGACGATCCTGCCATCCGGCAGTTGCTTCAAAGGGAACAGATTGCCTGGCGTCCTGCCACGGAGGTTTTCCGCCCGTTCAAGTCCGCAGGGCATGTGCACCATCACTGAGTCCTTTGCCGACTGGTTGCCGGCTCTTCTCCAGCTATCGGATGCCTCCTTTCCAACGGGTGCCTACGCCCATTCGTATGGCTTGGAGGAAATCGTGCGCCAGGGAGCGGTGCGTGATGAAGGGAGCTTGCGTGAATTTCTTCGAGATCACATCATTCCGGGTCTCACGCATGTTGATCTTCCGCTTGTTCGGGACGCACGCTCCGCTGCCATTGACGGAGATTGCGAGGATCTGGTCGCCATTGATCGTCTGGCCGGTGCGCTAAGGATTCCCCGCGAGCTTCGCGAAGCCAGTTTGCAAACGGGTCGCCGCCGTCTTGCGATTTTGATTCGTTTGCGACCGACGCCGGAACTTGAGACCCTAAGCCAGATTGCCCTGGAAGATCCGTTTGCCGGCCATCACGCTGTCGTCTGGGGAGTCTCATGCGCTTCACTTCCCGCGATCGCGTCTTTGGCGGCCTATTACTATCATTCGGTTTCCTGTCTCTGCACGGCCGCTCCGAAGCTCATCCGCATCGGTCAAGAAGGAACCCAACGCGTGTTGACGGCTTGTCTCGACGACGCGAAGCGCAGTGTTGCGAATGCGCTCGAGATACCGCGGCACGAGATTGGCTGGTTTGATCCAATACTCGATGTCGCCTCGATGCGCCATGAAATCGCCGACGAACGGCTCTTTATTTCCTGACGTCGCCCTCGAGAATTTCGCTCTTGGTGGCGGGTTTACGAGTGATTCATATTGTGCGGTGAAGCTTGTGCGCATTGGAATCGGGGGACCTGTCGGCTCCGGAAAAACGATGCTCGTGCTGCGCCTCTGCGAGTGGCTGCGTGAGAAGTTCAGCCTGGCGGTGGTAACCAATGATATTTACACCCGGGAAGATGCGGAATTTTTGGTCAGAAGCCAGGCGCTCCCCGCCGGCCGTGTGATCGGAGTGGAGACGGGCGGATGCCCGCACACCGCGATTCGCGACGATACCAGCATGAACGATTCCGCGGTGGCAGAGCTCCTGAGGCGCTTTCCGGAACTTGAGCTTATCCTCATTGAAAGCGGCGGCGACAACCTCTCGGCCACGTTCTCTCCGGAGCTGGTGGATGCGTTTATCTACGTGATAGACGTCGCTGAAGGAGACAAGATCCCGAGAAAAGGTGGTCCGGCCATTAAGAACAGCGACCTTCTGCTCATTAACAAGATCTGTCTCGCTCCGCACGTCGGAGCGGATCTTGGCATCATGCGATCGGGACGCCAAACTGATGCGGGGAAACAAGCCCGTGCTGTTCGCGGATCTTAAATCAGGGCAGGGCAGGGAAGCCCTGCTCGGTTGGCTCCGCAGAGAGTATCTGTTCGTCTAGGAGACCGTTGAAAAATCCATATGTCACGTCGCTGTCAATTTGTCGGAAGGTCGCAAGGAGCCAAGCGTAGGCTTGATGGGGTGTGGGGCGCCCGGATCTCCTCCGCAATTCCGAAGTGCTACGGACAAACTTGGCGACATAGCGAGAGCCGAAAATTGGCGCAACCCGGAGGGCGTGGGTTTCTCAACAGTCTCCTAGCAGCCTTTCGGGACTTGAAATCGAAACTTCCATTCTCTGGATTGACTTAGTGTCGTCTGTGTCCAATCCCAACTGCGGAGTCAGTGGTCATTTGCGCATTGAGTGCCGTGTTGACGCCGCGCGAAGAACGTTTCTCGCAAAACAGGCGTTTCGTCGCCGGTGCACTTAAGCAAGCCGTATTGGGATGGAAATTATTTGATCATCAACGTGGTTAATCCGACGGCGGGTCTTTTCGCGGGTGATCATGTCGAGATGAATGTCCGAGTTTGTCAGGGCGCGAGGACCGTGCTGACGAGCCCAAGCGCCGCCCGCGTTTTCCGCGCAAGAGATTCCATCGGCAAGGCACAGGTCACACAGTCGCTCGTTGTCGAGTGCGATGCGAGACTGGATGTCTTTCCGGAGATTCTCATTCCGCATGCTGGAGCGCGCTATGTGCAGACGACTCGGATTGACGTCCACGCCGGCGGGGAATTGTTTTTCACGGAAATGCTCGCACCTGGACGAACGGCGTCGGGAGAAGCATTCGATTACGACCAGCTCGAGTTTGGCATGGATCTGATCAGCGCGGGAGAGCTGGCAGTTCGCGAATGGTACCGTCTGGCGTCGCACACCGAGAGCGTGCAGGCAATCAGGAGGGACTTCCCAAACGCATACTGTGCATCCGCTTTCATCGTTTCGCATCACCCGGCCGACTGACAGCTTACAACGGGCGGTTAGCGCCTTGAACACATCGTGCGTTCTCGCCGGCGCCAGCCATCCCACGAAAAATGTTTGCGCTATCAAGTTGGTCGCAGCGGATAGCATGTCGCTGCGCGCCGCAGTGGCCGAGATTCGCGCGCTTGGATATTCGTATCTCGGATGGCCGGAACCCTTCTTACGCAAATTGTGAGGCTGTGGATTCCGAGCAACAAATCTTTGTCGCATATGCGACAACGTTCGCCAGCGCCGCCAGCTTGAGCAGGTGCGAAAAGAATTTTTCTGAAGTCCGCTTCGATGGCCGCGGCTTGTAGCCGGCACTGCTGGTGCCGGTTTCCTCGATCAACGCGGCCTCTCACGCGGGAGCATGCGTCTCATCCATGAATTGGCAAAGCCCCGCGTAGAGCCCGCCGTTCGCCAGAAGTTCATCGTGGCGACCGCGTTCGACGATCTTCCCGCGCTCGAGCACGAGGATTTGATCGGCGTGACGAACAGTTGAGAGACGGTGCGCAATGACGAAGCTTGTGCGGTTGGCCATCAAGCGGTCGAGCGCCTGCTGGATGAGCCTTTCTGTAGCCATATCCACGCTGGCCGTTGCTTCGTCGAGCACGAGGATCGGCGGATTTTTCAGGAGCGCGCGCGCTATCGAGAGGCGCTGCTTCTCTCCGACGCTGAGCCTCACGCCGCGCTCTCCGAGCTGGCTGTGAAGCCCGTCCGGGAGGCGTTGAACGAACTGCGCCGCGTTTGCGGCTTCGAGTGCTGTCCAAAGTTGGTCTTCGGTGGCTTCGGGATTTCCGACGCGAAGGTTTTCTGCCGTCGTGCCGTTGAAGAGAAAACTCTCCTGGGTCACCATGGCGATGTTCTCGCGGAGGAAATGGCGGGACAGAGTGCGGATCTCCCGGCCGTCCACAAGGACTTGTCCGGAGTCGTATTCATAGAAGCGCACAAGAAGATTGACCATTGTCGATTTGCCCGCGCCCGTGGGGCCGACGAGGGCGATCATGTCGCCTGCACGCGCATGCAGGCTGACGTCTCGCAGCACAGGCAGTCCTGGTGTGTAAGCAAAGTGAACGTGCCGGAATTCGACTTTGCCGCTCAACGGAAAGGCAGTGGCGCCTTGATCGGTTTCCGGTGCATCGTCGAGGATCTCGAATACCCGTTCCCCTGCTGCACGTCCCGCCTGAAGGAGCTGATTAAGCTGGTGCAGGCGTCCGACCGGTTCGTAAAGGAAGCGCGCGAGCACGAGGAATGCCACCAGAATGCCGATATCCATCTGTTGATGCAGCACGCGATGCGCGCCGAAGCCGGCGATGAGCAGCATGCCACACGAAGCGAGAAAGGTCATTGCGGGACTGTAGATCGCCCACGCACGCATGACGATGAGGGTTGCCTGTCGAAGCGTCTCGCCGGCTGCGTCGAAACGCGCATGCTCGCGCCGTTCGCTGGTGTAGGCTTTGATCTGCCGGATCCCCGAGATGTTGTCGTGAAGGAGGGCGTTGAGGGCTGAGGCTGCCCTGCGCTGCAGTCGGTAACGAGAACGCGCAGTGAGGGTGTAGGCAAGTGCTCCGGCCCCGAGCAAGGGAATGGGTGCGAGAGCGATAGCCGTCAGCATGGGGCTGTAGGCCAGCATGAGACTGCTAACGATAAATATTTGCAGGACAGCGACCGTTCCCTGTTCGATGCCGTCGATGAGGACGCGCTCCAGCGAGGTGACATCCTCGATAAGCCGAGTCATGATGTCTCCCGTCGCGCGGTTGTCGAACCAGGCCAGCGGCAGGGACTGGATATGAGCGTAAAGATCGCTTCGCAAATCGCAGATTACCCGCTGCTCAAAGTGATTGTTCAGTACGATTCGCAAAGCGTTCAACCCATCCTGCGCAAGGAATGCTGCAAGTCCGATGGCAACCAACGGTGGCAGAAGTTGCGGTTGATTCTTCCGGATGACTTCGTCAACGATCCTCTGGGTGACAGCCGGAAAGACAACGACCATCAATGTTCCGAGAACTGCGCATACCAGCGTGCCAATGGCCAAGGCCGGATAGCGTTGGACGTAGCGAAAGACACGAAAAAAGACACGCATGGCAGCAGCAACCTCCAAAATACGGAGGCTTTGGCCCCGATGCTAGGGGCTTCTTCCAGCTTCAAGCAGACCCGCAAGAGAGCAGGCATCGCGATGCGGAACCCCGTTCCGGGGCATGAAATTAATCTGGATAGTAATCGCCTTCTTCAGCCGCCGAGATAAGCCGCTTTGATTTCCTCATTTTCCCGGAGCGCGGCCGACCGATCATGTAAGAGGACACGACCGGTTTCCAATACGTAACCGTAGTGCGAAATTTCGAGCGCGAGGTTGGCGTTCTGCTCCACTAGCAGAATGGTCAACCCGAGCGTTCTATTGATTTCGACGATCTTGTCGAAAATGGTCCGCACGAGGATCGGAGCAATTCCAAGCGATGGCTCGTCGAGCATGAGGCACTTCGGTTTGCTCATCAACGCCCTTCCC
>CAVPTR010000009.1:0-18826 GCA_963708595.1 uncultured Verrucomicrobiae bacterium
TGTTGTGCGCTGCCTGTTGCTTGGTTACGACTACGTATTGCTTAGAGCGATGAAAACCAGAGAAGCCGCAGATGTGCTAGAAATCTCATTCAGACTCTTGAGGACGGGAAGGAAGGTTTCCGGCTCGCTGCCGATGCAATCGACAACTCCGATCTGAAGAAATTGTTCACGCATTACTCGGAGCAGCGCGCACAGTTCGCCATGGATCTTCATAACCTGAGCAACGGCTTCGGCGATCCGGCCGATAACGGGAATGGCCCTCTGGAAGGCACCTTGCGTCGAGGATGGCTTAATCTCAGGAGCGCGATCAACGCGAACGATCCGGCTGCCATCCTCGCGGAGTGCGAACGTGGAGAGGAACACGCTGTCAGCCAGTATCGGAAAGCCCTCGATCAGTCTCTGTCGATCGAGATCCAACACGCCTTGGGGGCGCAAGGCCTGGAAATCACGGCGGCGCATGACAAAGTCCGCCATCTGCGCGGATTTGCTAAAGACGTGTAAGCTGGCAGCGACAGGCGAATTCGTGCGGCAAAAGGATGGTGCAGAAGGCTGTTTCTAAGATATACTATGCATACGATGAGCCCCGAAGAGCAACCCGATGACCGGCCGAGGCGCGAGAAGGAGAACATGGACGAACCTCAAGAAGAGTTTATCGACATTTCCTCCGTTCCATCCCATCCGAAGCACGCACCGCCCGAGCCGGACACGACGGAACAAGCCAGTAAGAGCGGAACGTAAATCAAGCCATCCGTTCTCGAATGCCCTAACTCGCGGGGGTGGGCTCGGACGCCGGCGCTGCCTCCCCTTCCTCCTTCTTCTTCCCAACGAAGAATTTCTCCACGAAGTAGAACGATGCGGGAATGAGGAAGATTGAGATGAAGGTGGCTGCCAGCATGCCGCCGATGACGGTTGTTCCCAAAACCCGCCGCGAGACGGCTCCTGACCCCGTCGCAATAGCCAGCGGCACGGTGCCGAGGATGAAAGCAAAAGCGGTCATGAGGATCGGCCGCAAGCGCAGCTTGGCGCCGGCGAGTGTGGCTTCGAAGAGAGGTTTGCCTTTCTCATACTCATCCTTGGCGAATTCAACGATGAGGATGGCATTCTTCGCCGCCAGACCGATGAGCATGACGAGGCCGATCTGGGCATAGAGATTGTTCTGCATTCCTCGAGCGAGCAGTCCGGCGAACGCGCCGAATACGGCGATCGGCGTCGTGAGCAGCACGCTGAAGGGCAGTGACCAGCTTTCATACTGAGCTGAAAGAATAAGAAAGACGAAGAGGAGCGAGAGGCCGAAGATGGCGCTAGCGGGCACGCCCTGCGCAGCCTTTTGCTCCTGAAAGGACATTCCAAGATAATCGAAGCCCATGCCGTTGGGCATCGTCTCGGCGAAAACTCCCTCCAGAGCTTTCATCGCTTGGCCAGTGCTGTAGCCCGGAGTAACCGCTGCATTGATCTGTGAGCAGCGATACATGTTGTAACGCATCGTGAACTCGGGGCCAAATGACCTCTCTGAGTTGACGAAGGAGTTGATCGGAACAGAGTTGCCGTCCTTGTTTGCGACGTAAAAAAGACCAAGATTATCGATCTCTGTGCGATAGTCTCCCTCCGCCTGAATGTAGACCTGCCACTGAAGACCGAATCGGTTGAAGTAATTGACGAAGTAACCCCCGAGGAACGTTTGCAATGTCTGATAAGCATCACTGAGGCTCACCCCTTGGATCATGGCCTGGGCCTGGTCGACACTCACGTAATACTGAGGAACATCCCAAAGCGCTGTGGTGAAGACGTTGGTCAGTTCCGGACGTTTTTTCGCGGCCAGCATGAATTCCTGGGTATTCTTCGCGATGAACTCGACACCGGCGCCGCTGCGGTCTTCCAGAATGAAGGTCACTCCGCCGGCCGTGCCGACGCCCGGAATGGCCGGAGGCGGAAAAGCAAAAGAGGCGGTCGGCTTGGCCAGCGCGGCCAGTTCGCGATTGATGTGGGCCTGGATGGCATCGACCTGCAGCTCGGGCGTCTTGCGTTTGGACCATTCCTCCAGCGTGATAAAAAAGAATCCTGTGTAGGTGCTCTGGACGGAGCTTAGGAGGTTGAAGCCGACGATGGAGGTGACGTACTCGACGCCTGGAGTCTTGAGCAGGATATCTTCGATTTGCCTCGAAGCTGCATCGGTCTGCTGAAGCGACGAGGCTCGCGGAAGCTGCACGACCCCAAAGAGATAGCCCTGGTCCTCCTCGGGAATGAATCCCGAAGGCATCTTGGCCCCGATTCCTCCGCCTGCCAGACCAAAGAGCAAAATGAGAGCAAGGCTGATGAGAAGCTTTCGCATCAGGGAGGCGCACACGCTGCCGTAGCCATTGGTGGCTTTGCCGAAAGCTGTGTTAAAGCCTCTGAAGAAACGCGCCAATGGTCCCTTACCCTCCTTCTTTGGTCGCAGAAGCAACGCCCCCAGCGCAGGGCTGAGTGTGAGCGCATTGAAAGCAGAGATGATCACGGAGACCGCCATGGTCACCGCAAATTGCTGATACATCGCTCCCGTAATGCCGGGGATGAAAACGGTGGGGATGAAAACAGCCGCGAGAATGAGCGCAATCGCAACGACAGGCCCCTGTACCTGTGACATGGCCTTGAAAGCCGCGTCCCGAGGAGACAAACCCTCCTCAATATGGCTCTCAATCGCCTCAACGACAACGATGGCATCATCCACAACAAGGCCGATCGCGAGAACCAAGCCAAAGAGCGACAGCGTATTGATCGAGAAACCCAGCAGAGGAAAAATTGCGAAGGTTCCAATAAGGGAAACCGGGACGGCAATCAGCGGAATGAGGGTCGCCCGCCAGCCTTGCAGAAAGATGAATACGACCAGAATCACCAAGGCCATCGCCTCAAAGAGGGTCTTGACGATTTCTTTCATTCCCTCGGTCACCGCCAAGGTGGTGTCGAGAGCAACGGTATAGTCGAGATCGGCGGGAAATTGCTCCTTCATCTTCTCCATGAGCACGCGCGCCTGCTTCATGGTATCGACGGCGTTCGATCCAGGGAGTTGGTAGACAGCCAGGATGGCCGAGTTCTGACCGTTGAAACGTCCACGGAGGTTATAAACCTGTGAGCCGAGATTAACCCTGGCGACATCTTTCACGCGGACGATCGAGCCGTCCGAGTTTGCGCGAATGACGATGTTCTCGAAGTCCTGCTCGGTCACAAGGCGCCCGGTAGTATTCACGGTAAACGTGAAAACCTGCCCCAACGGTACGGGCTCGCCGCCAATCTGGCCGGCGGGATTCACGTTGTTCTGAGCCTGGACCGCGCGAATGACCTCCGGCACGGTGATGTTGAGCGTGGCCAGCCGATCTGGCTGCACCCAGATGCGCATGGCGTATTGGCCCGCGCCGAAAATGCTGACGCTTCCCATGCCGGGGACACGCGTCATCGGATCGTTGATGTTGATGTAAGCGTAGTTCGCCAGGAAGGTCGGATCGTAGCTGCCCTTCGGCGAGAATAGGACGAACACTCCCAGCGGCGACGAGGCGGATTGCTCGACCGTCACGCCGAAATTCCGAACGTCCTGCGGCAGCTGCGCGCTAGCCTGCGTTTGCCGCATCTGCGCGAGGATCTGGTCTGTCGTCGCCACCGTCGAAGTGTCAAAAATGACATTGAGGGTCATCATGCCATTGTTGGCATTGATCGAATACATGTAGTCCATGCCCTCGACGCCGCTCATTTGCTGCTCGATAGGCGTGGCCACTGAAGCCTCTACCGTGAGGGCGTCGGCGCCGACGTAGGTGGTTTGGACCTGGATTTGCGGGGGAACGATATTAGGAAACTGTGCGATGGGAAGGCCAGCCATCGCGACGAGTCCCACAATGACAATGATAATGGCGATGACCATCGCCACGATGGGCCGGCGAATGAAGAAGTTCGACATGCCGCGTTCGACTTAGTTGTAGAGGCCCTTGTGCCAAGGGCCTTTAGATAGACAGGCGGTTGGCACAACCGCCTCTACAACGGCACCAGTCTTCGATTTCTCTGGACTCGACGCCGGGCTTGGGCCTTTCTCCGGGCTTTCGCCCGCTGGACTGGGGCTCGCTGCAGGACGTGGGACCGCCTCCGGCTCGGCGGCGGGCGAGGCATGGGGATGAGGAGCGGGGGGCACATAGGGTTCGGGATTCAACTTCATCCCTGGCCGCACCTTTTCAACGCCTCCGACAACGACCTTGTCGCCAACCTTGAGCGGACCCATGACTACCTGCATCTCACCCTTTGCAGGGCCGAGTTTCACTGGCACTGGCTGCGCGACGTTGTCCGGGCCAACGAGCACGACGAGATAATTGCCCTGCAGCTCCACGGTCGCGGCCTGGGGAACGACGAGTGCGTCCTTCAATTCCTGCACCGGCGCGGTGACGCGGGCAAACAGACCGGGCCTAAGTTGGTCATCGTCATTGGAGAACAGCGCCGTGATTTGAATGGTGCCGGTCGCCACGTTCGACCTGTCGATTCACAAAATCGAAACGGCCCTTTTCCGGATAAACCTTACCATCGGCAAGAGTGAGCTCCAACCGTGACTCTTAATTCATTCTCAGGTGTCGCTTGCAATTGTTTTATAAGCGCATAGGCCTGCAAATATTGCTCCTCCGTGATGGAGAAATTGACCTTGATGGGATTGACCTGAGACATTTGGGTGAGGACAGCTGAAGTGCCTCCAGGCCCGACCAGATCGCCAATTTGCGCCTGAGCGACGCCCGCGATGCCGTCAAAAGGAGCCGTGATCGTGCAGTAGTTCAGATTGATCTGTGCTGATTGAACATTTGCCTGCGCGGCCGCGACGGAGGCGGTATCCGCTTGTGCATTCTGGTAGGCAGTGTCGTATTCCTGCTGGCTGATCACCTTGGTTTCGTAAAGTTGCGTCTGGCGGCCAAGGGTGATCCGAGCGAGTTGCGCCGCTGCAACCGCCTTCGCATAGTCTGCCTGGGCCTGCGCTAGCGAAGCCTCGAAAGGGCGTTTATCAATCGTAAAAAGGACATCGCCCTGTTTGACCAATGAACCTTCCTTATAATTCTGAGTCGTCAGATAGCCGGTTACCTGCGCGCGAATCTCCGCATTTTGGTAACCGTCAAGAAGGCCGACCCAGGTATTCATGACAAGCACGTTCTCCTGCGCTACCGGGGTTACAGTCACAGTCAGCGGCCGCGCAGGCGGGGCGGCCTGCTTCTTTTCGCAACCAATCAAGATTCCAAAGACAAGCCCCGGGAGGAGCGCAAGCGCGCGATTCATCTTCCGCTTCGTATTCGGCTGGACGCGCATTGTCAATCGCCTCGAATGCGCCCCCTCCAATTGAAGCCCTTCGATCGCGGTCGGCGCAGCAAACCGCTTTGATTTGTCTCGAAGCGGCAGCAGGACTTCCTCAAACAAACTTGCCGGGATTGAGCAGCCTTTTGGGATCGAGCGCCTGCTTAAGGACGCGATGCAGGGCGCGATTTTGCTTCGGAGAGCGCTAGGTTCCACCATGGCATCTTCGCAAGTCCGATGCCATGTTCTCCGGTAATTGCCCCTCCCCAAGCGATGATCTGGGAAAAAAGCTCGTCCAGCGCGGCATCGGCCCGAGCGTGAATCTGCGGATCGTCATATTCACCAACCATAATATTCACGTGAATATTGCCATCTCCGGCATGTCCGAAGCACGCAATGGGAAATCCACTGCGCTTCTGAAGCCCCTGGGCAAACTCGATGAGATCGACGAGTTTCCCGCGCGGAACGACGATATCTTCGTTCAGCTTTTTCAGGCCGGTAGCCTTGAGCGACTCGGAGAACGCACGCCGCAAATCCCAGAGCCTTTCGCATGCACTTCGTCCGTCGCCGTTTCGACTGCCGTTGCGCGCTGTTCGCGCAGCAGCTTCGCCAGAGCCCGCACCTCCGCTCGCACGCTGCCCGGCTGGCCGTCCACTTCGAGCAGCAAATGGGCGCTGCCAGGGGGGAAGCTGGCGCCGGGCTTGAACTCCCTGGCGGCCTCCAGCGTGAAGCGATCGGCCACCTCGACAGCGGCCGGAAGATATCCGCCAGAGAAAACGGCCTGAATTGCCCTTGCCGCCGCGCGCATGGTGCGAAAGCCCGCGGAGAGGGCCGCGCGGGCGGGCGGAAACGGCAGAAGCCGCAACGTCGCCTCCGTCACGACGCCGAGCAATCCCTCCGAGCCGACAAAAAGCCCGACAAGGTCGAAGCCGGTCTTGTTCTTGTGCGTGCGGCCTCCGCAGCGAACGATCGCACCATTTGCCAGCACGACTTCGAGGCCAAGCACGTAGTGCCGCGTCACGCCATACTTCAAGCAGCGCGGCCCCCCTGCGTTGGTTGCAATGTTTCCGCCAATGCTGCAATTCCTGAGGCTCGCGGGATCTGGCGGATAATAGAGGCCCTTTGTTCGCGCCGCAGAATGAAGGTCACCGGTAATCACGCCGGGCTCGACCACCGCGACAAAGTCCGCGCCATTGATTTCCTTGATGCGATTCATTCCTTCCATCGCCAGCACGATTCCGCCCTTCGCCGGCACGCAGCCGCCCACGTAACCGTAGCCGGCGCCCCGCATCGTCACAGGCAGCCGATACTCAGACGCTACGTTCATCACCTCGGCGACGTCCTCGCTATTCTTTGGAAAAACAGCGAGATCAGGACGGCGGTGCGCGAACCATTTGTCTCCACTGAGCTCCTCGAGACGACCTTCCTCAGTAGTGACAGCTTCGTCCCCAAGTTTGCGTCTCAATTTCTCCGCGGCATCAGCCGCCCGGGTCTGCGTCCTGCTCATTGCGGAAATGATGGCAAAAGGCGAGACATTCAAAAGCGGCCTGTCGGACTTGAGATGAAAATGGCGGCTTTTCAAGTAAACGGCTCGTGAGACTCTTGCACAGAAGCCAGCAAAGAACGCCAAGTAGGGAATTACTTCGCTTACTTTGCGTTCTTCTGTTTCCAGCCGGAAGGCATCCACGACCAGTGCGCTGCGCATGGCCAACCAAGGCTATACGATGATCGGGATCGTCGAGATGATTCACTTCTGCCCTCGCCTCGCCCCAACCGGCGTCGCGCGGCTGCCGCCGCACGATTTGACATCAAGACATCAAGTATTTATGCTTTGATGCATGCGAACGACTCTGACACTTGACCCGGATGTCGCGCGGGCCCTGGATCGGCTGCGCAAGGAGCGTGGTCTGGGCTTGAAGGAAGCCGTCAACGAAGTCTTGCGCCGGGGCCTCGCCGCCGGGAGAAAGGCGCCAGGGTCTCGCAAGCTGTTCCGAACCCGGAGTGTCGATCACGGGCGGCCCCTGACAGGCAGTTTCGATAATATCGCCGAGGTTCTGGAAATCGTGGAAAGGGAAGGCTTCAAGTGATTCTGGTGGATGCCAACCTGCTCATCTATGCCCATTCGACATCCATGCCACAGCACCAGGCGGCGCGAGCGTGGCTGGATGGTCAACTCAACGGGCACGGCCCGGTTGGGCTTCCGTGGCCTAGTCTCCTTTCCTTTCTCCGCATCCTTTCCAATCCGCGCGCTGTGCCCAAGCCGTCTCCCGTGGGGGATCTCTGGCGGCAGGTCCGTGAATGGCTGGCCGTCGAAAACGTCTGGATTCCATCCCCCCATGAACGTCATGCGGAGATTTTCGGCTCACTGATTTCGCTTGGCGCCACCTCCCAATTGATCCCCGACGCGCATCTGGCAGCTCTCGCCATTGAGCACAATCTGACCTTATGCTCGACGGACGGAGACTTCGCGAGGTTCTCCGGATTGCGCTGGGAGAATCCGCTAGCAGCCGGCCGGACTTGAAATCGAGCTCTCACCTTTTGGATAGATCGTGGTTGAGAAATGAAGATTCCTGTCTGGCAGATTGCTCAAAGATTCGCTTCCGCTGGATTGCACGATGTGATCGCGCCCCGTGCGCCGCGCTCATCGCTTACGCGGGCACCGCACATGTCGTCATGCCCGCAACAACCGATGGCGGCATCATCAACACCTTCGCACAGCCGCTCGATCCGAAGATCATGCCTTTCGACGGTGACGTTGCCGCAGACGCCATGTTGCTCGCGAATCAGACGCTCGCCGAGTCGGGATCAGGTTCAATCGTGTGGATCACCGACAGCATTGCACCGGAGCCAGCGGAACAGCTTGAACAGTGGCGAAAGAAATCCGGAACGCCCGTGCGACTGCTCGCGCCGCTGCTTTCAGGAAGCGAACTCGATGGATTGTCGAAGACCGCACGGCATGCCGATGCCCGACTCGTGCGCCTGACAGCCGACAACGGGGACGTGGTCGAACTGGCCCGTGCCGCAAAATTTTCCAGTGCAGCCACAGGTCAGCTTAGCGATCGCTGGCAGGAAGCCGGCTATTTTCTCATGCCGCTGATTGCCGTACTTCTGCTGCCGCGAAATCCTGCACCGATCCCGCGCGCATCGGTGTGCGCAGTATCGAGATGGCAGCTTCGAGGCGGCAGCGAAAACATTCGCCCGCGTTCCGGGCGCGGAGGGTGCTTTTGACCAAGGCAACGCATCGCTCATGCACGGCAAATACGATGACGCTATTGCCAGCTACGACCGTGCGCTCGGCTTTCGCCCCGACTGGAAAGACGCGCAGGAGAACAAGGCGCTTGCCATCGCGCGGCGTGACAAGATGACGGTGCCCGACAAGGACAAGACGCCGGAGTCACCTGAAGAGAAACCTGACGAGATCGTCTTTGACAAAAAGGGAGACGACCGGAAAGGCCAGCCTCAGGAGCTGACAGGCGGCGTGATGTCCGATGAGGAACTGCGCGCAACGTGGTTGCGACGCGTGCAGACGACGCCGGGCGATTTTCTGAGAGCAAAGTTCGCACACCAAGCGGCACATCTTGAACAGAAGGACGCCAAGGAAGCGAAGGAGGAGAGAGATTGAATTGTAACCGCTCGATAGGAATCGTCGCGTTGATGGGCGTCTGGGTTGCCTCTTGTTCGGTGGCACAGGCGCAGAACGCGAAAGCGCGGACCTCGCTCGAAACGAAGGGCGATCTGTGGGTCGGCCAGCGCCTCACACTCGCGATCGAGTTGCTCGTTCCCGGCTATTTTTCGGGCTCGCCCGGGTTCGACCTGCCCGACGTGCCCGGGTTGCTGCTCGTACCGCCAAGCGGAAGTCCGGTGGTTAGCACCGAAGAAGCGGATGGCACGAGCTACGCCGTGCAGCGGCACGAACTCTCCGTGTTTGTGCAGCGCGCGGGGAATTACACCATTCCATCGATAGCTGTCCGGCTCGCATTCAAGCGCAATCCCCTTGACCCCGACGCGGTGGCTCAGTCGGTCCAAACGCAGTCTGTGCAGTTCACTGCAAGGACGCCGCCCGGTGCGGAAAAACTCGGTTCCGTGATCAGCGCCACCGAGTTGACCGCCAGCGAAGCATGGAAGCCATTGCCGGGGAAGGCCAAGGTTGGCGACGCCTTTACCCGCACCGTAACATTGTCCGCGACGGATGTTCCCGGCATGGCTTTCCCAGCGTTTCCTGCATCTCCAATCGACGGAATTGGCGTCTACGCCAAAACGCCAGAAGTGCACGACCAAAGCGAACGTGGAGAGTTGCGGGGAGAGCGCAGCCAAACCATCACCTACGCCTGCGAACGTCCGGGGCAATTCATCATTCCGGCCCGCTCGGCTTACTTGGTGGAACCTCGACAGTCGGCAGCTTGAAACCATCGAATTCCCCGAGCGTACTCTCGATGTCGCGCCGAATCCTGCATTCATCCCTGCGGCTAAGGAAGCTGCATCGCAAGCTCGATGGAATTGGCGGGAGGTGCTCGAATTCGTGATTATCGCCACCATTCTGGCGTTGAGCGCTGCCGCTTGCTGGAGAAGCCGGCGCTGGTGGCAGCGAGCCTTGCGTCGCGCGGTCGATTTCTTTCGCCCCACGCACCTCGCCCCGCTGAATCCCCCGACGATCAGCGGGCAAATGCGACACGCGTAGCGGATAAACTCCTATGCTCCTCTTCCACGTCGCCTTCGCTTGATCCCCTGGGAGGGCGAGGTTCCACCCGAGCCGTAGATTAGATAGTCGGCTCACCAGCACGGAGCCGCGTTGTCGCGAGACCGCGTTAGTTAGCGCCACAGTGAGCCGCGTTGGCCGCGCGGCAACGTGGCCTTCACGCGGCGGAACGCGACTCACAGCGGCGGCAACGTGCCGCTCACACGGGAGGTTCGCCCTCCCAGTGGACTATGCGAAGACTCGAGCGACCCTCGACAAGGCGGCGGAGTTGCATAGAAGCCGACGGCCTCGCGAATCTTAATTACGACGCCGCGCCGGCTCAAAAGTGTCCGATAATCGCCCAAGCGTAGGTAAGGAATATCAACACGGTGAGTCCAATCCCGACGGGAATGGCGACCTTCGAGGAAAAGAATCCCCGTTGCGTCTTCTGCGAGGCGTACGCATAGGCGCTCCACAGGATTGGCACCAGGAGAAGCCAGACGCTGTTTTGCATGAGAAAGAGGGAGAGCGCCGGATAATCCTTGATCGAGCCGAGGGGATATCCGGACGCCTTCAAGAGCACCGTGACCCCCATCGAACCAAGCGCCAGAAAGACAAACTGTGTGAGGGCAATAATTTGAAGCATTGGACCGCGCGGACAATCTATCGAATATCGGAACCTGAAAAGCGGCACGAGGACAATGTTGATTTAGCCATGATGAAAAACGGAACGAGATTGAGCCGTTCCATTCAAACTACTGAAAAACACAAGAAGCGCTCTACGTTCTTTCGAAGCTCGAAACTGACCAAGTGCCTACCTGGGACTAAGACTAGGAAATACCGAAGCAAATTTCCGATTCCGAGGTGATGCCGCTACCGTACCTGCTTTAAAATATCTTCCAGCATTTCCTCCGTGAACCTGTCTTCAGAAAACCGGCAAACCTTGTACACCGGCATGTCGTCCAGGAATGCCTTGACCGCCATGTCGGCTTTCCTCTTAGTCGCAGCTTCTTCGGGCGTCAGGGCTGCAAGCTCTTCGCTTTGTTCGTAAGGATTTCCCATACCGAATGCTTCTACCAACTGAAGGTGAAAGGCTTTGCCCCTGGGGTGGTTAGCGAACTCCTTTAATAGCGAATGGCGAGTAAGAGAGGGATATTCTGATCGAGCCACCTCCACTTCAATCGTTTGTTTCAAAGCGAGATTTCGGGAAGAAGCGCCCACCAGGATATCAAACTTGCCAGGATTTACCGTCCAGTCATGCGAGGAGGCGTCGTAAAATGCAAAATCGCGCCGTGCCAATTGAAAGCTTACAGTTTTCTCTTCTCCGGGCCGCAGGTCGATCTTGGCAAAGGCCTTCAGTTCCTTTTCCGGGCGGACAATCTTGGCGCGTTGTTCATGAACATAAAGTTGCACCACCTCTTTTCCGGCCACCTGTCCGGTGTTCCTGACTTTCGCTTCCACAGTAAGCCCATCCGTGTCTTTGATCGCGGATGCCTTGAGCCGCAGGTCCGAATAAGCAAAGGTCGTATAGCTCAGTCCAAACCCGAACGGAAACAAGGGAGCTGTCTTCCTGGCATCGTAATAGCGGTAGCCGATAAAAATCCCTTCGCCGTAGTTCGCTTCCTTGTTCCGGGCGGGAAAATCCGGGTAGGGAGGTGTGTCCTCCAGCCGCGTGGGGAAAGTCTCCGATAGCTTTCCCGAAGGATTTACCTTTCCGATCAACACGTCGGCGATGGCACCACCGCCGGCCTGCCCTCCCAGCCAGGCTTCCACAATCGCACGCACATTGTCCGCCCAGGGCATTGCGACCGCCGACCCATTCATCAAGACGACCGCCACATTGGGTTGGACGGCACTGACCGCTTCAATCAACTGATTGTGCCCGGCTGGCATGTCGAGAGAGGCACGATCAAAACCTTCCGATTCAAAGCTGTCCGGCAAGCCGGCGAACACGACCGCCACGTCCGCACCAGCGGCCTGCTGCCTGGCCTCGTCGATCAGTTGATCGGTTGTCATCCCCTCTTCGTTGTAGCCCGAGGCGTAACGGATGACCGCATCGTCGCCCACTAACTTCACGAGTTCGTCATGGGCCGTGGAAACTCGGGTCGGGTTGACCTGTGAACTTCCGGCGCCCTGGTAGCGCGGCGTTTTGAAAAACGCGCCGATGACGGCTATCGTTTTGATTTTTCCAACCTCAAGAGGTAGCAGGTTATCCGCGTTCTTCAGCAAGACGACGCTTTCGCCGGCAGCCTGTCTGGCCAGGGCGTCGTGCTGTGCTACGTCGAACGTTGCACCAGGACGGTGACGATCCCTTGCCTCAAGGACCACGGCTAGTAACGACTCTACGACTTCGTCGAGCACCGCGGGCGAAATCTGTCCTGTGGTGACCCCTTCGCTGATTTTGCTTCGGTGATAGTCACCGCTGCCGGGCATTTCGAGATTCAAGCCGGCATTCACCCCCTTTACGTGGTCATTCACGGCGCCCCAGTCTGAGACGACGAAACCCTGAAACCCCCATTGAGTCCTAAGGATCTTCTGCAGTAACAGGCCATTTTCCGTGGCGGGAACGCCGTTCACCGGGTTATAGGCGGCCATTACCGACCAGGGCTGCGCCTCTTTCACCGCAATCTCGAACGCCGGCAGATAGATCTCGTGTAGCGTGCGCTCATCGAGGTTCGAACTCGTTGCCATGCGTTCGAGTTCCTGGTTGTTGGCCGCGTAGTGCTTTAACGAAGTGCCGACGCCTTGGCTTTGTACGCCCTGGATGTAAGCAGCTGCCATTTTGCCGGCAAGGAGGGGATCTTCCGAAAGATATTCGAAGTTCCTACCGCCCAATGGTGAGCGTTTCATATTGACGCCCGGCCCCAAGAGAATCTGAACGTCATTTGCCTGGGATTCTTCGGCCAATGCGACCCCCACCTGCCGGATCAGGTCCGTGTCCCAGGAAGAGGCCAAGGCCGAGGCGGTCGGAAAACACGTGGCAGGCACACTGGTCGAAAGGCCCCCTCCCTCGACCTTTCTGAGCCCGTGCGGACCGTCCGTCATGCACACGGAGGGGATCTGCAACCGATCGATCGCATGGGTCTTCCACCACCCGTCACCGGATATTAATAACGCCTTTTCCTCGAGCGTCATCATGGCCACCAGTGCCTTAGCCTTGGACGCGTAATCCGCTGAACCTTGAGCTGACGAGTTTTCTGAAATGAACATAGCGTCTCCTAATTTGGGCTTCCTTGCGCGGCCTAATGCGCCTTCGGTCGGTGTCGACCGACATCGGCTAGAGCGTGGCGCTCGATTTGCTCCAAGGCCAGGCCATCGGCATCGAAGAGATGACAGGTTTCGCTGATGACACCGAGGGCGAGCTGCTCGCCAACCCGGACCTGGCTGTTGCCGTCAACTTCGGCAGTAAAAGTCGTTTCGTCCTCGAGCTTCAGGTAACAAAAGGTGGCGCCACCCAGGCGTTCCACCACAAGCACTTCGCCTTTGATCTCTCCGTCTCCACCATCGTCTTCGAGAAGATGCTCAGGGCGCACCCCAAATGTCAGCTTGTCGCCGAGCCGGCGGTTACCGGGCTGGACAGGCACGGTGATGGCACCCCCGCCCGGCAGCCCGACGCTAACCGAATCGGCTTGGATGCCACGAATCTCGGTTTTCAGGAAATTCATAGTTGGGGAGCCAATGAAGCCGGCGACGAACAGGTTGCGCGGGTGGTGGTAGAGTTCCAGGGGAGAGCCCACTTGCTCGACGATCCCCGCCTGCAGCACCACGATCTTGTCAGCCATGGTCATGGCCTCCACTTGGTCGTGCGTGACGTAAATCATCGTGGCGTTGAACTCTATGTGCATGCGCGCAATCTCGATGCGCATTTGAACCCGAAGCGCGGCATCCAGGTTGGACAACGGTTCGTCAAACAGGAACACCTTGGGATTTCTGACAATCGCGCGGCCAATGGCGACACGCTGGCGCTGGCCACCCGACATCGCCGCGGGCTTGCGGTCTAACAATGGCTCGAGTTTCAAGATACGGGCCGCTTCCTGCACCTTGCGCTCAATCTCCGCCTTGGGCACCTTGGCCAGCTTCAGGCCGAAGGCCATGTTGTCCCGCACTGTCATGTGCGGATAAAGGGCGTAGCTCTGAAAGACCATCGCCATGCCCCGGTCGGGAGGCGACATGTCGTTGACGCGCTCCCCGGCGACTATCAGATCCCCGGAGGTGATTTCCTCCAGCCCGGCGATCATCCGCAAGAGGGTTGACTTGCCGCAGCCGGAGGGGCCCACAAAGATGGCAAACTCTTTGTCTTTGATCTCAAGATCGACGCCCTTGATGATCTCGACCTCGCCAAAGGATTTGCGGACGTTTTTTAGAAGGACTTCTGCCATATCGTTTCCTCTATAAATGATGCGGATGACTAACCCGTCGGCAGCACGGCATTGGCCGCGGCAACCTTGCGGTAATATTCAAAAGATTTCTTAGGTATGCGCTTGAGGGTCGCGTAGTCGATATAGACGATTCCGAACCGCTTGGCGTAGCCAACGGCCCACTCGAAATTGTCTAAGAGCGACCAGATGAAATAGCCTCGAACATCCGCGCCCGCGCCGATGGCCTCGTGCATCGCACCGAGATAGCCTTCGAGGAAAGCGACCCGGTCGTCGTCGTGAATCTGGCCGTCTGCACTCGCGGTCTCCTCGTAGCCGGCGCCGTTTTCTGTGACGTAAATGGGGATCGGCCCATAACGTTGATGGATGTCCATCAACTGGTCACGGAAAGCCTGCGGGCTGATCTCCCATCCCATACCGGTCACTGGCGCGCCTTCGGGCGGGGGTTGGTTCGAGTAACCGAGCACTGCGTCCGGGTCGTGCTTGGTATAGTTGGGCGAATAATGATTGACTCCGAAGTAGTCGAGCGGCTGATGGATCGTGGCAAGATCACCTGGTTGCATATGGGACTCAAGCTCCCTTTCCAGAAGTGCGGGATAGCGGCCCAGGAACTGCGGATCGGCGAAGGCCCGGTTCCATATAACATCCGCGTATTCAGCCGCCTTCTTGTCGGATTCCGACCCGCTGGCGGGAACAGCCGGTCCCAGGTTATTGACGATTCCCAGGACGAGATCCTCACTGCCCGCGCGCAGGGCTGCGATCGCCTTGCCATGAGACAGGTTGATATGGTGGATGGTTTTGAACGTCGCCTCTCCATCAGTCAGACCCGGAGCATGGTCGCCTGTGGCATGGCCCAGAACGGAGATCACATTCGGTTCGTTGAAGGTGGCATAGCGTTTGACCCGGTCACCCAGGCGCCGATGCACAATCATGGCGTAGTCGGTAAACCAATCGGCGATGCTCCGATTCTGCCAGCCGCCCAGAACCTGCAAAGCTTGCGGCAGGTCCCAATGGTAGAAACACAGCCAAGGGGTGATGCTGGCGGCAAGAAGGGCATCGACGAGGCGGTCGTAAAAATCCAGCCCGGCTTGGTTGATGTGTCCTTTGCCCTGAGGAAGAATACGCGGCCAGGCCGTGGAGAAGCGGTAGGCAGAAATGCCGAGGCGCTGCATCAATGCGATGTCCTCCGGGTAGCGATGGTAGTGGTCGCAGGCCACGTCGCCGGTATCTCCATTCATCACCTTGCCGGGGGTATGGCTGAAGGTGTCCCAAATGCTGGGACCGCGGCCATCCTCCGCGGCGGCGCCCTCGATCTGGTAGCTGGCGGTGGACGCGCCCCAAATAAAACCTTCCGGGAATTGCTTGGTCATGTCGTTCGTTCCGTTTGCATCTCAGTGACCATTGCTTTTCATGGCGTGTTCAGCCCTTGACCGCGCCGCCGGTCAAACCAGCCACGATGTGCTTTTGGGCCAGAAGGAAGAAGATGATCGCGGGCAGGATCGTTACGGTGATGAATGCCAGGACCAACGGCCAGTCAGTGGAGTATTGTCCCTGGAACCGCATGATGCCTAGCGGCCACGTGTAGGCGCTTTCACGGTTTAGCACTACCAGGGGGAGCAGGTAGTTGTTCCAAGAACTCACGAGAGTAAATACGGCCACAGTTGCCAGGATCGGTCGCGACAACGGAAGGGTAATGGACCAGTAGAAGCGGGCATAGCTGCAACGGTCCATGCGTGCGGCCTCCCAGAGCTCTCCCGGTAACTGCTTGAAGAAGCCCCGCAAGAGCACGATGCTGAAACCCAACCCGAACGCCACCTGAGGCAGAATCACGCCCCATGCCGAATCCAGCAGGCCGAAATCGCGAATCTTGATAAACAGCGGCAGGATGGCCGTGGCCGCCGGAAACATCATGCCCAGCATGAGATAGCTCAGCAGCATCCGGCTGCCAAAGAACGTGATCTGGGCGAATACGAACGCCGACATGGAAGCCAGGAGCAGCGTCATTACAACGCTGACCCCGGCTATTATCGAAGAATTGAGGAGCAGTTCCCAGAGCCGTGGATCGGCGAGCACGTTCCAATAGTTCTTCCAAACCCAAGCGCTGGGCAAACCGAAGGGATTTGTGCGCAGCTCGCCCACGCTCTTGAGGCCGCCCACAGCGGTCGCGTAAAGCGGGATGATCACTAGGCCGGCAACCAGCAACAGGGCGAGATATTGCGGCAGCCGGTTCTGCGTTCTGCCGGATTGAAACAGTTTAGTCATGGCGCATCAACGTCCTGCGGTAGGTGAAGGCAAACACGACGCAAAGGATGAAGAGGATCACACCGACGGCGCTGCCGAAACCAATCCTCATCCGGCCCATGCCGAAGTAGTACAGATAGCTCACGACCGAGTGACTGGAGTTGGCGGGTCCGCCGCCCGTGAGCGGGATAATCAGGTCGAAGAGCTGAAGCGAGCCGAGCACCGAGAAGAAGACCGACAGCCGGATCGTTGGCAACAGCAGGGGGATTTTGACGTACCAGTTGATCTGCCGGCGGGTGGCGCCATCCATCCGGGCCGCTTCGACAACCTCCTCCGAAATATTCTGAATGCCAGCGATGAAGATCATCATGTGCCAGCCGAAATACTTCCACACAAGGACCACCAGGATGGCGCTGAAGGCCCATTCGCGGCTGGCCAGGAGGAACGGCGCTTGCGCGCCAAACCAGCCGAAGATCGCCGCGATCAACCCGTTCTCCCCGTCGTAAATGAACTTCCAGATGAGACCAGCCGCGATCTCGGCAAGGATGTAGGGCAAAAAGAATATCGTCCGGAACAGGTAACTACCGGGCATCTTTTCCGCTACGATCAGAGCCATGGTCATGGCTAAAGGAAGTTGCACCAGTAGCGAGACCGCGATGACCAGGACGTTGTTCCACAGCGCCGAATGGAAGATTTTCTGTCCGATCAACTGCTCGTAGTTCCGCAGGCCCACGAAATCGGTGGGAGTGCCGTAGCCGTTCCAGTTAAAGAAGCTGTAATACCCCGCTTCGATCATTGGCAACATGACAAAGAGCGTAAACAAGGCCAAACCCGGGATCAGGAAAAGAGCCGCAGTGACGTATTTGTCAGAGGCCCCGTGGCCGGCGTTCGCCCGCCGCCAGAAAGCCGCCGCCTTGGGAAGCCAGCCGTTGCCGCTCGCTGCAGTGGGTATCGTACTGGGCATGGTCGTATTCTAGCGGAGAGTTTTTGTCTCCCGATTCATGAAAACCAAGCTAGTTACTGCTCGGATTCCCAGGCTTCCTGGACTGTCTTGGCCGCTTCTTCGGGAGTGATGGCGCCGGCAGCAAGATCCGCCGAGATGTCGTTCACGACACGGCCCACGTTCGCGCCGAGCAACTGGTCGTACACGATCTGCAGATACGGCGATTTGTTAAAGGCCTCTGCAACGCGCCGGAAGTACGGGTTCTGCAAGCCCGCCTCCGCACCCAAAGTCAGGGGGATGTGGACGCCGGCAGCAGCCATCTTGGTCTGGTTTTCCTTGTTTAAAAAGAAGCGCAGGAACGTGACGGCCTGGTCGGGCGCGCCCTTGGCCACCAGCCAGCCTTCGACTGCCCCTAGAACGGCGTCGTTGCCCTTGCCTCCTTCGACTGCCGGGAAGGGAACGAAGTCGAGCTGGTCGTCGGGAACACCCTTGCCGCTTTGACTGTTTGCTTTCTGCCCCGAGTAGAGAAAGTCTCCCATGAAGAACATAGCGGCCTTGCCATCGCCGAAGTAGCCGGCAGCATCCGGATACTTTGCGCCAAGAAAGCCCGGCTGGAAGGGTTGTAGGTCGATGAGCTCCTTGAACATCTCACCCGCCTTCACAAAAGTTGGACTGTCGAAGCCCTCGCCGGTGCGGTTGAACGCGGCCTCGAAGGCCTCTTTGCCGCCGATTCGCAGCGCAAGCATGGTCCAGTAAAAGTGCAGCGGCCATTTGTCACCGCCCCCTGTGGCAATGGGTGTAATACCGGCAGCCTTGCACTTCTTTACTGCCTCGAGAAAACCTTTCCAAGTGGCCAGGCTGGCCGGATCGACTCCGGCCTTTTTCAAGAGCTCCTTATTGTACCACAAAATCTCGAGCGAGGTCTTCATCGGCGCGCCATAGACTTTGCCGTCATAGGTGAAGGCCTTTACACCGGCGGGACTCAATGTGGCTGCCCATTCCCCCTCCATGGACTTGGTGATGTCCTTGAGCACGCCGGCCCGGGCTTGGTCGTAAAACACGCCACCGGCCCAACTGTAGAAGAGGTCCGGGCGGTCCTTGGACTGAAGCGTGGTCGGCAACTTGGCCTTGAAAGCCTCGTTTTCCAGGAACTGCCAATCAATCTTGACGCCCGGGTTCTGTTTTTCGAACTCGGCGCCGATTTGCTTCCACAGAGCGAGATCCTCGGGGATTTGCTGAATGTGCAGGATTCTCACTGTGGTATCAGCCGCGGTCGCAGCCCCGGTCAACGTTGTCAGCAACATG
>CAVPTR010000010.1:0-46089 GCA_963708595.1 uncultured Verrucomicrobiae bacterium
TCTCGTGATTTCACGCGCTGGCGCCGCCAGTTTAAGCGAGCTTTCGCAGTTCGGTCTCGCATCCATCCTCATCCCCTATCCCTATGCAACCGACGACCATCAAACCTGCAACGCCAAGGTGTTCGTCGAGGCCGGAGCTGCCGAGTTGCAACACGAGCGGCAGGTAAGGCCGGAAACGTTTTCGGCGCTGATCTCGAATCTGCTGACTGACGACCGCCGGCGCGAACAGATGGCCGCCGCCGCCCGAGCCATCCTCCCTCGTCATGCCGCCGACAATGTCGCCAACGAAATAGAACGCGCGGCGACAAATTGCTCTCGATGAATCTTGCGACTCTTACGGAATTTTTCACCGGCTCATCGCGCCGGGTGCATCTGATCGGCGTCGCCGGTTCCGGAATGAGCGGCATCGCCGGGCTGCTGCTCGCGCTCGGTCATCGAGTCAGCGGCTCCGACAAGGTGGACACCGTCGAAGTCGAACGGTTGAAAAGAAAGGGGCTTCGCTTCCACATTCCGCACCAGGCCGATGAGGTGCGAGAGACCGAACTAGTCGTTTATTCATCGGCCATCAAGGCGGGCAATGTCGCCTACGACGCGGCCCGGAAGCTTGGTTTGCCTATGGTCCGCCGTGCGGATGCGTTGGCCGCCATCATGAGCTCCAAAAAGGGCATCGTGATCTGCGGAATGCACGGCAAGACGACCACGTCGTCCATGGCTGCCCATGTGCTTCGAAGCTGCGGTCTCAAACCTTCCCACTACGTGGGGGCGGAAATTCCCATCCTCGGAACGAACGCCCGATGGGACTCCGAGGGCGAATACTTTGTCGCGGAGGGCGACGAGAGCGACGGGACGCTCATCAACTATCACCCGGAACACGCCATTGTGCTCAACATAGAGCCTGAGCATCTCGATTTTTACAAGGATCTCGCCGCCATCGATGCCGTCTACGCCAAGCTCGTCGGGCAGACGCGCGCAAAAGTCGTCTACTGTGGAGACGACCCCGGGGCGACGCGCGTCGGCTCTTCGCACCCCGGGGCGATCAGTTACGGTCAACTCGCAAGCAATCGGTATCGGATTAGCGACATTGCGGCAGAAAACTTCCGCTCAAACTTCCAGGTCCTGAAGGAAGGCGAATCGCTCGGAGCGGCAAGCCTGAACATCCCCGGCGTACACAACGCCGTGAATGCTCTGGCGGTGATCGCTCTGGCTATCGAAATCGGACTCCCCTTCGATAAGATCGCCACCGCGCTCGAAAACTTCCGAGGCGCAAGACGTCGCTTTGAAATCTGCTACGAAACACAGCGCAATTTGGTGGTTGATGACTACGGGCATCATCCCACCGAGGTTGCGGCTACCATCGCTACCGCTCGCACCGGCGGCTGGAAGCGTGTTTTGGTGATGTTTCAGCCCCACCGGTACACGCGCACGCTCGCTTTCAAGGAGGAATTCGGCAGGGCTTTCGACCAGGCTGATGCCGTGTTCATCGCCGATGTCTATCCGGCGAGCGAAAAGCCGATCCCCGGCGTTTCCGGCCAGATGATCGTGGACGCAATTCGCGCCCATAGACATCCGCATGTTGAGTTCCAACCCGATATCCGGCGCATTCACCAAAACGCCGGCTTGGAGATCCGGGACGGAGATCTCGTTCTGAGCCTGGGCGCAGGGAACGTTCACGAGGCCGGGGAGCGGCTCGTCAGCGACCTGGCTGCACGGGAGAAGCTGCTTTCCGCGATGGGTCCGGGCACCATTCGGCTCTACGAACCGCTTTCCCGGCACACGACCATGCGCGTGGGCGGTCCGGCACAATTTTGGGCGGAGCCCGAAACGGAAGAGGGCTTTGCCGATCTGGTGCAATTCTGTTTTGACGAAGAAATCCCGTTTATGGTCATGGGTCGCGGTTCAAATCTGCTCGTGCGCGATGGGGGAGTGCCCGGGGTGGTGGCTCATCTTTCCAAAGGCGAATTCGCCCGCCACATCGTAAATGGCAACGAAATCACCGCAGGTGTCGGCCTAAAGCTCAAGCAGATCACTGCCATAGCGCGCAACGCGGGCATCGGGGGCTTCGAGTGGATGGAGGGCATTCCGGGTAACCTCGGTGGCAGCCTGAGAATGAATGCAGGCGCGATGGGTGCGGAGACGTTCGAGCAAGTCGTCAGCGTGCGCTATTGCGATCAGGACGGCAATATCTTCACTCGTCCCCCTACCGAGATGGAAGTTCGTTACCGCGATGTGCGCACGCTCCACCAAAACTATGCTCTTTCCGCCACGCTGCGGGGCACTTTGGCCGACACCAAGGAGATTGAAACCCGAATTGCGGATTCAGAACGTAAACGCCGCGAATCCCAGCCGATTGCTGCAAGCGCAGGTTGCATTTTCAAAAATCCGGATCAAACTCCCGCCGGGAGATTGGTCGAGGAACTCGGCTTCAAGAATTTCACCGTGGGAAGGGCGCGCGTTTCCGAAGTGCATGGCAACTTCATCGTCAATGACGGCGGAGCGACCGCAGAGGAAATTCTCACTCTCATCGAGGAAATCAAAGCCGCCGCCGCGCGGGAGCGCAGCATCAATCTTGAAACCGAAGTGCAGATCGTTGGAGTGGACGCATGACTGGAATTCTCAGAAGCAGGAAAGTCGCGGTGCTGCTGGGCGGGCCGGGATCGGAGCGCGAAGTCTCCCTGCGCTCGGGTGCCGCCGTTGCCCGCGCCCTCCAGTCGCTTGGCGCGATTGTTGAAGAGGTCGATGTGAAGGGCCCCAGTTTTTCGCTGCCTTCCGACGTCGATCTCGCCTACAACATGATCCACGGCACGTTCGGTGAGGACGGCCAGATCCAGGAAATTTTGGAACGACGCGGCGTGCCCTATACCGGCGAGGGAATAAAGGGCAGCCACCTTGCATTCGACAAAATTCTCAGTAAAACGAGATTCGATGAGGAAGGCGTTCCCACTGGACGATGGCACGTCATCACCGACGGTGAATCCCCGCGTCTCGATCCTCCGTTCGTGGTCAAGGCTCCTCGTCAGGGATCCAGTGTTGGCGTGCACATCATCAAGGACGCCGCTAGCCTTCCCGCTGCCCTTGAGGACTGTTTTCGCTTCGGAGAGGAGGTGCTCGTTGAAGAATTTTTCTTCGGACGTGAATTGACCGTTGGTATTCTTGGCGATGAGGCTCTGCCCATTATCGAGATCGTCCCCGCGAAGGATTCTACGACTATCAGCACAAATACACCAAGGGTGCGTCGGAATACTTCGTTCCCGCCGAAATCGGCGCCGAAGCCACGCAAGCTGTGAAGCACGCCGCTCTTTCGGCCACGCGCGCGCTCGGGCTCGAAGTCTATTCGCGCGTCGATCTGCTTCTTGCCCCGAACGGCCGCTTGAACGTTCTTGAAATCAATACAATTCCTGGCATGACTGAAACCAGCCTCCTTCCAAAAGCCGCTGCGGTGGCCGGGCTCGATTTTCCTGCTCTCTGCGAACGCATTGCCTCAATCTCACTCAAACGCTCCCCGAACTGAATGGCCAACCAGCGTCCACCCCGCAAGGTCAACCGCAGACTGCGCAACACACTGGCACGTGCCCATCTGCTCGACGTGCGCATGCGCACTTCAACCAGCCGGCGGAGACGGCGGGAGACGATCGTGCGTTGGATCTCCAATGTGCTCCTTATTGCCGCAATCGGCACAGCGGCGTTTTTCGGTCTTCAGGCGGCGCTCGACAGGTTTTTTTTCAAGAATGCCGAATACACCTTGCGGCGCATCTCCTTCAATCTCGACGGAATTCTCACCCGTGAGGAAGCCCTGGCAGCAACCGGCTTGCGCGAAGGTGTCAACATCTTCGCCCTTGACTTTGCGAAGGTGGAGGCCGCACTCCGGGCAATCCCGCAGGTTCAGGATGTGCGCCTCGACCGAAACCTCCCGGATCAAATCGACGTCAGCATCACCGCGCGTCGTCCAGTTGCCTGGGTTGCTGCGGCCGGCGAAAAAGGAGACCCCTCCGCGTCTGAGAAGTCTCTTCTCGTGGACGCCAGTGGTTTCCTCTTGCGCCCGCGGCGAGTCTTGCCGGAGTATTTTCATCTCCCCGCCATCTATGGCGTGAAAAGCGATAACGTTCGCAATGGGGAAGCGCTTCCCGGCGAGGATCTGCGCATTGCCATGAAACTGATTGAGACACTTTCCCGCCACCCGGAATCGCTGCTGCACATTCGCACCATCGACATTTCGCGCGGCTATTGTGTCGAGGTTGTCAACGATGGCAACGCGCGAATTCTTTTCGCCACCTCAGATTTCGAAGAGCAACTTGCCCGTCTGCAACAGCTTCTCGCACACTGTAACGAGTCGGGCCGTGCTCTCGAAAGCGTCAACTTGATGGTCAAGCGCAACACGCCGGTGACTTTTGTTGCTTCCGCGACACCGCCACCGGAGGATCCCGCTGCGCCTGCCGCTGCCGTCCCGCAGCAGCCAGTGCCAGCGCCAAAAACACGGAGAAACTAATGGCTCGTCCGGACATTCTGGTAGGGGTCGAAGTGGGCACGTCGAAGGTCTGCGCAGTTGTTGGCGAGATCGGACGAGAGGGCACGCTTCGCATACTGGGGGTCGGACTGGCTCCCTCGCGGGGCGTGCGCAAAGGCGAAATCGTCGATCTTGCGATCGCAACCGAATGCGTTCACGATGCCCTCGCGGACGCAGAGACCAACAGCGACGCAGAAATCGGCAGCGTATTTGTCGCCACGACGGGCAGTCATATTCGCAGCTTCAACAGTCGTGGCGCCATCCTCATTGCTTCCGACCGCTACGAGATTGACGATGGTGACGTGCAAGAGGTGGCCGTGAAGGCCCGCGAAGTCAACATTCCGACCGAGAATCATTTCTTGCATTCCATCATTCAGCACTACTACGTGGATGGCCAGCAGGGCGTTCTAAACCCCATCGGAATGGTGGGTCGAAAGCTCGAAGCGGACTTCCATATCATTCACGGCGTGCGGACGCGCATGCAGAATACGTTGCGCTGCATCCGCGAGAGCGGAGTAGAGATCGATGAGATTGTCGTCAACTCCCTCGCTTCTGCGCAGGCCGTGCTCGACGAACACCAAAAGGAGCTTGGCGCGGTGGTCATCGACATCGGCGGCGGAGTTACCGATTATATTGTCTACGAAAACGGCGTCGTCAGGCATAGCGGTGTGCTTGCAGTAGGCGGCGATCACATCAGCAACGACATTTCCCTGGGGCTGCGTATCCCGCTCACGCGTGCCGAAAAACTCAAGGTCGACGAAGGCTCCGCTAAGCTTGGAACGGGCACTCCAGGAGAAAAGATCACCCTCAAGAACGATGCCGGATTCGCCGGCAAGGAGGTGGAGCGCGAAATACTCAACACCATCATTCACGCCCGTATGCGCGAGAATTTTGAGCTCATCAAGAGACAGATCGAGCCCGAGGCCTCTCTCCGCATGCTCGGTGGTGGCATCGTCCTCACGGGCGGCTGCAGCCTGTTGCGCGGAATCAAGGAGGTTGCCGAGTCAATTTTTGAACTTCCCGTCCATCTTGCGCGTGACACCGGCGTTTCTGGCCCCAAGTCGGTGTTGAACAATCCCCAGTATTCCACCGCCATTGGCCTCATCAAATTCGCTCAGGCCCTGCGTGCCGAGGTGGAAAAGCCCGGCATCATCGGCTCCGTTCTTGAAAGAATCGGCGGCATTTTTCGGAAAAGAGGCTAGAGCAGCCTGTCGGACTTGAGATAGAATGATGTGTTTCCAAACCGATCTCCAAATGAAGTCGCCCTTCCAAACAGGCTGCTTGTCCTCCGCTCCGCGGAGGAAAGAAACAAGTCTTGTGCATTCCCGTAGCCCGCAGGGCTATTTTCAGCAGTTTGTTGTAAGGGCCGCTTCTTTTCTCCCAGGATTTCCAGTTTTTTTAATCCTCCTTCGATCCAAATCCGACAAACTGCTAGCGTCATGATTGCTTATCCACGGTCTGATACATCTTCCGAGAGCCCCGAGCCGCCGAGCGTCCGCATCATCGGGCTAGGGAACGCCGGAGCCCAACTTGCTGACCGGCTGCAAATGAATGGACATTCCGACGTGGTCGTCATGAACACCGACGCCCAATCCCTCCTGTCGTCCATTGCCGCCAAAAAGATCACTCTAGGCGGGAAGACCACCTACGGCCTCGGGGCGGGCGGTGATCCGGAAGTCGGCTACGAGGCCGCCCTGGAGTCGCTGAACGATATTCGTTCCGCCGTGGAAGGGGCGAATATCATTTTCTTATGCGCAGGACTTGGCGGAGGCACAGCCTCGGGCGTCGTTCCAATTCTTGCGCAGTCTGCACGGGAAACCGGAGCAGTGGTCTTCTCAATTGTCACTTCACCATTCAGTTTCGAGGGCCGTCGCCGCTCCAAACAGGCCGCCGAGGCTCTAGCTCTTCTGTCCAGACAATCCAACGCGCTTATTCATTTCGAGAACGACCGGATGGCAGATATCTCATCGGCGCGCTCGGGCATTGAGGAGACGTTTGCCACTGCGAACGCGATGCTTTGCGCATGCGTTGGCTCGCTAATTTCCATTCTCCGCGGGGGCAGCCCGATGCCCATTGGCCTCGCCGATCTTCTTGCCGCCGTAGGAGGCGGCGGGCCCGCCGGTCTGTTCGGACGCGGCGAGGCGACCGGCGACAACCGGGCTCACGAGGCTCTGGAGCGCGCCTTGAAGAGCCCTCTGCTCGACCGCGGACGCCTCATCGGCGAATGCCACGCCGTCATCGCACACCTGGTCGGACCAGTCTCCCTTTCTTTTTCGGAAGTTGCCGCCGTGATGCGCGAAGTGAGGCGGCACACCGCTGACGACGCCAAATTGTTTCTTGGTGTCACTACAGTCAGCGATTCCGACGCGCCCCTGAGCATCACGCTTTTTGGTAACTATTCTACGATCCCGCTGGCGGAACCCAAGGCGGTTCCTGCGCAGGCCCACACAGTGGGCACCGTTTCGACCGCTGTCTCCCCTGTCCCAACGGAATCCACACCGCCCGGAGAAGCTGAAGCTGCGCCAGAAATCAGTGCCGAACAGCCCGCGACTGGGGAGGCTGGCGTTCCGCACGATCCGAACTCTTCGCCTCCGCAAGCAACCCCCAAGTCGAAGGCCAAACAGGAGACCCTCCAGTTTGAATCCACAACCCGCGGACGCTTCGATAAAAGCGAACCGACCATCGTCGAAGGTGAGGACCTCGACGTTCCCACTTTCCTAAGGTCGCGAAAGCCCGATTGACGGATCACCGGTCGCAAAACACTCTGAAAGAAAGCTAGGAAATCGAACGGGCAAGATTTCGAAACCGATACGAGCGCGGATGCCGCGGGCGAATTGCATCCTTCCGACAGGTGCGAGCGGATCCAGCCAACGACTTATCGAATGCTTGGCCGAACACGCTGCCTCACTCGACATCAATGAGGAATTTTTGTCGATTTTGCCGGCTCGCTCTTTTTGAGGAATGGGGCGAATAAGTCCATCGGGATCGGCAAGAACGTCGTCGTGTTATGCTCGCTTGAAATCTCCTTCATGGTTTGCAGGTAACGCAGTTGCAGTGCGATCGGCTGCTCGGATATCATTCTCGCCGCCTGCACCAGCTTTTCCGCGGCCTGGAACTCACCCTCCGCGTTGATGATCTTCGCTCGGCGTTCGCGCTCGGTCTCAGCCTGTCCAGCCATGGCGCGCTTCATGGTATCAGGCAGCATCACGTCCTTGACTTCAACGGCTGTGACTTTTATTCCCCAAGGTTCGGTTTGACGGTCAATAATCTCCTGGAGACGCTGATTGATTTTTTCGCGTTGTGAAAGCAGTTCATCCAATTCGGCCTGCCCAATAACACTGCGCAACGTGGTTTGAGCGATCAACGAAGTTGCTTTCAGGAAGTTTTCCACCTTGATGATGGCGGCCTCCGGATCCAGGACACGAAAATAGACCACAGCGTCCACGGTGACTGGCACATTGTCGCGCGTCATCATTTCCTGTTGGGGGACATTGATCGTGACTACGCGCAAGTCCACTTTCACAATGCGATCCACTATGGGGATGAGAAAGATTAGTCCGGGCCCCTTGGCTCGCAGCAATTTACCCAGTCGAAAGATTATCCCTCGCTCGTATTCGCGAAGGATACGGATCATTTGCGAAAGAATGATTGCTCCAAGGACGATGATCGGGACCGCCCACATCATCAGTCCCGCAAATGCTTCTAATGATTGCATGTGTGAGTTCTCCTTACGTTTTTGGCCTTACTTTCAACGTCAATCCTAACACCGCGGAAATCTCCACAGGCTTTCCCTGCTCGACCGGTGTGTCGCTCACCGCGTTCCAATATTCGCCCTCGACGAAAACTTTTCCGCCGGCCGCGTCGATCGGCGTGAACGCGGCCACCGTCTTTCCGAGCATCGTTTCCTTACCGACCTTGATCGGCAAATACTGCGCTCGTATTCCCTTGCCTACAACAAATGCGAAGAACAGCGCCGTCATAATCGTTGCCGGAATAATGTAAGCGAGCGACAGGCGAAACAGAGGATCGTCCCGGTCAAACAACATCAGCGAACCGATCAAGAACGCCATTATCCCGCCCACCGTCAACACGCCGTGGCTCGGCGCGAACACGTCGAACGCGAACAGCGCAAAGGCGAGTCCGATCAAAATCAGACCCGTCACATTGATCGGCAGAATTGCTGCCATGTAGAGCACAAGCACCAGCGCAATTGCACCCGCCACGCCGGGCAGGATTGCGCCAGGGGTGCTCAGTTCGCCAATGATTCCGTAGATTGCCACAAGCATTAGGACGAACATCACCTCGGGTCGCCAAAGTAATTGAAAGATCTGCTCACTCGCAGATGTCGCGATTTCAATGACCTCGGCACCGGCGGTCTTGAGTTTTTTGCCCTCGACCACGCGTCCGTCCATCTGCAGTTGCAAGTCCGCCAGATCCTTCGCGATGATCTCAATCACTTTCAATTCAAGCGCCTTGTCCACCGGAATAGACGCGCTTTCGCGCACGGCTGACCTCGCCCATTCGACGTTGCGGTTGCGTTTGGCCGCAATCGCTTCGATGTAGCTCACGGAAAAATTTTCGAGCTTTTGTTTCATCGTGTCGTCGGGTTTCTTGTCGTCACCGCTCGGGATGCCCCCCCCAATCATCACGGGATGGGCGGCACCAATGGTGGTCGCCGGTGCCATCGCGGCGATGCTCGCCGCAAGCGTGATGAAGCAGCCGGCACTCGTCGCAGTCGCACCTATCGGGGCGACATAGACGACGACCGGAACTGGCGACGCCAATAATTTCTGGACGATCACTTGCGTTGAATCAAGTAGTCCACCGGGCGTGTTGAGTTGAATAATGAGACACTGGGCGTTCTGCGACTGCGCTTCGCCAATACTGCGCGAAATGTAACTCGCCGTGGCGGGACCGATCGCGCCATTGATTTTGATGAGGCAAACTCTCTCCCCGGAAGCGCACGCCAGAAAAGCCGTGAACCACAAAGCTAGGCATGTAACCGCAGCTTTCATACCACCTCAGACGACTTAAGATTATCACGCACTCGTCGACGCGGCAAATCTCCGCCTAGCGATGTGCGCGTTCCCCAGCGTTGAGGCCGCGGTGAACTTCGAGGAGCGCGCCAACCAGGAGACGGAAGACTTCAACGCCAGCCGTGCGGGCCAGGAGCCCTGGGTGTATATGCAGGCGGATTTGGTGCGTGCGCTGGCCGGTCTGACGAACGCGGGGTCTTGATGATTGGGGTTCAGGCGAGATGTCCGTCGTGCGGATACCGCGCAAACAACTACGATCCCGCGAAAGCCGGATTGACGCACCAACGCTTGCAAAGCACACCACGCTGCTTCGAAACTGAAAAGGGCCTTCGGGACCGGCCGCCGCAATATTTTTGGTTTTGCCCCGCTAAGATCAGGTCGCGGCTTCGAATTCGCTTGCTCCAGCAACGGACCTCCGTCTAAGATGAAATTCAAAGGAGAACATTCCCCTATGAGCTTCAAAGTGACGAAAGTGGATATTTGGACTTCCAAGATTGAGGACAAACCCGGCGGTCTGGCGAAAGTCCTCGGAGCACTCGGAAACGCAGGTGGCAGCCTCGATTGCGTCATTGCGCGACGCGATGCGGCGAAGTCCGGCACAGGGGTTGTGTTTCTCACGCCGGCAAAGGGGGCGGCTGTTCGAAAGGCTGCGCAATCCATAGGTGTGGCGCCGGCCAAGAATATCGCGACTTTGAAGGTCCAAGGGGACGACGCGCCGGGTTTGGGAGGTCGGATCGCTACAGCGATTGCCGAAGCTGGGGTAAATTTGCGCGGTGTTTCCGCCGCGGTGATCGGCAGGAAGTTTGCAGCGTACTTCGGTTTCGACAGCGCGGAGGATGCGACAAAAGCGGCTCGTGCATTGAAGGCCTTGGCCAGTCGGAAGAAATCCGGCAAAGCCAAGCGCTGATGGCCACGCGTTTTTAGGAAAAGGATCGAGGGGGCTTAATGCCTCTTGCGCACGAGCATGAACTCATTGCCCTCGGTGTCGACGCACATGGCGAGGTGCGGCGGCTCGCCGGCCGCATCCGACGCTGGTTCTTTGAGAAGTTGACCGCCGGCCTTCACCACCTCGCGGGCGCCCTCGACGACGTCTGCCACTTGGAAGCTGAGCCCCGTCCACGTCCGCTTTCCATCGCCCCCGCCGTGGATGCCGATGATCGCACCCGCGATCTCCACTTCGCTGATGACATCGCTTTGACGTAGGATCTCCGCCTCCAATGTGCCGCGATAGAATTCCAAGGCGCGCTGCATGTCCGCCGCCCAGATAATGTACTTTGCACGCTCGATCTTCATGAAAGCTACAATACGGAATCAACCTGTCGAACTGGAGACTAAAAGCCAGGCTCCGACGCCACCCCAAAATCGCGAGGGATCTCAGCTCCACCTTAAGGTGGCAAACCTTCGCGCGGCCTCTTCCGCGTTGGCCCGGCTATTAAATGCGGAGATGCGGAAATAGCCTTCGCCAGCACCGCCAAAGCCGCTGCCGGGTGTGATGACGATGTTTGCTTCGTTCAAAACACGATCGAATATCTCCCAACTCGTGGTGTGTGCCGGAGCGCGCACCCAGATATAGGGCGCATCAACGCCGCCATAAACTGCGAGTCCGCTGCTGGTTACCGCTTCCCGAAGAATTTTAGCGTTCCCCATATAGTGCGAGATCAAGGATGCGACCTGCGATTTTCCCTCGGGGGAATAGAGCGCCTCCGCAGCGCGCTGTGTGACATAGGAGACTCCGTTGAATTTCGTGCTGAAGCGACGGTTCCAGAGCGGATGGAGAGGACGTTTTTCGCCCTGGGAGCTTTGGCACTCGATTTCGTTGGGCACCACCGTGAACGCGCAACGAACACCGGTAAACCCGCCGTTTTTGGAGAAGCTGCGAAACTCGATTGCGCACTTGCGAGCGCCAGGGATTTCGTAGATCGAATGCGGAATATCGGGCGCGGCGATATAGGCCTCGTAGGCCGCGTCGTAGAGGATGATAGCCTCGTGCGCGAGCGCGAAGCGCACCCAGGTCTCGAGGCGCTCCCGTGTTGCCACCGCGCCAGTGGGATTGTTGGGCGAGCAGAGGTAGGTGAGATCGACCCTTTCGTCGGGCACTTCGGGCATAAAACCATTCTCGGGGGTGCAGGGCAAATAAAGGAGCCCACTGTAGATGCCCGCCTCGTCCGGCGGCCCGGTGTGGCCAACCATTACGTTCGTATCAACGTAGACCGGATAGACGGGGTCCATTACCGCAATCCGGTTGCCGTCGCCGAAAACGTCGAGGATGTTGGCGCAGTCGCATTTTGAGCCGTCCGAGACGAAGATCTCGCCGTCCGCGACCTCGATGCCGCGGGAGCGGTAGTCGTTTTCCGCGATGGCGCGGCGGAGAAAATCGTAGCCCTGCTCAGGTCCATAGCCGCGAAAGCTTTCGCGTATGCCGAGCTCATCGACTGCCTTATGCATGGCGCTGCGCGCGGCGTCGGGAAGCGGTTCGGTCACGTCTCCGATGCCGCAACGGATCAGACGTCGTGCAGCGTCCGGGTTCGCGTCGGTGAACGCTTTAACGCGCCGATTGATTTCGGGAAAGAGGTAACCGGCTTTGAGTTTGAGGTAATGGGAGTTGAGGTGCGCCATGGAAGCGATTCAGAACGCCGGTAGATAGAGCGAGACGCCAACCTCGAATTTAGAACGACAAACAGGTTCCCGCGGGTATCACCTGCGTGCAAGCGCCGGCCGGACTCACCGCAAACGCAACCCAACCGCCGCTCCGGGCTTCGAGGGGCGGCGTGGGAAGTTGCGTGTTTAGCTTAGCGCGGCTTCGTAATTCTTCGCTGCGGCGCTCCAGGAGACGACGTTCCACCATGCCTTCAGATAGTCCGGGCGGCGGTTTTGGTAGTTGAGATAGTAGGCGTGCTCCCAGACGTCCACGCCGATCACCGGCTTGCCTTCTGCGCCGGCGATGGTCTTGCCCATGAGCGGGCTGTCCTGATTAGCGGTGGAGACAATTTCAAGTTCCTTGGACGGATTAACGATGAGCCACGCCCAGCCGCTTCCAAATCGTGCGAGGCCGGCAGCTTCGAGCGTGGCTTTGAAATCATCGAAACTGCCAAATTTTGTCTTGATGGCATCGGCCAGCTTGCCAGTTGGTGCGCCGCCCGCGCCCGATGCCATGATCTTCCAGAAAAACGTATGATTCGAGTGGCCTCCACCATTGTTGCGCACTGGTCCGCGAATGGCTTCGGGCACGGCCGAAAGGTCGGCGATAAGTTCATCTACCGGCTTCTTCGCCAACTCGGGCGCGCCTTCGAGCGCCTTGTTGAGATTGGTCACGTATGCTAGGTGATGCTTGCCGTGATGGATTTCCATCGTTTTTGCGTCGATGCTGGGTTCAAGAGCGTTGGTCGGATAGGGCAGGGGTGGAAGTTCGTATGCCATAGATTTTCAGAAAACCTAGACGCTTCCGCGGGTGCATCAAGCGGGAATGTAAATTTGGATGAACGCGCTCGCGCTGGGAAAGAATTGCGGGATTGATCCTCTATTCCAGCGTCCGCGCGGCTTGCCTGAAGCAAGCGCGATCCCGAGGAAGAAGAAGCTGTTTTTTGATGCCGTTTTTTCTCTTCTGGCGGTTGTGGCGGAATCCTTCAGAGTTTCGGCCTCGGGCCGAAAATGGCGGTTCCCACACGTTACGAGCGTAGCCCCTTCCTCGATGGCCGTCACGAAATCGTCGCTCATCCCCATTGAGAGAGTAGTCAGTCGAATGCCAGTTTCCGCGGCGATCTCGTCGCGGAGAATCCGTAATTGGGCAAAGATTGGACGAGCTTTGTCCGGGCGTTCCCCGGCAGGTGCGATCGTCATAAGCCCCTCAACCTGAATGCGAGGAAGCGTAAGTACGCGTTCGATTTGCTCGCGAACGGCATCAGGCTTGAAGCCGAACTTCGTCTGCTCGCCTGAGATATTTACCTCAAGCAGCACCCGCGGGAACAAACCGAGTTCCGCGGCAATCCGATCGATATCCAACGCAAGGTCCACGGAATCAACGGCATGGATGAGCTCAACCAGTGGAAGAACTTTGCGGATCTTATTCCTTTGGAGATGGCCGATATAGTGCCAGCGCGTGTGCGATGGAAGCAAGGGCACCTTCGCAACCAATTCCTGTGCACGGCCTTCGCCAAATACTACCTGACCCCCGTCGTATGCCTCGCGCACCGATAATGCGTCTTGTGTCTTCGATACCGCAACCAGACCAACCTCCGCCGGATCGCGACCCGCTGCGCGCGCCGCAGCCGAAATCTGTGCGCGAATCCTTTCAAGGCGAGCAAAAATGTCGTTCATAAAACAAACTTATTTACATGGGAGAATATAAGTTATTCTTATCTGAATTCTTAAATGCACATTCAGTCATTTAAAGCCTTTTCCAATTTGGCGGAAACCTCGAGTTTTTCCAAGGCGGCGCAGATGAACGGCATCACGCAGAGTGCCGTGAGCCAGCAGGTGCGCGCTCTGGAGCAGCGTTTTCGCGTCAAGCTCATCGAGCGCGGACGAAGGAATTTTTCTTTGACTCCGGAGGGTCGGGTGTTTCTGCAGGCAAGCCATCAGATAATGGATATTCTCTTGGATCTGGAAAACCGGATTCACAATCTACAGAATTTGGTGGCCGGTGAGTTGTGCATTTCGACGATTTTCAGTATTGGATTGCACGAGTTGCCGCCGTATTTGAAGACTTTCCGGCAAGCGCATCCGCAAGTGGAGGTGCGTGTCGAGTATCGTCGCTCGTCGGAGGTCTACCTGAGCGTTCTGGAGGGACGGGCCGAAGTCGGCCTTGTTGCCTACCCTGCGCCGCGTCGCGGGCTCCAGGCTGTAACGTTTTGGAGTGACCGGCTTGTTCTCATTTGTTCGCCGTCACACCCTTTGGCTTCGCGACGCCGGCTTCCTCTTTCCGCATTGCAGAGCGAGAAGTTCATCGCTTTCGAGCCCGATTTGCCGACGCGTCGCGAGATTGATCGCAAGCTACGCTCCGAAGGAGTAAAGGTGAAGCTTGTTCTGGAGTTTGACAACATCGAGACCGTCAAGCGCGCGGTTGAAATCGAGAATGGAGTCTCCATTGTTCCGGAAGCAACGGTACGTGACGAAGTGGAAGGGGGCCTGCTCTCAGCCGTGGATTTCGCTGATCCTGCGCTACGGCGACCTTTGGGCGCGCTGATCCGACGCTCGGCGCGCATTTCGCCTGCGCTGCGTGAGTTTCTCGCCCTGCTCGAACAAACGACGGCTTCGGAATCCGATGGGAGTTCCGATGGAAAGGCAAAAACATGATGGCGTTCGGTGTGATTCGTGCGATAGATGATTCCCTCAAACGAACGATGAAACGCCTTTCTACCGGCGCTGCGCTCGTCGGGTTCGCCCTTGTGGCGTGCCAAACGGCCCAAACGCAAAGTGAACCCCAGGTGATTGTTGTTCCGCCTGACGAGATGTCTCGCGATCTCTCGCCTGGACATCCCGTTTCCGCAAAGCCGTCTACATTGCCGGCCGGGAGGCCACAGGCCGCCGCTTATGCCAGTCTGCCGCAGCCATCGCCCGCAGCGGTCGCCCCTACGCTAAAGTACAGCTACAATTCCTGCAATGTGGAGGGTCCCTATATTGCCATGACCTTTGATGACGGACCCAGTCCGCAGCTTACGCCGAGGCTTCTTGACATTTTGAAGGAGCGCGGCATCAAGGCGACCTTTTTCGTGGTGGGACAGAATGCTGCGGAATACCCGGACATCTTGCTCCGCATGGCTAACGAAGGCCACGAAATTGCCAACCATAGTTGGAGTCACCCGGCGCTTACAAAGCTGGGCGCGGAAGGTCTTCGCAAGCAAATCGAAAACACCAACGATGCAATTGCAAAAATCACCGGCAAGCGTCCGGCGCTAATGCGTCCTCCCTACGGCGCAACCAGCTCCACACTGAACAAGCGCTTGAGCGAAGACTACGGGCTCAAGGTCATTCTTTGGTCTGTGGATCCCCTGGACTGGAGGTATCGCAATTCCAGCCGGGTTTACAATTACATCGTTCAGAACACGCATCCGGGATCCATCATCCTCACTCATGATATTCACGCGACAACCGTTGCCGCGATGCCGGAGACGCTCGACGCCCTATTGGCGAAGGGATACAAATTTGCCACTGTTTCGGAGCTCATCGCGATGGAAGTTCCCGAACAACTGGTCAAGAAGGAATCCTCAGGGTCCCCTGCGCCCGCTCCGCGGTAGGACCAGTTGTGGCGAATCGTGCATCGACGAAGCCTGCCATGGATTGTGCCGACGACGGCAGGAACAAACCCGACGAACCGCGACGTAGTCCGCTTGCCGGATAGTCATTCGACGCTCGAAAAGAGCTCCCGATGAGGGTCCCGGGCAAATCGGAAGCTTGACAGCTTGGGCTCGGGATCCACGCCTTTTGAGAAGGCGAGATAGTGAAATTGCGTGCCCATGCTTTCAGGATGGAGCAGTGTTTGGAGCGAGCGGAGCGTCTTTTGCGAAGCCGAATCCGGCGGACGGTCGAGTCTCTTGAGGAGGTCTTGAGAAGCTCCGACAAGGTAATGATGCTGATCGGCGTAACCTTCGATGCGAAATCCCGCGTCCAGAGCAGATGCGGCGAGCGCGGTAAAGTCCACGTGCGCCGTAATATCCTTTTCCCCCGGCTCGTCGAGCGGGCGACCGTCACGTCGATGCGCCCGGTAACAGGAAAAAGTTCCCTCGGTGCGATAAGGGGAGAGAAGTTTCTCACGTGAGAAGCCGTAGTCGATGATCAGAACGAAGCCGGCGCGCAGCTTGGTCGCAACGTTCTGAATCCAAGCGCAGGCGGCGGGGCGAAGTTCGGCAATCGTGCCTTTGATCCGTCGCGGAAGCACCTTAACCTGATCGGCGAGCAGCTTTCCCGGCTCTCTGACTTCAAAGACCAGGCGATCCTCCCGCGTTGCGACCCGGAGTTCCTCCCACTCTTCGCCTCTCGATCGGATCAAATGAAACGGGAGGGCGTCCACAAGTTCGTTTGATAAATGGACGCCGTCGAAGGCCGGCAGGGCATTCAGGTCTTCCGCCCAGTGCACTGTGGCTCCAAATGCTTTCAGCGTTTGCTCTTGCAGGCGACGAAGGATGGGGAACGGTTCGACGATCCAATACTCGATCGCAGGCGGCGTTTCATCGTCCATGGCGGACAGAATATCTAGAGCAAGTTGCCCATCATTGGCGCCCTGCTCGACGAGGGAGAATCGGCTGGGTCGTCCGAGGCGAAACCACATTTCTCGAAGCTGGCCCGCAAGGATGTATCCGAAGACCGGGCCCACACTGACATTTGTGAAGTAGTCACCTCGTTTACCGATTTTTCCCCGCCCGGATGCATAATAGCCGACGATCGGGTCGTAAAGCGCGAGATCCATGAAACGCGCGAAGGTCAAGGGACCTTCTGCTGAGATCTCTGCGAGAATTCTATTGAGCGCGAGTGACTTCGCGCACATAGACATTCACCTGGCCATCGGAAGTCTTGCGGACTTCCGTTACCAGGAACGGCCGGCGGCCGTCGCGCGATAATGTCGAGCCCTCAGAGGGGGGACGGCTTCCCGAGGGGAATTCAACGATAATGCGGGTATTGCTGCTGCGTCCTCCGATGCCAAGATTCTCTGGAAGGGCAGCTTGCGAGCGGAGGACAGCCCGATCCTGACCTGATGCAGTGACGACAAAGCTGCCCTGAAGGTAGACGCGTTCTCCTGCAACGCCGCGGCTGGCCAGTTCCGGCATGTCGGGCACGTTGGCGAGGCGCCCGCGAGGCATCTGCCCGGGTGCGTAGGTCGGCCAGTTTCCGCCCGCGGTCGTCGCGATGGATGCTGGAGTTGGTGAAATGAATGGCTGCAGAGGAGTGGCTGTCGGTTTTGCGATAGGAGCGGTCGTGGCCACGGCGGGCGTCGATTGAGTCCCCTTGACGGGGATAGCCGGCAAAACGGGCGCGTCCTCTGGAAGAGGGGTGGGCGACGGTGGAGGAGGAACCGTTGTTTCAGCTACGGGCTTGGGGCGCTCGACCCGGACCAGCTGCATTTGCGGACGCGGGGCGACCGAAGTGCTTTTCGTCGTGTCGAGACCTGCGCGGGTTCGATGGGCGGCCAGCTTTTCCGTAGCTTCTTCTATTGATCTCTGATTCACGACCGGCAGGCGTGCGGCAACATTTAAGCGGGTGGGAGGTTCCAACGAGAACGTGCCGGCGCCGGTGCTCGTGGTGTAGCTGCCGTAAAGGAGCGGAACGGCAGTGAACTGCAGCCGCCCGTCCTTGAGTCGCGTCACATTTACGACGCCGGAGAGGTCGACGGTCTTGTCAAACCGAAGGTTGAGTCCGGTCAAGAGCATGCGGTGAAGAATGGGAATGACGCGCTTGTCTGCAGTAAAAACGTGCTCTAGAAGCACTTGTGGGGCATCGGTTGCGTGGGCGATGGCGGCGACTCCCGAAGGAAAGAAGTTGGATTCGCCTAGCTCATAGGAGTCCAGAATGTTGAACGAACCGATAACATACGGGACTTTGTCGCTGGTGAGCTTGTAATTCCGGAGATAATTTCGCAGCAACACTTCGCTAGCCCGGTCGAGTTCCCGGTTAGTCATTTTGTTATAGCGATCCCAGAGCTGCTGAGCGTTTAGAAACTCGCCCGGCGGGGCCGCAGTTATCTCAAATCGCTTCGGGGCTTCGAGCTTCTTTAGCTTGGCGAGGATCGAGTAACTAAACGATTTTTCGGGGTGACCAAAGACGTAAAAGCTGAAGACCCAGCAACAGATAGCAAACCCGATCAGGAGCAAGATGGCGATCGTCCACGCGAACAAGTTGGCATCCTTGCGGGGGGGCGGCTCCTCTGCGTAGGAGAACTCCGAACTCCGTGAATTGGGGTCGAAGGATTGTCCTTTGTGTTTTCGGGCCATTCAAATCTCGTTCACGAGCGCGCGCTGTCTGCGGGCTCGAACGATGTGCCACAACCGCAACTGCGCGAACTCAAGGGATTGTTAACCCTGAATCCCGCGCCAGACAAGCTCTCTTCGTAGTCGATCAGGCAGTTATCGAGCCATCTGACGCTGCCGGCGTCGACAAAAAGCCGCGCATCGTCTCGTTCGACGATGATGTCATCGGTTTGAGGCGCGCCAATGGTCATTGCGTATTGCATGCCGGCACAGCCTCCCTTTTCGACGGAGAGGCGAAGGCCGGATGTTTTCGTATCGAGACCCTTTTCCTGGATGAGCGCACGGAGTTGCGCGGCGGCGTTGGCGGTGAGTTCAATCACACTCATCACTTAGGTATGATTTCGCATGAAGTCAAATGGGCGCGCGAGGAAAGCGCTGAAAAGCGCTGCGTTGAGGCTTGGAGGCAAAGGGTTGGCAGGGGCCGTGGGTGGCGCCTGTGGGGCCTCGATCGGTTTTTGAAGAATTCTCCTGGTTTTTGCTGCAGCCGCTCCGCAAGTGCGGCACGATCCGGCGACATGGGAAAAATTCGTCTCCTTCCAGACGTTGTTGCGAGCCAGGTCGCGGCCGGGGAAGTGGTCGAGCGACCGTCTTCGCTGGTCAAGGAGCTTGTCGAGAACAGCCTCGATGCTGGAGCGTCCAGGATCTGGATCGAGCATACCTGCGGAGGCTCCCGTCTTGTTTCTGTGCGGGATGACGGCTGCGGCATGGACCGGGAGGATGCACTGCTCTGTCTTGAGCGCCACGCGACTAGCAAGATCCGCACCGCCGCAGATCTTGCGCGCGTGCGATCGATGGGATTTCGCGGCGAGGCGCTCCCGAGCATCGCGAGCGTTTCGCGGTTCCGGCTGACGACGCGTGAAGCCTCTTCAGACGCCGGCACGGAAGTGATTGTCTCCGGCGGCAAGGTCGAGTCTGTGCGAGAGATTGGTGCTCCGGCGGGAACGCGGATCGATGTGCGCGACCTGTTCTACAATCTTCCGGCGCGCCGGAAGTTTCTGCGGGGCGAGGAGACGGAATCCGCCCATATTGTCCATGGCCTTCACGGCATTGTCTTGGCGAACCCATCGGTTGCCTTCGAGTGCCGGCGCGACGGATGCTCGGTGGCCGCGCTTCCCCGGGCGGAAAGCCTGGCTGTGCGCATCCAGGATCTGTTCGGAAGCGGCCATTTGGCCAAGCTTGCTGAAATCGACGCGTTCGAAGGGGAGGGATTCCGGCTCACAGGCTTTCTAGCGCGTCCTGGTCAAGCACGGCGCGATCGCCTTCAGCAGTTTGTTATACTCAATGGGCGTCCCATTCATTGCCCGGCGATCCAGCAATCACTTCGCGAGGCGTACTCTGGCGCGCTTCAGCGGGGCGAGCATCCCATTTGCGTTCTTCACATCGAAATGGACCTGGACCTTGTCGATTGCAACGTCCATCCAGCTAAACGTGAGGTGCGCCTCCGGCAGCCCGAGACGATTCGGCGGGCTGTTTTCGATGCGGCGCGAGGAGTGCTGATCCGGCCGAGGCAAGATTTTTCGCGCACTTCGGAGCCCGTGCGGGTCGCGGCGGCCTTTGTGCCGGAGTCACCGCAGGGGGTCATTCCCCTTCAACAGGAATCCGATGCGCCCCGAGCCGACGTTGCCGGGAGAGCCCCACAAGCCGATCAGTTCCGTTTCATGGGCATGGTTGGGGATGGTTACCTCGTACTCGAGGGCGATGAAGGACTTGTCTTGCTTGATAGCCGGGCGGCCTCTGAGCGGATCCTTTTCGAGTTCCTTATGCGGCAGATTGTCGAGGGAAATGCTCCAAGTCAGCGTCTTTTGATTCCGGCCGTCGTCGAAATGCCTTCGCGCGAGCATGCTTGGGTCGTCGACCACTTGGACGACCTCCGCGCGGCAGGGTTCCACCTTGAGCCCTTCGGCGGCGTGACGTTGAAGGTCGAGGCAATTCCGGCCTCTGCTGCGGAGAGAGAGCCTGGCCGCCTTCTTCATGAAATTGCTTCGACGCTACGGGCGGCAGGAAAGTTGCCTCGTGGCCGGGATGTTCGCGAAGCGCTTGCGCGTTCAGTTTCGCGCTTGGCGGCAGCAGACAAGATCGCGCGCGACGAAGCGCGGGCTGGACGGCTCGTGGGCGAACTGCTTCGCTGTGAATTGCCCTACGCAAGTCCGTCCGGGCGCCCAACGATGATTCAGTTTTCCTTTTCCGAGCTAGATCGAAAGTTCGGGCGTTCAACTTGAGGACAAGAACTCGCCGCAATTGCAACGCGTTCCACTTTTTGAATATTAGATGAATGTGATTGAAGGCCTCCGAATTGAACCTGCGACGCTTGACGACTTGCCCGAGCTAACCGAGCTGCTGTTCGAGCTCTTCTCGCAGGAGGGCGATTTCATTCCGAACCGGGAGAGGGAGATGCGCGGTCTGCGGCTTCTACTCGAACAGCCTTCTCGCGGGCGGATATTTGTGTTGCGCAGCCCAATCAAGATTATCGGAATGATCAACTTGCTCATCACGATTAGCACGGCCGAGGGAGGATTCGTTCTGGTGCTCGAGGACTTGATCGTCCATAAGGAATTTCGGCGCCAGAGCTTCGGCACGCAATTGCTCAACTACGCCATCGATTTCGCGAAGAAGAAGAAATTTCTTCGCATCACGTTGCTGACGGACAAACCGAATGAGAAATTGAAGCGCTTTTTTGCCAAAAATGGATTCGTTGAGAGCAACATGATTCCGATGCGGATGTATTTTCGTGCGAATGAGCGTTGATTCGGTGCGCGATCTTGGCTTCGCTCGGGTTGATCTTGATCGGGTCAGGCGCTGCGGGCGGCCCGAAGTGATTTTCTGCCAGGGAAAGTTGCCCGCCGAAGTGGCTGGGATCGCGTTCGCCTTGCGCGAAAGCGGCCAACCGGTGCTTGCGACGCGTGCCGAGGCCTCGCATTTCGAAGCGGTTCACATGCAATTGCCGGAGGCGGTTTTTCATGAGCGAGCGAGATGCATCACCGTCGGTCCGCCACTGACCAAGGCAGGGCGTTGGAGCGTGGGCGTAATTTGCGCGGGAACGGCGGATCTGCCGGTGGCAGAAGAAGCCGCGGTCGCCCTCGAATGCTTCGGCCGGCGGGTCGAGCGAATCTTCGACGTCGGAGTGGCTGGCCTTCACCGGGTGCTCGCCGAGACGGATCGCATCCGCTCCTGCGGTGTGCTGATCGTCGCAGCCGGTATGGAAGGAGCCCTTCCCGGTGTCGTGTCGGGACTTGTGGACAAGCCTCTCATCGCTGTCCCGACGAGCGTCGGCTATGGAGCGAGTTTCGAAGGCCTGGCCGCCCTTCTTGGGATGCTGAATTGCTGCGGCAGCGGGGTGACAGTAGTCAACATCGACAATGGGTTCGGTGCAGCGTGCGCGGCAGACGACATTTTGCGACTGGCTTCGAGTTGACTTCGCTTTGTGCTTCGAGAACGGGTCGCGTCCGCCTATGCGACCGGGAGCGTGCTTCGTAGAATCTCGGTATTTTGGTCGGTAGGCTGGACGGTCGCGCCACCAAGTGACGCTGGCGCCAGGAAAAAATCGCCTGGCTTGAAGCTGACCCCGGCGCAAGAGGCACCGCCGGAAACTATGGCAATAATGGAAAACTTCGCCTCAATGCACGCAGACACCGGGGAGCAAAGCGGAAGCTTTTCGACCTTGAAATAGGGGCATTCTGCGATCACACCGTGGCTCACGTGATTCACAGCGGGCTCGAAATCCTTGAAATCGATAGAGACCAGAGATTCCTCGATGTGCAGTTTGCGGGGTGCGCCATCGAGACCGGATCGGTTCCAATCAAAGACCCGGTAAGTGGTGTCGCTATTCTGCTGGACCTCGATGATTACGTTGCCTTCACCGATGGCGTGGAGCCGTCCGCTAGGGATGAAGATGCTGTCGCCGTCTTGAACAGGGACGACGTGGAGAGCGTCTTCGACGCGGCCCTTGCGAAGCAGCGTTTCGAATTGCTCCCGAGTAACCCCACGCTTGAGGCCGACGTAGATGTTTGCGCCCGGTTGAGCGTCGGCGAAGTACCACATCTCCGTCTTGGGTTCGCCTCTCAGAGCCTCGCTCACATGCGCGGGCGGATGGACCTGCACCGATAGCCGCTCGCGCGCGTCGAGCAGCTTGATCAGGATCGGGAATCGCGTCGCGGCGTGATTCTCATAGGCAGCCCCGAAGACTTCTCCACGACTGGATGTCCAAAGCTCGTGCAAGGTGGTCCCGCGCAAGGGGCCGTTGTGCACAACGCTCTGCGCGTCCTCCCGGTCCACTACCTCCCAGGATTCTCCGATGGGCAAGCCGGGCGGCAGGGTTTTTCCGAAGAGGCTCTCAAGACGGCGTCCGCCCCAGACGCGCTCCATGGCAAGAGGCTCAAAAATGATCGGTTCTGTAGTGGCCATCGCATCTATTTCTCCGAGGGTGCCGTAATCTGCAATTCCTTTTGCAAAGCTTTCGCGATGCTTGCGGGTTCTGCGAAATTGGCGAGAATTGAAATTTTCATGGCAAACAAACCGAAAGGGTACGGAACCTGGGACGCGGCGCTCGGCCTGACGCTCACCGGGCTGGCGATGCTTCTCTTTCTCGCTTTGGTTTCTTATCAGCCGAGCGATCTGCCTTCCTGGGCCAGGCTTATATACGATAGCAATGCGAGAAGTCCGATCGTGCACAACTTGTGCGGTGTCGTCGGGGCTGTCGCCGCGGGCTATCTTTATTTCTTCTTTGGCGCGGCTTCCTATCTCTGGATCATCGTTTTCGCCGGATATGGTATCGCCAAGCTAACGACCAGGAATTTTCTTATTCGCGAACGGCTGGGCTGGAGCTTCCTGTTCGTCCTTTCAGGGGCCTGTCTCCTGCAGTTGCAGCCATGGTTCCTCAAAGGGTGGAATAGGGCATTCCGCATTGAGGGGCCCGGAGGCTGGCTTGGCAAGTGGGTTGGCGAGAGAGCCTTCGGTGGTTCGCTTGGCGAAGTGGGAGCGCCCATCGTGCTGGGCATTGTGTACTTGGCGAGTCTGATTCTGGCGATCGGCTTCCATCCCATCAACGTTCTCAAAAGCGGCTGGGCAGGCATAAAAAGGCATTTTGCGGAACGGGAGAAACGGCGCGTGGCTGCGATGGAGGAGAGCGAGCGGATGGACTTCGAACAGCGCAAGCTCACCCGGCAGGCGGAAAAACTTGAACGCAGGCTCAAGAAGAAGGTCGATCCCGCTCAGCGGCAGGCGGATGAGGTTCCTGCGGCGGATCTTCCAGAACCCCGAATTATCGATGCCACTGTTCCGCAGGAGAAGCGTCCATCGCTGGCTGAAATCGAGAGCGGACGAAAGAAGAAAGGCGAATCCAAACCGAGCCTTTCCGGGTTGCGGCTGGAGAACTATCAATTGCCGCCCCTCGATCTTCTTGAGCCGCTCGATGAGGCTGGCCGTCGTCCGGCCGATCATGACGAATTGCGTACGGTGCAAGGCATAATCCTCGAGACACTCGCCCATTTCGGAATTAAGGCCAACGCGGGCGATATCACGCGCGGTCCGACCATAACGCGCTTCGAAGTCTATCCGGACAGCGGGGTGCGCGTGGATCGGATCACAAGTCTCGAGCGGGATATTGCGCGTGCAACGCGCGCCCAGCGGATCAATATTCTCGCCCCGATTCCCGGCAAGGATACTGTGGGCATCGAAATCGCGAACTCAAGCAAGGTCAAAGTTGCCCTGCGCGAAATCCTCGAGACCTCCGATTGGCTGCACTCTGGAGCTAGGCTTCCACTGGGCCTTGGAAAGGACGTGTACGGGCAAACGATCATTGCCGATCTTGCCCAGATGCCGCATTGCCTTGTTGCTGGTACTACGGGCAGTGGCAAGAGCGTCTGTATCAATTCGATGATCGCAAGCCTGCTCTTCCGCTACACCCCGGAGGAACTGCGCTTCATCATGATCGATCCGAAAGTTGTGGAGATGCAGATCTATAACGAACTGCCCCATCTCGTGACTCCGGTGGTCACAGACCCAAAAAAAGTTCTGCTCGCTCTTCGCTGGGTGGTCGATGAGATGGAATTGCGTTACCAGATCTTCGCAAAAACTGGCGTGCGGAATATCACAGGCTTTAACGAGCGACCGCTCCCGAAATCCCAAAAAGAGCTTGATGCCGAGAAGATTAATGGCGGTGAGGGCCCCGAAAACACTGACGAGAGCCCCGGTGAAAAGGACTCCGACGACGATGCGCGTCAGGTGATCGTTCCGCGTGATGAGGACCTGATCATTCCGGATCGAATGCCATATATCGTTGTGATCGTCGATGAATTGGCCGACCTCATGCAGACCGCGCCGGCCGACGTGGAAGGCGCCATCGCGCGTATCACTCAGATGGCCCGCGCCGCGGGTATCCACTTGATCGTGGCGACTCAGACACCTCGTGCGGACGTCGTCACCGGCATCATTAAGGCCAACATTCCCAGCCGCATTGCGTTCCAGGTCGCTTCCGGCCTCGACAGCCGCGTGATCCTCGACCAAAAGGGCGCCGAAAAACTTCTAGGACAGGGTGATATGCTTTATCTGCCCCCCGCAACATCCACTCTGGTTCGCGCACAGGGCGTCCTCGTTACAGACGACGAGATACGCCGTTTGGTGGCTTTTGTGTCCTCACAGGCCAAGCCGAAGTTCGAGGCGAGCATCCATGAAAGGCTTAACAATGCACCGGTGGAGGAAGATGTCACGGATGAGGATGAGGAATTGGTCCAGAAGGTTCTCGAGATCATGAAGCAGGAACGCAGGGCCTCGACTTCGCTTTTCCAGCGGCGACTGCGTCTTGGATACACGCGCGCCGCTCGAATCGTCGATGTTTTGGAACAGCGCGGCATTGTCGGACCGCGCGATGGCGTTAAGGACCGGGAGATTTTGGTCGACTTGGATACATTGCCGTAAAAATCACGCGACGACTGGGATTTTCCCTTGTATTTTTGGCTTGAGGGGCAATAAGAAAAATATGACGTGCGTCGAACAAAAGTGTGGCGACTTTCTTCGGCTGAGGCTCGTTCTGGGAGGGCGATGGAGGAGGCTTAATCAGTGATCTTGGCGTGAGAACTGTCATGAGCGAAGCTGCTGCAATAATGGGCCGAGAAGGAGCGAGATCGCTTGGCGCACAGTTCGCCGCGGCCAGGGAAAGGCGCGGTCTGTCCATCGAAAAGGTATCGAGCGAGACCCATATCCGTGTGCAGCGCTTGCGCGAGATTGAACGCGACGATTTCTCGCAATTTTCGCATCCGAGCTATGCCCGCATGTTCGCTATAGACTACGCGAAATATCTTGGCATTCCGATTTCGAGAGTCCGGCGCCTGCTTCCTGACGCCGGAGAGTGTGGGGCGGAAGGTTACCAATATCTCCAAGAGACTCCCTGTGATTACATGCGGACGGACATTCGCTCCTTCCGTGGGCGCAGGCGCTTCGTGCCCAAGCTTGTCACGGCCGCCCTCCTCGTCCTGTTGGGCTTTGGCGGATTCAAGCTCTGGATTACACTTCGCGACATTGAACGGTTGGGCCTCAATCGCATGGCTCGCGAGGAAAAAGTGACAGTTCCTATCCCGCAAAATGTTGCGACACCTGCGACGCCAGAGCGCCCTTCCGATTCGGCTGGGGCGGGGGCTGAAGGGACCCCGGCTCCCGCGTCCGAAACTCCCGTCGGTCGCACCGTGCCATCCGACACGGAGTCGACACTCCTTGTCGGCGCCGATTTGGATCACAGCAATCGCGTCCCATAGCCTCTTGATGAGCACGGCTCCCGGTGAAGTCCGGCCTCCCAAGGTCGGGATGATTAGTCTCGGCTGCGCCAAGAATCTTGTTGATGCCGAAATAATGCTGGGCGACGCCGTGGCGGGAGGTTTCGAGATCACGGCTGATGCCGACGAGGCCGACGTAATCGTCGTAAACACCTGCGGGTTCATTGAGTCCGCTAAGCAGGAATCCATCGAAGCGATCCTTGAAGCCCGTCGGAACCCCGGTCAGAAGCTGGTGGTCAGCGGGTGCCTCGCGCAGCGCTATCGCGAGCAACTGGCGCGCGAGTTGCCCGAGGTGGATGCTTTCATCGGGCTGGATCAGGTCGCGACCGCAGGCGAAATTTTTCGTGGTGTGCTTGCCTCTGAGAGGAAAGGTTCAGCCTTGTCGATTTCGCCCCGGTCGCGATACATCCCCGACTACGACACTCCACGGTTCCGGCTGACCCCGACCCATACCGCCTACGTAAAGATCGCCGAGGGCTGCAACCATCCTTGCAGCTTTTGCGTGATCCCGCAAATGCGCGGACGTCACCGGAGCCGCACGGTCGAATCCGTGGTTGCGGAAGTTCGCAATCTTGTCGCCGAAGGAGTGAGGGAGATCAACCTCATCAGTCAGGACACGACCTATTACGGAATGGATTTGTGGGCGGAAAAGGCGGGCCCACGCCAGCCGGTGGATCCCGGTCGCGGGCCGACGCTCGTTCGCTTGCTCGACGAACTTGCGACGATCGAGGGGGAATTTTGGGTCCGGCTCCTGTACACGCATCCCGCACATTGGAGTGACGAGTTGATCGCCGCAATCGCCCGCAACCCGAAGGTGGCAAGCTATGTGGATATGCCTCTCCAGCACATTCACGGCGACATGCTTGCGGCCATGCGCAGGGAAACCTCGCGGGAGCACATTGAGGATCTGATCGCGCGCCTCAGGGCGGGAATTCCCGGGCTCGCCATCCGCACAACGTTCATCGTCGGATTTCCAGGTGAAACGGAGGAACACTTTTCGGCGTTGCTGGATTTCATCGAGGCGGCGCGCTTCGAGCGTCTCGGAATTTTCACCTACTCGCAGGAAGAGGGATCACGCGCCGCCAGGATGGCCGGACAGCTCTCGGCAAGGGTCAAGAACCGCCGGCATCGCGAGGCGATGAAGCTTCAACAACGCATCGCTGCGGAACTCGCTGCGGCGCAGAACGGCAGGACGCTTCGGGTTCTCGTCGATAAGCCCCGCATTGCGCGCAGCGCACACGATGCGCCCGATGTCGATTGCCGCGTGGTCGTCAACCGCGATGGGCCGGTCGGCGAATTCGCTGATGTGCGCGTTACCGGCTCTCACGTTTACGATCTTCTTGCGGAGCTTGTCTGCTAACTTCCGCTCGTCACTGAATTCGCACGTCTCTTATTGCCATGCGAATATCTTCCTCTGTTACCCTCTTCGCGACAAACGCGCTGCCGAGCCGCGCTGTGAGGACGAACCGGATCGCGCCAGCCTCGAATTTCTTGTCCCTGAAAAGCGCTTCCATCAAAGCCCCCGTTGGGATGTCCGCGGGGATGCGGACGGGCAGGTCGAAGGCGCGGAGCGCTCCGAGAACTTTGTCGGCCTCGGCCCGTGACAGACCGGCCTGTTGAACGGACAGATGAAGCGCGGCGGCGATGCCGAGGCTGACGGCTTCGCCGTGCAGGAAACGGCCGTAGCCGCCCGCCTTTTCGATGGCGTGGCCGACGGTATGTCCAAAGTTCAGCAGCGCGCGCACACCGAGTTTTTCGAATTCGTCCTCTGCGACAATCGCAGCCTTGATTCCGGCGTTGCGGGCAATGAGTGCAGGCAACTCCGTTTTCACGACGCCGTCGAGATCGTCGAGCATTGCAGCGTCGCGAATGACGGCGTGTTTGATAATTTCGGCGACGCCTTCATTGAATTCTCGGTCGGGAAGCGTGCGGAGCGTCGCGGGATCGGCGATGACCAGAACGGGCTGGTGGAACGAGCCGATGAGGTTCTTTCCTTCACGCGCATTGACGCCAGTTTTTCCTCCAATCGCACTGTCCACCTGTGCTACGACGGTCGTCGGAATCTGGACGTGAGGGATGCCGCGGTAGTAAATGGAAGCCACAAATCCCGCGAGATCACCGATAACCCCGCCTCCAAGGGCCGCGACGAAGGTGCCCCGATCAAGCCCGGCGGAAATCATGCGGTCACATATCGTTTCCGCAGTGCTGAGGGACTTTGACTTTTCCCCGGCGGGGATTGTGATCAGAGTGGGGATGAAACCTGCCTCCCCAAGCGATTTGGACACTGCTTCGGCATAGAGCGGAGCAAGATTCGCGTCGGTGATTAGAGCGCACTTCCCAGCGGGCAGGATCTCGCGCACGAGTTCGCCGGTGTCGGAGAGGATTCCGTTCCCGACGATGATTTCGTAGGGGTTTTTGGAGAGAGCAACGGGAACACGCGCGGCCATCGGAAAATGTCTCAATCCTGGTGCGCGAGACAAGCGGCGATCAGTCCCTTAAAGAGCGGGTGTGGCGCGTTGGGCTTGGATCGGAACTCGGGATGGAACTGGCAAGCAAGAAACCACGGATGATTCTGGATTTCGATGAGCTCAACCAGTGCGCCATCGGGCGAGGTGCCCGAAATGACGAATCCCCTCTTCTCCATCGTTTCGCGGTAGTCCATGTTGAACTCGTAGCGGTGGCGATGCCGTTCGAAGATTTCCGTGCGGCCATAGACTTGATGGGCAAGCGTGTTCTTGACAAGCACGGACGGACAGGTTCCCAGTCGCATTGAAGCGCCCTTTTTCGTGATGTCTCTCTGATCCTCGAGGATGCATATGACGGGATGCGGAGTGTCCGGATCGAATTCTGTGCTGTTGGCGTTTTCGAAACCGCAAACGTTCCGCGCAAATTCGATGGTAGCGACCTGCATGCCCAAGCAGAGACCCAGATAGGGGGTGCGCGATTCGCGCGCATAGCGCGCAGCCTCAATCTTGCCTTCAATGCCGCGATCGCCAAATCCGCCAGGAACGAGCACGCCGGCCACGCCGCGCAGGTATTTGTCGGCGCCCTCTTTCTCGAGATCTTCCGCATCGACAAGGACAAGATTTGCCGCGCAATCGTGGGCCGCTGCCGCGTGCGTAAGGGATTCGTAGATGCTCTTGTAGGCGTCTTGAAGCTCGATGTATTTTCCAACGACAGCGATGCGGACGCTCTTCTTGGGGTTAACGACGCGCTCGACGAACTTACGCCAGTCGCTCATGTCGGGCTCGCTGGTTTGAAGATTCAACGCCCTGCAGATATACTCGTCCAGTCCTTCGGCCTGCAAATTGAGAGGCGCCTCATAGATAGTGTGTTCGACATCTCCCGCCTCGATGACTGCTTCAATAGGCACGTTGCAAAATAGGGATAGTTTCTGGCGCACTTCCGCGTCGAGGGGCATCTCGGTGCGGCAAATGATCACTTGCGGCTGAAGGCCGATCTCCCGCAACTTGGCCACACTTTGCTGGGTGGGCTTCGTTTTCAGTTCGCCCGCCGCCTTAATGTACGGAATCAGCGTGACATGCATCACGAGCACATTGCCGGACCCCGCCTCGAGTTGAAACTGCCGGATGGCTTCGAGAAACGGCAACCCCTCTATGTCTCCGGTCGTGCCGCCGATTTCCGTGATGAGAACGTCTGCTTCGGAAGACGCTTCGATGGCCCTGATGCGGTGCTTGATTTCATCAGTGATGTGAGGAATCACCTGCACCGTTTTGCCGAGGTAGTCGCCACGGCGTTCATTGGCCAAGACGGTCTCGTACACCTGGCCGGTTGTCACGTTGTTGGCTCGGGTGAGCACGCAATTGGTGAAACGTTCGTAGTGTCCAAGGTCAAGATCGGTCTCCGCGCCGTCCGCCAACACGTAGACTTCGCCGTGTTGGAACGGATTCATGGTGCCCGGATCGACGTTCAGGTAGGGATCGAGCTTTTGCAGGACGACCTTGAGTCCTCGATGCTCGAGCAGCGTGCCGAGCGAGGCGGCGGCGAGTCCTTTTCCCAAGGAACTGACCACCCCGCCGGTCACGAAAATGTATTTCATGCGCGGGGAGTGTATGGATGGGGGGAAAATTGGCAAGGAGGGGAAACCTCGGAGAATACGGAGAAGCTCCAGCTGGGAAGATTTAAGTCGTCGCGGCAATTTGGTTTCGAAGCGCGCTTAATCCGATGTCTAATGAAGTTTGCCGGTGCATCTCTTCCACGGAACATAATTTGTTATCTTTAAATATCTTAACACACAATCAACCAAGTATTAGCCTCTCTCTCAGAGACAAGCGCCATCAAGCCAAGGCGGCTTCGGCGCGGGGAACGTCTTCCGGCGTGTCTATGCCGAGGGCGTGATAACGGGTTCGAACGACGTGAATGGCGGCGCCGTGTTCCAGGGCGCGGAGCTGTTCGAGCTTTTCGGTGCGTTCGAGCCGGGTGGGCCTCCAACGAACGAATCGCATCAGGAAATCGCGCCGGTAGCCGTAAATGCCGATGTGCCAAAGAGGTTGAGAGTTGCGTGTTGAGAGTTGAGAGTTGTCACGGTCGAACGGTATGAGGCTGCGGGAAAAATAAAGAGCTCTGCCATCGAGAGCCGTTACGACTTTGACATTGTTGGGATTGAGCGCGTCGAACTCTGTTTCAAAGGGGCTGGCTGCGGTGACCATTCGCAGTTTTGGATCGCGCTGGAGCGCTTGCGCGAGACGGTCGATAAGGCGTGGATCCAGAGCAGGCTCGTCGCCTTGAACGTTGATGATATGTCTAAAGCCGCGCAGTTTGGTGGCGACCTCGGCGATTCGGTCGGTGCCACTCGGATGCTTGGGTGAGGTGAGGGAGACTTCTGCGCCAAACTCGAACGCCGCTTCGGCGATTCGCATGTCGTCAGTTGCGATAATGACTTGGGAGAGCGTTTTTGCTTTCAGGCAATTTTCCCAGACATGTTGAATCAGAGGCTTGCCCAGGATGGGGAAGAGGGGTTTGCCGGGAAAACGGGTAGAGGCCCAGCGAGCGGGGATGATTGCGGCGGCTGTCATTTTGTTTCGCGAAGGATGATTTTCGTGGCTTCCACGATATCGCGCGCGATGAAGTTTGCGCCGCAGTCGCTGTGCTGCCGGCCGTAACCGGTCAGCACAAGGATCGTTCTGCAGCCAGCGGCTCGGCCGCAGAGTATGTCGGTGTCCTTGTCGCCAACGAACCAGGATTTTTCGAGCTCGACGCCATGATCACGGGTCGCCTCCTCGATCATTCCTGTACCGGGTTTCCGCCGGTGAGTCGCATGATCGGGATTGTCCGGGGAAAAGTAGGCGGCATCGATCGCTCCGCCAAGCTGTCGGAAGAGTTCCGCATTGACGGCCTCGTAGTCCGCGACGGTGAAATAACCGCGCCCGATGCCGCCCTGATTGGTGATGATGATGTTGAGCCAGCCATTATACTGGAGGTCGGCAAGGCATTTTGCGGCGCCGGGGATTACCCGAACGTGCGAGGGATCATCACAATGATTCACCTCGTCCATAAGCGTGCCGTCACGGTCGAGAAAAATGGCGCGATGCTTTGGAGCCTTGGGGAAGTCTTCCATCAGTTTCCTAGCGGGCTGCCGGGCTTGGAGGTCCGCGTCGACATCTTAGTCGGGAATCCCGCCTTGCGGCGCAGCCCCCGGCGATCCGGCAACTGCCGGACTACAACGGCACTGCGTGCCGGAAAGAAGGAGGATCTTTCTCTGTCGTTCCGCCAAAGGCGGAATGTTAGCAGGCTGCCAGGCAGGGAAACTTCGTTTCTCAACCGCGATTCATCCATAAAATGGGAGCCCGATTTGCAGTCCGACAGGCTGCTAATGATCTTGAAAGCTTGCCAGGAGTTCCTCGCGAGTGAGGGTCGCCGTTCCGAACTTCCCAACAACAATTCCGGAACCATGATTGGAAACCTCGGCCGCCTCCTGCAATGTCGCCCCCGAACATAGGGCGAGGGTGAAGAGCGCAATGGCGGTATCTCCGGCGCCCGAAACGTCGAAAACCTCCTTTGCGCGTGTGGGGGTGTGATAGGGTGGCTTCTCGCGGTCGAAGAGGACCATACCATGCTCACTGAGGGTAACCAATACGGAGCGAATGGCGAATTTTTCCAAGAGGTCCGCTCCTGCTTCAAGTAAAGGCCTGTCCGCAAGTGGATTATCTGCGGCCCCCGGATCGGTCTTTCCAGCCATTGCAAACGCCTCCGAGCGGTTTGGTTTGATGGTTGTCACGCCCGTCCAGCGAAGCGGATTTCCAGGATTGGGATCTGCAGTGAGGATCTTGCCCGCCTGAATAACCATAACACTGACGCGGTCGACAAAGCTCTGGGTAAGAAATCCTTTGCCGTAATCTTCAAAGATTACGCCGTCCACATTGGGGAGCAGCGCAGCGAGACCTTCGAATGCCGAATCGTGCGCGGAATTTGAGGCTGCCACGCGTTTTTCCCGATCCACGCGGACAACCTGCTGTTGGCGGGCGATGATCCGGGTCTTGACGATGGTGGGAGTTTCGGATGATTCAATGAGACCATCGATGCCAATACCTTCATCGACGAGAAGGGCTCTTAGCCGGCTGGCCGCCGAGTCGCGCCCAACCAAGCCGCTGATCTGGACGCCATTGCAAAAAGGCCGAAGATTGCGCGCCACGTTTGCGGCACCCCCGGGATAACAGGACTCACTTTGCACTTCGACGACCGGCACGGGAGCTTCCGGGGAGATCCGGGAGACCTTGCCCCAGACGAATTCATCCAACATTACATCGCCGACGACCAACAAACGCTGCTCGCGTGCGCGATCAAGAAGGTATTGTATTCTTTTAACATTCATCTAATGATGCGGGCGCTTTTAACTGGGCTGCGGCCCTTCACGAAGCCAAAAATTCCCATGCTGTCACGCCTGTTCCCTCTCCTTTGCGGACTCGCTCTTGCGAGTTCGCTCGCGCAGTCGCCTCCGACATCCATCGATCTGTCGAAGTTTCCGGCTGCCGCTGTGGATGAGGTCGTCGTGCCTGTTCCAAGCGAAATCTTCAACGTTCTCGATAAGTTGGGTTCGCCAAACTGGACAGCCGAAATGCGCGACAATCTTGGCAAGAACACGGGTAATCGCGCCCAGGTCGCGCTTCTCCTTGGGACCGTGATCGCCGATGGGTTCATTGCCGTAGAGGCCGAAAACTCCGAGAGCGTGAAGCAGATTGGCCAGGAGGTGCTCAACCTTGCGGATGCGATCAACGTGCGCAAGGCGGTTATTGCCCGCAGCAAAAGCATCATTGACAAGGCAGACGCCAAGAACTGGCGAGCCGTGCGCGAGGAACTCGACGGCGCCCTGCAGGACGTCCGCGGCGCCATGGTGGAACTCGGCGACGATGATCTTGCCCAACTCGTGAGCATCGGAGGATGGATTCGCGGCACCGAGGTTCTCACCTCCATAGTCGGCAAGAACTATTCTGCGAGTGGCGCGGAACTGCTGAACCAGCCCGAATTGCTCATTTTTTTCAGCCGGCGAATCGATGAGATGCGAAACTCGCGTTTGAAAAAGGAAGATCTTGTTGCGCGGGTTCGCAAGCTGCTTCGCGACGTTCGCCCCTTAATTGGCAAGAGCGGAATCCCGCAAGCCAGCGTGGAGAAAATCAACAAGATGACGAACGAAATCGTCGTTCTCATCGCTTCCGAGGAGCCCTGACTTGCCGTGAAGCTAAGATTATTCCTTCTGATTCCGCTCGCGTTGGTCGTCCCGCTCGCATCGGCTACCGTGAACGATGCGCTTTCCTTTGCCAAGGAAGCGGCGGCGCCTTACGCAAAACAAGGCTACACGATCCGTGAGGATGCCTGGGGTGGAGATCTTGGCGTCAAGGATCAACAGGCCGTAACGGCACAACTCTTTAAAGGCAACGAGTATGGGTTTTGGCTTGCAACGGACACCCGCGGCGCGGTGATCACTGTCCATGTTTATGATTCTGAAGGCAAGCTTGCCGAAACCGAGTTCTGGCAAAAAGGCCGCTTCGCCGGTGCTAAGGTCACGCCCAACAAGACGGGCGCCTACTACGCCATTGTCACGGTGGAAAAATCGCCTCAGGAGCGCTCTAACTGGGCGCTCGTCTATGGCTACAGGTAATCTGGAAACGCTCACTCTGGAGTTTGAGAATGCCCGTGCCGTGCAGGCCCTCTACGGCGGCGACGACAAGCTCCTCCGGGAATTGGAGGGGGCGCTTGACGTTCGAGTTACCTCCCGCGACGGTTGGCTGCGCATCGAAGGAGCGGAAGCCGGCGTTTCTCGCGCGCGGAAGGTTTTCGAGCAATTGAACGAGGCCCGAAAGCGCGGTGTCGTTATCCGGCGCCCGGAATTCAACTATGCCGTGCATGCAGCTGGCAAGAACGGCGGCGCCGATTTGGGTCGTCTCCTGGATTTTCGGATCCAAACATCCTCTCGCAAGCCTCCTGTCGTTCCCAAGACCGATGGCCAGAAATCCTACATCCTGGCGATGCAGGCCCGCGATATCACGTTCGGAATCGGCCCCGCCGGGACGGGAAAGACGTACCTCGCGATGGCGACAGCGGTGTCAGCGCTGAAGCAAGAAAAGGTCAATCGTATCATTCTCACACGCCCTGCCGTTGAAGCCGGGGAGGCGCTCGGTTTCCTGCCGGGGGACCTGCAGGAAAAAATCCTTCCGTATCTGCGTCCGCTTTACGATGCTCTTTACGATATGCTAGAAGTAGAGGAGATTCAGAGGTACATGGATCGCGGAGTTATCGAAATTGCCCCTCTCGCTTACATGCGGGGACGAACCCTCAGCCAGGCGTTTGTTATTCTTGACGAGGCTCAAAATACCACCACAGAGCAGATGTTCATGTTTCTCACCCGCCTTGGCCCGGATTCGAAGTGCGTCGTCACTGGGGATCGCACGCAGATCGATCTTCCGCGCAACAAACGGAGCGGTTTGATTGAGGCGGTGGAAGCGCTGGGGAAGGTGGAAGGCATAGGGATTCACTTTTTCGAAGAGACCGATGTGGTTCGTCACCGGCTGGTTCAGGCCATCGTTCATGCCTATCGGGAACACCGCGGATTGCAGGAGGAACGATTCTAGGCATAGATTGTCTCGTTGCACCTATGTGGAACTTCCTCCAACGCCGGCGCCTCGTTGGCAAAGGCATGGCTTGCGGCAAGACGCGCCGTACGGTCGCCGAGAGCAAGTTCGCCGACGCTCTTGAATGCGCATGGCCCATCAGGACCCTCATTCTCGCCGGGTTCGTTGGCGGCTTGGCCGCGCTGATCTTTACCGGCCAGCAGGAGGAGCCGGCAAAAAAGTTTCTTCTTTGCCTGCTGATCTTTGTCACCGCTGTAGCCCAGCTTTGGATCAATCACCCAAAGACCCTTGGAGGCAATTCCCGTATAGCCCTGATTTTCGGCGTCCTGCTCGTTCAGCTTGCGGCTATAAAGATCATTCTTGCACAAGCTGCGGCGGGGAACATCGATCTTCAGTTGGTTCCGCTTCTGGTGCCCTACGCCTTTGCGCCCCTTGTTCTTTCAGTCTTGTTGGGGAAAAACCATGGCCTTTTCGCGGCCGTGTTTGCCAGCTTGTGGGGATCGCTGCTTGTCGGACGTATTGATCCGATATTCCTGGTTATCTCACTTATTACGGGCTTTATCGCGGTGTATGTAACCATTCAGGTGCGTCGTCGCAGTCGGCTCATCCGCGCTGGTGTTTATGTGGGGATTGCAATGTGGGTACTGGCGGCTGCGTTCGGCCAGATCGGACCCCTGGTATGGGAAGCCCCGGCGCAGACGGATTGGAAGATGGTGGGCTGGCAGAGCCTTGCCGCCATAGCCACTGGCTTCGGCACGGCGGTTCTAGCCAGCGGGATTCTTCCGGTGCTGGAAAATCTTTTTCGCATCACGACGGATATTTCGTGGTTGGAAATGGCGGACCTCAACCATCCGCTACTCAGACGCCTAAGCCTGGAGGCGCCTGGGACGTATCATCATTGCCTTGCTGTGGCCAATCTTGCCGAAGCAGCCGCCGAAGCCGTGGGCGCCAACCCGACCTTGAGCCGCGTCAGCGCGTATTTCCATGACATTGGGAAGCTCGTGAAGCCGGAATACTTCACCGAAAACATGCGCCCTGGCCACAACCCGCACGATGAACTGACACCGACCATGAGCGCATTGATCATTATCGCGCACGTCAAGGAGGGGGTGGACCTTGCGCTGAAGAACAAGCTCAATTCCGAAATCGTGGATGTTATCCAGCAACATCACGGCACCTCACTCGTTTCCTATTTTTATCAGCGCGCCCTTCAGCAACAGGGTGACGTCCGGCTTGGTGGCAAGATCATGAAAATGCGAGCGGAGGACATCCCCGACGTAAGGGAGGAAAGCTTCCGCTATCCGGGGCCAAGGCCCCAAACCAAGGAAATCGCGATCATCAGCCTTGCCGACGCTGTGGAAAGCGCCTCGCGCTCCATGGAGCGTCCAACCCCTCAACGCATTGAGGATTTGATCAGCGGCCTCATCGATGCCCGTATTTCCGAACATCAGCTCGATGAAGCTCCTCTGACACTGGCGGAAATCCGGAAAATCGCCGAAAGCTTCCGCTTCACGCTCGTGAACATGTTGCACGCGCGTATCGCATATCCGGCGAAGCGTGAGGAAAAGGAGCCTTCAGCGACCACCGTCCGCAGCGAACAGCAATCAGCGGCGTAGTCCTGCTCGACGACGGATTCGGCTGATTTCTCGAAATCGGAGTTCGGGCAGCGATTTGGCTAGTCTGATTTTATGGCGCAGTGTGTGATCAGAAACAGGCAGCGAAAGGTCGCGTTCGATTTGGCGTTCATTAGGGAGTTGGCGGAGAGTGCCATGCCTGCCTGTCGCGCGGCGGTCCGATCGCCCAATTCAGCGCTGAGCCGGCTGGAGAAGATCGAAGCCACCATACTCAGCAACATGGCGATTGCCAGGGTGCACGGCGAATTCTTCCATGATCCGGCGCCGACCGACGTGATCACTTTCCCGTACGGAGAGATCCTGATCGGCGCCGGCGTAGTGTCGGAAAACGCTGTGCGTTTCGGATCCGGTGCAAGCGAAGAAGCCGCTCTCTGTGTTATTCATGGGCTCCTCCATCTCGCTGGATGGGACGACCAGACGTCGCGCGACGCAAAAGATATGGCTCAGAAGCAGGAACAGATTTTCAAAATGGCGCGCCGGATGGTATGCTCGCGCAACTCATGAGAGAGACCAATGGCTCCGGCACATTTCAGGCAGACGATTCGCATATCGAATTGCTGCGCGCCGTCGCCGTTTGCCATCCAGGGTGGGCCAGCCTTCGCTGCATTACCTTCGCGCCAGATATGCGTTCCTCGCCCGCGTGGCTGCATTGGAAGGAAAAGGTCTTTGCTCCTGTCCTCCTTCCGGAAATGGAGGGAGCGCATTTCGCGTGCGCCTCGGGGGACTGTCGGGCGCTTGCCGTCTTCGATTGCGCGATTGATTCCGTTCTTCGTCCGGACCTAAGAAAAGCGAGCCGGGTTGCCGGCGCAGCGCTGATGCAAGGGTATTCCGCACCGAAGTCTGAAAAGCTCTGGCCGCGATACCGCATGCTGCTGAATTCGGGCGAAGTTCCAGGGCACCTTGCCATTGTTTGCGCGGTGCGCGGCGCCGCATTTCATCTTTCGCCGGCCGCGATGACGAGTGCGTATATTTTTCTTGAGGCGAAGGGAGGGCTGCCACGCAGCGGAATCGCGCTTTGGGTAAGCATGGTGGGCGATTGCCTAACGGTGCGGCACGGCCTGAAATACTCCAACCTGCGAGCAGCGTAAGGATGGCGGAAATCAAGGAAGTTCCCGGCAGCAGGTACACGTGACGAAACCGCGCTCGATCAGCCGTGGAACGTCGTCGTACATAACGACCCGGTGAACCTCATGGTTTACGTGACAATGGTTTTTCGCAAGGTCTTCGGCTTTTCCCGCGAAAAGGCGGAGTCGCACATGCTCGAGGTGCATCATAAGGGCCGTTCGATCGTATGGTCTGGCGCGCGGGAACGGGCGGAATTATACGTGCAGCAGCTTCATTCTCACTTGCTGCTGGCTACAATCGAGCGCCACGGGTTGTGATGGAGTTTCATAGGATATCCGGTAATCGACTGGGCCTGCGCGAGATTCCGCCGCTGCTGGCCGGCTTGATGCGTCAGATCCCCGGTTCGTTCGAGCAGGATTGCAAGGCAGTTGAGGAGCGGCTCTTTCCCAGACCCAGCCAAGCCCCCGGAGAAGAAGGTCTGCGCGAGGACTGGAAAGCGCATGTCGAGCCCGAGTTGCACGCATTTTTCCTATCGGCGCGTCAAGTTGTCGAAGCTGATTTGCGGGGGTTTAGAGAAGAGGAGGGCGGATTCGCGTTGGATTTCCCCGCGGGCCATGCGGAATCCTGGCTGAATGCTCTCAATCAAGCCCGGGTTTCTCTCGCGGCGCAACACCGCCTGGACGAGGCGGAGCTTTCGCAGCCGGGGCCTATGGTCATTCTCAACGAACGGGATCTGGCCAAGTTCCAGATCCACTTCTATGCGGCACTCCAGCAGTGGCTGGTGGAAATCCTGGACACTGCGTAATCCCCCGCGCTTGTGGCATAGCAGGAATTCTGAATGGAACAAACGTCCGCGATTCTCCTGCGAAAGACGCCGTGGTCGGAAACAAGCCTCATCGTTGCGTGGCTGACGGAGCGCTTCGGAACGGTGCGAACCGTCGCGCGTGGAGCGCGCAGACCGAAAAGCCAGTTCGCTGGCGCACTTGATCTCTTCTACGGCGCCGACATTTCCTTTTCGATTAACAGTAAAGGCGATTTGCATACGCTGCGCGAAGTGAGCTTGAAGACCGTCTTCGATGTCTCCGCTGCGGGAAGCGCGGGATTTTACCTTGCTACGTATTTTGGGGAATTGGCTGGCATCGCGGCTCCGTCGATGCACCCTGCGCCGGGGATCTTTGACCTCTTGCAGCGCGGGATCAACTTCGTCCAACGAGCTCCCGTCACCGTGAAGGCGTTGAATCACTTCGAAACGGAGTTGTGCCGGGCCCTCGGTGTCCACGATCCGGCAGGGAAATTACCTGCAATCGAAGCCCTAGCGTCTCTTTACGGGACCATCCCAGCCTCCCGCGAAATGGCGCTGAAATTCTTCGTGTAAAGCGACGATTTGTTTAGACAGCGACCAGGGTAAAGATTCATACTGACGATTGGGATGCAAACGACTGCAGACCTTCAAGAAACAGGTATAAAGCAGTGAAGAGTGGCGAAGTACTTTCCGCCGCAGGGGCGCGAAAGCTGCGTGATCGACTGGACGGAGCTGGCCGCAAACTCGTCTTCTCAAACGGATGCTTCGACCTCCTGCATCACGGTCATATCAAATACCTGGAGTTCGCGCGCTCTCAAGGCGACGCACTGATCGTCGGATTGAACAGCGATTCCTCTGTGCTCCGCAACAAGGGCCCCGGAAGGCCGATCAACACGGAGATGGACCGCGCCGTTGTTCTCTCCGCTCTGCGCGCCGTCGATGGCGTCGTTATTTTCGACGAAGACGAACCGCGCGCGCTCATTGAAGCGATTCTCCCTCATGTTCTCGTCAAGGGCCACGATTGGGCGCACTATGTGAGCGGACGCGAGATCGTCGAAGCCAACGGTGGCCGGGTCGTCCTCGCGGACCTTTCCGAGGGCCATTCCACAACCAATACGATCGAGCGGATCTTGCGTGCCGACGCAGCCTGATTGCAGGCGACTTTTTCGCACAAAGGCGTGGACCAGATCATCAAGGTCATCAGCGGGAGACTGGGTATTTCGAAACCAGCTCGTTCGCGAGGCGATCAAGGTGCTCCTTGACTTCGCCCGGAAACGGATACCGGGCGCCAAGTTAGAAAAGATTCTGGCTGAGATTCCGGGAGCGAGTGCCCTACTTGCAGAAGTTCCCACCGCCACGCTCTCTGACGCCGGAGGGCTGCTTTCCAGCTTGGGTGGTTCCGTCGGGGACGCCGCGAATGTCTTCACCCGCCTACAATCCGCAGGCCTGCAAAGCGCCGAGATTGGCCCGTTCATTCAGGCTTTTCTCGAAAAATCCCGCGAAATCGCGGGCCCTGAAATGGTGGACGAATTTTTCAGGCAGGTTCCAATGTTGAAGGCTTTCGTAAAGCCTTAGCACGATATCAGGCGTCGAAGGCGGCCTTGCCCGGGATTGCTTCGTGCGCCTCTTTCACTACAAATGAACGTAATCCTTTTGGTTGTGGCTCTAGCAGCTTCCCCTGTTCCCGCTACGAGAAGAGACCAAAGCACCGACGAAACGGCTGTTCAGGTTTCCCCCTTTGCGGGTATCACATTCGAGCTATGCAGATTGATCTTCCGGTTGCCATTGTTGGCGGTGGACCGTGCGGGATGATGTCGGCCCTCCTGCTTGCACGCGCAGGCGTGCCATCCGCCGTCTTTGAAAGGAAGCCGAGCACTTCGGCCCATCCCAAGGCAATGGGCCTCTCGCGTCGGACGGCCGAAATCTTGCAGCAAAATGGCCTGCTGGAACGCATCCATGGCGGGTCGCTTTCAGTGGAAGGAAGATGGCTGGGAATCTGGGCAAAATCGCTCGTGGGTGAGGAATTTGGGCGGGTGCCGATCACGGCTTATCACAGTGAGTCCACCCCGTGCCAAGCGATTCACTGTCCGCAGACCTGGACCGAGAGGGTCTTGCTGGGGGCTTTGAAGCAGGAGCCCTTGGCTGCTGTCCGGTTCAATTCCGAAGTCGTTTCCATTGAGTCCCGGGAAGACGGGTGTACGCTTGGTGTTGAGTAATGGGGAGGCTGTGAGGGCACGATGGGTAGTGGGAGCCGATGGCGCCGGCAGCGCTATCCGCAACAACCTTGGGATCGAAACCGAAGGTCCTGGAACATGGGGCATTTTGTCAATGTCATGTTTCGAGCCTCTTGGACGGTAAGCACCTTCGTGATCGCCCTGCCATCCTCTATCAGGCGCTTTCGGAAGAGTACGTTGAAGCCTTTGTGGCAGTGAACGGTGACGATCTTTGGCTGATGCACCATTTCCTCGAAGCCGGGGAGAAATCTGAGGACTATTCCAAGGAACGCTTTGAGCAGATCATTCGGCATGTTTCCGGCCTTCCCGAAGAACCGGTCGAAGTGATTAGCATGCGTCCGTGGGTAATGAGTCCTAAGGTGGCGATGAGATTCCGGCTGGGACGGTGTCTCGCTCGTTGGAGACGCTGCGGCGCGCCTTTCGCCGCGGGAGGGCTCGGACTCAACACCGGCCTGCAATCGGCCCACAATCTGGCGTGGAAACTTGCCGCCGTCGTTCGGGGCGAGGCCGACGAAGTACTCCTGGATAGCTACGAAACGGAGCGTCATGGCGCAGCGTTGCAAACGATGGAAAATACCAACGAAAACGCGGGTGAGGTCTTCGCCATCGTCGAGGCGGGCCTTCGCGGGGAGTGGGGTCGCGTTCGCGAACTGGTCGCGCACAACCGCCGCGCCGGAGCAGGGCTTGGGCAGGATCTGGTAATCGTCGATGAAGAGGGCGCATTTGTCAGCGATGGCACGATGCCGCCCAAAGTTGCTGACAAAATTAACGATTACATCCCCTCCGCCTGTCCGGGTTGTCGGTACCGCATGTCCGGATCCTTCGCAATGAGGGCACGCGGTCCATTCTTGAGTTGTTTGAAGGTACGATGGTCTTGCTAACGGGCCGGAAGGGCGCCGTTTGGCCGGCGCCGCCTCTCGGATCGCTGTTGCGAAATCAAGCCAACTTTTTCTGCGAGGAATTCGAGACCGCCTATGGAATCGGGGAGAGCGGAGCCGTGCTGGTGCGTCCTGACGGATATGTCGGAGCGCGATTTAAGAACGCCCCTGATGATCCGGAGGGCGCTCTGCATGAAGCCCTCTACGCGATTCTTTCTCAGTGAGCCTCATAATTGTTCACCTTCAGGAGAAAACGCAGGGACGCGCTTCTGATGGCTGCGAGTTTTGCGATGGATCCTGCTGCGGAAGTTTCCGGCGATCGGCAAAGAGTTTTCGCTTGAAGGAGCCTTTGCATCCGTCAGAGCTCGTCGCGCGGCGGTAATGCGTGAGATGCTAGTGGGGTGGAGGTTTGCTTGGGGAGGCTTTCTAGCCGCCCTCGTATCGGCTTGCGTGTCGACGGAGAAGCCTGTCGAGCTGCCTCCCGAGCCGGTTGCCACGCAGCCCGAAGTGCTCTTTGAATGGAACCCTGAGGGTCTCTTCGGAGAGTTGAGCATCATCATCGATCTCCGAAGTCAGATTGCGGAGATTTATATTGGCGGACAGCGCGCAGGCTGGTCGGTTGTGGCGACAGGGAAGGAAGCGCTCAGAGCAGCACCTGCCGGAGAATACACGATCCTTGAGAAGGTGGTGGACAAGTATTCAACGCTTTATGGCAAGACGGTGGACGCCGATGGAAGTGACAGTGAAAGCTGACGCGGACGTGCGGCGGCACAGCCCGCCGGAAGGCGGGAGGTTTGTCTTTGCGCTCGATGCCTTACTGGATGCGCCTTACGTGGCGAGGCATTGGACGCACGCAGGACGGATTCCGCGTCCGGGCAGTCCGGCGTCGCACGGCTGCATCCGTCTGCCGCGGGAGTTTGCGACGCAGCTCTTCGAGTATGTTCGCATTGGCACTCCCGTGCGGATTATCCGCTAAATGGCGTTATTCCCCCGAAGAGCTTTCGCTGGCGGGGGGCAGTTCGTTAGAAAACGTCATCTCCGATGGAGGCCAACAGAGCAAAGATGATGCCGAGACCTACGACTCCGAGGGCGATGAAGATCAGGACGGCTTTTGAGAATGGTTTTTGACGGGCGGTATCGGACATGGCGTAGGATTGCTTCAGGCTTATCTTAGCGTTTTGGGTCTCTTCCGGCCAGCTCACAATCAAGGTGTCGGAATGGAACTGGTGTCATCCCATCTCATTGGAGGGACTCGGGCCTTGCGACGGCTTGAGCCTGTCGCTACAAGTAAGCATGCGGCTCCTCCTGCCCCTTCTTGTCGTAACTATGTCCGTCGGTTCCGCTCAGACTGTCGAGCTTTCCGCTGCTCAAGCCCTTGAGATTGGGAAGCGCATCTGGAAAAACGAATGCGGAGGGACGGTGAACGGCTTGACGGCCTGGAACGCCGGCGAAGAATTCGCGTCGCTCGGCATCGCGCACTTCATCTGGTATCCTGAGGGAAAGCGAGGTCCGTTCGAAGAGAGCTTTCCCAAGCTTGCCACGTATCTGGCGGCGCAGGGCGAGGACCCCGGGGGTGGATGCACGGAGCATGTCCTTGGAAGACCCGGGCGAAGTTCATGTCGGATTTTCAAAGTCCGCAGATGCTGCAACTCCGCGAACTGCTCAAGACGACAATTGCCCGGCAGGCACGCTTTGCCGCGCTTCGTTTGGAGCAGGCCCTCCCCAAGATCCTGACCGCCGCATCAGCCACCGAACGCGGTAGAATCAAGGCCAACTTTTATCATGTGGCCGGAGAGCGTCTCGGATTGTATGCGCTGATGGATTACGTGAATTTTAAGGGCGAGGGCGTCAATCCGACTGAGCGCTATCGCGGCCAGGGATGGGGTCTGCTTCAGGTGTTGGACGCTATGCCGGCGGCGGACTCTCCGCTGCCCGGCTTCGTCAAGGCTGCCGATCAAGTGCTCACTCGCCGTGTCGTCAATTCGCCGCTCTCACGAAATGAGTCCAAGTGGTTGCCTGGCTGGCGAAACCGGCTGCAGACATATTTGGATTAGATCGCCGGGAGCAAAGGGAATGGAAATGATCGTCACTGTGTGTCCAGAAACTGATTGGAGCGTGTTTCGCGGAAATTCCTTATGAGCAAGGACGAGATTGCGGAAATCCTCGAACAGATCGCCCGGCTGCTTGAACTCAAGGGGGAGAACCCCTTCAAGATCCGAGCATATGCCAATGCGGCGCGCGCGCTCGAGGCGTTGAGCGGAGATCTGGCGAAGATGATTGAGGAAAACAGTCTCCGGGAGGTGGAGGGCATTGGAAAAGCCACCGCCGAGAAAATAGCCACTCTCATTCAGACTGGCAGACTCGAATACTATGAGAAGCTTCGTGACGAGTTTCCGCCTGAGATCTTCGTTCTTTTTGAATTGCAGGGACTTGGCGCAAAGAAGATCAAAACACTCTACGAGACGTTAGGGATAAGCTCCATCACAAAGCTCGAGCGCGCATGCAAAGAGGGCAAGGTGGCGGAATTGGCCGGCTTGGCGAGAAAACCCAGGCCAACATTTGCGAAGGGATCAATCGCCGCCGCGCTTACGCCTCGCGCCACCTGCTCAGCACCGGGCTCCTCGTCGCGGAACCGCTGCTGGAAAGCCTGCGCGGCCATCCCGATGTCATCCGCTGCAGCCTCGCCGGCAGCGTCCGCCGTTCCCGGGAAGTCATCGGCGATATCGACTTTGTCGTCTCTTCCCAAAAGCCGGAGAACATCATCGAATTCTTTGTCAGCCAGGCAGGCATCCTGAGCGTCAACGCCAAAGGTCCGACCAAAGCCAGTGTCATTCTGGAGGGCGGGATTCAATCCGATTTGCGGGTGGTGAGCGACGCGGAATATCCCTTCGCGCTCCTCTATTTCACGGGCAGCAAGGAGCACAACATCGTCATGCGCCAGCGGGCCATTCAACGCGGCTTGCGCCTGAACGAATATGGCTTCAGCAAAGCTGAGGGCCGCGAGCTTAAGAAACCGCTGCCCGACGTTCATTCAGAGGCTGATATCTACCGGGCGCTCGGCCTCGCTAATATCGAGCCGGAACTCCGTGAGGACCGCGGTGAGTTTGAAGCCGCAGAAAATGGCCGGCTTCCCGAATTGATCCAATGGCCGAATCTGCGCGGAACGTTCCATTGTCATACCACCGAAAGTGACGGACGGGCTTCACTCGAAGACATGGCTGAAGCTGCTCAGGAACTTGGGTTGCAATACCTCGGAATCGCTGATCACAGCAAGAGTTCCTTCCAGGCCAATGGCCTCGACGAAAAGCGCCTCGTAGCCCAAGTAGAGCGCATCAAGCAATTCAACGAGGGACGTCATGGGTTCCGCCTCTTTGCTGGGACCGAGTGTGACATTATGAGAGATGGGTCGCTCGATTTCTCGGACGATATTCTCGCTCAACTCGACTACGTCATCGTCTCGGTCCATGCCTCCTTTGCAATGAGCGAGGCCGCGATGACGAACCGAATCATCAAAGCGATTGGCAATCCCTATGTGTCAATGCTTGGCCACCTCACTGGCCGGCTCTTGCTGACGCGTGAGCCATACAAAGTCGACATTCCCGCCGTCATCGAAGCCGCGGCGGAAACACGCACCGTCATCGAACTCAATGCCAATCCGCGACGCCTCGATATGGACTGGCGGTGGTGGCCGCTTGCAAAAGAAAAAGGCGTCAAGTGCGCGATAAACCCGGATGCTCACTCTGCGTTCGGCCTGCATGATCTGATCTTCGGCGTCGGGGCTGCCCGGAAAGGCTGGCTTACCAGGGAGGACGTGATCAACACGTTCCCGCTTGCCAGGGTGGAAGAAGAACTGATGATTAAGCGAGGCCCGTGACCGTGCGCCCTTGATAGACTTCTTTGGAGTCTTTTCCCAGAATTCAGCGATCGCGTCGGTGACACTGTCGACCACGCGCCGCATGGGTGCGCTCAACAAGCGCGTCATAGTTAAGCAGATGCCCGCCATTCCCATTCTCCACTTCCTATTACTTCACCCGACTATCCACTTCAACAATCTTAACTTTCCTTTCAATGGCGGATACTTAACGGCAGGATCAAACCAGGTGGGCGTCTTCATGACCGCTTTCTTATGCGTA
>CAVPTR010000011.1:0-89944 GCA_963708595.1 uncultured Verrucomicrobiae bacterium
AGGCATATGCAGGCATATCGATACGTGTTGGGTTGTTCGGTTCGAGCGTGGCATTCTCGGTAAGAGCCGATGATGTTGAATAGTTCATGTTGGATTTATGTTTAACGCCCCCTTAAGTAATGCGACTAACTGAACGGAACATGAACGATTGCTAATTTTTATTAATGTACTCATTCAGGAAACAAATGGCAAAAAGCGTCCTCCAGGGGTTCCCACGGCCATGAAAGATCCTAGTTGTTGGAGATCAGCGGCCGCTTGGCTGCTCTTGGGACCAATGAAGACGCTCGGGGCACGCCTGGCTCTGCTGTATTCACTTGTCTCGACGCTAACTCTCTTCGTCCTGCTCGCCACCGGTTACTATCTGCTCAACCGCCATTTGATACGCGGCCTTGACCTGCTGAACTCCGCCGAGTTCGAGCGTGTGAAGACTCATTTATGGGCACTTTCGGCCCTTCCGTCCGAACAAGACGATCTGCGAACTGCCGAAGCCTACTCGCCGGACAGTTTGTCGTTTCTGCTCGAAATTCTCAAACCGGAAAGAGGTGTTGTATTTAGCTCTGCGAATCTCGGAGGAAAGCACCTGCCGCAGAGCGGCACGGCGCAAGCGTTCACTGCAGCAGTGCCCGGCATCGGCGAATTGCGAATCGGTCGATTCTCCTACAGCGGCTTTGAGGCCATGGTGGCGACGCCGATGGCTCCGGTGCACAAGGTGATGGATGGTTACGCGCAGGTCAGCTTAGTGCTGGTATGCCTGATATTGCTTGCGAGTCTGGTGAGCGGCCTCATCCTCAGCCACATCGCCTTAAAGCCGGTGCGCCTTATTCAAGAGACCGCCAACCGCATCCGCTCCGACAATCTCAGCGAGCGCATTCCGGTCTCCGACGTGCGGGATGAAATGTCCGGATTGGCCCGGCTGCTTAACGAAATGTTTGACCGGCTGGAATCTTCGTTTCAGCAAGTGCGCCGGTTCAGCGCAGAGGCCTCGCACGAATTGAAGACTCCTCTATCTCTCGTGCGCCTGCAGTCGGAGAAACTCCTGGCTGATGGAGGGCTGACTGCTGAGCAGGAGGAAGCCGTGCAGGTCCAACTTGAGGAAATTTCTCATCTAAATCAGATAATTGAAGAATTGCTCTTTCTATCGCGCGCGGAAGCGCAGGCCATAGACACGAACTTTCGGAACGAAGATCCCAGCGCGTTTCTGAAAGCCTTCGCCGCGGACGCCCGAATGCTGGCGGAACATGCCGGTGTGCGTTTTGAGGAAACGATTGAGGGTTCAGATCAAGTTCGTTTTGATCCGAAGTGGATGCGGCAGGTTTTGCTGAACCTCATCACCAATGCCTTGAAATTCTCGCCGCAGGGCAGCTTGCTGACCCTGGAGTCGGATTTTACCGTGGATGCATGGCGGCTTGCTGTGGAAGACGAAGGTCCTGGCGTTGCGCCGGAGCAGCAGAAACGGATATTCGAGCGCTTCGTCCGGATTGGCCCGGAATCCTCCGCATCCACGTCGGGTAGCGGTCTGGGACTGGCCATTTGCCGGAGTATCATCGAACTCCATCACGGCGTCATTCATGCCGAAACCGGCAAGCGCAAAAGCGGTCTTCGGGTGGTCTGTGAAATTCCTCTCCAACAGACTTCGACCGAATCATCAAAGAGCGACACGAAGCGGCCAATTTCGCGCGATTCAACGGACGGCTTAAGTCGCACCTTACCAGAGGCCGATGAAGCTCCACCACAGCGGGCCAAGTCCAAGCCAGATGGCCAGGTTGACGATTGAGACAACGAAACCGACAGCCCACCACGTATTCTGTGAAACATAGGCTCCCGCAAAATACACCGGGGCCGAACCGGTTCCGTAGTGTGTCAGTCCGGCGTTCAGGGTCGATAGAAATGCCAGCGTCCATGCCGCAAGCGAAGCGGGAACGCCAACTGCGAGCGCTGCGCCGAGGAAGCCCGGATAGAGCGCCGAGATGTGCGCGGTGAGACTCGCGAATCCATAGTGCGCGTAGAAATAGCACAAAGCCAGTGCCGCCAGCGACAATGCCCAGGGCCAGCCCTGAAGGTGACTGAAACCGGCATCGAAAATTGCCCTGATGACCCCTTGTTTGCTAAGTTCGTCGGCCATCATCAGCAAGGGAGCAAACCAAATCAGCACCTCCCAAGCCTTGGCATTGTTCAGAATGTTCTCCCAGGTCAGCACGCCGCTTAGGAGGATCACACAAACGCCTGCCATCGCCACGGTGGTATTGCCGAGGTCATGCCACGGTGAAGTAATCCAACCGATGATGACTGCGGCAAGAATCAACAGGAGCGTTCGCTCCTGACGCGTCATTGGGCCCAGGGCGGCGAGTTTGCCGTTGGCGAATGCCTGCGCATGTGCGGTCTCGCGCAGCTCGGGAGGGTTGACATTATAAAGGAGCCACGGAATGAAGGCGAATGAGCATAGTCCCGGTAGGCATGCGGCAAGAGCCCAATGGGCCCAGCTCAATTCGACATGCGCGATATCGAAGGCGAATTTTGCAATGAGTGGATTTCCGGCCATGCTGGTCAGGAACATGACGGAGGCCAGGTAGTTCGTATGAAAGCCCACGAGTGTCAGATAGGATCCAATGCGGGCGGAGGTGGGACCGGGTTCTGATCCCAGCACTTCAGCCACGTTGCGGAGAATTGGTGCCACGATCCCTCCGCGCGCAGTGTCCGATGGCACAACGGGCGCCAGCACCAAATTCGAAGCTGCCACCGCGTATCCCAGAGTCAGCGAATTGTGGGCAAGCCGGCTGATAAAGAAGTAAGCAATACGAATTCCGAGATGTGTGTAGGTTACAGCTTGAGCGAAGAGAAATGCTGAAAAAATCAGCCACACAGTTGGGCTGCTAAATCCCGAGAGCGCCCTGCTCAGCGGAAGGGTCCCTGTCACCGCAATCAAAGTCACCGCAAGAAGAAGAGAGACCCCCATCGGAGCCGGTCGCACCACCAAGGCGAGGATCGTTGCGACGAAAATAGCGAGTAAGTGGCGTTGATTTGGCGTCAACTCGCCCAGCGGAACGAAATACAGCAGAAGCCCCGGCGCCAGCACGCAGGCCCAGCGAACGAGAGGCGAGTCGAATTTGAAGAAAGCCCACGGAGCGCGTGCCTTGTGGGGAATCGTCGTCACCGGCCCCTTGTACACTTCGCGGGAACTGGGAGGCAAGAAGTCGAACCGGGAACTTGATCACTCAGTGCGAACGAATTGCGGCTGTCGCTGAGTCGTGGTTAGATGGCCACTGCCCTGCCAAGATTGAGTTGACTATGTCCGGCTTTGCTTCATCGCTCTATACCGTGCCTCCAACTCCCGGCGCAGTTCCTTGCGCACCTTTGCTCCCTCGAAGCGCCTCTGCTCGTCGGGAGTGGACGGCTTAAGAGGTGGCACGGCGGTTGGCTTGCCCCCCTCGTCCACCGCCACCATTGTGAAAAAGCAGCTATTGGCATGGCGCACGAGGTGAGCCTGAATGTTTTCTGTGATGACCTTGATGCCAACTTCCAACGAGGTAGTGCCCGTGTAGTTGACGGAGGCGAGAAAGGTGACAAGCTCGCCGACATGGACCGGCTGACGGAAGGTAACCTGGTCTACGGACAGCGTGACGACGTAGCGTCCCGGCATAGCGGCTTGCGCAGGCGTAGGCAACCTGATCCAGCAGCTTCAGGATGGTGCCGCCATGCACATTGCCGGCAAAGTTTGCCATGTCCGGAGTCATTAGCACGGTCATCGCAAGCTGGTGGTTGGGTAGATTCATCGTTTCTAACTTTTTGAACCAGTGAAGATGCATCATGCCTGTAGCAGGCGGGGCATCGATCAGTCGCTCGATAACCCCGCCTGCATGGCATTTCCTTTTGCTATCGGTTGCCGGCCGTTAGCGCCAGCCCGGGATAGCTCTCGTTCTTCAACTTCCTCATGTGTTCGTGCGCAACCCTATCGGACAGCGACAGGGCGCGTGGGATCGAGCTCCTCAGCATCGTCAAGTGCTCGTGTGCTGGACACCGACATATGCTCCTCTTTTTGATCCAGGACTAACTCAGGTTCCTCGGCCTCCAAATCGGTCTCTTGGTCCAGATGTCGACGCATTTGATTTTCGTCGAGCTCATTGCACCACTTGCCGACCACCACTGTGGCCACGCCGTTACCGATCAGATTGGTAAGCGCCCTCGCTTCGGACATGAAGCGATCGATACCGAGGATGAGCGCCAGACCTGCGACAGGAACATGGCCAACCGCCGAGAGGGTCGCAGCCAGCACAATAAAGCCGCTGCCGGTGATCCCTGCCGCTCCCTTGGAGGTGAGCAGCAACACGCCCAGCAGGGTAAGCTGCTGGGTGAGGTTAAGCGGGGTGTTCGTCGCCTGAGCGATGAACACCGCAGCCATCGTCAGGTAGATCGCTGTGCCGTCCAGGTTGAAGGAATACCCGGTCGGGACCACCAACCCAACGGTCGATTTCTTGACGCCAAGGTTCTCGAGCTTAGCCATCATGCGCGGCAGCACCGATTCGGAGGACGAAGTGCCAAGCGCAATGAGGAGTTCCTCTTTGATGTACTTGATGAACTTCCAAATGCTGAAGCCGTGCGCGCGGGCGATCATTCCCAGCACGACAAAGATGAACACCAGGCAGGTGGCGTAGAACGTGCCCATCAGCTTGGCGAGCGGCAACAGGGAAGCGACGCCATATTTGCCGATGGTGAACGCCATCGCACCGAAAGCGCCGATGGGCGCGACCTTCATGATGATGCCGACGATCCCAAACAGAACGTGGGACGATTTCTCGATGAGATCAAAAACCAGTGTGCCCCTGCCACCGAAGCTGTGCAGGGCGAACCCGAACAACACCGAGATCAATAGCACCTGCAGAATTTCCCCTTTTGCGAACGCATCGACGATCGTCGTGGGAATGATGTGCATGATGAACTCAGTGGTGGTATGCATCTTGCCCGGGCCGGTGTATTGCGCGATCGCGTTGGCGTCGAGCGTCGCGGGGTCGATATTCATGCCCGCTCCAGGTCTGACCACGTTGACGATGACGAGCCCCACGATCAACGCGATCGTGCTGACAATCTCGAAATAGAGGAGGGCCAGCCCGCCGGTCTTGCCCACCTTCTTCATGTCTTCCATGCCGGCGATGCCGACCACCACCGTGCAGAAAATGATCGGGGCGATCATCATTTTGATTAGCTTGATAAAGCCATCGCCGAGCGGCTTCATCGCTTCGCCCGTGCCGGGCAGAAAGTGACCGAGCAGGACTCCGATAATGATCGCGGCGATCACCTGCACGTAAAGTGATTGGTAGAAAGGTTTCTTTTTCATTGGGATTTCGTAAGGGTTAAGTTTGGAGAATCCTGGGTATTTTTGTTGTCAGGATGTGTGTGTTTGGGGCTCTCCCGAGTGGGGAAGCCCGGTGCTTCTTGCTCTAAAAGTTGTGGGATTCGTGTTAGTCATATTCGTTGGATGGATTGAAGGTTGGTTTGCTTTGTTGATTCAGAGCTTCGCGCTTTCGGCTCAATCGAAGCTGAAAAGAAATTAAAAAATTGTTTAGATTTGGTGGCGTTAGAACTCGACGCCGAAGTGCAAGCCAAGCACAGTCGCGTTTTGCACCAGGCCGGTGCCGTTGGGCCGGATCACGTATTGAAGGAACGGCTGCACGAAGGCCCATTTGTTGACCTGAGATGCGGTAGTCGAACTCAAGGACGCCCTCGTAAGTTTGATGGACGGAGTTGTAATCCGCCCGAACTTGTCTATCAATTGTGAGCGGACGCTGGCAGAGAGCGCAAGAAAAGCATTGAGACTGATAGGGTTTTTCCTAAGGAGTCAGTTTCTTTACGTTGTTTCCACGTCGAATCGTGACCACCGTGTATTTGCGGAGATTAAGCGATCCTGAATCAAGCTAGATTTTTATTCATTGTTGAGCCGGCGGAAGAAGTTCGAGCACTGCTCACCGCGGATGACACGGATTTAGGCGGATGGACATTTCGTGGAGATTATCTATCCGCCGTATCCGCGCCATTGCGGTTAAGGATTGGGATCGGGAGTTGCCACGACGCGCGCTCCGAGGCAAAAAGTCTTCTTTCCCGCGCAGGACGTTACTTGACAGGATGCCCGCTCCTTCGAATCAAGCCCATCTCATGAGCACCATTGAAAAGCACGACTTTCAGGCGGAGATCGCCCAACTCCTCGATATCGTCATCCACTCTCTCTACACGGATAAGGAGATCTTTATCCGCGAGCTCATCTCGAATGCGGCGGATGCCACGGAAAAGCTCCGGTTCCTGCAGACTTCGGGCACCGAGGTTTTCCAGTCTGACCGCCCCCTCACCATTTCGGTCAACACCGACGATACCGGTCACACGATTTCCATTGCCGACTCCGGCGTCGGAATGACCCGCGACGAGCTGATCGAGAATCTTGGGACTATCGCGCACTCCGGGTCGAAGGCGTTTCTTCAGCAGATCAAGGAAAACGCCGGCAATCCGAGCCTCATCGGTCAGTTCGGGGTCGGATTTTATTCCTCCTTTATGGTCGGCACGAAGGTGACCGTCTTTACCCGCTCGTACAAGCCCGAAGAGACCGGCTGGATCTGGACCTCGGATGGCGTGAACTCTTACGACATCGAACCTGGGCAGGATCTTTCCCGCGGGACGAAGATCGTTATCAACTTAAAGGAAGCGGATCGCGAATTCTCGCGGTCGCATCGCGTAGAATCCATCATCCAGCGTTACTCAAACTTTGTCGGATTTCCGATTGAACTGAACGGCAACGCGGTCAACACGATTCGTGCGATCTGGGCACGAAGCAAGTCGGAGCTCACTTCCACGGACTACGAGGAATTTTACAAGTTCATTGGCCATGACATCGAGCCGCCGCTCTACCGGTTTCACTTCAGCGCCGATGCCCCGCTGGCAATCAACGCGCTCTTGTTCGTTCCGAGAAATAGCATGGAAAAGCTAGGCATGCCGAAGACCGAGTCAGAAGTGCACCTCTATTGCCGAAAGATCCTTATCCAGTCGAAATCCAAAGGCCTGCTTCCCGATTGGCTACGATTCCTCCGAGGCGTCGTGGACAGCGAGGATCTCCCGCTGAACATCTCGCGCGAAACGATGCAGGACTCCGCCTTGCTGCAGAAACTCAACAGGGTCCTGAGCGGCCGGTTCCTGAAGTTCCTTGACGAGGAAGCGAAGGCCGATGCCGACAAATATGCCGGCTTCTTCAAGGAATTTGGTCATTTTCTCAAGGAAGGCGTCGTCAGCGATTTCACCCATCGAGAGGCTCTCTCGAAACTGCTGCGTTATCAGACTTCGCAGTCGGAAAATCCGATCGGCATCGCCGACTACGTCGCTCGGATGCCGGAGGAGCAGAAGGAGATCTATTTTATTTCGGCGCCGACTCGCGAGGCCTGTCTCGCCAGTCCTTATTACGAAGGGCTCAGGGCCAAGAACTACGAGGTCCTGTTCCTGTTCGACCCGTGGGACGAATTCGTGATGGACCACCTGCGCGAATTCGATGGCAAAAAGCTGATCGCCGCCGAAAGAGCCGACAGTCGCTCTCGAGGCCGGAGACAAAAAACTCGATGACACCGCCGCTCGCCTTCTCTGCAATTTCATCAAGGAAAGTCTCGGCGACAAGGTCGGCGAAGTCCGTGTCTCCGCGCGGCTCGTGGACAGCCCCTCGGTCGTTGTCGAAAGCGACAAGGGCATGACCTCGAGCATGCGGCGCATTCTAAAAAATCTGAATCGAGGCACGGAGAGTCCGTTCAAGCACGATTTGGAAATCAACCCCAATCACCCAATGCTTATTGGGCTTGACGGCTTCCGCCAGTCGCGCCCGGAAGTGTCCAAACAAGTCGCCGAACAAATCTACGATAACGCGCTTATCGCCGCCGGCCTTCTCGAGGATCCCCAAGCCATGCTAAAGCGGATCAACTCGCTACTGGAGCAAGTGGTAACAAAATAGATCTTCACGTCTTAACCGCGGATGACGCGGATCAAACGGATAAAGCTTTTAAGGCATCGAGGTGTGCGTTCCACCGCAAATGCAGAATGAAGCGCCAGGACATGAAATTGCGTTCACTGCTTTGTCCTGATTTCCCCCGGCCGCATGACTTCAAGATACTGTTCGGCGAAGGGTACCCATGTGTCGTTCTCGTCGTTCGCACTGTTTCGGCGGGCGATGTTTAATGTGACTTGGAGCTCCTGCAATGCCCTGTCGAACTGATTTCGCTCCGGGCGCCTGGTCATGTTCATTTCTTCGCGCAAAGAACCTGTAGTTATGGGATCCATCCGGATGATCTCATAGAGCTTTCGAGCCAGTGCGCTGCAATCTTTCAGGGGACAGTGATGCTTTGGATAGTGTTCCTCGCGCAAGTGGTCTATGCTCATTAATACTGCGGGCCCGCTCTTGATCTTTCCGTAGAAAATCATCTTGGGATACGTTGCGGGCAGTTCGTTCTTCCAATTCCAGATGGCAGTGATCTTCTCTCCCCAGCCTTTCTCTCCCGGTTTTCTGCCGGGGAGATCAACCACGTCCCATAAGCACGGCATCTTGCCCCTCGCGTCGGAGAAAATGCCGCAGATTCCTGCCTTCAAGACGAAGGCCTTCGCTTGGTTCAAAGTGCGGACGGATCGTGAAAATGCGCGTTCAGTAACCGCTTTCGACTCTTCGTCCGGCATCGCCCGTCAATCAGTGAGAAACCGCCGCAAACAGTTCATCGAGGGCTCGCAAGACGGCGTGATATGTCGCGGGCGATGTTCAGTATCATAATGGCGTACTGATCGGGCTGTCGCTCGAAGAGATGGTGGAGATCGGTGCTTTTCAGCGCGAAGACGAAGGTATCCTCAATCGCCCTGACCGAGGCGCAACGGGTCAGACATTCGATAATGCACATCTCGCCGAAAAATTCTTTGGGCCTTAGCACTGCGAGGACGGTCTCATGCGCTTCACCCAGATGTTTCACCACTTCAACCCTTCCCGCGTAAATAATGAACATGCGGTTGCCGGTTTCTGCTTCCTCAACGATGGTATCGCCGGCGCGGAAGGCGGCTTGTTCGAGCGCGCCGGCGATCACGGCGAGCGCAGAGTCATTAAGTCCGGCGAAGATTGGGATTGTCTCCAGAAAATCTTGGCCTGCTCTTTCGCTTATCATGGAGGAGTTTGTGATGCCTGGAACTTCGAAGCCAAACGGGATTTGGAAAGAAATTGCCGCAGGGGTTTTGGTCGCGCGAGCGGATGCACCGGACGACGAAGGCGCTGTCCTGCTCTCCAGAGGCACAGCGCTTTGAGTGCGGAGGGACGGGAGTTCTATGAAGGGCGGCCGCATGAGCGGTTGAAGTATGGCTGTCTGACGAAGCGTTCACAAGCCAAAGCGAAAAAGTATGGCGTGAGCGGTCGTCGTTGGTCTCTTGGAAAGCGGGGCCTTGACGCGAGTTATGTTTACAACTTTGAAAGTTCAGATCTCGCTCTGAGCCCGACAAGCCGTTAGATCACTATTTCAACCCTTCCATCCATCCGATTTCTATGAACGATATTTATCTCGGGACCGACAGCGGCGCCACCACCTCCAAGACGTGCGGAGTGTATGCGGACGGAACGCCGATTTCGCTGAAGCTTGCCCAAAGCTCCACCAATTCGCAACTTGGCACGAACGCCGTCATTGATGGATGGATCGAGGGCATTGAGAAATTCCTGATAAACAACCGGCTTGTTTGGGATCAGGTGCGCGGGGTCGGCTTGGCCATACCCGGACCCTATCAAGGCTACGGCATTCTCGACCGTTCGGCTAACTTGCCTCCCGCGTTCGCCGGTTGGAATTTTCATGCCGACTATTCGCACGCATTGGCTCGGCGGGCCGGACGAGCGATCCCTCTAGTTGCCGGAAATGATGGCAACTACGGAGGCGTGGCCGAAGCAGCCAAGGTGCGGGGCAACAAGAAGGCGTCGGTCATCATGTTGGCTCCCGGTTCTGGTTTGGGAGCGGCCTACATGGACCCGCTGGGGCTTCCTCTCGAAGGCGACACGCTAGCGGGCATGGAAGCCGGGCATATGCCTGCGCCCATCCATTTGCTGGGGTTGCCGCCATTTACGTGCGGTTGTGGACGCAGCTGGGGTTGCTTCGAGGCCTACACCACACTTTCCGGCTTGCCACAGTATCTCGATTACCTCATCCCAAAATATCCCGACCACGAACTCGCGCTTTCGGTGGAGCCCGCCAAGGAGAAAGCCCTCTCTCTCCGCAACCGTGCGCAACAGGGCGATCCGCTGGCGCTTGAAGTTTTCGATTATCAAGCCCGAGCCCTTGGTCTGCATGTGGCCAACCTCTCCATCGCCCTGGACGCGGAATTCGTTGTTATTGGCGGCGGACTGATCGACCCCGATGCAACCACCGGAGAATTCCGCAAACGCTATTTAGGCGCCATTCACGCCGCTGCGGAGCCTTGGCTATTCCCCGTCCAACGTCAAACGATGAAAATCGTTCCTGCCACACTCGGCGAGCTCTCTCAGGCGATCGGTGCCGCTCTCGTTGCGCTTTATACCGCTGAGAGACTGCCGAAGAAATAGGAAGGGCCGCGTTCCGAGGATTGACTGCGATTCCATTGGCGCTCAGCGAAACGCGGCCGGATCGACCCGAAGGCGGATAAGGGTTTGCCGTGCGATCGCCCCAATGATGGCCATTACCACGACCATGAGCGCCAGCCCACCGGCGGCCACCGGCCAACCCGGCCCCTCTCTTACGAAAGCCTGGATGTCCTCCGCACCAGTTTGTGCGGCAGCGGAGGCGAACAGCATAACGACAAGCGTGCGCGGGATCATCCCGAGGATCGTCCCCAACAGGAAAGGCGCCGCCGCCACACCGCAACTCACCATCATAAGATTCGTAAAGGCAAACGGCGACTGGGGCGGCAAGCGGAGCAGCGCGACCATCATTGCTGTCTGTAAAAACCCCCTCCCGATAAGCGCATCACGGATCGCACGAGCCTCCCGCTTGGTGTCGAGGAACCGTTCGAGGCGTTTGCCTGCGACGGCCCGAGTTATCAGGAAACCAATCAGCGCGGCGCCGCCGAATGCCGCCGCGGCCGCCAACAGGCCTTTCGCGGGGCCGAAGACCCATCCCCCAAGCACCGCCTGCGCGGTAGTGGGTAGGAGCCCGACGCCGCTGCACACCGCGAACACCGCAGCGTACAACAAAAGCCCCGCGGCGCCGCGGGCATGAAGCCATTCCGAGACCGTCCCGAGTTCGTAGAGGAGGAAGAGTCCAGCGATCCCCGGTGCCGAAAGCCAGAAGAGGGCAAGGGGACCCGCTGGGCCGAGCCCCGAGAATCTCCGGAGGGCTGCAGCTAGGAACAGAAAGAAAAGCTTCATTAGATAGCCACCAATACGAGCAGAAAACAGCTGGCGGTCCACCCCTAATGATGGCGTTGCCCGGGCTCCCATTTTGCGAAATCGCCACAATGCCGGAGGCTGGAAATTTCCTTCTGCATTCTCCCATGTGCTCCCCGACTCTTGCGTGCGCCTATGGCTCCGGTGTTCTCCAAGCAGAACGCCACCCCAATGTATGTAACAGGCTCTTAATCACACCAGTTCCCCCCTGGATTTGATATCCTAAATACAGCCGCAGTCCAAAAAGTTTGAACAGGCTCCTAGGATAGTCAATAAGCATGCTCCTAAGCATTGCAGCAAATCCTTGGGTGACATAGGTTATTTGTAAGACATCACGCCAGCGTTTGCGAAATTTTGAGGGTTCGCCTCCAAACCATAGGACCGGTCGGCTGTTCCAAGGGTCAAATCGCACGAACTTCGTAGAGAAATCCCAGTGGGGGCGAACAAAAAGCTTGCCACGCTCATTTAGCATACAAGCTACAAAGCTGAAGTTGCTATTGCTGCTACACACGACGTCGCATTTACTCAAGATGAAGAAGTCGATGTAAAATTCGATACCTAAATCCCTTATGCTTGCCGGGAGCTGCACCTCCAGGTCTCTCCAAGTTATTGGGGAAAAGCTCTCGAATTCCGGAAGGATGCTGTTGAGATCGTCGCTGCAGACGTAGAGAACAGGATCCTTCAATTTGTTCCATAGGCTATCCAGCCATTCGCGATACCATTTTGCGGGAAAAACCAGCGCAAATCCCGGCCGTGGTTCTGTAATAAAATCCCCTCGCCGAATGTGAATGCCAATGACTGTCTTGCCTTTGGATCGAATGACACGGAGAGCCTCGTCCAGCGGGGATCTTAGCTCCTGAACTGGTTGGAAAAGCGACCGAAAGTACGCCTTGTGCGACTCGAGTAGGTGGGTGGGCAGCTGGAAGAAGCCCCAAAGATCCACGTTTGCGAGACCTTGCTCGATCGCCTCCGAACCCACTCGGCAGCTCTTTGCATCAGCCAGCTTCTCAAGATAAGGAACAAATTCTGGAATGATATCAAACAGGCTTTCACCAAATTCCCCGCGTTCGATCGCGGGAGGCAAACGGCAGGATATGGGTTCGTCATCGTGCCCAAAGAGTTTTTGACCGATCCAGGGAGGACACTGAACCTTCGCGCCGATCTTGTTCGCGCAAATCCTTAGGAATGCATACTGAAAGAGTTGATTGCCGAATCGTCCTAAGTGTCCCAGACTGGATATCGTCAGAACCGGGCCATTGATCGCTTTGATAGAGTCTGCTGAGGCTGCTTTTGTGTGGGCAGCGTCTCTGCGGAAACTTGCGAAGACATTAAGCGGTTTGTCTATTTCGCTCGTAGTTGAGTATTTGGATTGTGCCATCTTGAGGCGGACGCATACCCATTTTGTTACCGTGATTCCTCAGGAGGAAAAAGGTCCCTCTGCACGGCACGGTTGGAAGCGTGTTCCTCGAACTTGGTCGCTAGTTCGTCGAGCTTGGCGACGTAATAATCCACATTTTCGTCGCGTGCCTCAGGGTTCCACTCCGTGGCAAGACGGGCATTTTCGTAGGCGGTAACCCTTTTGCTGGCTCCCGTGATGTAGTAACTGATCTGGTCGCCAGCCTGGTAATTTCGCCCGCTCTTAATGGCAAGTTCGAACGCCGCCGAGCGATTGCGCGAGGAGGCAGTGATCTTCTTTAGATATGAGGCGACGGAGTCCTGTAAGGCCTCGGTTTTGGCGAGGGCTTCGATGGAGAGTTCGCGTCGCCGGACCTTAAGCGTCAGATCTTCGCGCAAGGCAGCGGCCTTCTCGGGCTCTCCTTTGAGCAGCAGGCGGAGGAAGGTTTCGAGGTAATCGCGGAGATACGGTTCCATTCCGCGGGATTTTAGCGCCGCGCCTTTGATGGCGATCGCCCCGGAGTCGTCCAAAAGGGCGTAATTTTTTGCCTTGTAGCTGAACATCGCTGGGTAGCGCTTGTCGAATTCCACCTCAATGCCCTCCGGCAGTTCAGCCGCGAGTCCGCTTTGGAGGTCTTCGACTTTGACTCCTTCTGGCGGGCGAAAATAGATGCCGTCGGTATCGATCTCGATGACCCGGGCTCCGCGGGCGGCCAGCCAGTCCACCATGTGTTTGAGAATCTCGCGGCCCTTGGCCGTGACTCTTTCGGCGGCGTCGAAATCTGCAAAGTGCCCCTGGGCAAAGCCGAGATACCCGTAGAAGGAATTGAGGAGAATCTTGAAGGTTCCTTGGAGCGCATGCAGCGCACCGCGTTCGAGAGGATCGTCGACCAACCGGAGGGCGTTCTTCGCCTCGATTCGGAACGCGCGGAGATCCTGCAACATTCCGCCGAAGACACCGAGGGCGTCGGTTTTTGGCAGGTAACCGAAGGCGAGCATCACGGATGGATACAGCGAAGTGACATCGCAGTGCCAAACATCCTCGATCACACCCGTGGCAAAGATGTCGGTGTAGCCGCCCTCAAACGGCCGCGCTTGAGGAACATCCGGGATCGAATGGCCGCGGCGCAAATACTCGCGAAGGAACAGCGCGTCAATCTTCGTCGCGTTTCCACGGATGATCACGTCCTGGTAGTTGTAAGGAAAAATCTGTGCCTGGATAAAGTAGCTGCGGCTTAAGATTGCGGCCAGCGCCCGTGTCTCGCGAGCATCCTGCAAAGCATATGTCCGAAAGGCGTCTTGATCTTCACGATAAGCGCGCTGGATGTCCAATCCTTCGAGAAAGACACGGTTCTTCTCCGAGACGCCGAAGTGCCGTGCGACGCTCTTCAAGCCCAAGCTTTCGAGTTCTCGCGAAGAGATGTCATAGTACTGCGCAAGAACCCAGGTGTCTACGATATGCCGGCCACGCACTGTGAATTTCGGATATTGAATCGTCTTTTCCGCAATCTGCAGGCGTGACGGACGGGAGCTGAGCGTCGAGCCCTCCCGTCCCCACGCGAGGCGAACCTTAAGTCTCTTTGCGCGCGCCACCAGGAAGGGCAAATCGAATTTGAAAAGATTGTGTCCTTCGATCACGTCGGGATCGCGTGTCTGGATGATTGCGGTGAGGCCCTCGAGTGCGGTGCGCTCGGATTCCACTGAACCCTCTTCGACGATCAAAATCTCCTCCCAGCCCGTACTATCGCTCAACGCTACAGCGGTCACCGCATCGCGCTCAGGGCTTGAAAATTCAAACCCCTCGGTGAGGGCGGTCTCGATGTCGATCTGCAGCCGCCGCAGGTCCTCGAAGAGCATGCCTTTGAAAAGCGTGCGCCCGGATGATGTCAGATATTGTTGGACCGGATCGTTGGAGGCAAATAAAGGTGACCCCGCTTTCGCGAGGCGCGACCGGGCCTCCTGATAGCGGCGCCAGTCCGGAAACGTGATGAGCTTATGAAGGGCAAGGGTTCCTTCCAAGGGCGTTCCCTCCGACGAATTCCAGAGAAACGGTGCAAACATCTCGCTCCGGACGGACGTAGAGCCATCCGTTTCGCGCATGAAGATCTGCACCTCGTTCGGTATGGAGAATTCCGCTGCGACGATCCCTTCCGTCTTATCGAAGCCAAAGAGTTGCTTGTTTTCCGTAAAGATCACCCCGCCAACCTAGACGGGAATAGCGAAGTTGCACAGTCCGCAGCGTACCTCGTGCCGAGGAAGATGGCTCGCAAAATCCCGGAGTAACGCTGTGTTGTGTATTCCCGTGGATATGTCAATTAGCTCGCGAAGAACGTGAACAGTCGCCGAGTATTGTAGCCGGAGAACGATAATATGCCCGAGAACAATCACAGCAATACTGAAACAGCTCCACCTCACGCGCAACTGGTCCAGATGAATCCCGGCGGCCGATTGCTGATTATCGAGATGGTGCTTCCGGCTGGGGATACTCCGCACCCAGGCAAGATGCTCGACATGGTTCGTACGCTCACTCCATTTAATTGCATAACGCAACTTAAGGTTCTTGCATTATACAAGTTAAAAGGGAAGTTTCCGAGATGAAAAATCGGAGATCGAACTGCCCTGTGGCATGCACTCTTGATCTTGTAGGAGACCGTTGGACCCTCCTGGTCGTGCGGGACTTGATTTTGGGCAAGACGTGTTTCGACGAGTTTCTGGCGTCGCCGGAAGGGATTGCGACGAACATTCTGTCCGCGCGCCTGAGATCGCTTGAGAATTTGGAATACGTGGCTGGGAGAAGGGATGCGAGTGATCGAAGGCGGATTCACTATGGTTTAACGAAGAAAGGAGAAAAGTTGGGTAAACTTCTTCGGGAGATCGTAAAGTGGGGTTTGAAGAATCTGCCAGAGACCAAGCTCCGGCCCGTGACGAGGGGATGAGGATGGCTGCAGAGGCGAAGCTCAAGTCTAAGAGGCTGCGAGAGCTGCCAACGCGGGTGTTGCGGAGGTTCGGCTTTCGCATGTCAAGTTGGGCTTGATTGGAAACGGAAACTGATAGAGAAGGGTATTTGAGCGGTTCTTCCCTCCGTTTTTGCAACCGCGATTCAAGAATCCCTGGCGAATAAAATATGAAAGCCCAGACTCATCCGGATGTTGTCCTGGCTGGCGCCGGCATCATGAGTGCGACGTTGGGGGCGCTGCTCAAGCAGCTGCAACCTGGTTTGACGATGGAGATTTTCGAGAGCCTCGATTTCGTGGCGGGTGAAAGTTCAAATGCGTGGAACAACGCAGGCACCGGCCATGCCGCGCTTTGCGAGCTCAACTATACTCCGCAACGGGCCGATGGATCCGTCGACGTTTCCAAGGCAGTTGAAATCAACGAATCATTCGAGGTTTCCAAGCAGTTCTGGTCCTATCTGGTTCGGAGAGGGGGTTATTGCGTCGCCAGATCTCTTCATTCGTCAGGTGCCGCATCTGAGCTTCGTGCGCGGTCAAGAGAACGTGGATTTTCTTAGGAAGCGCTACGAGGAACTCGGGAAACATCATCTTTTCTCCAGGATGCAGTATTCCGAGAGCCCTGAGGAACTGGCCGAATGGATTCCACTTGTAATGGAGGGCCGCGAGAAGGGAGAGTCGGTTGCGGCAACGCGGGCAATGCTCGGAACAGACGTCAATTTCGGATCGCTGACGAGGGCGCTGATTGACTGGCTCCGAAACCAGGACGGAGTGGCCGTTTATCTTTCCCACAGGGTCAGCGGATTGAACCGCGGCTCGGATTCCCGCTGGCATGTTCACGTCCAAAACAAGGCCGATGGAGCAAAGCGGACGGTCAACGCGAAATTTGTTTTTCTGGGCGCGGGGGGTGGCGCGCTGCCACTTTTGCAGAAATCCGGCATCCCCGAAGCCAAGGGTTTCGGCGGTTTTCCCGTAAGCGGGCAATGGCTGCGTTGTGACAAGGCGGAGCTGGTTGATCGACACCACGCGAAAGTCTATGGGAAGGCCGCAGTGGGCTCACCACCAATGTCCGTGCCCCATCTCGATACGCGGGTGATTGATGGGAAGAGGTCCTTGTTATTCGGACCGTATGCGGGCTTTTCCACGAAGTTCCTGAAGCATGGGTCTGCTTTCGATCTCCCGGATTCGGTGAAACCCGACAATCTCTTTTCACTGCTGGCGGCCGGACGCGATAACATCGATTTGACAAAGTACCTCATCGGCCAGGTCCTTCAGTCTCCCAAGGATCGCCTGGCAGTGCTCAAGGAATTTGTTCCCACAGCGAAGAGGCACGACTGGCGACTCGAGGTGGCCGGCCAGCGGGTCCAGATTATTAAGAAGGATCCGGACCGCGGAGGCATTCTTCAATTTGGCACCGAGGTGGTTTCTTCGGAAGATGGATCCATTGCGGCGCTTCTCGGTGCATCGCCCGGGGCGTCGACCTCCGTTTCAATCATGCTTCATCTCATGCAGCGCTGTTTTAGGGACGAGATCGGCACGACAGCCTGGCAGACGAAACTCAAGGGAATGATTCCCTCTTTTGGCGAGTCCTTAGCAAAGGACGCGAATCTTTCGGAACAGATCATTTCGCGCACGAATCGCATTCTCGAATTGCGCGAGGCGTGAGAATCGATCCATGGCTGGCGACGCAATCGTCGCGTGTCGTTCGCCTGGCTTTCGGCAAAGTTCCAACGTCCGATCCAGATATTTCGATGGTCGAGCGTTCGCTAACTTTGCCTGCCTGGAAGGTTGAAGAAGCTTTCCCGTTTTTCGTTTTAGTTTGATGAAGCTGTCTCACCGAATTTCTTTACTCCTTCTCACCGTGGCGCTCGTCGTATTGTGTCGTGCGGCTGTTGCTCTCTCTTTGCCTGACCAACTCGCTTTGGCCGAGAAGGACGAGGATACCCATGCGCAGATCGAGCTGGTCCGGAGGATTCTTGACGAGAAGCCGGATGATGACGAACTCCGCGAGCGACTGGCTGATCTTTGGCTCTCAGTCGAGGACTACGATATGGCTGAGAGCACTGTGCGCGAGTGGACGGATGCTCCGAAATCGGTTCGTGTCCGTGTCCTCGCGACCGTGCTTTTCGTCCGCGACCAGAAGAAGGATGAAGCCGTCGCATCGCTGGAAGCTTATCTGGCCGGACATCCTGACGATCTCGAAATCACGCGGCAGCTGGCAGGTTATCTCGATGGAATGGGCGAAGACCAAAAGGTGGTCGATCTTCTGAGCAAGGCACCGGGAGTGGAAGAGGATGCGGACCTGCTGGTCTCTCGCGCCCTCGCACGCCGGAAGTTGCAGGAGTTCGCGGGCGCGCTGAAGGATTTCGCAGCTGCTGACAGACTGGATCCAGAGGATGAAAGTGTCGTGGGCAACCGTCCCTCCTTCGAGCGCCTGCAAGCGGCGCTTGCCGGGATTGATGCCGCGGGAGCCATTCTCGCGGGCCAGCCCGATGATCTGAGAGCGCGCCTGTCGCGGGCTTATTGGTATTTGTCTACAGGTGTCGCGAGTAGTCCGGCGCTCGAGGATGCGGAGGCCGCGCGGCGCATCGACCTGAAGTCCGTTGCGGCGCTCCTTCTTGTTGCGGAAGCTTCGAATCAAAGTGGACGCCTATCGGCTCGCGACGCGCTCGACAAATTTGAAGTGGACGTGACCAAGCCGGTTCCGGCTCTGGAAGTGCTTGACCGTCTTCAGCGATACGATGGCCAGCTGGCGAAAAATCCGAAGGATGTTTCTGCTCTCCTTGCGCGCGGTCGAGAGTTGGGCGACAACGCGCGGCAATACGGGCTTGCGATTCGCGATGCCGAGGCGGTGCTCGCCGTCGATCCGAGCAGCGTCAAGGCTCGAGCGGCAAAGGTCTCTGCGCTTGTGAAGTTGGGTCGCGTTGACGACGCGGCGGGCGAGTTGCGAGTTTTGGACGCGGCGAAACCGCCTCGCGAAGTGTTGGCGGGCTCCCTGAGCGATCTCGTGGAGGCGGCCGCAGGCGCATCCCAGCTCGATGCGGCTCTCGAGTATGCGAACCGGGCGATCAAGGCAAAGCCCGAGGCGCACTACTACAAGCAGCGGGCTGCAATTCTTCAAAGACTGGAACGCTTCGCGGATGCGCAGTCGGATCTTTCTCGAGCGCAGCAACTCGAAAAACGAAACGATCGATGAGACGATTTGTATTCCTTCTTTCCGCGGCCATTCCCGCCTTTTGTGCCCTCGAAACCCGCGGGCAAGAGAGGTCCGCGCCCGCGCCAGAGTCGGCAATGTTAGACGAAGCCGACAAACGTCCATTTACAAACGACCCAATTGGTGACGGCTTGAGTGTCGAAGGAATTGAAGACATGTTGCGCGCCGGTACCACTCTGACGATCACATTCCCGACGAATATGGCCCCGCCCGACAGGATCGACGCGGAGGGCGTTGAATCACCGGTTGAAATATGGCCTTTGCTGGACGCGGATTTCATCTGGCGCTCGCAGTCGCAAGGCGAACTGACAGTGAACGGCCCGCTGATCCCAGGTCAATCATACAGGTTTCGTGTGAGCGAAGGCGCAAAAGACCTCACGGGCAATCCGTTGCAAGCTAACGCTTGGGGCTTTGAGATGACCGCTCCCGCTCTGCGCGTTATCGAGGAAGGCTATGGCGAGCGAACCAGCCTCAACGACCGCCCTCAAGTTTCCATCGAGTTCAACTATCCCATTCGTCTTTCCGACGCCGCAAGGGGTGTATGGTTCCAGGATCGAGGCAGCAGACAGAAACTCCCCGCCGAAATTTTGCTTAACGTGCCGGAGGGCGAGACGGACGATTCACCGATCGTTGAGGCGACGTCAGATACGGGGGATGCGACCGCATTCCGAGTCCGGCCGTTGCAACCGCTTCCTGTTGGCCGCCGTTACGACCTCGTCGTGGATGGAGTCTGTGACGTCCACGGCGGACGCGCGCTTCCCTATCCCCAGGTCTTCCCGCTTGGCATTACGCGCCCGCTGAGGATCGACTATGTCGCTGCGCGCAATTTCCCGCTCGGAACTCCTCACGTCGAGGTAAAGTTCAGCCAGGCGCTGAGTGATGCCGCTTTGCCGACGGACGCCTTAAGGATCACGCCCAGTGTATCCAATTTGCGCACTCGCAAGGAGGGACCCTCCTTGATTGCAGAGGGGGATTTCGATCCGGGCGCGCGCTACATCGTCGTCGTCTCGGACGAAATCATGGGAACGGGCGGATACGGACTTCCGAAGCCGGAGACATGGGGCGCAAGCTTCCGTCTCAAAGATGGCGCGATTCTCTTTCCCGACAGGCAAGTCCGCCAACGCTCAGTCCTTGGACTCAATTTTGCCTTCTACCATGTCAATACTACTGAGCTGGAATGGAAACTGTCTATCGTCCCGCTCGAAAAGCTGCCTTCGGTTCTTGCTAGGGAACGGGACTTCACCCGCGTGTTGAGGAATGCAGAAGGTGACCCGCTCTGGACGAGGCAAGGAACGTTTGAGCGGGCGAGCTCGGAGCCGTTGATTTCGGCCCTCGGGCTCGAGGTGCTCGCATCGGGAAGTGTACCCGCCGCCGATGGCAACAAAGAGGTTTTGCGCGAGATTGCCTGGAAGCCGCCGGATCCCGCAGCGCTAGCCGGCCCGATGTTGTTCGAGGTTACCGGCAGGGATTCTCAGGGCAGAGTGATCGGCAACCGCGCGGTGATCTATTTTGGAGAACTTGCCCTGACGCGCAAACTGACCAAGAGCCAATCCATCATCCGCGCGGCGCGCCTGACGGATGGGAAAATTCTGGCGAAATCGACCGTTTCTGCGTTCGACAAGGATCTCAAAAAAATTGCGGCTTCGGTAACGGACACCAACGGGCTGGCGGTCTTCGATATGCTTGCCATTGCGGGAGCACAATATTTGTCGTGCGAAAATACGATTCAGCCCATTGCGCTCTCGGATCAATTTTCGGGGGGCACTTTGAACGCCCAGCCACCGCCTGCGCTTCGTGCTCATACCCTGACGGATCGCCCGCTTTACAGGCCAGGCCAGTCGATTCAATTCAAGGGATTCGTCCGCGAAGAACAGAGCGGCGCTTTGAGGATTCCGTCGGGACGCCCTGTGAGATGGACGATCGAGCGTGCATACTCCAGCGAGGTGCTTGCCGACGGCCAGGGCAAGGTGGACGCGGAGGGGGGTTGGAACGGGATGTGGACGCCTCCGCAGGATGCGCCTGTCGGAGATTTCGTCTTGAAGGCGTTGATCGGAGGGTTGCCCGCGGGTTCGCCCGCCCGCTTCCAGATTCAAGAATTCCGGAACCCTCCATTTTCAGTGGTTTGCGAAAACGTAGATGCACAAAAGCCCGGGGAATCTGTCATCGCCTTGCAGTCGCAGTATTTTCACGGCGCGTCAAATGCCGGAAGCCGCGTGCAATGGACAGCCACGTGGGTCAGTGATTCGGCTGACGGCGAATACTACGGTGAGGACTGGACACGCGTTGATCTCTATTCTGAGCACGCAAAGCGTCCGGGTTACTCGGCAGAAATTTCCGGCGAGGCGGCTCTCGACGGCGCCGGCCACGCCGTATTGCGCTGCGACCCGCCTTTCAAGGATCCCGGTAATCGCGCGCACTGCAGTGTCATTTGGAAGGTCGATGTCACCGGACCGGATGGGCAGACCATCACCGGAGGGACAACGCAAAACGTCGCGATGGCGCCTGTGTTGCTGGGCGTTAAGCGCGGAGAGAGCGGTCAGGGCGAAATCGAGTTTCTTTGGGAAGCGGAAGAGCAATTTGCAGAGGCTCCTGAAGCGGTAAATGTTCAACTCTTTCGCGTTCAAACCAAATCAGTGAAAGAGCGCCTTGCGCCGGATGTTTATCGATACCGGAATTTCGACCAATACGAGCTTGTCGAGCAACGCGAGCGGGTAACCGCAAATTCCATCAAATTCAAACCGGGCAAGCCGGGGCGCTATGTCGCGCTCGTCATGCCCGTGGCTGGGACGCCTGGCTTCGCGGTGAGCGAACAAGCCTACCTCGCAGGAGATGAAGAATCGGAAGTTCCGGTGGAATCGGACGCAACCGCAACGGTATTCTCGGTAAAGGGAAGGGAGAACGCCGAACCATGGATGGTCGGCGAAAAGGCCGCAATCAACGTCCTCTCGCCAACAGGCGGCGTGGCGTGGGTGAGTGTGGAAACCGACAGAATTCTGGACACGTTTACCGCTGCCATTCAAGGCAACACAAGCCGCATCGAAATCCCTGTCAAACCCGAATACGAGCCTAACGTCTTCGTTTCCGTATACGTCCTGCGTCCCGGCGGATCTGACCAACTCGCGGGAGAGATGTTTGGCTACGATCAGCTAGCTGTCCAAACTCCCGGACGCACACTAGACGTGTCGGTGAGCACGGCCCGCGCCGAGTATGAACCGCGGGAAAAGATTTCCGGCAAAGTGAGCGTGACAGCCGCCGGTCGGCCCGTGGCCGGTGCTGATCTCGCGATCTATGCAGTGGACGATTCGATCCTCGCCCTGGGAGGCTGGAAACTTCCACACATGCTCGCGGACTTTTTCCCAGCGCGACGTTTCGCGGTTGTGACGTACTCGGCGCTGAGGGCGTATGTGGATAAGATCGCTCCTTCCTGGCTGACCATGAAGGGCTTCGTCGCAGGCGATGCGGGTGCCGAGGAATTCGGAAGCGTCACTTTCACGCGAAAAGAATTCAAGCCGCTTATCCTCTGGCGTCCAAGCGTGCGGACCGACGCGAAGGGAATTGCCAAATTTGAATGCGAAGCGCCGGATAATCTCACACGGTTCCGCGTTATCGCACTCGGTCAAACGAAGAACAACCAATTCGGTTCGGCAGACGCGACGTTCGCCGTAAGCAAGAAGCTAACTATTGAGCCTGCGCTTCCGCGCTTCCTGCGAGATGGCGACGAGGTCGAATTGAGGGCCGTGGCGCGACAAAAAGTATCGGAAAGCGAACAGCTTCTCGTCCGCTGCACGGCAGGTGGAAGTCTCGAGTTGACCGGCGGCTCGCGGCAGGAGATTTCCGCCAGGCTCGACACGCCGGCCGTGGTCCATTTCAAGGCGCGTGCAAAATCCACGGGGTCCGCGAGCGTAAAGTTCGAAGTTGTCTCGGCTTCTAAGCTTGCTGACGCGGCTGAGGTGACGCTTCCTGTGGCGGAGCCCGTGATTCTGAATAAGGAATCCGTCTCGGGCTCCCTGGCGGGTACGATGTTTTCCGGGATGGACGCCATGCCTGCCGCGTGGAAGCAGGGGCGCGGCTCGTTCAGCCTCGCGGTCTCAACGACGCCCTGGTTGAACAAGCTCATGGGCCTGCCATTCCTGCTTGAATACCCTCACGGTTGCTTCGAGCAAAAAGCCTCGCGCCTTCTGGGATACACTTTTCTTGGTGGGCTTCTGGAATATCTACCCGATTCGCAGGCGCGAAAGGCCGCCTATCAACATGTCATTGACGAGACGCTGCGCGAATTTGAGACGAGTCTTCGTGCTGACGGTCGCCTTCCCTATTGGCCAGGCGGAACGCAGCCAAACGATTTTGTGACCATTCAGACAGCCTGGTGCGTCAACCAGGCGGAAGTGGCCGGCTTTGAGGTTCCGGAGCGCCTCGCTTCGGAACTTCCGGATGTGCTGGGTAAAATGGTTGCAGGCAAGACGAGCGGTCTCTCGCCAACGTTGCGGGCCTTCGCTCTCTTCGTCCTTTCAACTTCAGGCGAGGAGCAAGAGGTCAGATCCGCCGCGGACGAGCTTTTCCTTAAACGCGACAAACTCACAGGCGAGGGTCGTGCAATGTTGGCGATCGCGATGAACAATCTCGGCATCGAACAGGACAGGCAACGCCTGCTCGTGGATGAACTTCCAAGGAAATTTGGCAACATGGAATTCAACCCGGAAACGTTTTCATCCGGCGCGCGAACCGAGGCTCTTTGCACCTGGGCGCGGTTTCTTATCGATCCAGCGCAGGTTTCAGGCGCGTTTCGCGACCGCTTGTTGCGGCTAGCGGAGTCCTCCGCCAGCCTTTCCACGCAGGAAAACCTTTGGCTGCTTGTGGCGTTCAAGGCGATGATGAAGATGTCTGCCGCGACTCCGGTCACTGGAACCAGCCCCAAGCCCGAAACCATTTCTCCCAACGCAAGCTCCGCGGGTTGGAGCAAGCAAGACCTTGCGAAGCTGGCGGATTTCACCGTCAACGGTCTGAAGCCCGGAGGCAGTTTCGTGCTAAAAGCCGAATATCGCACGCCCGAGAAATGGACGAAGCCAGTCACTCAAGGCCTCAAGATTGACCGGGTCGTGAAAAACCTGACGGACGCCTCGCGCGACGGCAGCTCTCATGCGCCATTTCGGCTGGGCGATCAGGTATTGGTTTCCTATCGCTTCTCCTCCGAAAAGCCGCAGAGCTATGTGGCGGTCGAGGATCTGATCCCGGCGGGCCTTGAGGTTGTGAATCCAAACCTCGCCCTCTTCGGCAAATACTACTCGCTACCGGCCGAATCCGGTGTCGAAACGGCGGATTTGTCGCACAGCGAGATGCGTGATCAGCAGACCAATCTTTACTTTGACGATTTACCCTCCGGCGCACGCAGCTACAGCGTGCTCGCTCGAGCAACCGCGGCGGGGGCCTTCATCTGGCCGGCGACACAGATTTCGCCGATGTACGATAGCCGGTTTGTCGGTCGATCCGCGTCAAGCGAATGCAACGTTTCCTCCGAATAATTTGGGATCCGGCTCTGTCCGCTACACGCTGTTTCAAGCTTCTGGCGCGATCGTCTCGATGGCTCGTTCTTGCTTCGCTTGTGGCGGGTCTTTTTCTCGCGCTTGCCATTGAGAGCTCGATCCGCAGCGTGAACCTGCCAACGACTTTGGATCGGCCACCGCCCGCGGCCCCCATTTTCACCGACAGCCGGGGGAGAACGATAGTCGTCTTCCCGACACCTGTTGCCAGGGAAAGCTATCCTATCAGGCTGAGGGACATGGGAGAATGGCTTCCCGCGGCTACCGTCGGCATCGAAGACGCACGGTTTTGGGAGCACAATGGAGTGGATCTTCACGCGGTAGCAGGCGCGGCCTTGCGGAATTTGCGAAATGGACGCGTGCTTTCCGGCGCCTCGACCATTACTCAACAGCTCGTCAAGATCTCTGCGCGACGCGATGGAAGGAAAGGAAAGGCTCACGAGGCCCTTGCGGCACTGAAGCTGGAACGAAATTGGAACAAGGAGAGAATCCTGGAGGCCTATCTGAACCGCCTCGACTATGGCAACCGCCGTATTGGCCCTGAAGCCGCTGCGCGGGCGTATTTTGGCAAATCCGCAGGTGATATCTCTGTTTCCGAGGCGATTTTTCTGGCCGGCCTGCCGCAATCCCCAGCACGCCTCAACCCTTGGAAAAATCCCGACGCAGCCATTGCCCGCTACCGCAGGAATGCTAAGCGTCTCGCTGCAGGCGGATTGCTTCCTCGCGAGACCGCGATGGACTCGCTGCTGTGGAATCCCCCCCGTATTGAGAAGCACGAACCGCCAAATGAAGCGCCGCAGTTTGTTGAGCTTGCGCGAAAACGTCTTCTCGCCCAATCGAAATGGATCGGCGAGGTCGCGCCGGCACAGATAACGACTGCGCTCGACCTGGATTTGCAGAGACTGGCGATGCGCTTATTGCGCGAACACCTTTCCGCCACCGTGGCCCTCGGTGTCGGCGACGCGGCGATCGTTGTCATCGAAAATTCAACCGGCGCGGTTCGCGCTCTGGCCTGCTCCGGTGATCCGCGGCGATCCGCCCTTAATTCCGCAATGGAACCGCGAAGTTGTGGTTCCACGTTGAAACCATTCCTCTATCTGGCCGCAATCGATCAACGGAAGCTGACCGCGGCTTCCTTGCTACCGGACACACCCGACGCGATCGCTGGAGAATACCGCGATTATGACCCGCAGAATTATTCGAAACGCTACCTTGGCCCGGTGCGAGTGCGTGAGGCTTTGGGCAGTTCGCTCAACGTCCCGGCGGTCTTCGCTCTGAGTCAAATTGGAGCGCGTGACACATTTGAGTATTTGCGGAGTTGGGGATTGAATTTCCCTGGATCATTCGACGAATTCGGCGCGGGTTTCATCTTGGGGAATGCTCCGGTGCGTCTGCTTCAGCTCGCGGGAGCCTACGCCGGCCTTGCGCGCGGCGGAGAGTTCTGGATTCCGAAACTCATCGCGAAGGAGCCCATCGAGAGCCGGCGCCTGGCCTCGCCGGGAGCGTGCGCGATCATTGCGGATATTCTCTGCGACAATCGGGCACGCCTTGCGGGCTTTGGGGCCTCCTCTCTGCTGAACCTCCCCGAACGCACAGCGGTAAAGACAGGCACGAGTTCCGGCTTCCGCGATGGATGGTGCGTGGGATTCAACAGGAACCATACAGTCGCAGTGTGGGCCGGTAACCTTGATGGCCGGCCGATGGGCGAAGTTCTCGCGGTCCGCTCCGCCGCGCCACTTTGGGCGGCCATGATGAGATCGCTTTACGCTGCGGGTGACCGGCCGTGGCCGCAATTGGCGGAAAACGCATCGCTCCGTGCAGTCGAAATCGCCGCCGAGACCGGTCTGCTTCCGCGTCCAAATGAACCGGTCGTTCGCGAGTGGTTCTTGCCCGGAACTGAGCCGGTGGGTCACGCCTCGGCGCTGTATGTGGGCGGAATCCTGCAATTGCCGCCGGAGTATGTCGCATGGTGTGCCGGTCCGCAGAACAGACTCGGCGCGACGGTGCACTCGAAAGCGCTAAATATCCTGTTTCCGAAGGACGGCGCGACATTTTGCTACAACCCCGCGATGTCCAAAGCTCAGCAGATGCTCCCGCTACGGAGTTCGTGGCCGGGATGTGAATGGTTCCTTAACGGCAGAAGACTCGATCGCCCGTTGATTCCTCTCGAACGCGGAACGTGGACGATTACCGCGCAAGCGAAAGGACTGACTGCCGTCACAAGCTACGTGGTGGAATGAGGCCCCTCTCGAGGTACGCGGATCTCGACAGAATAATCAGCGCAGCGCATAGTGATTCCAGTGAACAAAAAAAAATACGAACAAGAGCTGCGGCGTCTCAGAAAGGTGAGGATCCTCAACGACGGCGAACGCGTTCTCTTCGCTCGAAGTCTGACCATGACCCCCGACGAAAGGTGGAAGGCACACGAACAATTTCTTCGCTCGCACGGCTTGTTCACGCACTCGGAGAGGAAGAAATTCGGTTTCAGATAGTTGGGATGTCCGCCGCGATCTTGCAAGGCGTTCCCGCAACAACTCTCGACACCGATTTCTGGGTGGAATTGCCCGAACGTCAATTCGTTCGGCTTTACGCCATTATCAGGGCTCTTTCCGGTTCCATGCTTGCGCCCACCGTTGCAGCGTTGGCAGACGACTCAATCGTCAATTTCCTGCCCCGTGTTGACGGTTTGAGAGATTTTGCGCGGGAGTATCCGCACGCGGTTCGCTTGAAATGGCAAGGCACCGACGTGGCGGTGCTTTCCCTTCGGAAGATTATCAGGAGCAAGCAATTTCTGGCTCGCCCCAAGGACGTTGCTCATCTTCCTCTTCTAAAGCAAACGGTGCGACTTCTCGCCAAGCGTCGAAAAACGCACGGTGAGTAGGCGGTTCGCTACCAATACTTCGTTATCGCTTCGACAAGTCCTGGGATATCGTGCTGTTTGGCTTCGACATCCACACCGAGACCGAGGGCATGCATCGTCCTGGAAGTAATAGGTCCGATGCTGGCGGTCTTGATGTCTGGAGGCATCGGCAATTTCAGGGCCATGAAGTTTTCAACGGTGGAAGAGCTGGTGAAGGTGATCATGTCGGCGCCCTCTTCGCGGAAGCGTCGGATTCCGCCTGTGACGTCGTTGGTTTCAGGGACGGTGCGATATGCGACGGCCTCGTCCACAATAGCGCCGAGCCGCGTGAGTTCCTCCGCCAGGACCTCTCGAGCCCCCTGTGCACGGGCGAGAAGAAATTTAAGGTTCTCCACGCTGGTCTCCTTTTGCAGAGCCTTGATGATTGCTTCGGCGACGTATTTCTCCGGCTGCACATCAACTTGCAGCCGGTAGCTGCGCACGCGCTCCGCAGTGGCGGGTCCAATGGCGGCGATGCGGGCGCCGCCGAGATCGCGGGCGTCACGGTAGACTTCAAAGAATGCTTTAAAGAATGCGTCTACGCCGTTCGGACTCGTGAATACGATCCAGTCGTAAATGTGTGAGTCGGCCACGAGTTCGTAGAATTCCCGCTTGTTCAGCGGAGGTTCAATGCGGATGGTCGGCAATTCGAAGGCGTCCGCGCCGAGCGCGCGCAAGCGTTCCACGAATTCACCGGCCTGTTTGCGGGTCCGCGTCACGGCGATGCGCTTGCCGAAAAGCGAAAGCGTCTCGAACCAGTTGAGCTTTTCACGAAGCGCGACCACCTCACCGAAAACGGCGACAGCTGGTGGCTTGAAGCCGGTTTCCTGGGCGCGCTCAGCGATGTTTTCAAGGGTGCCCGCAAGGGTCTGCTGGGCGCCAGTGGTGGCCCAGCGTACAAGGGTCACCGGGGTTCGCGAAGCCATGCCCGCAGTTTGCAGCTCGCCAGCGATCGCTTTAAGCTTCTCGACACCCATCAGCATGACCTTCGTGCCTGGCACGCGGGCGATCGCCTGATAGTCCAGCGAGGAGTCCGGTTTGCCCGGTTCTTCGTGGCCGGTGAAAATTGTCAATACGGCATTGTGCGCACGATGCGTGACCGGAATGCCCGCATAAGCTGGTCCAGCGATGGCCGAGGTCACCCCGGGAACGATCTCAAAGGCGCATTCCGCGTCGGCGAGGGCCTCGGCCTCCTCACCGCCGCGTCCAAACAGAAAGGGATCACCGCCCTTGAGCCGCACAACGGTTTTCCCACCCTTGGTCGTCTCGACGAGCAGGGCATTGATTTCATCCTGCGAACGAGTGTGCGCGCCCGCCTTTTTTCCAACAAAGATTCTTTCCGCAGAGTCGGGGGCCCATTTGAGCAGGGCGGGATTGCAGAGGTAGTCGTAGATTACAACCTCCGCGCGCTCAAGGCAGGCGCGCCCCTTGAGGGTGAACAGGCCCGGATCGCCCGGCCCAGCGCCAACGAGATAGCAAATGCCAGATTTCATGAAGGTGGAAATGTGTGAAGGATTAACCTTCCATCCTCGATGACAGCCCTCGCGGCAATGGCAACGTGACAGCCACCACCCTGAGCCCGAAGAAAGTCGCGCTCGGCCGCGACACACAGAGCGGTCGTCTCATGGTGGATTGCGCGGAGAAGCCCGGCCGAAACCGAATCCGATTTGCGGCATTCGACGGCGATTGCGCCCTGTCCAGGTGCAGGAAGCATTTGCTCAACGACCGCAACGTGCAAACCCGGCGGGACGAATTGATGACCGAGACGATCGAGTCCAGCCTTGGCCAGGAGCAGGCCTTGAAGCGAAGGGTCTGTAGCAAGCTTGCGCAAGCGGGTCGGCACATTGCCGCGAATTTCCACAATCCGGAGGTCCTCGCGCAGGAGCAGGATCTGCACCTGTCGACGCGGGCTTGAGGTGGCGACGGCCGCCTCGATGGGTAGTCCAGCGAGGCCACCCGGCTGCTTGGAAACGAGAACGTCCGAGGAGTCGCCGCGCTCGAGGATGGCACCAAAGACAAGTTCGTCGGGTTGGTCCGTCGGGAGATCTTTCAAACTGTGGACCGCGGCGTCGATCTTCCCGGCGATCAAGGCCTCTTCAAGCTCCTTGGTGAATAGCCCCCTCTCTATAGAACCGGAAAGGCTCAAATCAAGACGCTTGTCTCCAGTCGTTTTGATAATCTTGATGTCGATCGCCAGCTTGGCGTGAGCCCCGCGAAGCTTGTCCGCGACGATTCGCGCTTGCGCGAGCGCGAGATCGCTGCCGCGCGTTCCAAGAATGATGTGATCCACAGATTTAGGGGTTCTCGCAGATCAGAAACACCGCTAACGGCCTGTTAGATGGAGAGACTTGGGTTCTCAACCGCGATTCATCCATAAAACCGATTTGCTGCTAGCCACGAAACTCATGGTGATGGCGCAGCCAGGACACAAACGCTCCGACGTGATCGGCGATCATTTGTTCACAACGAATGATTTCGCTTCGGCGCACTTCTAGCGACTGCCGGACGATGCCTTCGAGCGAATCGATATCGTAGAGGAAAACGCCATTAAGTTCGTTTATGGCCGGGTCGGCGTCGCGCGGGACGGCGAGGTCAATCACGAAGAGGGGCCTGCCGGCTCGCTCGCGAATCATCGGCGCAAGCTTTTCTCGGCTAAGCACGGTATGGGGGGCGGCGGTGGAGCAAATCAAGATATCCACGTCGGCGAACGCATTCTGCCAATGATCGAAATGGATCGCGAGACCGCCGATCTCCGCAGCGAGCGTTGCCGCACGATCGAAGGTCCGATTGGAAACGATCACCGTCTTTACCCCGCGCGAGACGAGACTCCGCGCCGTTCGCTCGCTGGTCTCCCCCGCGCCGAGAATCATCACCCGGCGACCGGCAAGATCTCCGAAGATCTTTCCCGCGAGTTCCACCGCGACAGCGCCGACGGACGTTGCCCCGCGGGTGATCTGAGTTTCGGTGCGGACGTGTTTCGCGACGCGGAAGGCATGTTGGAACAGCTTGTTCAAATGGCGGCTCGTGGCGCCGAGCTCGGCGGCGGTTGAATAGGCCTTCTTGACTTGGCCGAGAATCTCCGTTTCACCCAGGACCATCGAGTCGAGGCCGCTTGCGACGCGAAAAAGATGACGCGCGCTCCGGGGGGTATCGTGAAAATAGAGCGGCGCCTCAATGCCCGTGCGGTCACGAAGCAGCGTTTGCAGCGAATCGAAGGCACGCACAGGACACAGGCTGGCAGCGTAGAATTCCACGCGATTGCAGGTCGAGAGAATGACGGCTCCGGCAAGACCGTCGATTCGACGAACAGCCCGGAGGGCCTCCTCAATGCCGTGGCTGCCCACCGCGAACTTTTCCCGAATTTCGACCGGGGCGCTTTGGTGATTGAGACCCGCGCAAAGGATGTTCATGGCCTTGAGGAAAGATATTGGATTCCCGGCAGGGTGATAAGAGCAACCGCGAACACCGCAATGGATAACTCCGCAAGCCTCCTCGGAGCAAGAGAATGTATCCGGTTCATCATCACCATGGCACCGTAAGTGACCCAAATTGCCGCTGATGCCCAGAATTTTACGCTATTGACCGGCATCTGGCTGATGAAGCCCGCAGCGAAACTGATCGTGAGCAGGATGAGCCCGAACCCCATGAGCCGGCCAATGGCGGCAGCGAGATCATTGATTGGGGGAAGGTTGTAGAGCAATGAGGACGCCTTTTGCGATTTGAGTTGACGTTCCTGAATGAGATACATGATTCCAGCAACGCTCGAAAGGCCGAAGGCGCCGTAGGCGACGATGGAAAGCGCGGCGTGGGTTTCCACCCACGGGTTGATCCCGGCGCGTTTGACGATGCCTTGGTCAATAGGCGCAATGAGAGCAACCAGCATGAGCATCAGCGCGATCGGCGCGCTAAATGCGCCGAGTAAAGAGAGCCTGTAGGCCGGCCCCACGATCAGGTAGGTGAGCACAAGCGACCAGCTTTGGAAGATCAGCACATCGAAAAGACTGTTGAGGGGGCAGGACCCTTCCGCCTTGCCGCGAAGGTACAGGAACGCCGACTGAAACGCGAAGCCCGCCAGGATCGCGACAAAATTCAACCGTCCCGGCATGAAGCGCCCCGCTCCGAGAGCGTACAAGGTGTAGCCGAAGCTCGTCAGAAAGCAGAGCGTTGCCGCGATGAGCAAAAGGCGGTCCATCGGTCAAGAACTAGAGATTCATAAATCGAAGCGGTGTGAGGATAAACTGCGGGGAGGGCAGCCGCAAGAGCCAGCCACTAGGGCCCACTTTGTCAAGCCGCCGGAATTTGAAGCCTTTCTCCACCTCTCAGTCGGAACCCAGTCACCTCCCGCGGTCGCACGGCTCCGGAGGAGTTTTCTATGCGAGATCTCTGCCTCTATTCGAGGCCCAACAAGCTGCTCGCCAATAGTCTTTACAAGCCCGCCCGGCGTGCCATGAACAAACGGCGTACGAAAACGCTCTGCTTGTCTCTTTGCAATCTCTGGATTGCTTTCCTTTGCAATGCCCAGCAGCCGCAGGCTCCGCCCTCGCCATCGCCAGACTTAATCGAGCACAACCTGGTAAATGTCGGAATGATCTACCCACCTCTTCTCCAGGATATTCGCTACGCGACGATGTGCAATTTCTCCGGCCAGGTGCTCTATCCGTTTCCCACCGCCTTTGTGCACCGAGACGTGGCGGCCGCGTTGCAAAAGGTGCAGGAGGACCTAAGGGCACAGGGCCTCTGTCTGAAGATTTTTGACGGATACCGTCCAATTTCCGTTCAGACGAAAATGTGGGCGCTCGTTCCTGATGAACGCTACGTCTCAGATCCCAAGAAGAGCAAGGGGAAGCACACCCGCGGCACGGCTGTCGATGTCACGCTCGTTGATCGCATGGGAAACGAACTCAGGATGCCAACCGGCTACGACGACTTTTCCGGCAAGGCCCATCGATTTTCCAGCAAGTGGAGCGCGGAGGAGCGGGCCAACAGTCTCAAGCTCGAAACCGTCATGAAAAAGCACAATTTCAAACCGTTTCCTTTCGAATGGTGGCACTACGACTATGCGGGCTGGGAGAATTACCCGCCTCTTGACATCAGCTTCGAAAGCCTGGGTCGTGGAGTGCGAACCACCGCGCCGACGCAATGAGGACGTTGCCAGGCCGAAGTTCGAGACTTTTGCTTCGCGCACTGAGGCAATCGAAGTAGTTTGCCAACCTATGCCAAACGGCTCTCATTTTGCCGACCCCATTTATTCGGATCCCCTTTTCCAGATGGCGAAGCGGCAATTCGAGATCATCGCCGACTATTTGGACATCGCGGAGGGCAACCGCGAGCGGATCATTTATCCGAAGCGGGCGGTATCCGTCGCCCTGCCGATCCATCGTGACGATGGAACGGTTGACGTTTTCCACGGCTACCGGGTTCAGCATCATCTTGCTATCGGGCCGACCAAGGGGGGAACCCGGTTTTCGCCGCACCTGACGATCGGAGAATCTGCCGCGTTGGCCGTTTGGATGAGTTGGAAATGTGCTTTGACTGGCCTGCCTTATGGGGGCGCGAAAGGCGGGGTGCGTGTCGATCCCCTGAAGCTTTCCAGGCACGAGCTCGAACTCGTCTCCCGCCGCTACCTGCAGGAAATGATCCCGTTCATCGGCCCGCAGATGGACATCCTGGGGCCCGATATGGGTACGAATGAGCAGATCATGGCGTGGTTCATGGACACTTATTCCGTCCATGCCGGCTATGCCCTTGGCGAGATAGTGACTGGCAAGCCGGTTGCGCTCGGAGGTCTTGCGGGACGGCGCGAATCGACTGGCCGCGGCGTGGTCTTCCTGATCGATCGCGCGCTCGATCACCTGAAGATTCAGCCGAGTCGATGCACAGCGATCGTTCAGGGATTTGGAAACGTCGGCTCGGTGACGGCTGGCGGACTGGCGATCAAGTCCGGCATGAAGGTGGTCGGCATAAGCGATCACACAACATCCATTTACGACCCGAAGGGCATCGATGTCGCCGCTGCCGACCGCTACGTCGCCCAGCATGGCACACTGAATGATTTTCCCTTGGGCGAGCGCGTGGATGCGGAGGAGTTCCTGACGCTTCCCTGCGACGTCTTGGTTCCGGCCGCCGTTGAGTGTGTCATCAACGAGAAGAACGCCGGCCGCCTGCGCTGCCGCATTCTTGCGGAGGCCGCCAATGGGCCGACGACGCCGGAGGCCGACGAGATCCTCAACGAACGGTGGGCGGAGATTTTCGTCATCCCCGACATTCTGTGCAATTCGGGTGGAGTCATTGTCTCCTACTTCGAATGGGTGCAGGACCTCCAGAATTTTTTCTGGGCGGACATCGAGATCACTGATCGTCTCTACCGCATTCTCGACAATTCCTTCACCGCCGTCATCAAGCGTTCGAAGGAGCGCAAGATTCCACATCGGATGTCCGCCCTCTCTATCGGCGTAGAACGGGTGATCGCCGCAAGGCAGGCGCGAGGTCTCTTTCCTTGAGGATCGTCAAGGCTTCCAAAGCCGCCATCTTCCCGGTTCGACATGACTTCAGGATAGCGCCGGCGCTTGCCGATCAAGACCTCTTAGGAGCGCGATCAGTACCCCATTGGTCCACCCAAAACCATCCTGGCCCGGGTATTCGCCGCCGCCAGCCTCAAGTTCGAGGTCGACGACGTTATACTTTTCCATGAGCTTGCCCGTTCGTTTGAAAACGTCTGAATTCAGTCTTTCCCAGCGTTCGGCGATGTCGGCAGCTAATTCTTCGTGCCCGTAATTTTCCAAGCCAACGACCGTTATCCAGTGCAGGGGAGCCCATCCATTGGGAGCATCCCATTGCTGGCCCGTCGTTCGCAAAGTGCACACAACACCGCCGGGTTTCAGAAACTTTTCGCGCACGTGAGCGGCGACTCTCTCAGCCTGCTGGTCCTCGGCGATGCTAAAGAACAAAGGAAATACGCCAGCCAGGCTCATCCTCTCCGTCTGCTTGCCCAGCACAAAGTCAAAGTCAAAATAGAAACCACGCTCGGCGTTCCAGCAATACTTTTGGATAGCCGCGATTCTCTTCTCGCCCAACGATTGATATTGGCGGCTGGCTTCCGGATTCCCGGCTATCCGATAGGCGTCCGCAATGGTCCGTTCGAGACTAAGCAGCAGGCAATTCAGGTCAATCGGAACGATCTCCGTAGTGTGGATCGTGCGCAACGAAGCTTCGTCCCTGAACCACCGGGAACTGAAGTCCCAGCCCGATTCAGCCGCGGCGCGGAGATGACGGCATAAGGCTTGAGGTTGCTGATTCGATTGATGGGCCAATTCCGCGTCTTCGAGAAACGATTCCGGTCTTGGGGTGGTGTTCTCATCCCAATAGCGGTTGAGCACTTCGCCGTCCCGCAATCGCACCGAATGATGTGCCGCCGGACTTCTTTCATCAAGGCCCTCTGCACCTTTCATCCAGAAACTGTATTCCTTTGTCAGCTGATTTAGATATTTAGGCAGGATCTCGCTTCCGCTTACGCCGGCGAGCAAACGCACCATTAGAGAATAGAACGGAGGTTGCGACCGTCCGAGATAGTAAGTTCGGTTCCCGTTTGGGATGTAGCCGATGGTATCGATAAGGTGGGAGAAATTGCTTACCATACTCTGAATCACCTCGATTCTGCCGGATGCTTGCAATCCAAGCATGGTAAAATAGCTATCCCAGTAATAGATCTCCCCAAAGCGTCCGCCCGGAACAATGTAAGGAAAAGGGAGCGGTATTAGTGATCCTGCCTTTGCATCGGGCTGTCTGGTAAGAAAGCTCCAAAGAGTCTCGAGATTCTCTTCGGCAGTCTTGCTTCGATCGCTGCGGTAGTCGGCCGCGTACGAAATTGGCAAGTCGAAGTGCGAGAGAACAAACTCTTTCAGATTGAAACCCAGTGAATCTTTCGCGAGCTGATATTTCTTATTAATTTCTTCGAGCGGGTATTTGGGCAGGCAGTCAACAAATGTTTTCCCGTCCGCGAATATGCGGTTCATCTGGACGTCTTCGAAAAGGGGATGGAGGTCAAATAATTCAGATTGCGCCATGGGGAGGAGGGTGAAAAGAAGTCGTTATATTTTAGCACTGACGCCGGGGTTTGTCCTCCTCAGACAACCAGGCATCATCCGATTCGGATAGACTGCCCGAAAGGCGATGATTACGTGCTGGCTGGGAGCGAGCTGCTCAGATGGAGCGACTTTCCTTCGAAGCCGTCCAGCGTGATTCGCAGCTTGCCGCCGTCCAACAGGTCGCTGTCGATCGTTTCGTGGATCATATCGACAACCGGCCCTGGCTGCAGGTTGGGCAGTATGATCGTTTCGTCGATCGCTGTTGCGCCGAAGTTGAGCGCCGTGACCTGCGTGCCTTTGCCATCGGGTAATACGTGAACCATAACCAACAATCCGGCGCTCGTCACATCGGGGACGAGAATTTGGCGGCTGGCGTACAGACCGCTGCTTTGACGAATGGCAAGCAGCCTTTGCAATTGGCTGGCGAATGAGTCGGACCGCTTAAGTTGTTCGTCAATCGGGCCGTACAGCGTCTGCGCTTTTGGCAAGCCCGCCTGGGAAGCGGTGGCGTCGGGATGCACGTTGACTAGATCATACGCGCCGCGCTCGATCCAGCGGGTGTCGCCCTCGACCATGAGCTCGGAGACTGCATCCGCGGGCAGCGGCAGCGCGCCGACCAGATCCCAGCCGGATAGGGCGAAGACGCCGGGCTGAAAGGCATTGTACATCACGAGAAGCAAATGGACGCGCTGAATCTGGCGCTTTTGCTCTTCCGTCAGTGTATTGAGATCGCGGATTTTCAGCGCGGCTGCAATAACGCTGGCGGTGGTGCAGGCGACGCCGTTCGTGACGAAGCGCAAATTGTAGGGCGCATTGTCTCCCGCCAGCCGATCGTACATCGTCGCGCGCAGATGCTCGCGCAACGTCTCGCCCGTCCAGGCGTGACCGCCGAAGGTATAGGTGTCTTTGGCGTGGAGGGTCCAAAAGTGAACCAGTTCAAGCGTCAGTTCATCGTGATTTTGAAGCGCGTGAATGAGCGAGGCTGGATCGATGTGATAATCGCGCATCGTCTTGAGCATCAAGCGCAGAAACTCCGTATCGCCCGTTGCGAGCGCGTGGTGATAGGCGGGCCGGGTGATGAAGTCATACGAGAGATCCGCGCCGCCATGGGACATCGCCGCGATGTCATCGACGGTCAGGTTAAGTTCCTGGAAGGAAAAACCCCCCGCTTTGCGCACCATTCCGGCGATCAACTGGTTGCCGACGACGGAGAGCGGATGGCCCTCGGACCACGCCGGGCCATCGGGCCGCCGCTCGACGCCGAGAAAGCCGTTCGCGTCGAGTCGCAGCATCCGGGCCCCGAGGACATCGAGTGAGTGGAGCGCATCGCCGATGATCATCTGGGGGGCGGCGAACGACGGGTCGAGCCAGTTGAGCGAGGGTTGGCCTTCCTTGAAGTAATGCAGATACACCCAGCGGCGCGCCACGCCATCAACGCCGACGATCACACCGGTGGCGCTCCAATCGGTTTCTTTCACGCCCGGCTCGAAAAAGATTACGCGCCGCAGTTGTCCGACGATGTAGCCTTTGTCCTTGAGCTGATCCACCGTTGCCGGAGAAAGATTCACCGCTTCGCGCCCGGTGGGGACCGCCGGGAGCAAATTCCAATCGGCCTTTGGGATCGCAACCATATGGTAGAGGCCTGGGTATTCGCCGTAGGCCAGCTCGGCGAGCCGATAGTCGGCACCCTTACCAGTATGCGCCGGAACGATGTCGTCGATTACAACCGCATTGTGAGCGGCAGCGGTGCGGCTCATCGCAACGAAGTCATTCTCTGTCCCGAATGCTGGATCAATCTCGAAGCTCATGCGGTCGAAGTTGCCGTCGATCGTCGGCGTGTAGTCGCGGCCGCGAAGGCCGCCCGAGCGCTTCATCGGCCCGGTATGCACGCCCAGGACGCCAATCGCAGACAAGGCCGCCCACAAATGCGGGTCGCCCAACGTTTTCAATACCGACTCGCCCGGTCGCGTGACAATCGCGGCGGGGTAGGCGGTGAACCATACCGAGGCCAGCGCGGATGCCGCGCGCGGTCGCGCTTCAGCATAGGGCTGCTGCCACATTCGCCCTTGACCACCATAACGCACCGCGAGCTTCTTGGCATTGTGGAGCATGGAATGCTCGACAAGCCAGCCTACATAATCGTCATCGAGCTGTGCCATATTTGCCAATGTTGATAGTTTATAGTTGATTGTTGATTGTCGTCGAGAGAGAGGAGTTCCCCTTGAGGGTTATCAACAATCAACAATCAACTATCAACCATCAACCGCATAATCCTCAACGCTTCTCGATACCTGACATTTTCGCCGCCTCTGGAAAACTTGATTCGGTTGTGAGCAGGCTGGCGAGGTAAGTGTCGACCTCCGGGAGTGTGGCCAAGCCGGAAATCTTCTCCGGATGTTCCAGTCTCGAAAAGATCGCCCGAGCGATCTTTTCACGGGGCACGGAACTCTCGCTGAAGCCTCCGGGTCTGTTGCTTGACCAGAAGCGGACCATCTCAACACCGTCCACCGACTCCAACCCCAGAAAGATTACCGAATGGCCGTTTTCCTTCTTTCCAACAGCATCCGTCCAAAAAATCTTCAGAAAGTCCCCAGGTCGCGCGGAAGAGAAGCTCGTGAAGTTGCGTCCGAGCCCAAGTTCGCAGAACAGCCGCGCCGTTCCGGGGCCATTAGCGTTCCAACGTCCCCAGACGCTTTCACCGTCGGGCAGCGTATCCTTGCCATCCGGGCGCAGGCGGGGCACGAGCGCACTCCACGCTTTCCGGGAAAGCGATATCGTGCCGTTGTCTTGCAGGGCCCGGAGCGACTTAAGGAAAACGAGATAGGTGGCGCCTGAGCAGTACCCGGGCCTCGCTTGCTCCGGCCGGATACTGACGGCGTCTGCGACATTGACCGACGACGCGAGCGCCGTGTGGGCTCCGAGATTTGTTGCATAACCGCCCCCATGAGGCATCGTGCGAATTTCCTCGAGAACAACGTGGTTGAAGTCAGCGAGAGCGGTGGAAACGGTCAGAACAGCCAAAATGAGCGCTCGCGAAATCATCGGCTGTACACAAGATTCGCTTTGTTATGACCGCAAGAAGGATTTTCTTGGGCGTTCTGGTTGCCTTCTTTTGCCTGATTGGCTGGGGCGCCTGGTGGACGGCTGATTGGATGAAGGCGGGGCCGGTCGCCGCTTCTGGCGGGCTCTACTTTCCGGGACATCTCGAGCTTTATGTGCCTCAGTTCTTCCAATCCGATCCGCGGTGGGGAGAGGACGCCCTTGGCGCAACGCCCGGCAGGCTTGCGGCGGAGGGATGTGCAGTCGCTTCGGCGGCAATGGCCCTCGCAAGCTATGGGGTGGATGTGGATCCCGGGCGCCTGAACAAATTTCTGACGAAATTGCCGGGAGGTTATACGCCGCAGGGATGGATCTATTGGGAGAGGGCCGCGCAATTCGACTCCGGCTTCACGTCGCGCCTATTGCCGCATTACGAAGACTTGCCGTCTTATTTCCTGATTGATCGAAACCTGCTCGACAAGAATCCGGTCATTGTACGGTTGCGGTATCCGAATGGGACGACCCATTTCGTGGTCGTGTGCGGGAAGGAAGGCTTTGACTACCTGATCCGCGATCCCGGCCGCGGTGGAGAGAAAGGAGTCTATCCGCTGAAGCAGTTCGGAAGCGGAATCGAGGCGATTCGGTTCTACCGGAAACCGTAGACAGATCGAAATCATCGGCGAAGCTCAACGATTCATTGGGGTCTTGCTGAAGGCAGCAAACAACTCCTCGGTCTCACGGCTTGAGCTCTTCCCCGGATACTGCATCGGTAATCACAAATTTCTCCTGATGGTAAGCGGGATCGGAACGGAACGAGAGACGCCCGGCATAGCGACGCTCGATATCCACCAGGTGATCCTCATCCTCTGTGCGCAAGCGATTCAGCAGGTCGGGGTGCACGACCACCTTCACCTCGTGAATGTTCTCCTGATGCCTTCGCATCACAGAATGCAAAGCGCGCTGCAGCTCGACACTCATGGTCATGGGACTCTTGATCACTCCCTTGCCGTTGCAATGTGGACAGGACACGAATTGCGTGCTGGCCAGGCTCTCGGCGGCGCGCTGGCGCGTCATTTCCATCAGCCCGAGCTGGGAAATCGGCAGCACATGCGTGCGGGCCTTGTCGCGCTTAAGGTGATCCCTAACGCGCTGGTAGACGGTCTGCTGATCTTTGCGGCTCTTCATGTCTATGAAGTCGGCGATGATGATGCCGCCAACATTGCGCAGGCGCATTTGACGGCAAATTTCATCCGCCGCCTCGAGGTTTGTTTGCAGGATGGTCCTCTCGATGTCCTTCGCGCCCTTGTTCCGCCCGGTATTGACATCGATGGCGATTAGCGCCTCGGTTTCGTCGATAACGATATATCCGCCGCACTGCAGCCAGACCTGGCGGTGGAAGGCCGCGTCGATCTGCGCCTGAACACCGAAGCAGTCGAAGACCGGCTGCGAACCCGTATAGTGCTGAATGTGCTTTCTCGCCCGCGAAGAGATCTGGCCGACGAGATCTTGAACCCGCTCCCACGCCTTGAGGTCATCGATGATCACGGCGTCGATCTCGTCGGTAAGGAAATCACGCACCGTCCGCTCGATCAGGTCAGGCTCCTGAAAAAGGCAGACCGGAGCCGGTTGTTCTTCCACACCGCGTTGGATGTCCTCCCATTGCTGTAGGAGAATACTGAGATCCCGAACAAAATATCGCGCGCGCTGGCCCTGGCCGACGGTTCGGATGATGACGCCCATGCCGTCGGGGATTTCGAGATCGCGCAGAATCCTTCGCAGCCGATCTCGCTCCTTGGGATCGTCAATCTTCCTTGATATGCCGCACTGGTCGTTAAATGGCATGAGCACCAGATAGCGACCCGCGAGACTAATGTCGGTCGTGATGCGCGGTCCCTTGTTGCCAATCGGCCCCTTCTTTACTTGCACCAGGATGTCGGAACCCACCGGGTAGATCTTGGGCACATCCTTTTGGGTGAACTTTTGCCCCTTCTTTTTTCCAACCTCTCGGGAGACGGCCTCGACCCCGCTGTCGAGTGCCGCGGGGATGGCATCCCAGAATTGTAAGAAAGCGTTCTTCTCGAAGCCAATATCTACGAACATCGCCTTGATGCCCTGTTCGATATTTCGAACCTTCCCTTTGTAGATGGATCCTACAATGTTGCGGTCGGACTCGCGCTCTGTGGTGTATTCCTCGAGGCGATTGTTCTCAAGCAGCGCAACGCGCTTTTCGAGGCGTTCGCAACTGACAATGAGCTTGATCCCCGTGTTTTTCTTTCCGAGGCCTAAAATTTTCTTTACGGTTTCTATCATCAAAAAATGGGGGTTGCCCTCCGCGCGGGAAGGGAAATCTCTGTAAAAAGGAGGCGCTCATCGATGACCAGCAGGGGCCGTGGGAGCCCTCTGTCTCTCCTTTTTGTCTCTGTTGCCTCCCCTCAGGAAATTGAAGAACTTCTCAATTCCCGAAGGTTTGCGTACTTTGTTTTTGACCCTCCCGCCCTCGTCGGCTTCATCGCGCACATTCGGAGCGGCGGCGGGTTTGTGCTCCTGTTTCCTCTGAGAGCGTCGCGAGGGTGCGCTGTCGTCTCCTCCGGTTTCTTCATCGGCCGCGACTGTCGTCGCGGTTGGGATTTCGCGGTTGAAGTCCACGCTCTCGACAAATTTGAAATTCCCTGGTGCCGGCTCCAGCCAAGCTAATTCGGACTCCTTACCCTCACTGAGAGCCAAGGTATCCTCAAGTATCTTCGCGGCGATGGGCGCAGAGACGCCACCGCCGGACTTGGCGCCCTGAACGAGTCACGCAGAGCGCATACTTCGGCGCCTCGTAAGGCGCAAATGCGAGAAACCAGGTATGATTATCCTTTACGCCGCTTCGCCAGAATTGGGCGGTGCCGGTCTTTCCGGCGACGATCATGTCCTTGATGCGCGCCTTGCCGGCGGTGCCGCCGCCTTCGTTAACGACCTTGTTCATGCCCTGGCGAACTTTTTCGATCATTTCCGCTGTCATACCGCCGTCAGTCAGGAGGTTGGAGCGTACCTTTGCCGGTTCCTGGAGAAGAACGGTGCCATCTTGGGCGACGACCTTGTCGACCATCCGCGGATAATAGCAGGTTCCCGCGTTGGCCACTGCAGCGGTGACCATCGCCATTTGCAAGGGCGTCGCAAGCACGTCACCCTGGCCAATAGCGGTATTCGCCGTGAGGCCGGAGCTCCAGCGCGCCTGAGGGTTGATGGCTGCCAGCCACTCCGGTCCTGGCAGAACGCCGGGAGCCTCGCCCGAGAGGGGAATCCCGGATTTCTGGCCGAGGCCAAGCATGTTTCCGGTGGCAACGATCTGATCGATTCCCGTGGCGTTTCCATACTGGTAGAAGAAGGCGTTGCAGGAGACTTTGATCGCATTGGGAAGGCTAAGAGTGCCATGCGTGCCGCCCTTGTCCGCAATCCAGCATCTCATATATTTGTTGCCGTATTGGACGCCGCCGTAGCAGGAGAAGGATCGGTTACCCACACCCGCGCGCAGGCCCGCGAGCCCCACCGGAATCTTGTAGGTCGAGCCGGGAGCATAGGCGCTTATGGCGCGGTTGAGGAGCGGGTCGGTTTCGTCCTTGTTCAGCTCCAGCCAATCCTTCGCGGCGATTGCGGGAATGAATTTGTTAGGATCGTAGGACGGTACGGAGGCCATGGCTAGAATGTCTCCGTTGTTGGGATCTACAACGATGGCGGCCGCGCGGCCCACCGCACGCAATGCCTCCTCGACGATGTATTGGATGCGAGCGTCAATTGTTAGATAGACGTTCGCTCCCTGCTTGGGTTCGACCATCTCCGTTTCGTTTCGGATGATGGTTCCCTTGGCGTCGCGCTGAAGGATCTTCATCCCCGGTGTGCCCTTCAGGTAGTCGTTCATCGCAAGCTCGATCTGAGCCTTACCCTCCATATCGGGATCATAAAAATTGAACTTGTTGATGTCTGGAAGCTTGATCAGATCACTGGGCATGCCGACATAACCCAAGAAGTGCGCCCCCAAGGCGCCGTAGAGATACTGACGCACCGGCTTCTTCGTCACGTTGACTCCGGGCACGCCAAGGTTGCGTTCCGATAGCAGGGCCATGGTCTCGAAATCCATATCCTGCATATAGTTGTATGGCACTTCGCTTCGGAGCCGATAATGAATCTGAAGGCGGTCGGCGTTATAGTCCTGCGCCACGCCAAGTTCCTCGAGCCGGGGGATAATCTCCTCGGAAACGATCCGCCGGACATCGGCCTCTGTCATGTCCTTCTGCATGTTGCGGACGGTGCCGCGGAAGGTATGCATGGGGACGCTGCCATGGCTTTCGCGGTAAGCGCGCACCATGTCCGGGAGAAAAAAATCCACGTCGAAGCTCGCACGGTTTTGGACGAGGGGAATCCCGTTTCTGTCAAGGATATCGCCCCGAACCGCCGGAATGCGAACGGTGATGCGCGAGCCGGAGGCGACTTTGGCCGTGTATTCGGCACCACGGGCGATCTGCACGTACCAGAGCCTGAAAGCAAGAGCCGAGACAGCAAACAGGATGATTGCCCCGAGAAAATAGATGCGGTAGGGAATCTGTCCGCGTTTCATTGCTCGATCCTGTATGCCCGCAGGCGCGTCGGACCGCGCACGTAGGGATCAAGCTTGACAACGGTCAGATGCACAAGCGGCGCCAGCGCCGCCGCAAACAGCCCCGGGGCAACGATTCGCAAGGCAACGGTCTCATTGAAAAAAATGCCCTGACGCCTGAAGCAAATCATGACGAATTGCAGAGCGAGAAAGGCGCAAGTGCATATGACGCTAAGCAAGACATGCAACCACCAGCGCCCGCCAGCAAATGCGGGTTGAAGACCGTGAGCGAAAAGCCCGAAAAACACAAACACCACAATAGACCATCCGAGGGCAATTTCAACGTGCCCGTCGGGGACGTTCAGATAGGCCAAGTCGGTCAGAAATCCCGCGTAGATTGCCATCAGAAGCATCGCCCAGAACGGCATGGCGAGCGCCCCATAGCAAAACAACATCGGCACCAGGAGCACGCGGGCTCCGTGGAGAAACCGTATGGGAGGAATGAATTCCTGGATGATCAGAGCCAGAAAAATCGCCAATGCGAGGGACAGCCAGCCGACGGCAAGTTTCATTTCGCTCCTACGACCACGAAAACATCCTCCACGGAGGACAAGTCCACAGCAGGTTCGACAATAGCCTGGCCATCAAGCGGGCGAGCCTGGAAGCTCTTCACGGTGCCGAGGAAGATGCCCGAAGGAAACACGCCAGTGGAAGTTCCCTTGCTGACGCCTTCCGTATAAACTTTCTGTCCCGGTTGGAGATTTGCCTTCTTGGTTAAGAAATTGAGTTGCATTTCGGTGAGAGCCCCGCTTTCGCCCGTGCGCCGGCCGGACAGAATTCCTCTTTCGTTGGAACCCTCGACCTTGGCGGCCACCTTGCAACTTTCGTCGCTGATTAGTAGGACGATGGATTCATTCTTCGCAACCGTGGTGGTCTTCCCAACGAGGCCAATGTCCGTAAGCACGGACTGGTCGGGTTCCACGCCCTCTTCGAAACCGCGGTTGATCTTCACGGTGCTCCACCATGTCGATGCGTCGCGGGAAATGATGCGCGCGGGCAAGAGCTTAAAAATCGAACGCTTCCTGTACTCCAGAGCGGAGCGCAGCTGGCTGTTCTCTGCCTCCAGATCTCTGAGAATCTGATTTGTGGCACGAAGCTCCTTGCTCTCTGTTGTGAGTCGCTGATTTTCCTCCTCAAGCTGATCCAAGGTTTTCAGGCCTTTTCCCATGGCGCCGAGCTGCCGCTGAACGGCAGATCCCGTCTTCAGGAAGGGCGAAACCGCGCTAAGAAATCCCGCCTGTAATTTTTGCATCGCACTCGAGCCGAACGAAGAAATGATGACTGCGCCGATAATCACAGCGACGACCAGGATGACGTTGAGCCGGCTCATCGAAACCGTTAACTACATCCTCAGAATGCCGCGTCTCCCCACAAGTTTCCCATCAATGGCTGCTCGAGCTGCGGTCGCGGGAGGCAACAGCCTTGAGGAAACGCAGCTCTTGGAGCGCCCTGCCTGTTCCTTCGGCCACAGCGCTAAGAGGATCCTCCGCTACGTGAACGGATAAGCCGGTTTCCTCCTGCAAGAGCTTGTCGAGTCCGCGAAGGAGCGCGCCGCCCCCGGCCAGTACGAGCCCCCTGTCCACAAGATCGGCGGACAGTTCGGGCGGACAGCGTTCCAGGGTGATGCGAACCGAATCCACGATGGTCGAGACGGGTTCAACCACCGCTTCACGCACCTCCTGCGAGGAAATGGTGATGGTCTTCGGCAGACCCGCCACCAGGTCGCGTCCCTTCACCTCCATGCTCAACTCTTTTTCCATTTTATACGCCGACCCGATCTTGATCTTGATATCCTCCGCCGTCCGCTCGCCGATCATCAGGTTATAGGCACGCTTCATGTAATTGATAACGGCCTCGTCGAGTTCATCCCCCGCGACGCGCACGCTGCGGCTGAAAACAATCCCCGAAAGCGAAATTAGGGCGACTTCCGTCGTGCCGCCCCCGACGTCGATGATCATGTTGCCCGCGGCGTCCTGCACGGGAAGGCCGCAGCCGATCGCCGCAGCCATCGGCTCCTCGATCAAATAGACTTCACGTGCTCCGGCATGAGTCGCCGAGTCCTTGACGGCGCGCTTCTCGACTTCGGTGATGCCGCTTGGCACGGCAATTACCACCCGTGGCCGCACCATTCGCCGGCGATTGTGCACCTTGCTGATAAAGTGCCGGAGCATGGCTTCGGTCACCTCGAAGTCCGCGATCACGCCATCTTTAAGCGGCCGGATGGCCACAATGTTGCCCGGCGTGCGGCCAAGCATGCGTTTGGCCTCGTCGCCGACGGCAAGCACTTTGTTCGTGCCCTGCTGAACGGCAACGACGGAGGGTTCGCGGAGCACGATGCCGTGATCCTTGACATAGACGAGGGTATTGGCGGTTCCCAAGTCGATGCCGATATCGTTCGAAAAAAATCCCAAAACGTTGTCAAACATTGAAATTATAGGGTTGGAGTTGGCATTCGCGGGATCTCCATCGTCGCCGGAGTGTGTCCCTTGCCAAGGCCGGAAAGTTGGTGTCCCTGCGCAGCGGCGTCAAGTGCCGAAACCTTCATTGCTGAAATGAGGCCGCCTGATTCTTGGCCCAGCTTTCGACCGATAGCTTCATTCCTTTCCAGGACATAACTCGTCCTCGTGCTCGTCCTTCGTCCTCGAAGCTCTGTGGACATCGACGGGGAGGACGGCATTGCGCGTCAGGCACCGCGCTCAAATCCAGCGCCCTCTAGAGCGCCGCTGCGATCGCGTCGCCCATGCCCGCGGTGTCCACACGGACCGTGCCCGGCGTGTAAATGTCCGCCGTTCGCAAACCGGCTGCGATGACCTGGCGGACCGCCGCTTCTATGGCCGTCGCCGCCTCCTCATGAGCGCAGGAAAAGCGAAGCATCATGGCAGCGGAGAGAATCTGGGCGATCGGGTTGGCAATCCCTTTGCCGGCGATGTCCGGCGCGGAGCCACCGCTTGGCTCATACATTCCAAATCGCGCGGCCCCGGAGATCGTCTCGCCAAGGCTCGCACTCGGCAGCATGCCGAGAGAGCCGGTGAGCATCGCAACTTCGTCGCTCAAGATGTCGCCGAAGAGGTTTTCTGCCAAAACCACATCGAATCCCTTCGGGTTTTTGATGAGCTGCATCGCGGCGTTATCCACATAAAGGTGGCCGAGACTGATCTCGCGGTAATCCTTGGCCACCTCCTCAACGACGCGGCGCCAGAGAATTCCATTTTGCAACACATTCGCCTTGTCCACGGAGGTCACGCGGCCCTTTCGCTTGCGGGCCGCCTCGAAGGCAACCTTGGCAATCCGCCGGATTTCACTCTCCCAATAGACCATCGTGTCCACCGCAAACTGCTCGCCGCCCTCGTGCTTGATGTACTTGGGCTCACCAAAATAGAGTCCGCCGGTCAATTCGCGCACACAAAGGATGTCAAAGCCGCCTTCGACGATTTTTGGGTGGAGCGGCGAGGCATGAGCGAGTTCTGGCAGGCAAACAGCCGGGCGCAAGTTGGCAAATAGTCCGAAGTATTTGCGAAGCGGGAGAAGCGCGGCGCGTTCGGGCTGCTCCGCGGGCGGAAGGGATTCCCATTTTGGTCCGCCGACGGACCCGAACAGGATGGCGTCGGCATGTTCACACGCTTTGAGTGTTTCCCCCGGGAGAGCTATTCCGTGCGTATCGATCGCATTGCCGCCGATGGGCTGCTCGTTGAATTCCAAAACAAGTGAGAACTTCTCTTCAACCGCGCGGAGCACGCGCAGGGCCTGAGCCATAACTTCCGGGCCGATGCCATCGCCTGCCAGAACGGTGATCTTGTAGGTATTGCTCATCTGCGCTGCATGCAAGCAGCCGATTGCAGCGCTGGCAAGCCGGGGCGTCTCGGCCTTTGCCGCGTGTGCCCCGGCTCTTCCGTCTCTCGAGCCCTCAAGAAGAGCGCACCGCCCTCACAAAATTCACAACGCGGTCGCGCGCTTTCCGTCCCGGGCTGCTTTCGACTCCGCTGGCAGAATCAACAGCGTGGGGGTGAACGATACGGATGGCTTCCCGGACGTTTTCTGGTCGAAGGCCGCCGGCCAGGATCACTCGTCTTGCGGGTTGAGCCACGACGAATTCACGCACGAGGTTCCAATCGAGAAGGTGGCCCGTGCCGCCGTAGGAGGTCTCCGACCAGGCGTCGAGCAGGAGATACGGGGTGTCGTATAGAAGGGCGTTCTCGAGCGACTCCCTGTCTTTTACCCGAACCGCCCGAATTTGGGCGGCGAATCCCGCTCGCGCACAAAACTCGGGAGTTTCGTCGCCATGGAATTGAACGGCCTCGAAGCACCCGGAGTCGCGCAGTGTATGGACCTCATCCATTTCGGCATTCACCACCACCGCTACCCGAAAGGCCCGTCCGGCAAGCGATGCGATCCACGCCCGACTTTCCTCGAACGAGACGCACCTTTTTGAACGGCGATAGAAATTAAATCCGAGCGCGTCGGCTCCGGCAGCGACGGCCATTTCTGCATCCGTCGGGCTGGTAATGCCACAAATTTTGATTCGCGCCGGATTCCCGGGGTCGAGAAAGCTCATTCCCTGAGAACATCGAGTTCGGGAATGTCGTGCACAAGTTGAATCAAGCCTTGCTGCCAGCGTTCGCGCACGGTGCGCAAGTAGGGATCGTTTTCCTCAAGTTTCATCCGATGGCGCGCATCGAGGCTGTCTGCCTTGTAGGAAAACAGCTCGAAGGGAGTCCCTACTGAGAGATTGCTCTTGGCCGTCGCATCGAGCGAAAGCAGGCCAAACTTTACCGCTTCGCAAAGGGGCGTTTCGTAGCTGAAACCGCGATCGAGAATCGGTTTGCCGTATTTCAGCTCGCCAATCTGTAAAAATGGCGACTCGCGACTCGCATGGATTGCATTTCCCTCGGGATAGATCTGATAGATCTCCGGAGATTGCTCCGCAATCTGACCGCCCAGAATGAAGTTGCTATTGAAACTGATCCCCGCCCGGTCAAGCGAATCAGCGTCCAAACGCCGTACTTCGCGGATCCGCTGCCCCAAATAGTGCACGCTCTCGAAGAGATTCGGCTGATTGAGCAAATTGTGAAGGTTCGGATTCTCTTTGGCCTTCTCGATATCGCGATCGATGAAGGACATCACAGATTGCGTGACGGACAAGTTGCCCGAGCTCAGCAGGCACAAGACTCGCTGGCCCTTGACTTCATAGACCCGCATCTTGGAATGCGTCGTGACGTTGTCCACACCAGCGCTCGTTCGCGTATCCGAAAGAAAAACCAGACCTTCACGGCAATGCAGGCTCAGGCAGTACGTCATTCGATCACCCGCGCATTGGCCTGCTTCACCGCTGTATGGTGCGTGATCACATGAATCTTTCCGTCGCTCCCACGGAAAAACGAACTCAAGATCCAGCTTACAAGACTGATGATGATTGCGCCGAAAAACGCGCTCCAGAAACCGGCAACGTGGAAAGCAGGAACAATCTTCGAAACCAGCAGCAAGAGCAGCGCGTTAATGACGAATATGAACAACCCCATCGTTATGATGATAAAGGGCAGGCTCAAAAGCAGCAGGATCGGACGAACGAAGGCGTTGATAATGCCAAGTAAAAGAGAAGCTCCAAGGAGCGCGCCCCAACCGTCGTAGCCGATTCCCGGAATCAAATGCGCGGCGACCAAAACCGCGATCGTCGTTACCAGCCAGCGAATGACAAACGCAGTCATGATCAGAAACCCTATTTTGGAAGAAAGATTTTTGAAGATTTATTTTGCAAAGCCTGCCAATGGCGAGGGTAGTCTAGAGACTGAGGAACCGAAATGATGTCGAAGAAGAAGAAAGACAAGACCGACGAACCCGCTAAGTCAAAAACAAAGAGATCGTCCAGGAAGGCATCCCACAAAGACGCAATCGTCATCGACGGTGCGCCCGCCGTGGCGATGGGATCGCCCAAGCTGCGAAGCACAGGAGGCGGGAAGAAAAAAACCGCCGCTGCACTTGAGTTTTCCACCGACGACATCGCCCTCCGCGCCTATTACATTGCCGAACGCCGTCGCAATCTCGACCTGCCGGGCGATGAAATGGGCGACTGGGTCGAGGCCGAAAGACAACTGCGCACGGAAGCAGGCTAAGGAAGTCCGCGTGAAGGCCGGTTGAGTTCAAGCTTCGGCCGGCCCGAGCTGGCGATGCGCCTCAAAGTGCGGTCACCGTCAGGGCTCTCGAGGAACTTTTCTCTTGCCTGGCGGTCTGGCTTCTTTACCTTCCGTCACCCCGCACGATATTGGGTTGCACAGCGCGAAGCGCGCTCTTGCCTTACCAATTGCGGGAGGAATTCCAATCATGTTCGCACTGCACACAGAAGCACGTTCAATGGCAGGTCTCCGTAAGATGCTGTCTGGCTCCTGTTTGCGGTGAACGCAACCCGTCTCTGCCATGTCCGCCACGCTTGAGGCTAAAGCCCAATCCGCCAATCCCAACTCTCCTGACCGTGCATTTCCGCTCGAACGGACTCGCAATATCGGAATCGCCGCGCATATCGACGCAGGAAAGACCACGCTTACCGAGCGCATCCTTTTCTACACGGGCATGATCCACAAGATCGGTGAAGTTCATGAGGGAACCACCGTCACCGACTGGATGGACCTGGAGCGCGAGCGCGGCATCACGATTACCTCCGCAGCCACCACCTGTTCGTGGCTGCAGCGCAAGGAGGAAGGCGTCTACAAGATGTTTGAAGGCGTCAAGCAACGGGTGAACATCATCGATACTCCCGGTCACGTGGACTTCACGGCCGAGGTGGAACGCTCGCTTCGCGTGCTCGACGGTGCCATCGCCGTCTTTTGCGGCGTCGCCGGGGTGCAGCCGCAGTCGGAAACCGTCTGGCGCCAGGCCACCAAATACAATGTGCCACGCATCGCTTTCGTCAACAAGATGGACCGCGTCGGCGCGGACTTCGACGCGGCGGTGAACAGCATGCGCCAGAAGCTCGGCGCGAATGCCTGGCCGATATTGATTCCCTTGGGGAAGGAGGATTACCTCAAGGGCCAGATCGATGTCCTGAATCAAAAGGCCGTCATCTACTCCGACAACGACCAATTCGGCTCCACCTACGAGCTCGTTGACATTCCGCCTGATCAAAAGGCGATGGCGGAAAAGGCTTATCAGGACCTCGTCGAGCAGATGTGCGACCTCGATGAAGAAGTCGGCATGCTGTTCCTGGAGGAGAAGCCAATCACCAAGAAGGATCTCAAGGCGGCCATTCGCCGCCAGACCATCGCGAACAAGTTTGTTCCAGTCGCTGGAGGCTCTGCCTTCAAGAACAAGGGGGTGCAATACCTGGTAGATGCGGTTGTGGATTATCTCCCGAGCCCGCTCGACATTCCGCCCGCCAAGGGTCAGAAGCCCGACACCGGCGAGCCGATGCAGGCGCCTGCGGACGACAATTCCAAATTCTGCTCGCTCGCCTTCAAGCTGTGGAGCGACCCGTTCGTTGGCAAGCTTGTCTTTTTCCGCGTCTATTCTGGCAAGTTGAGCAAGGGGGACACGGTCTATAATCCGCGTACCAACAAACGCGAACGCATCAGCCGCCTCATCCAAATTCAGGCGGACAAGCGCGAAGACATAGACACCTGCTACTCAGGCGACATTGCCGCCATCGTCGGAATCAAGAACATCACCACCGGCGACACCCTTTGTGATGAGGATTACCCGATCCTGCTCGAACCGCCCTCGTTCCCCGATCCCGTCATCTCCATGGCTGTCGAGCCAAAGACTAAGCTCGATCAGGAAAAGATGTCCGGCGCACTCCAGCGCCTCGCAGAGGAGGACCCAACCTTCCGCGTCTTCACCAACGAGGAGACCGGGCAAACCATCATCGCTGGCATGGGAGAGCTGCACCTCGAGATCATCCGGGACCGGATGTTCCGGGAATTCAAGGTCGAGGCGAACGCCGGCAAGCCGCAGATTGCCTACAAGGAAACCGTCCTTGTTCCGGCGGATGGCGAAGGCAAACTCGTCAAGCAGTCCGGCGGCCGCGGCCAATACGGCCACGTCATCATCAAGATCGCACCCAACCAACGCGGCAAAGGAATCACCATCGAAAACAAGGTCGTAGGCGGCAACATTCCCAAGGAATACATCCCAGCCTGCATTAAGGGCCTCAAGGAAGCCGTTCTCAATGGCGTCATCGGCGGCTACCCGGTCATCGACATCCACGTCGACATCGTGGACGGTAGCTACCACGACGTGGACTCCAATGAACTCGCATTTAAAATGGCCGCCATCTTCTCACTGAAAGACGCATTAAAGAAGGCAAAGCCGATTCTCCTGGAGCCGATCATGAAGGTCGAGAACATCACACCCGAAGAATTCCAGGGCGACATCACGGGCGACCTCAACCGCCGTCGCGCTCGCATCAGCGCAATGGAAACGAAGGGAAATCTCTGCACCATCACCGCCGAGGTCCCACTCGCCGAGATGTTCGGTTACGCCACTGCGATTCGCTCGCTCTCGAAAGGGCGCTCCTCCTATTCGATGGAACCGTCCCACTTCGAGCAGGTGCCAACGAACGTCCTCAACGCCGTGCTTGATCAGCAGAAGGGCTGATTCGCACGCGTTCTGGGGAGCACATGCGTCCTCGCGTGTGGTAAGGCTCTTCCTGAGCATCCTCACCCGAGCCGCGCTTCACTCCCGCCTGCTGCAGGCTGCGCGATGAGCCGCGCATATGTCTCCGAGGGTCTATCGCCGAGATGATCCACAGCAAGGCGCTCGGCGCGGTTGGTGTAATCCACGGTGAAGATTCCAAATCGTGGGGTGAACGAGCCCCACTCATAGTTGTCTGTGACGGACCAATGAAGATAGCCCAGCATAGGCACGTCTTCCGCAACAAGGCGGCGCACCTCCGCGACATGGGCCTTGAGAAACTCGCTTCGGGTAAGCCTGTCGCGTCGAGGGTGGGCAACGCTGTTGTCGAACTTTCTGCGAAGCGCCATCCCGTTCTCCGCGATGAGAATTCCACGCTGAAATTCCTTAGCGTAGTATTTGCAAAAGAAGTGCAGGCCTTGAGGAAGCATGTGCCAATCCCACCATTTGCGCGAGAGGCTGTCCATCAGATGACCGCGCAGGCTTTCCCTTCGAAATTCCAAGTCGACAAACGACGGAGGGCGGAAGAGGTGGCCGGTGAAGGGATCGTAATAATCGAGGCCTATGTAGTCGAGCACCCGATCGCGTTTAGAGTGCGCGAGCGTGTCCAGAAAATAGCCGAACGTCTCTGCGAGAGCGTGCTTTGGGCGCGAGAAGGTTGACAAGGATGTGAAACAGACGCCCGAGCCATACAAAGGGATCGGTTTGAAAAGGCAGTTCCGCCTTTAGAAGCGCGTGGTGGAGCCGGCTGGACTCTTCACGCAGGTAGCTTTTCAAATCCGCGTCCCGCACGCCGCGCTCACGAATGCAGAGGAGATCGAGAAGCATTTTTTCAGACCAATAAACGTCACTGCAGAACGTGTTCATCGTCACCTGCGGCAGGGTCCATCCTTCCCCGTGAAACAAGATCATGTATGGCATTGTAGGCGCGCACATGCGCGGAAAGGAGCCGGTTGTAGGCGGTGACCGCCACGCCCATGCCACGATGGCCGCCGCCCGGAAAGTGCCTGTTAAGATAGGTGTTGATGACGAGCATATTCGGCTCGTTGAGAGTGACGAACCAGTGCAGGGGCGCTTGTCCATGAGTTTCCGTTAAGCGACGATTGATGTGCGCGACCGTCGTGGAAACGAACTGCTCAAAGAGCACGGGCGTTCGGTCTTCGAGCCACGCGTCCACGCCAAGCCATGCCGGATGCGTGAAGTGTTGGAGCGTGAGAACAGGTTCGAGACCTTGCCTGCGGCACGCGGCGAGCCGGTCGGCATAGCCGTCAAGCACCATGAAATCGAATGCAGGAGGTTCCGCGCGTTTGGCCGATGCAGAAGGCTGCACGCGCGCCCATTCGATGCTCAGCCGGAACGCATTGAGTCCCATGGCGCGACAGTGGGCGAAGTCCTCCTCGTACCGATTCCAGAAATCTGCCGCCAATCCGGTGCGCATCACGCGTCCCTTCGCTTCGTCTTCAGTCCAATTGTTCTGCGGCTGGCCAGGTCCGTTATAACCGCCTTCGCATTGATAGCCCGAGCTGGCAACACCCCACAAAAATTCCTTGTTCATTGGAGGCTGCATTTTGAAGCTTTCAGTCTGCACTTTCCCAAAGAATCGTCCCACACCATCCCAGTGGCGCAGGAGAAACTCACACTTTCCTACCCCTTATCTTTCTCGAAGCGCTTGCGAAGTTCCTTTTCTCGCAAACGAGAAATCCTGGCGGGTTCGCGCGGCGGAGATTCCATGACGATCCGCACGATGGCATCCGCAGCGTCGGGCCGACCGAGGCGGCGCGCATTTTCGCCCATGGCGGCTATGCGCGCCGGATCGTCGAGCAGTCGACGAAGCTTGTGGTTGAGGATCGTGACCTCCGTGCATTTGACCGCCGCTCCGGCTTCCAGCAACACATCCGAATTCCGCTCCTCCTGTCCGCCAATCGGATCGAGGATCACCATCGGCAACCCCCGGGCAAGGGCTCTCCGCCGTGGTCAGCCCGCCGGGCTTGCTCAGCAAGAGCGTGGCCGCGCCAAGGAAGTCGGGCATTTCCTGAGTGTATCCGAGCACGCGAAAACGATCTCTCCGTTCGGTCGTTAGCGCCTCGATCTCCTTTTTCAATTCCTCATTTTTTCCGCAGACAATGATGGCCTGAAACTCCCGGTCGAGCTGAAGCAGCCTGCGGACGACTGCGGTGGCCGGACTGAGACCGAGGGTTCCGCCGGCGACGAGCAACGTCGGCTTTGCTGGATCGAGGCCGTGGCGCTTGAGAACGGCCTCGCGATCTACCGGACTGGAGAATTCTGGCTCGACGGGAATGCCGGTGACGTGAATCCGGTCACCCGGAAGGCCGAGACCCTCCATGTGAATCCGGTCCTCGTCCTGCGCGACAAAATACCAATGGAATGCGCGCGTGATCCAGAAGGCATGGAAATGATAGTCGGTCACGACGATGCCCAGCTCGGCTTCCAAGCGGCCAAGGCCGATGAGAAAGGACAGCACTCCGGCCGGCATGAAGTGCGTGCAAATTATCGAATCGGGCTTGAAGTCGCGGACGAGGTTGACGAGCGGAAGAGCCTGCGGAAGATCGAGTGCGAGCCGGCTCTTGTCGGAAACCCAGGGGTCATCGCTCGAAACGTACCACCAACCGAGAAACTCCGGGAGCATGGCGGAAAGGCGCTTGTAAAGCGTCGAATAGAGCTGCTTGTGCAGAACATTCGTGTGATCGAGCGAGTCGTCCACCAACACGTCCTCAACGTCGGACCGGGCACGGAAAGACTTGGCCAGCGCATCTGCCGCCTTGACGTGGCCGGAACCAACGGACGCTGAAAGGATCAAGATGCGTTTCTTTTTCACTGGAATTTCGAAACAATCACTCACGATACGTGAAACGGAAGAAAGTTCCGCTCCCATGCATCAGGAAACAGGCTGCAAGGTGCTGAGACCATTTGTGATTGTCCATGCGTCATCGATCGGCATGCGCTTTTCTTCGTGACCCACACCCCAGGAGTCGCTGTAGAGAATTTCGTTCGTTGCCGTGTTGTACCCGATGATGATCCGCATGTGACCGCCGGAAGCTTGAGGGATTTCTTTCTCGCTGACGATGCCAAGGCGCACGGACCAGAGCAACGGTACGCCTTCATCGATACTGCGCTGAATGGCGCGTTTGAATCTTCCGAAATCGGCGCTGTTTTTCATGCGCACCTGCTTGAAGATTTCCGGCTTCATCTGCGCAAAACACGAGTCTGCGTCGATCATTTGTCTGGGGAGCTCGACTTCCGGGGCAAGCTTGCCGCGCTTTGTGGCTCGGTTGTAGTCCTCGAGCATCTTCAAGAAATCCCGGATATTCCACTCATAAAGCGAGCGCACTTTCACGCCGAGCCGCGCAGTGAGCCTTTTCAGCGAAGCCAGCATGGCGTCCATGCTCGTGCCTCCAATCGCATCGCTGTTCGCGATTTGGGCGAGCTCGTGCTGATCAACGGTGGCGCCATAATAGCGCAGAACGCGCTCGACCGATGCGACCACACAATAGCCCTTCTCCCCCTGACTCGACCATGGGCAAATCCTTGAGCTTCACATCGCCCCCGGCGAGACGCTCAACATGGTTGCGTCCAACGAACTCACTCACGAGGTTCCGCGACGTCAGAGGCACGGCGCCAACGGGCACAGGCGCGGAGACGCTCGGCCGCGATGGCGAGGCGAATAAATTCCGCCCGAAACGGGATCGCTCTGACGTGTGATCCCTTCGTTACGCTCCATTCAAGCAGATATCGGGTGTGATCCGTTTCCCAGATGCGTCCTTCGGCTTTCACCGCACTGCCAGCGTCCCGGCCACGGTCCGTAGGCTGGCGGCCTGTGAGGGCATTGAGGTCCGCGGTAATGCCGGAAAGCAATGCTTGAAACTGGTCTTCCCTCAGGGCGCCGGAATCTCCACGGTTGAAATAGAGGAGTCTTGCCTCCGCCAGCTTTCCGTCACGAAACAAAAGAAGCGCCTCGTTAAGCGAGTGCTTCTGAAATGCCAGCCCGGGTAAAGCAGAGCGGGCGACGTCCTGATTGGCCGAAATCCAATCGAATCGCAGCATCTTCAAATCGGGCTCAAGCTCCTGGGGTGTTGATTCCCAGACATTCGGTCGCAAGATGATCGGGTCAATGGGAACGGGCGCCGGAGGTGATTCTTGCGCGCCGAGAGAAAGTCCTTTGAAGGCAAGCGTGAAGGATAAACCAAGCAAACCTTAACTGCATGAATGCTTTCCTATTGCGAAAAGTTCGTGCAAGCTATTCCCGATCGCATGCAGACACTCGTAATTGGACACAAAAACCCAGACATGGATTCCATTTGTTCCGCCATTGGCTACGCGGAACTCAAGAAGGCGACGGGTGCCAGAATGTGCGTGCTGCTCGCTGTGGCAACACCAACCAGCGGATCGACTATGCGCTCTCAAAATTCGGCTTTGACGCACCGCTGTTCGTAACGAGCGTACGGCCGCGCGTCGAGGATGTGATGAACCGGGAAGTGGTTAGCGTCGGACCCGAGGAGCCCGTCTATGAGGCGTTTACGCGAATCGGCCAAAACGGTCTCCGCGGTTTGCCGGTTGTGGACAAGAACCGGCACTGTGTCGGGCTCATTTCCACCTTCAAGATCACCCAGTATCTTTTCCCACCCCGCGATCAAGTGGGCCTGCAGCGAGAGGTGCGCGCCGCTCTGAAGGATGTCATCGAGACCATTGGTGGCGCCCTCCTGGCAGGATCGCCCGAAAGCGACATACGTCATTTCATCCTGATCGTCGCCGCAATGGAGTTTGAGTCATTCAAGCGGAGGCTGAGCAAACTCGACAACGAGAAAGCGGTCCTCATCGTGGGCGACCGCCATGACGTCCAGAAGCTTGCAATTGAGCAAAAAGTCCATGCGGTAATCGTCACCGGAGGACTTAAGGTTGATGAGGCAATCCTCCAGTCTGCGGAGGAACGAGGCATAGTGATCGTCAGTTCGCCGCACGACACAGCCACAACGGTGCTGCTGGCACGCAGCGCCGTGCGAGCGGGCGAAATGCTTGACGACGAGTTCATTTCGGTGGCTCCCGAAGCCCCTCTCGAAGAGGCACAGAGGGATCTCGCCCTCTCTTCGCAGTTCGCCTTCCCTGTGCTGGATCAACACCGCAACCTCAGAGGAATCCTGGCAAAAGGCGATTTCCTGAAGCCCATTCCGCGTCAGCTTATCCTCGTTGATCACAACGAACTCACACAGGCTGTGGACGGCGCGGATCTTGTGCCTATCGCCGAAATCCTCGATCATCACCGGATTGGCGCCCCGCCGACGGAGTCTCCGATTCTCTTTCTCAATCGTCCGGTCGGCTCTACTTCGACAATCGTGGGGACACTTTTCCAACAGGCCGGGGTCCCCATCCCGAAGAACCTCGCCGGTCTGCTGATGTGCGGCATGATTTCAGACACCCTCAACCTCACCTCGCCGACGACCACGGATGTAGATCGCGCACTGATGGCGGAATTGTCAGGACTTAGCGGCATCGACCCAGCCGCCCTCGCCTCGGACATCTTTTCCGTCGGCTCGCCGTTGCTCACAATGAGTCCCGACGAGGCGGTGTCGGCCGATTCCAAGGAATACGAACACGGCTCCAATCGATACACCGTGGCGCAGATCGAAGAACTGAGCTTCGCACCGTTTAAAGCCAAACGAGAGGCACTGCTCGAGGCTTTGGAGACCCTTCGCGCCGCGAAAGGCTACCTGTTTGCGGCACTCCTGATTACCGACATCAACACGCAGAATTCGATTCTTCTCGTCAGGGGCGATAGATCTTTCACGCGCCTCATCGACTACCCCGAGGCCGGCGAATACGGGTGGAAACTAAACGGTGTCGTGTCGCGCAAGAAGCAGCTTCTCCCCTACCTCACGGGCCTTCTGGCACACCTGCTTAGCTTAGAAAGCTCGAAAAGGCTAGTCCGCTTATCTCACACTGGTAGTTCAGATTGCGCGCGAAATTGTCACACATGTCATGAGCGACCCCTATTCCCCCAGATCCCGAACGCCGGCCCATCTGCGGGAAGAGTGATCATACCGTCGGCGTCGGTCCGAAGGTCTGCGGTCCCGGCAAGCCCTACGAGTTCCGAGCCCACGACCGCCGCTGGAATCCGGATGGGCGTGTGGTCCGCGCGCGCGGCGTGGACGAGCACGGTCTCACCGGGAGCTTCGCGGAGGAAGGCCAGCGCGTCGTCGCCGATGCACAGCCAGCGCAGGCCGCCGCGCCGGAGGGCGCCGCTCTTGGCGCGGGCCCCGAAGAGGGCTCGAGTGGTCGCGAGGCGGCGCTGGTCCCACCGCTCCGGGTGCGCCCAGGGCATGGGGATCCGGGCGTACTCCGGCCCCATGGTTGCCATGCCGATCTCATCGCCAGCGTAGATCATCGGGACACCGGGGTAGGCGGCGAGCATGCCGAAGGCAACGTCGACCAGCCGTGGGTCACCGAGCAGTGACGCCACCCGGTGCGTGTCATGGGAGCCGATGAGGTTCATCGCGTGCAGCGTGCCCTGCCACGGCGTGACCCCGGACAGCTCCCGCATCGCGCTGACGATCAGCCTGCCCGGGAGGTTGGGCAACATGGGGTACTTGCCGTGCGCGTAAGGTCGCTGTTGCGGCGGCAGCAGCCATTGCCACAGCGGCCGGGTGAATGCCGCGTAATTCATTGTTCCATGGTAACCGTCGCCGTATAAGTCGCGACTCGCGTCGTGGTTGGACTCGGCCTGCAGGAACGACTCGGAAGTGACCTGTGCCATCGTGCGACGGATGGTTGTGGCCACCTCATGGCTGAGGTTGATGCCGCCGTGAATGCCGGTCATGTTTGCAACGTCGATCCGCCAGGCGTCGAGCGCGTGCGGGCCGAGCCACTTCGCGACGATCGAGTCCGGGCCGTCGTAGAACCGACGGCGCAGTTCAGGGCTGCGGTGGTCAATGATCGGCATCTCCTTGAGTCCCCACCATGTGTCGTAATGGTGCGGATGGTCGGTGAAGAAGAAGAACTTCGCCTCCGGGGAGTTCGGATCGGCAAGCGCCGCCTGGAACCACTCGTGAGTGTGCCCGATGTGGTTGGTCGTGAGGTCGCCCATCAGGCGGATGCCTCGTGCGTGGGCGGCTGCGGCGAGTCTCGCCATAGCCTCATCGCCACCGAGCAGCGGATCGACCTTGCCGAAGGTCGAGGCGTTATAGCGGTGGTTCGATTCGGCAGGGAAAAACGGCGTCAGATAGATCGTCCCAACCCCGAGCGACGCGATATGGTCCAGATGCGCCGTGATGCCATCGAGATCTCCGCCGAAGTACTGGCGCAGCGTGTCAGGTCCCTCACCGATCACCGGGTCGTCCCAATCGGCGGGCTTTGCCCAGGCGGGGGCCGGACGGTCGACTGACTTCGCGAACCGGTCCGGAAAGATCTGGTACATCGTGCCCGTCGCCCACTGCGGCGGCGGGTCGTACGTGCTGAGCCGGAAGTCGGAAGCATCAGCGACGTCGTGGCTGTGCAGCCCTGCACCGTTCAGCCACTGGTAACCGTGTTGGCCGCCATCGAGCAGCCAGCGGTAGCTCACGACCGGGTTGACCACAGGCAGTTCGGCGCGCAGCCACGTGTCGCGCTTGTCCTGCCGATCAATGGTCGCACGCACCAGTTCAGGCTCGCCGTCGTTGATGACGCGCACCCAGGCGCTCGTGACGTCACTCGTTCGCGGTACCCGCAACAAGACGTTGACCTTACCACCGAGTTTGGGGTTCGGGTCGGGAACGTACATCGCCGAGCCATCGTGATGGGGCTGGGACCAAGCGGTATCAGTCATATCGTCTCCTCACTCTTGAGATCGGCGGCGGATTCGCTCATCCACAGAGGACTAACGTGAAGGTGCGGGACCAGCGACAAAAATCATCAGCGGCCGCAAGGTTCGGACTCCTTCTTCTGTGACGCCCAACGCGGTCCGCTCGAAGGCAGGCCGCGGCCATTGCGAGCCAAGCTCCACGATTGTCGCTTTGATACACCGTGGCGCAAATCGAAAACTAGACGGTGTCGTGTCGCAAGAAGCAGCTTCTCCCCTACCTCACAGGCCTTCTGGCACGCTTAGCTTAGAAAGAAGGCTAAGGGCCGGTTCGGTCGAGACGGATATCGCGTCGTTTGCTCGACTTATAGGGAATCGAGCGCGAGTAATAACCAATAAGGAGATTCGGCGAGGGCATCTCTAAGACGACGCTATAATGATACCACCCGCCGTGGCTCGCCAATAGATAGGCTTTGGCGCCGCTGACCACACCATCCACCTGATAGTCGCCGATGTGACCCTTGACCGCACGGTCGGCTTGAGAAAGGAAAGCATCTCCCCAGTCGCGCGACTTCCAGGATCCCGCGACATTGATTCTCGGCGGGAAGAATCTTGATCCGAAATCCACGCGTGCCCGAACTCGATATTGCGAGAGGATCTTTCCTCGGAGAGGTGACGCAGTGTCTGACATCCGGTCAGCGACGCCGCGACAGCCAGAACGACGAGCAGACCGCCTCTCAAGCTAGTCTCCTATGCGCTTGAGAACGAGTTCAAGCGCATCCTTTTCCGAAAAGGGAACGCTGGGCGAGTAGAATCCCGTGAGCTCCCCGCGATTCTTTTGCTTGAGCTCCACCGTGTATTCCACCCAGTCGTCGTCGATGAGAGTGATGAATGCGCTCTTACCGCTTACCACGCCGTTGACGACATAGTGGTCTCGGAATATTCCGCTCAACTTTCCATCGCGCTTCCTGCTTGAAAACGACAATGCCCCATTGAGGTGAATACCACAGCCCCTCGATGTTCGTCTTGGCCGGCGTAGATTTCTTTTCCGAAAGATAGGCGACACTAGCCGCCTCGTTCTTGCCATATTTCTCTTTGAGCCAGCTGCAGGAGCTGAAAGAAGCCATGAGGAAGACGGCGCTGAGGGTGGTCGCAAGCATTTTCATGACGGGAAAGAAAACACCCGAAACCCATTACCGCGAGGAAAAATTTTCAGCGGCGAAAGATGTTGAAAAGAATCGTTAGGACTATGCTAATCAAAATGCAGGTGACGATGGGGAAGTAGAATCCAGCGCCGCCGCGCTCAATGTGAATGTCACCGGGCAGGCGACCGAGCCAACCCTTGCCGAAGCCAGACCAGAGGAGACCTCCGACAATCGCTAAAGCCAGTCCAGCGAAGACCAGGACTTTTCCGAAGCTTTCCATGACCGTAAGTCTAAGAGAATCTAGCGCCTACGAAAGATCTATCGAATCGTCGTCATGGAAGCTCGCCGACCGCTTCGCGCGCCTCCGTCCACTTGCCGTGTTCGCGGATTAGGTCTTTGAGGCGCTCGACGGCATCCTTCTCGGGGATGTTGAATTTCACTGCCGATTTGCCGACATAGAGATTCACCTTGCCAGGCGCACCACCGACATAGCCGAAATCCGCGTCCGCCATTTCGCCCGGTCCATTGACGATACAGCCCATGATGGCGATTTTAACTCCTTTGAGATGCGAGGTGGCCGCCTTGATCCGGGCCGTCGTGCTTTGAAGGTCGAAAAGTGTCCGCCCGCAGCTCGGGCAGGCCACATAATCAGTCTTGAAGATTCTTGCCCCCGCGGCCTGAAGTATATTGTAAGCGAGCCGTAGAGATTGCCCCGGCCCCAAGGTAGCGTGATCGGCCCCCGACCCCATCGTGTCGCCTTGCACGAGCACGGCGTCTCCGATGCCGTCGCAAAGCAACGCGCCAATATTCGTCGCGGCCGTCAGCAAAATCGAAAGAAAATTGGGATCATCCGACGCCTTAGAGCTCGGGATCGAAAGAGTATCCTTAAGAAGAATCGGATGTCGCGCTTCGAGTCTGGCGGCAAGAAGCCGGAAGGCTGCGATCACCGGAAGACCAACATCATCTCGCACGGTGACGATGACGTCGCTGCGGCTCGGCATTCACCGCCTCGACTTCCGAGTCGTTCGTCGGATCGACTACCCGGATGCCGGCACTCTCATAGATGATCTCGGGTTGGTAATCCCCTAGGTGATCCACCTTGTGGGCAATTTTTTCGTAGGTCGACTGGCGCACGACGACGCGCACCAGCTCCTCGCCTCCAAGCTTCACGCCACCTATGGCCATCGTGTGCGAAGGACGGCGCTGATAGGAGAACGCATCATAGCTGTAACGTGGGCCCATTATCGCGGGAAACGGCGGGAATCCGCTCGCTTTGGCGGAGACTGCCTCAACGAGCGCTCGCGCCACGGGAATCTCATGGACGCTGTCCTCGGTCAACGAAACGCGAATTGTGTCACCAATTCCGTCCGAGAGCAAACTGCCGATTCCGATGGCACTCTTAATGCGACCATCCTCGCCGTCGCCGGCCTCGGTGACGCCGAGATGAATGGGATAGTTCCAATCAGGTCCCTCCGCGGCCAACCTCGCGACGAGGAGGCGGTAGGCTTCGATCATAACCTTTGGATTGCTGGCCTTCATCGAAAAGACGAAGTCCTGGTAGCCAAGTTCGCGGGCAATGCGGGCAAACTCGAGGGCGCTCTCGACCATTCCGAGCGGCGTGTCGCCATAGCGATTCATGATGCGATCACTCAAGCTGCCGTGGTTGGTGCCGATGCGCATGGCGATGCCGCGGTCCTTGCAGAGTTCAACAAGCGGCGAAAATTTCTCCCGGATTCGATCGAGTTCCTCATGGTATTGCTCATCGGTGTATTCGCGGACCGCGAATTTCTTCTTGTCCGCATAGTTGCCGGGATTGATGCGCACCTTTTCCACCCATTTTGCCGCTTCCATCGCAGCTTCAGGCTTGAAATGAATGTCGGCCACCAGCGGAACATCGCAATTTCGCGCGCGGAGGCCATCGACAATACTCTCCAGGTTCGCAGCGTCCTTTACGGTTGGCGCGGTGATGCGGACGATCTCACAACCGACCGCGACGAGATCGAGCGTCTGCCCGATGGACTTCGCCGTATCCATCGTGTCGCAGGTGATCATGGACTGTACGCGGATCGGATTGCTGCCGCCGATACGAACTCTGCCGACGCACACCTCACGTGTCGGGCGCCTCGAATAAGAGTAAAGACTGCGGCAATATTCCAGTGTCACTTGGTCTGTTCGGACGCCTCCTTGGGCCGCGTGGTGAACATATCACCAACATCGAAGAAGGTGACATAGAGCATGAACCCGATGAGCAGGACGGCGCAGGCCGTCTGCACAGCCTCGAGCACGCGCACGTTGATCGGCTTGCGCCGGATGCCTTCGATGACGGCGAGAACGATGTGCCCGCCATCGAGCACAGGGAACGGAAGGAGGTTAAGAATTGCCAGGTTGACGTTGATGAGAACGCTAAGTGAAAGCGCAAGTTGCCAGCCGTAGTTCGTTTCAAATACCTGATAGTACAGCCGCATGATCCCGACCGGTCCGCTGAAATGGGCCGCTTTGACGTCCGATTTCGGCGAGAGCAGCGCTCCGACCATCCGAAAGATGCTCGTCGCTGCATCCTTGACCTGCGACCACGGCGTCGGGTGGCTGAAGACGACCCGGCCCCAGTCAACTCCAAGATCCATCGGCGCATTCGGATTGCCGGCCGCGGCTGAAGGAACCGGCAGCTCAATAGGAAGCATTTGGCCCTTGCGATTCGCGATGAGCGTGATCGACTTTCCGGCGTTTTCCTTAAGAAAAGGAACGATCTCCTCGAGATTGAGAATAGGCTTCCCATTGACGGAAACAATCAGGTCGTCCGCCTTGAGTCCCGCCTTGTCAGCGATCGAACCCCGAATTACAAAACCAATGCCCGGCACGATGCGCGGTCCAATCTGCACTTCGCGCAAAGCGGGACGCCGCCAACCGGCCGTGACTGGCTTTGCCCAGCCGGAATCTATCGTCAGGACTTCGCCGCCGCGATCAACCTTGAACGAAATCGTGTTACCCTCACTGCGGATGACCCGCCATTTCACTCCATCGGTCCCTCCCATGAAGCGATGGACGGGGTGACCATCCACAGCAAGAATGCGATCTCCGACGCGGAGCCCCGCATTTTCCGCAGGTCCTCCCGGTTTGATATACCCGATAATAGTCGAGTCCGATTCGCTTTCAGGCTTGCCGACAAACCAAACGACGACAGCCATCAGGAACGCCAACCCGAGGCTGAAGGCCGGACCGGCGGCGGCGACGATGATCTTGTCAAGCGGCTTGACGGCCGGAAGTTGACTGCGATCGGTTTCGACCCTTCCCTCCAGGGCTTCCATTGGAGCAAGCTGGGGGATCGCCACGAAGCCGCCCGCGGGAATAGACCCCAGACGGTATTCGACCCCATTGATCGTCTTGCTCCAGATCGGCTTGCCGAACCAAATGGCGAATTTTTCGACAACCAATCCGCGCCATCTCGCAGCCAAAAAATGCCCCAGTTCGTGGACGAGGATGAGGAGGTTGAAGAGGAGGATGACCTCGAGGCAGATAAAGAGAAACTTCAGAACACTAGCAACCATAACCGGCAAACCCGTAGCCTCGCCGCAAAACCCTTAAAAATCAATCCGCCTCCGCCGAAGCGCGGACGGTGCATCGACTCAGGCCGCGCGGTCCTTTTTCAGAAGATCCCGAATCTCTCCCAGCAAGACTTCGGTTTTTGTGTGCTGCGGCTGGCCGGCCGCGTCGCGCTTCAGCTCGTTGATGATCTTCACCAGAGCGAACACGCAGGCGGCAACAATGAGGAACTGGATGACAATCGTAATGAAAGAGCCGTAGGCGATCACGGCTGTGGAGGCCTTTGCCTGCTCAAGTGTCTTGTAGACAGTGAATTGGCCATCCAAGGGAATAAAGTAATCTTTGAAATTGAGTCCCCCCAAGCCTCCCAGAATCTTGCCAATTAGAGGCATGATCACGTCGTCGGTAAACGACTTGACAATATTGCTAAAGGCAGCGCCGATGATCACGCCAACAGCCAGATCGATCACATTGCCACGAGCGATGAATTCACGGAACTCCTTGATGATTGCCATGCTTGATTTCGAGTTTCACGGAGGCTAACGGGATAGAAAAGCAATGGCGACCGAAAAATGAAGCACCGCTTGGGACGCTGCGCCCGAGCCGTCAGGACCGCGCTCTTCTCCGACTTGCGTGGATTCACTACGTTCAGCGAGACGCAATAGCCTCAGGCGCTGGTCAAGCAGCTCAACGCCTATTTTACTGAGGTGACCGGTGCGGTCGAATCTGCGGGTGGAGTCGCGGACAAATACATCGGAGATGCGGTAATGGCGATTTTCGGGGCGCCAGTAGGAGTCGCTGATCACGCAGATCGAGCCGTTTACGCTGCGCTGGCGATTCTCCAGGCTGAGGAAAGCTTGAACCGGGAACGCGGCGAGCAAGGCCTTTTGCCACTGTGTACGGGCATCGGAATAAGCACCGGCGCCGTGGTTGCAGGCAATGTCGGGTCGACGACACGCTACAACTACACAGTGATCGGGAACGAAGTGAATCTGGCCTCACGGCTCGAGAGGCTTACCAAGGAGACCGTCTTTCAGGCCCGCGTCATCTGCAGCGACGAAACCCGCTCGGCCCTCAGCGGTGGGCACGCCCTCCGGGATCTGGGTGAAACCAAAATCCGGGGAAAAAAAGGAGCCCTTCGAATCTGGGCGATCGATCCGCCGGGCGTGTGAATGGACAAGAATCAGACGTTGGATGCTGCGCACTTGCCGGAATTTATCACCTCAGACGCCAGTTCCCTTGCACTCCGGTCGATTTGTGAGAGTTCATCGAGAGAGGGGTGTGCGAGAAAAGGGCAGTCATCCATCGCGCGCTCAACGATCTCCCAAATCCGGGGAAATCGGATGCGGTGTTCGAGGAAGGCCTGGACAGCCACCTCGTTGGCGGCATTGAGGGCCGCGGGCAGGGAACCTCCGGCTTCCCCAGCGCGGCGCGCCAGGTCGAGCGCCGGAAAATCCGAGCGACGCGGTGCTTCGAAATCAAGCCGCCCAAGCGCTGCCAGATCGAGCGGACGCAAGCTGTTCGACACGCGCTCGGGCCATGTGACGGCGTACTGGATGGGAAAGCACATATCCGAGTGGCTGAGTTGCGCGAGCAGCGAGCCGTCCACAAATTCCACCATGGAGTGCACGATGCTTTGCGGGTGGATGACCACGTCCACCTTCGCCATGGAGACGTCGAATAGCCAGCGCGCTTCAATCATCTCAAGGCCCTTATTAAAGAGCGTCGCCGAATCGATGGAAATCTTGCGGCCCATTGACCAGGTCGGATGCTTTAGCGCCATCTCCGGCGTCACGCGATCCAGTTCGGAGCGAGGAGTGGCGCGAAACGGGCCTCCGGAACAGGTGAGGATGATTCGCTGCGGAGCAGTGCCAGGCCGGCCGTCCAGGCATTGAAAAATGGCGTTGTGTTCGCTGTCCACGGGCAGCACATTCACCCCCTTGCGAGCGGCTGCAGCCATGACGATCTCGCCGGCCATCACGAGAATCTCCTTGCTCGCAACGGCGAGATCCTTTCCGGCCTCGATGGCGGCCAGCGCAGGTTTGAGTCCGGCAGTGCCGACGATGGCGATGAGAACCATGTCCGCCTCAGGAAGGGTCGCCAGATCAATGAGGCGTTGCTCGCCGTCCGGACCGGACGAAAGCGCCGTCTTCGCGCTGGGAAACTCGCTCGCGGCCTGGGCAAGTCCCTCGCAGTCGAAATGCGCTGAGAGACCGGAAATTTCCATGCGATCCGGAATGTCCCGTGCCACCTTTCGGGCACTTTTCCCGATCGACCCAGTGGCTCCAAGGATGACAATGCGGCGGGTTCTCATGACACGCCGATGACCAGCCTAAGGTAGAAATACATCAGCGGTGCCGTGAAGAGCAGGCTGTCGATCAAATCAAGCGTGCCGCCGATGCCCGGCAGGATCCGGCTCGAATCCTTGGCATGCGTGCTGCGTTTGATGATGGACTCGGCCAGATCGCCCACAACCGCGCCGCTTCCAAGCAGAAGGCCGAGGATGACCACGTCCTCGAGCCGCAGCGCGGAAAGCCGCCCCGGAATCAGCGCGTAGAGCCAGTAGCTGCCCAGGGAGGACAGGAGCAAAGCACCGACGAATCCTTCCCAGGTCTTCTTGGGGCTGATGTGCGGGGCAAACGGATGGCGTCCGAAAAGGCTGCCGAAGACATATGCGCCCATATCGCTGAATTTTGTGACCACCATCAGATAAATCAAATAAAACTGTCCGGTCGTATCCCCATTCTCCGTGCGAGGCGTCAGATAAATGATCTTTGTGAGAAAGTTGAAGAGCCACGGGATATAGAGTAGCCCGAACACCGTGTAAGCGATCGCCTCCAGGGAATCGCGGTTCGCCGAAGCACGGAACATCTGACGCGAAAATACGACGAAGAGAAAGCCGACGAGAACTGCCATTTCGAGATCGTACGAATGGTCTGGTCCCTGCGTGCGGAGGTAAAAGAAACTCGCGACCATGTAGATCGCGCCGCAAAGCATTCCGGTGAGCGTGAAGGCGGATGCGCCCAATTCCTTCACCATGTGGAAATACTCGTAGAGCGCCACCATCGCCATGAAAAGGATCAGCAGAAAGTATCCGTATTCGGAACCCGCGAGGAGCGCGGCGACGATCAGCGCCCACAAACCCAGCGTGCTGCCAAGGCGCTGAAAGAAACTGATCCGGGTGGGATTCATTGTTCGGCGGCATACGTACACGGCGAAATGCCCGGAGAAAAGAAGATCAATGCCATTGACAGGACGCGTGTTTCACGGCGCACTTTGCGCATGGGGCACGACCATGACAAACATGGCCATCAGCATCATGCGCCGGCGGATTTTGGGCGGGCATTTCTGATTGGGATTTTCCTCAATGCCGGCTTCATTGTCCTTGAAATCGCTTTCGGCCTGTTCTCGGACTCGCTCGCCCTCTTGGCCGATGCCGGCCATAACCTCGCCGATGTGCTCGGCCTCGTGATGGCTTGGGCCGCCACCGAACTGGCGAAGAAAGCTTCAAGTCCGCGCCGAACCTACGGATGGAAGAGGGCTACCGTTTTGGCGGCTCTCTTTAATGCCTTGTTGCTGCTTATCGGAGTGGGCGCCATTGTCTGGGAGGCGATCCAGCGATTTCATGATCCACCGCGCGTCGAGGGAGGAACGGTGATTTGGGTCGCCGCGCTCGGCATCGTTATTAACGGCGCCAGCGCGCTCCTCTTCATGTCCGGCCGAAAACAAGACCTCAACGTTCGCGGCGCATTTCTTCATATGGCTGCCGATGCGGCGGTATCCGCCGGCGTCATGATTTCCGGTGGGGTGATTCTCTTCACGGGATGGGGGTTGCTGGATCCGCTGGTGAGCTTGCTTGTTGGCTTTTTCATTCTGCTCAGCACTTGGACGCTTTTAACCAATGCACTCAACCTCTCCCTCGACGCCGTCCCCGAAAGCGTGGACCCCGCCGCCGTCCGAGCCTATCTCGCCGGATTGCCGGAGGTAGCCGGAATCCATCACCTTCATATTTGGGCGCTAAGCACGACCGAAGTCGCCTTGACAGCCCACCTCATCAAAAGGACCTCGACACTCGACGACGCGTTGCTGGCGCGCATCCGCGAGGATTTGCTTCATCGCTACGGCATCGGGCATCCAACCATTCAGTTCGAGTGCGCAGGATGCGAGGAAAAATGTTAGTATGTCTTCAAAACGCGTATTAACAGGCGACTCGATCCATACGGCGAGCCAGCCGAGGAGACCCAACTGGCCGGGTAGTGCCGCTCGCTTCTCGGATACAACCGAAGCTCTCTCACCCGCTACTTTCAACTCACGCAGAGCGCAGCAGCTTGAAGCGGGCGCCAGCACTGTCACTTAGAAATCACCCACCTCTTCGTCGCCGATATTTGCGGCCTCCTCGTGAACTCCGGACTGCAGCTCACGAGTTTGCAGGAATTGACGGCTACCTTCGCCTTAGGGTATCCTCGACAAAATAACACATCCTTTGCTATGATTGGGCGATTTGACTGACCATGAATTCTGCGGATCCTGGGCGTATTCCGAGCCGCATCGCTTGTACGAGTATCATCCTAATGCAATATCCGACACATCATTCTAAATACGTTCGGAAAAGGTATGAAACGTCCACCAGCACGTCATGCTATGTATGCTGTCGCCGTGTTCGTTGTTGCTTTGGTCGCATGGGTGCTGCTTAAGCCGCCATATTCATATCGCTTCGACCACCCCTTGATCACTGGACTCACGAAGAGGTAATTAGCCGAGTAGGCAAGCCTAGTAGCATTCCCGAAGCTGCTAGTGGTGATATTTGGATTTATCAGATCGGGATGGCCCCCGACGCCTCGATCATATTCAAGAATGGCAGGGTCTCCGAGGTGTGGGCAGCACACGAGGACGGTTTCATACGACCATAATGGCAAGAAACCCGAAGGCAGTTCACCTAACCACCGTCCTTTCGGGACTTCTGGCACGTCGGCTGCACGGCAGCCTTTGCTGCCAGAAGCAAGCGGTGGCAGGTGACTTTGGACGCTCGGTATTGACGAAGATTGGTCGATGATCGCCGGACTCTCTCGACTTTGGACATCGGAGATGGTTGCCTATCCCCAACACCTATGCCAGACGATCCCTCAAAACGTTACAAAGACCGCGATACAGTTTCATGGCAGGACTCGGAGATTGAACACGTTGTGGACAAACTTTGCAAAGACTTCCCAAAAAAGCCCCGCCAGCCATTGAAAACGTTATCAAAGCCTGCACCGAAACGGTCCAACCTTCCGCAGGACGCGAGAGACTCATCGATTGCGCTAGAAGAAGCCTATCTTAGAGCGTAGCTATCAGTTCAAAATCATGGAGTGCGATCAACACGCCGAAAAGGCCCTTGCTGCTTTTGAAGCCAAAGTGACAGTAGCAGTGCTTTTCGCTGGCCAGCGAGTCATATCGAGACCGATTTCGGAAAGGATTCTTTGCACTACCAGCAAGTCGAGCCCGGGTAATTTGGTCAGGTCCGCCCCTGTCATTTCCTCAAGGTGGTGACACGGGACTGCCTCCTGCCGCTTCTCGGCAGCGGTTGAGGTGTACCTTCTCAAGCGGGGCTCGCTCACGGCTGCGCTGGCTTTTCGTTTTCTTTGACAACTTCTTGGGCATACATTTCTTTCTGTTTCGAGTTTAGTGATTTGAGATCGGCCTGAGTCGGTCAGATCTGGCTAACTATCGGGCATCTGCGCCAATGGGCGGTCGGTCATAACTGCCGATCTCAAACCTTCGCAACCGTGGCACCAGCACCACAAAAGCCACGGTTTCTTACTGGCAGCAAAACTGCTTACAGTTTGGGGGGCTAACTAGGCAAAGGGCACGCCCTTCATATCCGGTCCGGATGCGTAGTCGGTTGAGGTCATAGAGGTGTTCACCGCGTATGCTCCAGGTATCTGACTACACAGGAGTAAGCGAGAGAAATGCCTTTCTCAAATGCCTCGCGGGCGCCGCAATTGAATAGCCTCATTCTGTATCTCGAGAAGCCTGATGGATGAATGACGGCTCCACGCAGCCAACGCGATTCGTTGCGCATGCCACTGATGCCGACTCTTAAATGGTGCAGATCGCACACGGCGCGGCATCGGCTATCCGACCAGCTCCGCGTCGCACTCTCTTCCATGCCAACGAGTCAGTACCTCAGTTCCAGTCCGAAGTTTAACCCCTGGGCCCAGAAGTCGGTCCCGTGGAATTTGGACGCCGGCCGAGCTCGCCCTACGAGCGGTCCGTCTCCCGACCTTATCGGGAACAGCGACACGTTAATTACCGGGTCGATCTGTTCCCCGGCGCGGGCCACCGTGCTGATCCACAGAAACGAGTAGCCGACGAAGAGTTTCAAATGGCGTGTCAACTGGATGCCGACGTTGAGACCCACCTCGGGGATGAACGCAAGTTCGTCGCGCTGATGGCGGCCGATGTTGCTCCGCAGGGCATATAAGCCCCCACGAAAGAAGGTCATCGACCCGTCCGGGTTGAGCACGTCCGTCGCGCCGTTGACGTCGGCGACCTGTTGCATCTGCCCCAGGGCAATCTTGCAGCGGAAGTCGATCATCAGCGGACCGAATTGCACGCCAGCCTCCGCCCCCACTTGACCGCCGTAAAAGTCGTTGACGGTCCGGAATTCGTCCTGGAGGGTGACACCGCTGCCGCCGTCTTCTCATCACGTGACTTCCGGTTCGAGTTGGTGTCGGGGCATGGTACACTTGATCCTAATGGAAAAATGAAGGCGCAGAGTTCGCGGGCGATCGCCACGACGACAGTGTTGCGCGGAAGGCGCCTTGTAAGAGGCGTTTCTGCGTGCTCCCTGAGAAAAACCTCCGACCGTGTCCGAAATGGGCCGGTTCGTTCGTTGAGTCATTGAACGCACAACGCGATCATCCGTCAAAACGGCAAACAACCAACATCTGCCACCATGATTACCGAAAACGCCAGATCACAAGACGAAGCCCAGATTCGCGGGACGATAGACGCGCGGGCGAACGCAATCCGCAGCAAGAACGCGCAGGGGGTGCTATCCAATTTCACCAGAGACTCCGTGGGGTATTTCCTCGAAACGCCGCTCCAACAGTCGCCTCTCCAGGAGGATCTGGCGGGCTGGTTCGCAACGTGGAGCGGCCCGATCGGCTACGAAATTGGCGACCTCAAAATCACGACTGGCGACGACATCGCCTACTGCCATAGCTTGAACCGGTTGACCGGACTAAGAACCGATGGCGAGGGCACTGACGTTTGGTTTCGCGAGAGCCTCTGTTTCCGCAAGGTCAACGGTCAGTGGCTCATCACGCACATACACGAATCGGTGCCCATGTATATGGACGGCAGCCTCAAGGCAGCAACTGATCTCAAGCCATAAACGAAACCCCAACCACGCGGTGCGGCGAACCCGGCCACCGCTCTGCGGTTGCCAGCGTGGCCCCGGTCGCTGAGCTCGGGTCGTTGGGCGGTCCAAAATGTTATTCAGGATCTTACGAAGGAAATAAGATGAGAACCAAGCAAAAAGCGCCCAAAGACATAGATGAGTATATTGCGGGATTCCCACACGGTGTTCAGGAGATTCTACAAAAGATAAGGATGACAATTAGAAAAGCGGCGCCGGACGCAGAGGAAACAATCAAGTATCAAATTCCGACCTTCACGCGAAAAGGTAACTTGGTCTATTTTGCCGCTTTCAAAAAGCATATCGGGTTTTATCCTCCCCCAAAGGGGGATGAGAAACTCAAGACCGAGATATCAGCTTATGAAGGAGCAAAGGGGAACTTGCGGTTTCCACTCGATAAACCCATCCCTTACGCCTTGATAAGCAAAATTGTAAAGCTTAGAGTAAGACAAAATTTGGAAATGGAAGAAGCAAAAGGGCAGAGGCGATAGCAAGCATTGGCTACCCTTTGCCGTATCACGCAAGAAAAGTCGCACTGGTTCAAGGCCGGTGTGATCTGCTGCAATTAAGCATCCCCTTGATCGCGTTCGAACGATTCCCATCACACCAGGGCTTGTATGCCCGTTCGGGGTGCCTTAGCCTGGCGTTGGGGGAAAAAAAGCGCCCCTGTCCAGCCGGACTGTGGTCCTTGGACGAGAAGCAAGTATTATATCCTATCTAAGGAGCATACTGCGCGACGACAACGGTGGTCAGATGATAGCTTTCCATTTTTGTTTGCCCCTTGACGATGCTCGGGAACCGTCCGCGGATCTGCCGGACACCAAGAACGCGCGGCGAACCGGGGGGAAGGGCTCCAGAACCGCTGTAAACCTTCTTCTGGAACGTTCGCAAGCCGGCCCTAACTCCCTCCATCAGTGAAATCGAAACCGATACCCTGCTCGGTCCGAGCTGTCCTTCGACTTCCGCGCTTGCGTTCTTCAATCGCGTAGCGGTCGAGAAGCTGGAACCGGGCGAGGCCGGAAGGCGTTGCGCGAAGAGTACGTAGCCCCCCTTCAGATAGGGTTGGTTAGTCCGCGTCCGATCGGCATTCGTTATTTCGGAAAGGTTCACTTTCGCCAGGGCGCTCTCGAGTTCGGCAGGCGCTTTCTCCTCCGGAAACTGGATAATCGCGACATCGAGGTGTCCTGCAAAAAGGGTGGCAACGGTGGAATAAGCGGCAAGAAAGCTAACGATAATCGATCGCATGGGCGAAATTGCTTGCGCCAGCCGAGGAAAAGCAATCCGAATCTCCGTGCAATGCATTTCGATTGGAAGGCGCCTGATGGTGTAATCTTTCCCTGCGAGCAATGGCTGCCGCGTGGAAAGGCGAGCGGCGCGCTGATTTGTGTTCACGGCCTAAGCGGGGCGGCGACGGACTTCCAGCCGCTTGGCGAAACGTTGCACCAAGCGGGGTTGGCCTGTTTCGCACTCAATCTGAGAGGCCAGGGCAACGATCCGCACCATCGCCGCCGGGGAGCGGCTCTCGACCTCGAAGCCATTTCACGCGACATCTCGGCGTTTACGCGGGAAATGCACTCCCGTCAACCTGCGACGCCGCTTTGGGTTTGCGGCGAGAGTATGGGCGCCTTGATTCTCTCCTGGATGCTGGTAAACGGGCGATTTGACGAGCCCGTGCGGGGCGCGGTTTTTTCCGCGCCGGTCGTAAGCCTGATGAAGCCGACGCCCTGGATGGTGCGTCAGATCGTCCGTGTTCTTTCAACCGCCTTGCCTCGCCTGCGCTTCTATCCCGCGTGGTTCGTCTCTGGTAAGCTGGAGCCCCTGCAAGTCACCCGGGATGAGGAGCACGCACAGCGCATTCAAACTGCTCCGTACTATATCACGGCATTCACATTTCGATTTCTCCATCAACTCGGGAACTTGATCGAGTCGAGTGAACTTATCGCGGCGAAGATGAGGACGCCCTGTCTGGTGCTCGTAGCGGGTCAGGACGTCTTTCTTCGTCCCGACCAGACCAGAGCGTGGTTCGATAGCCTTGCGGCTTCCGACAAGACATTCCGGCTTTATCCAGAGGCTTACCACCTCTTGTGGAACGACTGGGACAAGGACAGCGTCTTGGCCGACATTCTCGGTTGGCTCAACGAACGCTCCGCCGCCCGCCTCAATACTTGAGAACGCGCGCAAGGAACCTTCGTGCCGCTTCGGTTTTCGGCTGGCTGAAGAATTCATGCGCCTCTGTGCATTCCTGAATCGCTCCGTCCGCCACAAAAGCGACGAGGTCCGCCGTTTCGCGAGCGAAACCCATTTCATGCGTCACCACGACGACGGGTTGGCCTGTTTCGCGAAGACCGGCTATCACGTCAAGAACTTCTGCAGTCATCTCCGGATCGAGCGCGGATGTCGGTTCATCCATCAGGAGCAACTCCGGTTCGATGGCGAGTGCACGGGCAATCGCAACGCGCTGGCGCTGACCACCGCTTAATTGCGAGGGTTTCTTGCCAGCATGTGTATCAAGACGCAAGCGCTCAAGGACCCTTAGCGCTCGCTGCTGGGAGTCCGCAAGACGATGAACTTTTTCCAGCGGCAGCAGAATATTCTGCAGCGCAGTGAGATGCGGAAAAAGGTTGAAGGCCTGAAATACCACGCCGACCTTGCGACGGTGCTCGCTCAGCGATTTTTCTTCGAAAATAAGGCGCCGCCCGTTCAGAAGAATCGTTCCGCTGTCAGGATGCTCCAAGCCGGCAAGGATTCGCAGCAGGGTGGACTTTCCGCCGCCCGACGGCCCAATCAATGCGATGGTGTGATCAAACGCAGCATCAAGGTTGACATCTCTCAATACCTGATGACTCCCAAACCATTTGCCGACACCTTCGCACGTTATGGTCATTGTCCTGGCTGCGGGCTCTCGCTGGGTGTGGGGTTAGCCGTTGGACGTGGAACGTCCGAGACGGGAAGAGAGAGATCCGGCTCCGGCAAGGGCGGTTCTGTTGTCCGATACATGCTTCGCGGGACCCTCCGTGACGCAGCTTGCTCTTCGATCGCTTTCTGAGCCGCGCTCTGCTGAGCAAGGCGAAGTAGATTAGAATCCTGTTTCTTGCTCAACATTGAAACCAAGCTCTCGTCCTCTTTCCAGACCGATCTTCCCACCGAAGGAGGACGCCTGAGTCTGTCCCGTACCGCTCCCTGTCACTTTCGCACATGCACCTGTGCAAAACGTCAGCGCTATGGTAGTCAACGTGCTAGGTTTCATAGCGAAAACTATGTCCCAAGGTATTTGTCCACAATGATATAGGTAGCGTCAGTATCAGATAACCAATAGCGAGAGGAAGATAGCTCTCCAGGGTGCTGTAGGTGGCCGAACTGACCTGCTGCGCCGTGAACGTGAACTCGGCAAGACCGATGATCGAGAGCAGTGATGAATCCTTGACTAGGGACGCGAACTGCCCCGCCAATGGAGGCAGGGCCTGTCGCAGGGCCTGTGGAAAAATGATGTAGCGATACGTTTGAGCGGTGGTCAAGCCAATGGCACGGGCGCTTTCACGCTGAGAGGCGCCAACGCTCTCTATGCCAGCACGAATAATTTCCGCGATATACGCCCCGGCAAAAAGGGAAAGCACGACAACGCCCACAAGGAAGCGATCGGTAATGTTCATCGCGTTCGCGACAACGTAGAAGAGAACCAAAATCAATACGAGCAACGGCATACCTCGCACGCATTCTATGTAACCTATTGATATATATTTAATTATCAGAACAGAAGACCTTCTACACAGGGCAGCTACGAGCCCAATCAGCGTGCTAAGAATCAGCGAAATAATCGAGAGAGCCACTGTGAGCAGCCACCCGTGCCAAAAGGCGTTGCGATATCTCCATAGCACCTCCCAGTTCCGAGTTGTGGAAGCCAGCAACGCCCAGCAAACGACGGAAAAAATGATGAACAAAAAGATGATCGTTACGGCTTTCGCCCAAAGCGGCGCGGGCGAGCGGGAACGATCAAGAAAGCTGCCTAACAAGTTGCTCACGGGTTTCCTGGCAGGCTCCCAGACTCGGACGTCCGCGTCGAATGTTCGTTGGTCATCGCGCCTCGCAGTTTCTCAAGCGCAAAATCTCCGTCAAATGGAATTCAAGTCCCAACGAGTGCTAACAGCACAGCTATTCATCCGTCAATCCGTTTGTCATTCTCCCTGTCATGGGAACGAAACGCACATCCAGCATCTTCTCCTTGGAAATCTGACCGTTCCTCTTCCTAAGCAGAATGAGCTGCTGAACTCCTCCCGCTTCTCCCACCGGGATGACCAGACGCCCGCCTTCCTTGAGCTGGGACGTTAGCGGCTCTGGAACATGATCGGGCGCGCAGGTAACGATAATCGCCTCGAAGGGCGCTTTTTCCGGCCAACCCATATAGCCATCTCCAAACCTCACATGAACGTTTTCAAACCCAAGTTTCGAAAGAACGCCTTTCGCAGTTTCAGCCAGGGGTTGAACGATCTCAATCGTATAAACTTCCTTGGCCAACTTACCGAGAATAGCCGCTTGATAACCGGAGCCTGTTCCCACCTCCAGAACACTATCCTCCTTGCTGAGCTCCAAGGCCTGGGTCATGAACGCCACGACAAATGGCTGAGAAATCGTCTGCCCATGCCCAATCGGCAGCGGCCCGTCTGCGTATGCGTAGGGACGAAGGGAATTCGGAACGAACTCGTGTCGCGGCACTTCCGTCATCGCTTGAAGGACCTCCGGATTTCTAATTCCTCCCGCAACCAGTTGTTTCCTCACCATCTCTTCGCGAGATTTCACTTCGCCATCATCCGCCCGTACAAAGTTCGCCTGCCCCATTATGAGCATCACTAGCAGACCGAAAATTAATTTCGCCCATTTCATCGCCAACTATAGCTCTGTTCACAATTGGTTAAAAATAGAACGGGATCTTTTCTTTGCGAAAGGCCTCCTTCTGCTCGCTCAAGAACTGATCGCCCAGTTTCTCAAAGCCGCCCGCCGCACGAAAATCCTTAAGGAAGTCATTGATTTTCAACTTCAACGCGTCGTTATCCTTCCTCACCCCTACGGCCCAGTATTCCTTTTGCAAAGGAGTTAGGATGGCACGTGTTGTCGCCGGGTTTTTCTTCCAGTTTTGCCAGACGCTCATTTGATCGTAAACGAAAGCGTCGGCCTTGCCTTGGATGACCTCGAGAACGGCGGCGTTCTCCTTCTCAACCGAAAGAACTTTCGCTTGTTTAAGATTCGCCCTAGCCCAGAGCTCGCCCGTGGTTCCCTGCCTTACGACGAGGGTTCTGCCTGCACGGTCCACCTCAGCGGCGCTTGGGATCTCCGTATTGACGCCGGCCAGCAAGGCCAGTCCTGTTGAAAGATAAGGATCCGAGAAGGCGATAGACTGGCGCCTTTCGGGCGTGTCGGTCATTGAGCTGATGATGCAATCGATCCGGCCGTTCTGAAGGGAGGGAATGAGACCGACAAAGGGCATGTTTTCAATGCGAAGCGGGCGCTTCAAATAGTCCGCCAAGGCTCGAGCCAATTGAACGCTGATCCCTGCAGGCTTACCATTTTCGTCGATCGTCTCAAAAGGAGGATAAGAGAGATCCATCCCAACCACCAATTCTTTGGATCCCGGTTTCGACGAGCAACTGACGAACGCAAACAATGAGAGAAGCAAGATCCGGATAAGAGTCATCCCTGTTAGAATAGTGAGTCTTTTGGGAAATTGAAGCATTGTTCCACGTGGAACTTTGGGCGGTAATCAAAGTCTCTCTCTGTGTGAGTAATTTGGGGACATGTTCGGGTAACTTCTCGGTATACCTTCATGCGACCGCGAAATCCCCGTGCTCATGGTTTTCCTCCACAAATTATTCGCAATGCCTAAATCCCGTGGAACAGCGGCTTTGATTTGCAGGAACACCCCGATCCTGAGTTATTCACACTATTAAGGAGAAGAAGAAGAATTTATTTATTCCTTGGTCTTAAAACTGTCTACGTGAAATAGGGACGGAGAAATTCCTATTCGGGGCCACCTCGATACAGCTTCGGATGTATTTCGCTCAAGACAGGTGAAATATCGAGTTGCGAAAGGCTCTCCCCATCGAATTATCTATAAATCTATAATTATGAATATTTTATAATGGACATATGATCTAGTTCGAGCTTTAGGATAGTGTTGGCTGGTGTTGAGAGATTGCCTGACTATGATTATCTGCAGACGTAAATGAAAAGCGACGGAACAGAGGCTTCGCCAACCAAGGCGGTCGTTAGTGAACTCCAGGATCTTCGAGCGGAACTTCGCGACGCGGTCGAGAGTTACGCGACGCGGCTGGAATCTGAAATAGATAAGGTGCGGGTGAAGGTGGAGGCCGGCAGCAGCGTGAAGAACCTCTCAAGTGCGAGGATTAGAGATCTCCGCGACATGCTGACGCTCCTGAGGCAGAGGCAAGTCAAGGCAGACAAGGGACGACGGAAGGACTTAAAGAAAATTGAGAGTGTTGTCGGAGACCTGGCAATGCTAATTGAAAATTGGTAGGGGTTGCACGTTTGGGAAGTTCATCTGATCTTCACAAAAGTGAAGGCGTGGATTTTCTTGTCTCTTGTGATAGCGTTCGCCCCAATGAATGCTGAAGTAAAGAGTGCCCGTGCGACGTTGGGTGGCGGATGCTTTTGGTGTGTGGAGGCGGTTTATCAGACTGTACCCGGAATTCTCAGCGTGATAAGTGGTTACGCTGGAGGACAGGTGCAAAATCCCACCTATGAGCAGGTCTGCACAGGACGCACGGGCCATGCGGAGGTGGTTCAAATCGAATTTGATCCCAACAAAATAAGTTATGAGCAGATCATCGATTTGTTTTGGAAAGCTCACGACCCGACTACGCTGAACCGGCAGGGCGGGGACACCGGAACGCAGTATCGCTCGATTATCCTCTACGAAAACGAGGCGCAGAAGGCCGCCGCTGAGAGGTCGAAAAGTGCTGCGCAAGCGCATTTCAAGGATCCCATCGTCACTGAGATAGAGCCGCTGAAGGCCTTTTATCCGGCCGAAAAGTATCATCAGGACTTTTACGAGAACAATCCGAACTATCCGTACAGCACGGCGGTTATACGGCCGAAACTCGAGAAGCTTCAAAAGGAAAATTAGTCTTACTGGCAGCCATGGACTTGCCGAGGCGGGGCGCTACGATTAACCCGGGCAATCGCTTTGAACGCTTGGAAGTCTTTATCGATGAGGAGTTTGAAACAGAGCTTCGAAATCCGAAAACCCTGTATCTGCGTGATGGCACGCGGTCCGTGATCAGCTATACGGACAGCCCAGACATCGGTTTTGGCGCGAGCATCAATCCGTATCGAGGTTGCGAACACGGCTGCGCCTATTGCTATGCCAGGCCTTACCACGAATATCTTGGTTTTTCGGCCGGAGTCGATTTCGAGACGCGCATCCTGGTTAAGACCGACGCGCCCGAGATTCTGCGCAGTGAGCTTTCGTCCCCAAGGTGGCGTCCTCAACCTCTTGCAATGAGCGGAGTGACCGATTGCTACCAGCCAGTCGAGCGCAAGCTGCAGCTCACACGCCGCTGCTTGCAGGTGCTCGCTGCGTTCCGCAATCCTGTGACCATTGTGACCAAGAATCATCTCGTCACTCGCGACCTGGACATTTTGCGGGAACTTGCGGAGGTTGAGGCAGCGTGCGTGAGCTTCTCGATCACGACGCTCGATGCAGGACTCGCCCGGCGCCTTGAGCCACGGGCATCGCTTCCCCGTCATCGGCTTGAAGCCATCGAGCGTCTAAGTTCGGAGGGAATTCCGGTGGGCGTTCTTGTGGCACCCGTGATCCCCGGTCTCAACGAACACGAAATCCCCGCCATCCTCCGTGCGGCGCGCCAAGCAGGAGCGGGAAGCGCAGGTTATACGCTTCTTAGATTGCCTCATGGCGTCAAGGACGTCTTTGCTGCATGGCTTGCGGAGCATCTCCCCGAGGCGCGGCAGAGAATTCTCGGCCGTATCCGTGACATTCGAGGAGGCGCTCTGAACGATTCGCGGTTCGGTACACGCATGCGGGGCGAGGGGGCGGAAGCGGAGAACATTCGCCGGCTTTTCGAGGTTTCTGCAGCGCGGGAGAGATTCAGCGAGAGATTTGTGCCGCTTTCAACGGCTGCGTTCCAAAATCCAGCGGGACAACAACTCGATCTCTTGTAGCAACTGCCGAATTTTGCCTGCGCGGAACGAGAAGGGACGCCTTTACGGCAGGCTTGGCGGATTCTGTGCGATCACAACAGGCGTTCCAACCTTCACGAGATCAAATATTTCCGTTGCCGCATCGCGTTTGACGCGGATGCAGCCATGTGATGCGGGGCGGCCCGGGACATAGCCGATATGAAGGCCCACGCCGGTGTCGGTTAGGCGCATCCAATACGGCATCCTCGCGCCCTCAAAACGGCCTCCTTCGGGTAAGGCATCCGTCCGAGCGTCCGCGTCATCAACGAGAACGACGTTTTGAGCGTCGTAAATCTTTCCGTAGAGATTGGAAAAATAGTTCTTCTCCTTGGCACGGATGGAGAAGTTCCCCGCCGGTGTGGGATGGGATTTTTTACCCGTAGCCACAGGAAAATCCATCGCGATCGCGGTGCGCACGAGAAGCAGCCCGCGCTGCTCACTCAAAGAGATTTCCAGCGAGACGTTTTCGGCAGTTGCCTGGGAGAGAAGCTCCTTATTGCGGTAGGTCTGTTTCTTCCACCCGGCCGCCGAGCGGTAAACCGCGTGCTCCACAAGCGCTTGCTTGCGTAACTCGGCTCGCTCGCGCTCCTCGCGCGCCTTGGCCTGTCGGTTCTGAATGTCCTGCACGACCGCGCAGCCGGCGGAGAGAGCGCAAATCGTTGCAAACAGAAGAAGCGCAGATGTCCTTGAAAGGCTCATGTCTGTTATCCCAATCGAAGAAGATGTTGCTTGAAAAGAAAATCCCGCGATTTCCGAGTTGTCAAAGCGACGCGCTTTGCAAATGATACCCCTCTTGACGCCAGCAGGGAACGAGGGGGCTTAGCGGCAGGAGGTGGCAATCAAACACGAAATCTGTACGAATGACTAAAACCGCAACCAGTCCCGTCGATTACGCGAAAGCGCCCGTAAACGCGGATCTCAATTCCGAAAAGAAAATCGAGCTTCTACACCAGATGGTCCGCATTCGGCGTTTCGAGCAGACAGCGCTTAAGTTTTACAGCCAGGGCAAGATGGGCGGGTTTCTTCATCTTTACATTGGCCAGGAATCGATTGCGGTGGGAACGGTTTCCTTGTTGGGAGACGACGATCACGTGATTACTGCCTACCGTGAACATGGACACGCACTCGCCTCAGGCATGGGTATGAATGAGTGCATGGCAGAACTTTACGGCAAAGCCACAGGCTGCTCGAAAGGCAAAGGCGGCTCGATGCACTTTTTTGCGCCTGACAAGAATTTTTGGGGCGGTCATGGTATCGTTGGCGGTCAGACGCCGCTGGGTCTCGGCCTCGCTTATGGCATAAAGTATAAAGGGCTGACAGGCGCGGCCTTGTGCTTCCTCGGTGATGGCGCCGTCAATCAAGGCTGCTTTTACGAATGTCTCAATATGGCCTCGCTGTTCGATCTGCCGGCGATTTATGTCATCGAGAATAACAAATATTCGATGGGCACGAGCCTGGATCGCTCCTCAGTAGTGGACAAATGTCTCGCCCAGCGCGCGGAGGCCTTCGGGATTGAATGGGAGCAGGCCGATGGAGAGGATCTCTACGAAGTTCGAGCCGTAACCCAGAAGGCGCTCGAGCGCGCTCACAAAGAGTCCCGGCCCACTGTCATCGAATTTGACACCTATCGTTACTACGGGCATTCGGTCGCCGACGCCAAACACAAAGGCGGATACCGCAAGGAGGAGGAGATCGAGAAATACAAGAACGAGCACGATCCGCATTCGGATCTTCAAGAATCGCCTCATTGCCGAAAAGATCCTCAGCGATGAACAATTCGAAGCCATAGACGCCGAGCTTAAGAAAGAAGCGAATGCGTCGGCCCAATTCGCTGAGGAAAGCTTGCCTCCGACCGAGGCGAGCATTTTCGAGGACGTTTATTACGAAGTCGACCGCCAAACCGAAGCCGGCCGAACGGGAAGATTCTTCTTCAACGACTAACGGTGGCATTTATCTCAGCTAGCCATCCGTAAATCCTCAATCCGCATTTTTGAATCATGGCCCTCATCGAATACCGCGACGCTCTTAACCAGGCATTTGCCGAGGAAATCGAACGCGATCCGAACGTCGTTCTCATTGGCGAGGAGGTCGCTCAATACGACGGCGCATACAAAGTGACGCGCGGTCTGTGGAAAAGGTTTGGCGACAAGAGGGTCGTGGATACTCCGATCAGCGAAGCGGCTTTCATCGGCATGGGTGTGGGCGCTTCGATGCTCGGCCTGCGGCCGGTCATTGAGCTTATGTTCTGGAGCTTTTCGACCGTTGCCTACGACCAGATCGTCAATAACGCCGGTCAGATCCGCTACATGAGCGGCGGACTCATCAATTGTCCGATCGTTATTCGCGGTCCGGCCAACGGAGGCACGAACGTCGGAGCCACCCATTCTCACACGCCCGAGAATTGGTTCGCCGCCATTCCGGGCCTTAAGGTTGTCTGCCCTGCGACCGCCTACGACGCAAAAGGGTTGATGAAATCCTCCATTCGCGACAACGATCCGGTCATGTTTATGGAGAATACGCTTCTTTACGGCGAGAAGGGCGAGGTGCCGGCGGAGGAGTATCTCATCCCTCTTGGTGTGGCCGATCTCAAGCGCGAGGGGTCGGACGTCTCTCTGATTGCCCATGGGCGATCAGCCCTCACTGCGCTCAAAGCTGCCGAGATCCTCGCGGCCGAACATGAAATCAATGCCGAGGTGCTCGATCTACGCTCAATCCGCCCTCTTGATGAAGAGGCTGTGCTCAAGTCGGTGCGCAAGACGCATCGCGCCGTGCTGGTAGATGAAAACAAGGCCTTCTGCGGCGTATCCGCGCAGATTTGCACCCTTATTATGGAGAAGGCCTTCGACGACCTAGACGCCCCTGTCAAGCGCGTGAATTCGCTCGATGCTCCCGCGATTTACTCACCGGCCGTAGAGCCCCTCCAGCTCCCCACCCCGCAACGGATCATCAACAAGGTGCTGGAGATTTGCAAAGTCTGAATCTCTAATCCCCACATTCCCCATGCCTATTATCACCATGCCCAAGTTGAGCGACACGATGGTCGAAGGAACCATCGCGCGCTGGAAGAAGAAACAAGGCGACACAATTGAAGCGGGTGACATCCTCGCCGAGGTGGAGACCGACAAAGCCACCATGGAAATGGAGGCCTTCGATGACGGCGTGCTTAAGGAAATCTATGTGAACGACGGGGGTGTTGCGAAGGTCGGAGAGAAAGTGGCTCTTGTTCTTGCCGAAGGCGAGACCGCCGAAGCTTCCTCAGCGCCTCCCGCACCGAAGGCGGAGTCGCCCGCTGGCGGCAAGCCTGCAGAATCCCAAGCCGCGCCTGCTCCGGCCGCCACGGCACCTGCAGCCCCGGCAGGCGCCCGCGTCAAGGCCTCGCCGCTGGCTAAAAAGATCGCGGCGGAACGTGGCGTCGGACTTGAAAGCCTGCAAGGCTCCGGTCCGGGCGGACGCGTCGTAGCTAAGGACGTTCCGGAAAAGGGCGCGGCCCCTGCCGCCGCCGCTCCCGCTCCGGCTCCGAAAATTCAAGCCGCGGCGGGCAAAGGCGACCAGCGAGTTCCGCTCTCTGGTATGCGTCGCGTGATCGCCGAGCGGTTGCTCGCCAGCAAGACGCAGCTGCCGCATTTCTATCTTTCCATCGAGGTCGATGCGAGCGCGCTCATGCGCCTGCGCAAGGAACTCAATAGTGCCAACGAAAGTGCCGGATTGCCGAAGCTGACGGTCAACGATTTCGTCTTGCTTGCTGTGGCCCGCGCAGCCAGCTCGCACCCTTACATCAACGCGTCCTGGGCGGGAGACGCCATCATCCAGTATGGAAGCGTGAACATTTCGGTCGCCGTTGCTGTGGATGATGGCCTCGTCACGCCCGTCATCCGTGACGCGCACAAGCTCTCCCTTAGGGAGATCAGCTCCACCGTCAAAGACTTCGCCAAGCGCGCGCGGGAGAAGAAGCTTAAGCCCGAGGAATATCAGGGCGGCACCATCACCCTCTCGACCCTTGGAGCCTATGGCATCGAGCAATTCTTCGCCATTATCAATCCTCCGCAGGCCGCGATCCTGGCCGTGGGTGCCATCGTGAAAAAGCCCGTCGTCAACGCGAAGAATGAGATCGTCGTCGGCGAGCGTATGATCATTACACTAAGTTGCGATCATCGCGTCGTGGACGGCGCTGTCGGCGCGGAATACCTCGGTACCCTGCGCAAGCTGATCGAGAATCCGGCGCTGATGTTGTTCTAAGATTATCGCTAAGATTATCCGAGTGTTATAGTGAGCATTAGTGGAGTCTCGGCAGAATTAGTTATTGGACGAACTCTTAGCATTTCTCTCCCGAGCGGACACGCTGCTCATTTTTACTGGCGCGGGAATTTCCACCAACAGCGGAATCCCCGATTTCCGCGGACCGCGGGGCGTATGGCAGACGCGGCAGCCGGTTTACTATGACGAGTTCCTCGCTTCAGAAGAGGCGCGGATCGAATATTGGGATTATAAGCTCGAGGCTTGGCCCACGATGCGCGATGCGCGGCCGAATGCTGTCCATCACGCAATTGTGGACCTGCATCGTACGGCAAAGTTGCTGGCCGTGGTCACGCAGAACATTGACGGGCTGCATCAAATGGCCGGGCTGCCGGAGGAGCGAGTCATTGAATTGCATGGGACCAATCGATGGATCGAGTGTCTCGCTTGCAAGAGACGTTTTGAGCCGCAAGCGTTCTTCGATGAGTTCTCATCCACGTTGCGACCACCGCGCTGTCCGGAGTGCTCGGGATGGCTGAAACCCGCGACCATCAGCTTCGGACAAAGCCTCGACCCGAAGACTCTCGAGGCCGCGGAGCGGGCTGTGAAGGAATGTGACGCGGTGATCGCGCTTGGGTCCACGCTTTCCGTCTATCCAGCCGCCGGATTTCCTCTGATGGCGGCAAGGCGAGGTGTTCCCTACGCTATCATCAATCGCGGCCCGACCGAACATGACGATCTTCCGGGCGTCACGGTACGCTGCGAGGGGGATGTCGGCGTGATGTTCCCGAAGGCCGTCGAGCGCTTGCTGACAGACCGGACCCGCTGACATGCGAAGACGGGGATTCCTGGTGGCATGGGTGGTTCTCGTGTCGCAGGCGGTTTTGTTGGCCAAAGGCTGGGAAAGACTGGACGGTTGCGAGTTTTTCGAAGGTTCGCACAGCGATGGTGACAGCGTTACGGTCCGCCGCGGCGACAAGAACTATGTTTTCCGGTTGTACTTTGTGGACTGTGTGGAAAAGAATCCTGCCTCGCGCGCTCGTCGAGCGGCGCAGGCTCAGTATTTCGACTTGAAGACCTCCGAGACTACCGCGCTGCGAGCGGCCTATCTTGCCAGAAATTTCACGACGGATAAGCTGCGCGATCCGTTCACCGTGTACACTCGCTGGCAAGCCGTGGATCCTGGCGGTGACAATCCCGCCATTCGCGCCTTTGTAGAGACCGCTGACGGCAAAGACCTTTCCACGCTGCTGGTGAATGAGGGTCTTGCCATCATCCGGCACGGCAATACGGCGGTGTCCGATCACCCCAATGGTCGGAGCAGCGGCCAAATCTTTTCAGATCTGAAAAAGGCAGAGCTTGAAGCCAGGGCGCGGAAACGCGGGGCCTGGGGGCTCGCAAGATCCAGCGAAGACGACAACGGTCGGTCGGAGCTCCTTGAGGCAACGGACATCGGAGCACTTGTTTCGCGTGCGGGGACCAGAGTCAAGGTGCGCGGGCGTGTCGTTCGTCTTGGCGCGCTGCCGGATGGGCGGATGACCTTCATTAACTTTGACGGCCGTGGTAGAGACGGTTTTGTCGGCATTGTACGCGCGAGATTTCTCCCGCGTTTCGCAGACCGCTTTCCAAATGGGATTAAGAGCGCGCTCGTCGGAAAGCTTGTGGTTTTGGAAGGTGTGATCACCCTCTATCGGGGCATTCCGCAGATCGAGCTGGAAAGCCCCGCGCAGCTGCGCATCGAGCGGGACAGCGAGTAGCCGGTATCGACAATGCCGCCGACGAGATTGTCGCGGTGCCGGGGCCCCGATTTCAGAAAATTATTTCGATATTATCTCTATCCCTTCGCGAAGTTCGCGTAGCATGGGGCCGATTGAAAAGAGCACCCAGACTTGTTCTCGGCGTTGTCCTGGCCCGCTGGCTCCACTCGGCTGCGGGCAATATTTGCTCGATCATGCACTGGGCGATCGGTTTTCGCGAGCTGGGCTGGGAGGTTTGGATCGTGGAGCAGCTCAGCTCCCCGGAACTCCAGCCGCCGGAATCACCGGGCCTGGCGAGCCCGCAGGAGGAATACTGGAAGGCAACGGTTGAGGAATATGGTTTTCGCTCCTGCGAATGCCTCTTGATCGACGGCGAATCACCGCAGCTAGAGGCGTTTCGGGAATTTGCAGCCAGCGCCGACCTGTTCATCAACTACGCCGGGCATTTCAAGCGCCTGGATCTGCTCGGATCGCGCACCGTGAAAGCCTACCTCGATGTCGACCCCGGTTTCACGCAACTCTGGGTGGAGGTCTGCAACAGCGACATGAACCTGGACGGGCACGATGCCTTTCTGACGGTCGGGACGACAATGAACCTGCCTGGAGCTTTGTTGCCCACGCTCGGCCGAGAGTGGATCCCCGTTTTTCCGCCCGTTGTGGCGGAGTACTGGCGCCAGAAATTGGGCGTCGTTCCGAATGTTACCACGGACGCCCCATGGACAACGATTTCGCACTGGTACGGCTACCCTGAACTGGAATGGCTGGGACGCCGGTATGCCGGCAAGCGCGAGAGCCTCATCAAAATGAGGTCCCTTCCGAAAGGCTTGCTTAGCCCATGCGCAATCGCCGCAGACCTGGCGCCCGATTGGGATGACTACGGCCCCTTCGCGGAGTCAGGCTGGCATCTCATTCCCGCCTCAGAGGTCTGCAAGGATTGCCTTCCTATCTCCGCTTCATTGCGGGGAGCCGGGGAGAGATTGGTATCGCGAAGGAAGGATATGTCGTCTCGCGAGGAGGTTGGATGAGCGACCGCAGCGTCGTCTATCTGGCGCTTGGTCGCCCGGTCGTGCTCCAGGAAACCGGTTGGACGCGCGCCCTTGCGCCATCCGAGGGGATGTTGGTGTTTCACGACATTCGGGACTGCGCGGAAGCCATCCGTTCCATTGAGGCCGATTATGAAACGCACTCCCGGGCGGCGCAGGCCCTCGCCGATACGGTATTTTCGCCGCGCGGCGCGCTTGAGCCTTTACTAGAAAAACTTCTTTAGTCCGCCTCCACGAAATGGTTTAGTTTTGAAAAACGTTTGAAGGGTTGTCCGCTCCTGAACCTTCCATGAAATGAAGCCACATTTTACCCCGTTTTGGGAAGCTCTTGGCGGCACGTTCATCGCGGCTGGATGATTCTCCGGCAGACTCGAAATGGCTTACCGAATGTCCAGAGGCGGCGGAGGGTGCGGAGCAAGATTGCTTATTGGGGTCCTGCTGGCCCTTGGTGCGATCGCGACCTATTACTTCAGCACGGAGAGATACGAAAATCCTGTCACAGGCCGCGTTCAGCGTGTCGCACTAAGCCCCAAGGAGGAGATCGCTCTCGGTCTCAATTCCGCGCCGGAAATGGCCCGGCAGCACGGCGGGCTCTTTCCCGATCAGAGTGCACAGGATCTGGTAGGCAGTATCGGTGAGCGGCTTGTTCGTGCCAACGTCGAGATCAACCAGAGTCCCTACTATTATCAGTTCCACCTTCTCGCGGACCCCGACACCGTCAATGCCTTCGCTTTGCCGGGTGGTCAGGTGTTCATCACGGTTGGATTGCTCAAATTGCTGAAGAGCGAGGATGAGGTGGCCGGCGTGCTTGGGCATGAAATCGGTCATGTCGTCGGGCGCCATTCGAATGAGCAGATGGCGAAGGCTCAGCTCAGCCAGGGACTGGTGAACGCGGTCGTGATGGCGGGAGGGAGTGACTATGGCATGACGGCCGGTCAACTCGCGCAGTTCGTCAGCCAGCTCAAGAACACCGCCTACGGGCGCGACGACGAGCTGGAATCCGACAAGCTGGGCGTGCGGTTCATGAAACGGGCAGGGTACGACCCGAATGCACTCATCCGCGTGATGGAAGTCCTTAAAAAGGCGTCCGGGGGTCGCGCACCTCCGGAGTTTCTGAGCACTCACCCCGATCCTGACAATCGCGTCGAGCGGATCAAGGAGGCCATCCGACAGACCGAAACGGCTGCCTCGACCCCCTAACGAAAGTTGGCCGTCGCGCTTCGGTCGATTTACCGGCCTGCAACCGGAAGCTTAACCGTGCACATGGTGGATGTGGCGCGTTTCCTCGGCGGAAATGGCGTAAACAGTGTCCTCGCCAATGTTGGAAGCCTGATCGCCGATTCTCTCCAGGAATCGGGAAATGAAAATCAGGTCCATGTAACTGGGAATGTGCTCGACGTGACGGGACATCAAATCTGTCATCTTGTCGGCGAACGTCCGGTTCATCTCATCGAGCTGGCCGTCGCGTTGCTTAAGCCCGTGGGCTAGCTCGAGGTCGCGATCGGCGAAGGAGCGCACGGCGTCCTTCACCATGGTTTCGGCGTAGTGAAAGATCGGTTGAATCTGGAGAATCTCGTCCACGGCCGGACGCGCGATCATCTTGCGGCTTCGGCGCGCAATGTTGACCGCCTGATCGGCGATGCGTTCGAGGTTCACGCTCAGTTTCATCGCCGAAATCACGTTGCGCATGTCGGAGGCTAGCGGGTGGAAACGCAGCATGATGTTGACGCCTTCGCGGTCAATCTGAACTTCCAGCGTGTCGACCTCTTCGTCGTCCGCAATCACGGTGTTGCACCAATCCTCATCGCGGTCGAACAGGCCCTTCCTGGTGTTTTCGAGGTTGCGCTCGGTGAGGCTGGCCATCATCAGGGCGTCGTTGCGCAAGGAGCGCAACGCTTCTTCGAAGGTGCTGAGAATGTGAGTATTCGGCATGGCGGCAGTGTCTGTGCTCATAGTGTCCCTGGCGGAGATCAACCGAATCGGCCCGTGATGTAGTCTTCCGTTTGCTTCTCGCCGGGATTGGTAAAGATCTTCTGCGTTTCGTCGTACTCGATGAGCTTGCCGAGATAAAAGAATGCCGTCCTGTCCGAGCAGCGCGTCGCCTGCTGCATGTTGTGTGTGACGATGACGATGGTGAACTGGAGCTTGAGCTCGTGAATGAGATCCTCAACCTTCGCTGTGGCGATGGGATCGAGCGCGGAACAGGGCTCGTCCATCAGCAGAATTTCCGGCCGGTTCGCAATGGCGCGCGCGATGCAAAGGCGCTGCATTTGACCGCCAGAAAGGCCGAGCGCGCTGTCCTGCAAGCGATCTTTGGCTTCATCCCAAAGCGCGGCGCCCTTCAAACTGCGCTCGACCGTCTCATCCAGGATACTCTTGGAACTGACCCCGGCAATGCGCAATGAATAGACGATGTTTTCGTAGATGGATTTTGGAAACGGGTTCGACTTTTGGAAGACCATTCCAATGCTGCGCCGCAACGCGATGATCTCAATCTTCTTGTCGTAAATGCTCCTCCCATTGAGAAGGATATCTCCTTCATGATGCACGCCGTCGATCAAATCGTTCATGCGGTTGAAGTTTCGGAGTAGCGTGGATTTCCCGCATCCTGATGGCCCGATGAAGGCGGTAACTTGGCGCTGGGGAATCTCCATGTTAATGCCGAAGAGCGCCTGCTTCTTGCTGTAGTAAAAGTTGAAGTCGCGAACCTTCAAAAAATCGGCGCGCGCGCTCGGATGATACCGATGCTACGGCTGATCCTGGCGCGGACGCTGTGGGCGGCGGTTGCGGATCCATGGTCTTGATCATATCACGTCATTTCCTGCGGAAAACGACCTGTGCAGTAATATTGGCGATGGTGACAAGAATCACCAGCACTAAGGATGCCGTCCAGGCCATATTGATCTGATGTTCAAAGGGGAGTGTTGAAAAGTTGTAAATGAGGGACGGACAGAGAGGCCGTCGGTTCTCGCAGGGATTGGATCCAGAACTGGCTGAAAAGCGCAGTAAAGATAAGAGGAGCCGTTTCGCCCGCTGCGCGCGCCACCGCAAGCATGATGCCGGTCATGAT